>CACNAV010000028.1 GCA_902618535.1 uncultured Alphaproteobacteria bacterium | reverse complement strand
TAACGAAGCTCCTTCTTTTTTCACAGTATTGCTTGGTATTATTCCTGAAAATCCTTTTAAGTCTCTTAGTGAAGGTAATATGCTACAAGTAATTTTTTTCGCCCTTATTCTTGGTGGATGTTTGTCAAACCTAAAAGATAATAAAAACTTACTTAATTTTTTTAATGGTATGAATGAGCTTGTTTTAAAGATGCTTTCAGTACTGATGATAATCGCACCAATTGGGATCTTTTGTTTAATCTCAAAAACATTTGCCACTCAGGGTTTATCATCTATTTTGGAATTACTTAAATATTTCCTTGGAGTTGTACTAGTAATTTTCACCCATTTTTTAATTGTTTACATACCCTTAGTAAGATTTTTGGGAAGGATTAGTATTAAATCATTTTTAAGTGGAATAAAGCAAATCGCTCTTTTCGCTTTTTCAACCTCAAGCAGTAGTGCAACTATTCCAATTACACTACAAAATTTAAATAAAAATTTTAATGTGAAATCTAAGATATCATCTTTTACCGTTCCTCTGGGTGCTACGATTAATATGGACGGTACTGCAATAATGCAAGGTATGGCTACTATTTTTATAGCAAATATTTATAATATTAACCTTTTATTATCAGATTATTTGTCAATTATTTTAACTGCAACTTTAGCGTCAGTGGGAACGGCTGGAGTTCCAGGTGTGGGAATAATTATGTTAGGAATGGTTCTAAATCAAGTTGGTTTACCTCTGGAAGGAATTGCAATAGTAATTGGAGTAGACAGATTACTTGATATGTTGAGGACATCTTTAAACGTATCAGGAGATGCAATGGTAACATTAGTTGTAAACAAAACAGAAAAATGATGTTCTTATTTGAAGTTGAATTAGAGGTTATTCTTTTTGGAAAAGAGACAAAATACGTGCATGCTTTTGATAAAAGTGATGCTGAGTTTATTGCAGTTCAAGAAACAATAAAAGAGTTTAATTGTTCAAAAGAAGATATTTCAACTATTCTTGTTAAAAAAGTTAATCATAATTGAATAAAACGGGTTCGCCTATTGGCGGTGATATTATTTCAGAGTCCTGCATTACAATTTTACCATTAACTACAGTAAAAACTGGTAAACCAGTTATTTTTAAACCATTGTAAGGAGTCCAAGCTGATTTACTTGCAATCCATTCGTTGGTAATTGTGAATTCTTTATTTAAATCAACAATAGAAAAGTCTGCATCGTTTCCAATTTTAATTTCTCCTTTAGATTTCATATTATAAATTTTTGCTGGATTATAACATAAAAGTCTAACCAAATCATTTATACCAAGTTTCCCTTTATTAACAAAATCAAGCATTATTGGTAAGATTGTTTGAACTCCTGTCATACCAGAGGGACAATTGGGATATTCTTTTTTCTTTTCCTCTAAAGTGTGAGGAGCATGATCAGAGCCAATGACGTCTACTATTTTTTCTTCAATGCCTTTCCAAAGACCAATATTATGGCTTTTATCCCTAATAGGTGGATTCATTTGAGCTAAACTACCTAAATTTTCATAGCAATCTGGAGCATAGAAAAATAGATGTTGGGGTGTGACCTCACAGGTTGAAAAATTCTTAAATTTTTTTAAGATTAATATCTCATCTCCAGTCGAAATATGCAAAACATGAATTTTTCGTTTAGTTTCTTGAGCAATCTTTAATAATCTTTGTGTACTTCTTATTGCTGTCTGCGAATCCCTCCACAAAGGATGACTAGAGACACCTACTTTTGAATCTTCAACAAGATGTTTTCTCTCTCTTAATCTATATTCGTCTTCACTATGAATAGCTACTCTTCGATTACCTGATGCTAAAATTTTTCTGAGGCTATCATCATCTTCAACCAAAAGATCTCCAGTTGAGGAGCCCATAAAAATTTTCACACCGCAACAACCTGGTAATCGTTCTAATTTTTTTAAGTTTTCAATATTTTCCTTAGCTGCTCCTACAAAAAAACTATAATTACAATAAGCATTTTTTTGTGCTATTGAAATTTTTTCATTTAAAGCCGCTTCGGTAGTTGTTGAAGGATTAGTATTTGGCATTTCAAAAATTGAAGTTACGCCTCCAAGTATTGCTCCTTTAGTTCCATTCATAATATCTTCTTTATGAGTAAGACCAGGTTCTCTAAAGTGTACCTGAGAATCAATTGCTCCAGGTAAAACGATTAAATTGTTTACAACTATTTTTTTTTCACAATCTTTTTTTGAAAGATCACCTAATTCGACAATTTTCGAATCTTTAATTCCAATATCTATCTTTTCAATAGAAGAATTTGGCAGAAAAACTTCTCCACC
>CACNAV010000027.1 GCA_902618535.1 uncultured Alphaproteobacteria bacterium | reverse complement strand
TTAATATTTTTTGATTGATACTTAAATCTATAGTTTCTGTCGATTCCGTATATAAATGATTTTGGAAGATATAATGAAAATGATGCTGTTGATGCTCCCTCCCATGTCCCAATTTCCAACATATTAAATGTTTTTTTTTTTAATTTTTTGAGTTTTTTTTCATAAAATTTAGCAAATCCATGACCTAAAATTTCATTAGAATCATCGGAATAAGGGTTTTTTACGTGAGTCCCCTTATCAGTTCCAAAATAATTAAACAACTGATCAAGTGAATAATCCTCAAAACTTAGGTTATCCAATCCAATTTTTTTTTTAAAATTAAATCTAATGTTTTTAAAAAATTTAGTTATTTTTTTCATGGACAATTATTAGTAATTATACTTTCAATAATGCGGTTTAATATATTGATTTGAAAATGAAAAGCAAATTGAATATTGTCAGAAAATGTAACAACTAACATTCTATTTAATAATAAAGCTGTTGAATCTTTAATTTTTTTTCAATAGAGTGATATTAAGGGAATAAAAAAACATGGATGATTCTTCCAAAAAATATTTTGGTGCATGTCCTCACGACTGCCCAGATACTTGTGCCATGGTTTATGAGGTGTCCCATGACAAATTGATTAGTGTCAAAGGTAACCCTGATCACCCAATGACTCGTGGTGGTCTTTGTGTAAAATTAAAAAATTACGAACAACGTCATTATCATCCAGATAGACTTCTATATCCTCACAAAAGGGTAGGAAAAAAAGGTAAAAATGAATTTGAGAGAATTAGTTGGGATGAAGCACTAAAGACAATAACTGATAAATGGAAACAAATAATTAACGATTTTGGTCCTCAGGCCATAATTCCATACAGTTATTTGGGTAACCAAGGCTTAGTTCATGGACTTAACGGTGGAGACTCCTTTTTTAATAAAATGGGAGCGACTGTTTGTGAAAGGACCTTTTGTGGAGAGGGATCTTGTACTGCTTGGTTAAGTACAATTGGTCCTACTGCTGGATTAGACCCTGAAAGTTATGTTCACAGTAAATATATTGTTATTTGGGCGTGCAATAGCATCAGTACAAATCTTCACCATTGGGCAATAGTAAATGATGCCAAAAAAAAAGGAGCCAAAGTTGTTGTTATAGATTCTTATAAATCAAGAACTGCTAAAGAAGCTGATTGGCATATTTGTCCAAAACCTGGAACTGATGGCGCGTTAGCTGTTTCAATTCTAAATTATATTATTAATAACAACTTGGTTGATAATGAATATGTTGCTAATCACACAAATGGTTTTGATGAACTAAAAAATCATGTCCAAGGAAAAGATTCATCCTGGGCAAGTGAAATAACAGGAATTCCTGCTGATCATATAGAAAAATTAGCAAGTGAAATGTCAACTCAACAACCTGTTGGAATTAGAATTGGTGTTGCTTTAGAAAGACACAATGGTGGTGGGCAGACAATTAGAGCAGTAACTTGTATACCTGCCTTGACTGGAGCATGGAAGCATGTTGGAGGGGGTATAACACAGTTTCCTGTTTGGGAACATCCTTACAAGTTTGATGTAATCTGCAGACCTGATTGGATTCCTAAAGGGACAAGAGTTGTTAACGCTCTGCAAATTGGTAGAGCATTGCTTGGTGAAAACTTAGATAAAAACATTCCCATAAAATCAATGATGTGTTGGAATGCAAATCCTGTAACTCAAGCGCCTGAAACTGAGAAAATCATTAAAGGTCTTGAAAGAGATGACTTGTTTCTTGTATCTGCTGAACATTTCATTTCAGATACAGCTTCTTATGCTGACATATTACTTCCAGCATCAATGGGTGCTGAACACATAGATATGATCTTATCATGGGGTCACCTCTATTTAACTTATAATGAAAAATGTGTTGAACCACCTGGCGAGGCAATTCCTAATTATGAGATATTTAGGAGACTTGCTAAGCTTATGGGTTACAAGGATGAGCAATTTCTTTGGTCAGATGACGAATGTCTTGAAAATTATGTTGATTGGACTGCACCTGCTAGCGAAGGTATAACTTTGGATTATTTAAAAAAGAATGGTTTTGCAAGATTAAATGTTGGATGTAAAGATACCAGAGCACCTCATAAAAACGGAAATTTTCCCACTGCGTCTGGTAAATGTGAATTTTTATTAAAAGATGCTAAAAACTTTGTCGCTGGACCATTTAGACAAATGTATGATGATTATCAACCAGGAGAAGATCTTCCTGAATTACCAGATTATACACCTCCTAATGAGTCGCACAAAACAAACCCAGAATTAGCAAAAAAATATCCGTTAAATATAATTTCCCCCAAAAGTCATGCTTTTCTTAATTCATGTTATGCAAACATGGACGACAAACAGAAGGTTCAGGGAGAACAATTTGTTTTAATCAATCAACTTGATGCTAAAAGTAGAAGCGTAAGTAACGGAGATAAAGTAAAGGTCTTCAATGACCGTGGTTCGTTTAATGGAGTGGCAAAAATAACTGACGATGTTTCTCCTGGTATTGT
>CACNAV010000026.1 GCA_902618535.1 uncultured Alphaproteobacteria bacterium | reverse complement strand
CTTTGTAACTAATAATCAGAGCGACAACGCATTTATTTTAAATGACTGTAAACCCAGTTTTTTAGTTCTAGAAAATGAAAGTATCTACAAAAAAAATAAATCTTTTTTAAAAATTAATAAAAATAAAATAGTCACAATCGAAAGCTCGAATATGTTCGAAAACTACAAGAACATTCTAAACAAAGAAACAACAACACATGTAAAAAAAATAGAAATTAAAAAAAAGCAAATTTCTTCGATAATTTATACCTCAGGTACAACAGGAAATCCGAAAGGAGTTGTTCTTACTCATGAATCTATAATGCACAATCTTTTTGGGGCATTAGAAATTATGGATGAATTTGAACTAAGTAATGAGAGATTCATTTCTTTTTTACCGTTATCTCATTCATATGAAAGAATGGCAGGGTTATACTTTCCTATTCTAATAAAAGCCCAGATTTATTTTTGCAGTTCTATGGATAAATTATTAAATGAAATTAAAGAAACAAAACCGACAATACTATCAGCTGTACCTAGGTTATATGAAAATATTTTCAAAAAAATTAAATTACAAATTACCAAATCAAACTTTATAGTATCATTTTTTTTAAAAATTATTTTTGACAGCTTAAACGCAAAAAAACAAAATTTTTTTGAAAATATTCTTTCCACCATTTTTATCAAACTTGTCCTCGAAAAAAAAATAAAAAACCTTTTGGGTGGTAATATTAAAATTCTAATTTCTGGGGGAGCTGCTCTAAACCCTGAAATTGGAATTTTTTTTAATAAACTAAACCTTTCTTTACTTCAGGGTTATGGACAAACTGAAGCCTCTCCTTTGATAAGCTGTAACAGAAAACTCTCAAATGATCCTAAAACAGTTGGTCCACCTGTAAGAAACGTTAAAGTCAAAATTTCTGACGAAGGTGAGATATTGGTAAAAGGAATAAATTTAATGCAGGGCTATTGGAAAAAGTCTGTCCTGACAAAAAAAACAATAATTAATGGCTGGCTTCACACAGGAGATCTTGGTGAAATTGATAAACAAGGAAGAATTATAATAACTGGAAGAAAAAAAGATTTAATTATTACATCTGGAGGGGATAATATTTCAGGTCAAAGAATAGAAAATATTTTAATGAGTTTTAGCGAAATTTCTCAAGTTGTTATTTATGGTGATAATAAACCTTATTTGATAGCTTTAATAAAGATTAGCGAAGGAAATAATGAAAAAGATTTAAAAAAAGTTTTACAAGCTGTAAATAAAAATCTCAATTCAATAGAAAGAATTAGAAAATTTATTATTCTTGATCAAGAGTTAACCTATGAAAATGGTTTAATGACGCAAACAATGAAGATCAAAAGAAAAAAAGTTTTGGATTTTTATCACGATCAAATAAATAAACTTTACAAAAGTTTGTAGTATTTTTTAAACCATTCTATAAATCTAGGGATTCCATGTTTTATTTCTGTTTTAGGCAAAAATTTTAGATCTATTGTACTCTCAGATATGTCAGCAAAGGTCGCAGGAACATCTCCAGGCTGAAGGGGGAGATAATTCTTTTTAGCCTTTTTATTTAAATTTTTTTCAATTATTTTAATAAATTCTAATAAAGACTCTGATTTACTATTACCTAAATTGTAAATTTTATGAATTTTTTTCATCTTAAAATTTATTGCTCCATAGATACCTGAAATAATATCGTCGACATATGTGAAATCTCTTTTCATTTTTCCATAATTAAATATGTTTATTGGCTTTCCATTTATAATGTTTTTCGTAAAAATGAAAGTAGCCATATCTGGTCTTCCCCATGGACCGTAAACTGTAAAAAATCTTAAGCCTATTGAATTAATTTTATATAAATGAGAATAATATTCAGCAATAAGCTCAGTTGACTTTTTTGATGCAGCATATAGTGATATAGGTTTATCAACTCTATCTTTTACCGAAAAAGGCAGAGATTTATTTCCACCATAGACTGATGATGAACTAGCATAAATATATTTTTTAATTTTTAATTCTTTAGCTAACTCAAGCATATTCACCTGTCCTAGAATATTTGAGTTTATGTAGACATATGGGTTTTCTAAAGAGTGTCTAACTCCTGCCTGAGCCGCTAAATTTATGATTATATCAATTTTTTTTTTTTTAAAAAATTTAACAATCTTTATATCCTCAATTTTTCTTTTAAAGAAAATAAAGTTTTTATATTTTTTTAATATATCAAGCCTTGATTTTTTTAATTTTACATCATAGTAACTGTTTAAGTCGTCAACTCCATAAACATTATGTTTTTTTTTTAAAAGAAATTCGCTTAGATGAAAACCAATAAAACCAGCTGAACCTGAAATAAGAAAGTTCATTAATCAATTGGCTTTTGATATTTTTTTTTCCATTCAGAATAATTCATTCCATAAATCTCATTTCTTACTTCTTCATAGTCCAAGTTAATATTTTTTTTTCCTGCCTCTTCAACCATCCATTTTGACAGACAGTTTCTACAAAAGCCAGCTAAATTCATTAAATCAATATTCTGAAGATCAGTATTTTTTTGGAGATGATCAATCAATCTTCTAAATGTAGCTGCTTCTAAAATTATTTTTTCATTTTTCTCAATCATTAACTAAACTTTCAAAAATTTTAATAAATAAGTTACTGTATTTTTTAATTCCTTTTAATGAACAAATCAAATCGTTTCTTATTTCAATAGAAATATTATCTATAATCCCATTATTTGAATGCCTATCTAA
>CACNAV010000025.1 GCA_902618535.1 uncultured Alphaproteobacteria bacterium | reverse complement strand
TTAACCGGACATCTGAAACATCTTCAACGTTACTAGTTGCCCAGTTTTTTGATAACTCTATCTTACCGCTTATTCTTTTATAAAAGAAATACTCATCGCCACCATTAATTTCTAATCCTATTCCCATTGATTTTGCGGCAGTTGCAACTCTCTCTGTTGCTGTTGGTTGATTTATGTAAGCAACACCACCTGCT
The DNA here is from genome assembly GCA_902618535.1 of uncultured Alphaproteobacteria bacterium. Taxonomy (GTDB): domain Bacteria; phylum Pseudomonadota; class Alphaproteobacteria; order Methylaequorales; family Methylaequoraceae. Next base: position 3,041 of record CACNAV010000025.1, on the reverse strand, counting down.
CCGTAAACGTAGGGACTGATTGTTAAGTCTTTAGAAAGTCTTTTATTAAGGTTTAACTGTCCTCTGAGAAACCAGACTTCTTCACCACTTATAGCACCAGAACTAAATGCACTTAGTTTTTCTTCTCCGGTTATTCCTTTTTGCTCTGAATTTACTAGGTCATTTAATGTGTATTGGCCTCCACCATTTGCCTTAAAAAATATATCCTTGTAAAGATTCACATTATATCTTCCATTTAAATTAAAATGAGTAAATGTCGATGTCGCTGAAGATTTTGATAGTGGCGTTCCTTCGCCTACTTCACTATTTGACCTAGAAGCAATATCCAAGCCTTTTGAAATTTCTGCATCTATGCCCAAACAACCTCTAGAACAATTATTGAAACTTAGCCCCAACCGTGCTGCTGTAATTCTATCATGACTGAGATCCTCGTCGACTCCACCAGCATTCGTTTGTTGAAGTTCGTCAGTCCAACTTACTGTAGCTCGTGAAAATAATGCTGAATTTCTTGAATAAATTATTGGATATGATGCTGTGACTTGGGCGGATTTCATGTTTGCTTCTAATCCCAATGATTGAACCTCACCCCCTGGACGAGTCATACTCTCCAAATAAGATAAACCGGTTGTAAAACCTTTGTTTCCAATCGGAACTGATATTGAAAATCCTCCTGCACGAATCGGGACATCATGTCCTGTGCCAGACATTCCTTTGATTGTCGGTCTTGCTAATCCAAACAAAGAAATCGTTTCTCCAAGTCCAAGAGCGGAACTTATATTGGTATTTGCTTGACCTTGTTGTCTTCCTAATTGTTCGCTTTGCATGTTGTCAAAAGAAATTCCCCCCGATAATAGTTTGTGTTTTGCCTCAATAACTAGCCTTGTCGAACCCTCTTTAACACCTGGAATGAGTGATGAAGTTAATGTTAATCCAGCACTATTACTTGCGAGAAGAAGCTGTCTCTCAAGCAACTTTAGGGTCATATTTTTTTTGTTTATAAGTGGTTTAAGATAGGCATATGTTCTTAAAGTTTGGGCTTTAGGAACTTTAGACAGATCAACTTTTTCGATGAAACCATCAATGACCTTAAAAAAAACTGAGGCTTGTTCAGGTTCTAATTCTTGTACAGGAAGAATAACTCTAACTAATGGGTAGCCTTTTTCATTAAAATCTCTCTCTATCTCAAAGGCTATGTTGTATAAATCATTGATACTCTGAGGCACTCCAATAGTCATTTTGTAATATTTTTCCTTATCAATGATGTTTTGAAGTTCCTTTGGAGCCAATATGATTAGACTTTTTAAGTTTATTTTAATACCTGTATCCTGTTGCTGCTTAACGTCAACTGGAGGTATTTGAGGTATAACATTTTCTTGCTTTTTAAATTGATAGTAATCAATACCTGGTGGTTTTTGAAACATTTTGGGGAGAGCCTGACTAGGCGTCTGAGGAGCTGCATAGGATAGTTTAGTGTTAACTAACCCGAAAAATACCACTAATAGTAAATGAAAAACTTTACTTAAAAAGTTAAGTCTTAAACGTTTTAAATATGAAAAACGAGTCCCCATCAACATCAATCAATTTTAATTTCCAAACATGTGGATAATTGCACTTAAGCACTGAAAAAGCAAGGTTTTTTTTCAAAAAATTTTGAACTTATCCACAGACTGTGTATTATTGAGATATTCCTTTAACTTCCAAACAAAAAAATTTAATTCCAAATCGGTTTATTAATCTTCTTAAGAAGTTCTTCGTGTAGTCTTTCCTCTTCGTTAGACAACTGAACCAAAACAGGCTCAAAATCATTTGGAGTTTCAAATTTTTCTGTCATAGATAATTGACTTTGCGAAAGATTAAGTTTTTCTTGTTTTCCGCCTAACAATTCAATGTATACTTCTAGGAGAAGGTAACTGTCTGTCAAAGCCCCATGTTTTTCACGGTTTTCAAGACTTATATTAAAACGTCTACATAGGGCATTTAAATTATTTTTACTTCCAGGAAACATTTTTTTTGACATCTCTAATGTGCAGACTGCTCTTTCTGGAAGAATTATTTCTTTACCAATTCTTTCAAGTGATGCGTTAATCATTGACAAATCAAATGAAGCGTTATGAATAATTAATTGAGAATCTTCAATATAATCGAGGAATTCCTGCGCTGATTTCTCAAATGTTGGGAATTTTCTAAGAAATTTGTTATTTAGGCCGTGAATTTGTTCAGCTTCATTGGAAATTATGATGTCACCTGGGTTGTAATATCTATGATATTTCTCTCCAGTTGGTGATTCATTGACCATTTCAACACAGGCTAATTCAATTATTCTGTCATTTTCAGGGTTTAGACCAGATGTTTCGGTATCTAACACTAACTTTCTCATAAAGACTTACTTAGGCTTCCATTTTAACTTGTCGATAACAGGTTGAATCTGATCAAGTGTTTTGTAACGTATTGACATAGTTCCACTATTGTTGTTTTTGTGATTGAACTCAACCTTTAACCCAAGCAATACCGTCAATTCTCTTTCCAAATAATCAATATTTACATTATTTGAGTTGTCAATTGTATCATAATTTTTACTGTTAGAAGATACCGCTTGAGTCCTTTTAATCTGATTTACTAATTTTTCTACTTTCCTTACACTTAGTTCCTCGTCAATTATTCTATCAGCAACTTCTTTCGCCTTTTCCTCAGGAAGTGACACTAAAACTCTCGCATGCCCAAAACTCAAATCACCATTTGAAATATGTCGTTTTACAGTGTTAGGCAGGGATAACAGCCTTAAAACGTTAGCAATATGGCTTCTACTTTTGCCAAGTTGAGAAGATAGTTTCTCTTGTGTGAATTCAAACTTTAACATCAACGAACGAAAACCCTCTGCCTCCTCAATAATATTTAGATCTGATCTCTGAAGGTTTTCTATAAGGGCAACACCTAAGGCTGTTGAATCATCAAAGTCTCGTATTATAACTGGTACTTCATGCAATTTTACAATTTGTGCGGCTCTCCAACGTCTCTCTCCAGCAATAATTTCATATGACGAG
>CACNAV010000024.1 GCA_902618535.1 uncultured Alphaproteobacteria bacterium | reverse complement strand
ATCGTTCCAGAGGATGAAAAATTAATTATTGAAGCTAACTTACCATTATCAGAAATTGGATATATTTCAGTCGGGTTAGATGCAAAAATAAGGTTAAATACACCTGAAGGATCACGTTTTAAACCTATTAGTGGAAAAGTAGTTTTTGTAAGTGCTGATAGAACATCTACTAAAAATGAGCAAGAGGACTTTTATCTTGTTAAAATTGAGACAAATGAAACATCTTTTATAAAGCAAAATGAAAGCTTTAAATTATATTCCGGAGTACCAGTTGTCATCGGTGTTATTACTGGAAAAAGAAGTTTTTTTGATTATTTTTTAACGCCTTTCAGATCAGGATTTTCCTTCGCTTTTTCTGAAAGATAAATTTACATTTTTATCTTAGAGATTGGATCATATTTATATATTATTCCATTGTTTTCACTGGATAGTTTAAGAAATTTATAGAGTTCGTCAAAAATGGCATTACTTTTTCTTCCCTTCACTATGATAGTAAGTATTTCTGCTTCACTAGCATCTCCAAACTGTTGAATATCAAAAAGATCAGAGGATCTTCCGTTGGCATATCCTATAGAAACTACGTCAATATTCTTTGAAAATCTTTCAACTACTGAGTGACCAAGTCCTTTTTTGATTAATCCACCAATTTCAATAAAGTTAGTCATTATTTAGTTGCTCCAGCTCTTTTCAGAACATCTTTAGGAATATGAGTTGCCACTCTATCCAATTTTACCATCCACATAATACCTTTACCTGGTGTATCGAGATCTCCAGCTAAATACATTGATTCAAAAACTCTATTAGACTGCTCTTTAGAGACAATAATCCTAATTATTTCTTTTTGCTCGTCAATGGTTACACCTAACAACCCCATTCTATCTCTTACGCCTGTTCCTCGAGCATAATTTATTGTAGCACCCTGTGCTCCAACACTCGTTGCAGCATCAATTATTTTATCTGCAATTCCGCTTTCAACCACGCACGTGATTAAAAAGACGTCAGTAAGATATGTAATTTCTCTAGCCATAATTAATTATCCTTTTGTTTTTTTTGTTGAAATTGAATAAAAAGACCCATTAATAATACTGCTAATATTGGGCAGATACTAGCCATTGATAATATACCAAATCCCTCAGTAGCTGAAACGGCATTTCCAAGGCCAAGACCCATTGCAAGCACTAACGGAACAGTAACTGGCCCAGTTGTAACCCCAGCACTATCCCAAGCAACATTAACAAACTCTTCTGTAGAAAAATAAGTTAATACAACTGCCAACAAATATAAAGGAATTAAAACGGTTGCTAAGTCAAAGCCAAAGACAATTTTACCAACACCCAATGCTATTCCAAAAGCAACTCCACCAGCAACACTGTACATCAGCATTGATTTTTTAAAAGCACCATTTGTTAACTCTTGAACTGTAAGACCCAATGCATTAAGAGCTGGCTCTGCCAATGTTGCACCAAAACCAAGTATCCAAGCAAATAATATAACTATAGATAGGCCTAAAATTTCGTTATATATAGGGGAAACTTCGCTTATGGATACTTCCATAAAAGCTGCAGGAAGAGTTGAACCCGCTTGACCACCGATGGCACCAAGTCCGTAAGTCAGTCCTACATTAAAAACGCACATTCCTATAATTGACAAAGCAAGACCGTATGTAGTTACTAAGTTGTTTGGAAGCTTAGATCTAAGAATAACAAAAAGAACTATCATCAAATATATTACCAAAGGAAGTATAGCTTGCACTCCACCTCTTATTTCAGCATAAGGTGTTTGAGACCATATAGAAGCATCAGTAGTACCAGCAGAACTGCTTACCATTGAAGCCATCGATAAAATTTCATCAACACTTGTTGTTTGTGAAACATAAATAGCTAAAATCAAGACAGCAATAATAGGAAATAGAGAGGCCATCGTTACCACTCCAAAACCTGAAAGTGAGGAATCTCCTTTCCCTGCAGAGGCAGCAATACCGATACCTAAAGATAAAACAAGAGGAACAGTAACTGGCCCAGTTGTAACAGCCCCACAATCCCATGCTAAACCAAGAATAGTTCTAAGATCAGGGTTAGTCCATGCGTATATAGTTAGGAGTATCGTTGGTGCTAAAGCAAGATAAATTAAAGGTTTGAGTGACCAGCCCCTTACAAATCTAATCGTACCGATAACAGCTGCTATGCCGACACCTGCTCCTACCATCACAACGAGAGTCTCACTCCTATTATTTAAAATTTCATAAAGATAGGGAGCTTCTTGAGGGTTTACAGATGCTCCAAAGGCTTTTAATGCTCCTATTGCCGGTTCTGCATATGTGACCCCTACACCGAGGATGGCAATAATTACTAGAACGACAAAAAGTGAAGCTTTTTTTGGAAGTGTATCTCCAATTATTGTCCCAAAAGGCATCAAACCAGTTTTAAGTCCTTCCATAAAAATAGCTAAACCAATTATTACTGCTACCAAACCAAGAGAAATAGTTGAAGCCTCAGCGATAGGCTGTCGAAGAATCAGAAGTTGAAACAAAAATAAGTAAGCAGCTAATGGAACAACTGCTTTTACTTGTTCAAGAATTCTTACATAAGTGTAAGGAGCTAAAAGAGAGATAGCTTTTGCTGGTCCAACTTTTATTTTATCAGGTTTTAAAGATTTACCTTTAGAAGGTTTGGGTGTAAGGTTGTTATAACTTATGCTTTTGTGATTAACCTCGGATTCATGCAAAAATTCAGAATATTTCATAACTTCTACAGTAACATATTAAGTTAGTAATAAAAACAATTATTCTACATGTGATGTAGATTTATCAAGTCTGTAAAAAATTTGTCGAGCTAGTTTTGTTATCAATTCGTTTTCCTCCCCAATTTTGGAATTTAATTCTTCAAGAGTAAACGGTATTTTTTGAAATTCTGATCTTTTAGATAATTCTTCACAAAGTTTTAAAATCATTTCTTTGATTTGATCTGATGCTGAATTAAGGATTAATTCTAAACCTTCTTTATTAATTTCAATCAATTCTGTTGGTTTAACAGATTTAACTGTTGCACTTCTTTTTTGATCAAGCAAAAGCGCTAACTCTCCAAAAACCTCACCATCGCTCATGAATCCTACTTCATTTTTATCTACCTCAACAGATAGTTTTCCAGCGACTATCATATATGCTTTATTTCCTTCATCTCCTTGATTAAATAAAGTTTCATCCTCAAGCATTAAAATTTTATTAGTTTGGCCATGAGTTATTTTTTTCAATGAAAAATCCTTTGTGATAGTCG
>CACNAV010000023.1 GCA_902618535.1 uncultured Alphaproteobacteria bacterium | reverse complement strand
AAATAACTTTGACCTAATGCTTTACTAACTTTCTCACAAAGGTCTTTAGCTCCAATGTCCCATGAAATATGTGAGTTTAATACTTTAGATGGCAAACCTAAATTATTATAAGACTTAGGTATAAAATTTGACGCATGGTCACACAAAAATATTATATGTTTTTTATTTCTTTTTTTATCAAATTCACGACTAATAAAAACTTTTTTCATAATTTAAGATAACAATTTTTAATTTGTTAACTATAATAATCAGTAAATTAAGTTATGTTGAGGAAAAGAAACACTAAAATAATTGCTACCCTAGGACCAAGTTCATCCTCTCCTCTAAAAATACATTCTCTTTTTCAAGCTGGAGCAGATATATTTAGACTGAATTTTAGTCATGGGAATCATGACGATCATAGAAAAAGAGTTTTTCATATCCGACAATATGAAAAAAGATTGGGAAGACCAATTGCAATTCTTGGTGATCTTCAAGGCCCAAAAATTAGAATTGGTTTATTCAAAAAAACATACGTAATTCTCAAAAATAACCAGAGATTTGTTCTAGATTTAAACCCAAAAGAAGGTGACCAAAATAGAGTTTTTCTTCCTCATAAAGAGATTTTTAAATCAGTAAAAAAAAACAATAAAATTTTAATTGATGATGGAAAAATTATTTTGAATATAGATAAAGTTTTATCGGATCAGATAATAACGGAAGTTTTAGTTGGGGGGAAAATTTCAAACAAAAAAGGTGTCAATATACCCGAAACATTTCTCAAAATGTCCTCTCTAACAAAAAAAGATATAAAAGATTTAAAATTTTGCCTAGATTTGAGTCTAGACTACATTGCCCTTTCCTTCGTACAAAAGTCTAAAGATATAAATGATTTAAAAAAATATGTTGGAAACCAAACAGGGATAATGGCTAAGTTTGAGAAACCAATGGCTATTAAAAACATGGATGAAATATTACAACATTGCGATGCAGCGATGGTTGCCCGAGGTGATTTAGGGGTTGAAATGCCTCCAGAGGAAGTTCCTATTATACAAAAAAAAATAGTACAATCATGCAGAGATTTTGGAATTCCGGTTGTTGTTGCTACCCAAATGCTTGATTCAATGGTAGAATCACCTTCTCCTACTAGAGCAGAAGCATCAGATGTAGCAACTGCAGTTTTCGATTCTGCTGATTGTTTAATGCTTTCAGCAGAAACTGCTTCAGGAAAATTTCCTGTTGAATCAGTCAAAATTATGGACAGAATAATAAGAGGTGTTGAAAATGACAACTCTTATAGACAAATCTTAGAAAGCAAACAAATTAAACTTGAAGAAACAACCTCTGACGCAATAAGTTCAGCTGCATCGCAAGTAGTTAAAACTGTTCTAGCTAAAGCAATTTTTACATATACAAGATCAGGGGCTACTGCAAAAAGGGCAGCTAGAGAAAGGCCTACAGTGCCAATTATTGGTCTTTCCCCAGAGAGAATTACTGCACGACAGTTAGCACTAATTTGGGGGGTTCATACTATACATGCACTAGAACCAAAAAGTTTTTCAGGAATGATTGATAATGCTTGCGAACTCGCAAAAAAAGAAGGTATTGTTAAAAAGGGAGATTATGTTGTGATTACGGCTGGAGCACCTATTGGCGTTTCAGGTTCTACAAACAATTTACGAATTGCAAAGATTAATTAGCCTTGTCTTGCTTTAAACCTAGAATCAGTTTTATTAATAACATAAAGTCTGCCTTTTCTTTTAACTACTCTACAGTCTCTATGTCTTGATTTTGCTGATTTAATTGACCTTAGAACTTTCATAATAAACGTAAAATAAATAATTATAAGAATTTGTCAATTACTGAAAATATATTACTATCCTTTTGTGTTAGAAAGACTTAAAGATATTTTAAATTTTATTATTAAAAAATCAGGAAAAATAGGCTCTTTTTTGATCTTATTATTAATAATATTAGTATCAATTTCTGTAATTCTTAGGTATGTCTTTTCGATAGGCTTCATTTGGCTTCAAGACCTATATATTTGGGTTCATGCAATTTTTATTCTTCTGGGTTTAACATATACACTTAACAAGGACGAACATGTCAGAATAGATTTATTGTATAGAAAATTTAAGAAGAAAATAAAAAAAAAAATAAACATTTTTGGGACCTTGTTCTTTGGAATGCCACTAAGCTTAATTTTAATCTCGAATGGCTTTGATTATTTTTATAGATCTTTTTTACAAAATGAAAGCTCAAAAGAAACCGGTGGATTGCCGTTTATCTTCATATTAAAATTTTTTATTCTTTTGATGGGTATTTTTCTTTTCTTTGAACTTTTTAGGCAAACTTTAAATTTCTTAAGGGAAAAAAAATGAATTTTATTTCTCATGAATTTTTTTCTTTTTTACTTTTTTTTCTCTTAGCGATCTTTTTAATAGCTGGTTATCCAGTAGCCTTAACATTAGCAGGAACAGCAATTTTTGTTGCCATTTTAGGTTATTTTGTCGATCTTTTCCCAGTAGTTCTTCTAAATGTTTTACCTAATAGAGTTTTTGGAATAATTACCAATGAAACTTTGATCGCAGTTCCTTTATTTATTTACATGGGTGTTATGTTAGAAAAATCAGGAATTGCAAACTCTCTGCTTGAAAACATGTCAAGACTTTGGGGTAATATTCGAGGTGGATTGGTTTATTCAGTTTTATTTGTTGGTGTGTTAATGGCGGCATCAACCGGTATCGTAGGTGCAACAGTTGTTACAATGGGAATACTAAGTCTTCCTCTGATGATAAGATGGAATTATAATAAAAAAATTTCAGCTGGCGTTATTTGTGCCAGTGGAACACTTGGTCAAATTATTCCTCCCTCTATTGTTTTGGTTCTATTAGCTGATATTTTTCAAGGGGCTAACGAAGAGGCCTCACAAATTTCTGGCAACCTTGCTCCCGATCCTGTAAGTAGCGTCGACCTATTTGCTGGAGCAATTTTTCCAGGGATAATTTTAGTTATTTTTTATAGTATTTGGATAATACTTTGTTCTATTTTCAGACCTAGTAACTTTCCAATTATAAAATCCAATATTAATAAGATAAGTTTTGAAGAAATTTTAAGTGTAATATTTCCTCCTGTAATTTTAATTATTTTAGTTTTGGGTTCAATTCTTTTTGGAATTGCAACCCCAACCGAATCTGCTTCGTTGGGAGCATTAGGAGCAATAATTATATCTTTGTCAAAAAAAAAACTTAATACTGAAATTTTAAAAAGTTCGTGTATCGAAACTCTAAAAATTAATGCGATGGTATTTTTTATTATTATTGGTGCATCTCTTTTTTCAC
>CACNAV010000022.1 GCA_902618535.1 uncultured Alphaproteobacteria bacterium | reverse complement strand
GATTAAAATGTCAATCAATTTTAAGATTGATTCTTGGGTTTTTTCAGGGGGAGGCGTTTACAATTCTTTGTTGATGTCTGATATAAAAAAATTGCTAATTAAAGATAAGTTATTTATTTCAAATGCATTAGGTTACGATTCTTCTTTTGTAGAATCCGCAGCTTTTGCATATATTTCAATAAGAACCTTAAAAAAACTTCCCTCTGCTTTTCCTGAAACTACGGGATGTATAAAAAAAAATATATGTGGGAATATCCACATTCCCTAGTTATTTTGAGAATCACAATATTTTTTAACTTTTTCTATTACTTTATTTTCATTATTGTTAAAAAAATGATCAGAGGATTTAATTACCTCTTGTTTTACATCAATTGTTTTTTGTTGATTTAATCGTTTCACAACATCTTTAATTAAATTAACCTCAATCAAAGGATCCTTATCAGCATTAATTACAACTCCAGATGCTGGACAAGGGGCTAAAAAGTTAAAGTCATATTTCCCAACAGGAGGACTTACTAAGATAAATTTTAAAATTTCAGGTCTTCTCATTAGTAATTGCATTCCGACCCACGCACCAAAAGAAATGCCACAAATCCAGTATTCTTGTGAATCTTGATTTTGATTTTGTAGCCAATCAAGTGCAATAGCTGAATCTGCGAGTTCTCCTTCACTTCCATCATGTTCTCCATCCGATTTTCCAACTCCTCTAAAGTTGAATCTAAGAGTTGAAAATTCTAAATCAGAGAATAGTTTGTGTAATTTAAGTGTTAAAGGGTTATTCATATTACCTCCATGACCGGGGTGGGCATGCAAAATTAAAGCTGTAGGTGATTGAGCTTTTGTATTGTGTGTGTAGTGTCCTTCAAGGCGACCAGATGGACCATTTAATAAAATTGATGGCATTTATACTTGACTAATTTAGTAGGATATATTAATTATGAGACTTTATATTATAAATTTTAAAAAATGTCAAAAAATATTTTTAAACTAATTAAATCTGATTTGCACGCCGCAAAAAAAAGGGATCCTGCAGCAAGATCTTATTTAGAAATTTTACTTACATACTCAGGTTTTCACGCCATCTTATTACACAGGGTTTGTCATTTTCTTTGGAAAATACATTTGAAACTTCTTTCAAGATTCATAGCCAATATTTCAAGGATTTTTACATCGATTGAAATACATCCTGCTGTTGTTATTGATGAGGGTTTTTTTATAGACCATGGTTCGGGCTTAGTTATAGGAGAAACGTCTGTAATTGGAAAGAATGTCACAATCTATCAACAAGCTACTTTGGGCGGATTATCTCCATCCATAAATTCAGATTCGCAAAGGAACGTCAAGAGACATCCTACAATAGGTGATAATGTCGTAATTGGTTCTGGTGCTCAAATATTAGGTCCAATATTGATAGGTCAAAACTCAAGAATTGGCACAAATGCAGTTGTTTTAAAAAATGTTCCAGAAAATCATACATTCGTAGGTATACCAGCTAGAAAAGTCGAATCTCATCAACAAAAAGAGTTTTTTGAAGCTTATGGTGTCAGTGAAGGCAAAATTGATGATCCGAATAAAAAAAGCATATTAGCTATGTTTAATGAAATACATTTACTTAACGAAAAAATTAGATTGATTGAATCAAAAATTGACACCTTTCCTTTTGAAAACCAAAAAATACAAACTAAAAAAATAAAAAAAACGAAAAATAAATAAAGGTCTGAAGTATGAAGTTAACATCAAAAGGAAGATTTGCAGTAATGTCGTTAGTTGATATAGCAATTAACTCAGTTGGAAACAAACCAGTAAGCTTGTCAGAAATCTCATCTAGACAAAATATATCCTTACCCTTTTTAGAGCAGATTTTTATTTCTCTTAAAAAAAGTGGGATTGTTAGAAGTGTAAGGGGGCCCTCTGGTGGTTACATATTTGCAAAAGAGCCTGATATTATAAAGATTTATGATGTAATAAAAGCCATTGATGAAGATTTAAAAATTATGAGATGTAACGGTGTTGATTATGGCTGCAATCCCAATAAGAGAAAAACTAAGTGTTTGACTCATAATCTATGGAATAAACTATCAGATCATATTTTCTTTTTCTTAAGCTCGATATCGATTGATGATGTAAGGAAAAATAGCTATGAGTCAATTTTAAATTTTGAACAAAACAATAGCGAATATAATGAAAGAGATTATGTAAGATAATTATAACGTTTAATATTCAAATTGAGATTTAAATTGAATATTTTGGATTAAATAATAAATATAAACTATGCAGAACATTAATAATATATATTTCGATTATCAGGCTACCACTCCAGTTGATCCTAGAGTTCTTGATAAGATGTTACCTTATTTCTCTGATATTTATGGTAACCCACACTCTAGAAATCATTCTTACGGATGGTTTGCTGAAGAAGCCGTTGAGATGGCCAGAGAAAATATAGCAAAGATAATAGGTGCTAATCCTAAGGAAATAATTTTTACATCCGGAGCTACGGAATCTAATAATCTTGCAATCAAGGGTCTTGCAGAGTTTTATGGTGATAAAAAGAATCACATTATAACTTGTGTTACTGAGCATAAATGTGTCTTGGAATCTTGTAGATATCTAGCAGAAAAAAAAGATTTTAAAATTACTTATCTTCCAGTCAAGTCTGATGGTTTGATTGATCTTAATGAGCTTAAAAGTCATATAACTGAAAAAACCCTAATGGTTTCAATTATGGGAGTTCACAATGAAATTGGTGTAATTCAGCCGCTGAAAGAAATTGGAAAAATTTGTAGAGACCAAGGAGTTTTTTTTCATTCTGATTGTGCTCAAGCTATCGGCAAAATAGAATTGAATGTAGAAGAAATGAATTTAGATTTAATGAGCATTTCAGGTCATAAAATTTATGCGCCAAAAGGCGTCGGAGCTTTATATATAAGAAGAAAACCAAGAGTCAGAATTTCAGCTATCATGAGTGGAGGTGGGCAAGAAAGAGGAATGAGATCCGGAACCTTGTCGCCAGCTTTATGTGTAGGTTTGGGTGAAGCGTGTAATATCTATTCTAAAGAAATGAAAAAAGAAAACCAAAAAATTACAAAGTTAAAAGACAGACTACTTAATGGAATTAGAAATTCCTGTTCCGATATTTACTTAAACGGTTCTGAAATTCATAGAGTCCCAGGTAACCTTAATCTAAGCTTTGCTTACATAGAAGGTGAATCACTCATGATGGGTATAAAAAATCTTGCAGTTTCCTCAGGTTCTGCATGTACGTCGGCTTCTTTAGAACCATCCTATGTGCTTAAAGCTCTAGGTGTTGAAGAAGAACTTGCTCACACAAGTTTAAGAATTGGTCTTGGGAGATTCACAACGGAAAAAGACGTAGATTCTGCAGTTAAACAGATTGTGAGTGAAGTTAAGAGACTTAGGTCACTTAGTCCATTGTGGGAAATGGCACAAGAAGGAGTTGACTTAAGTAAAATTAAATGGGCAAGTCATTAACAAACTTTAGAAAGGAAAAATTATGGCGTATAGTAAAAAATTAATTGACCACTATGAGAACCCCAGAAACGTTGGGTCTATGGATAAAGAGTCAAAGGAGGTTGGAACAGGCTTAGTTGGAGCCCCAGCCTGTGGAGATGTAATGAAACTTCAAATTAAAGTAAATGATTCAGGAGTCATTGAGGATGCAAAGTTTAAAACCTTTGGATGTGGATCCGCAATAGCTTCAAGTTCTTTAATTACCGAATGGGTTAAAGGAAAAAAGATTGATCAAGCATCGGAGATCAAAAATACAGAAATTGCAAATCATCTTGCTTTACCTCCAGTAAAAATCCACTGTTCAGTACTGGCTGAGGACGCAATTAAGGCTGCAATTGCTGACTATAAAGATAAAAATAAAAAATGATTACTGTAACCCATAGCGCTGTCAATCAAATAAAAAAAATGATGACCTCAAGATCAAATACGCCACATGGGGTCAAGTTGGGTATAAATACAAAAGGATGTTCTGGATTATCTTACACACTTGAATACGTTGACGATGTGGATGCTAATGATGAAGTTTTTGAGTTTGATAATATAAAGATTTTTGTGGATCCGAAATCTTCATTATTTCTTATTGGTACTCAAATGGATTATATAGAAGGTGAACTTGAGTCAGGTTTTAAATTTGTAAACCCAAATGAAAAGGGTAGGTGTGGTTGTGGTGAATCTTTCCACGTTTAGTCATAATAATGACGTCATCAAAAAATTGTTGGAGTTGTGATAAGAAAATAGGCTACAAAGATTTTGTTTGTAACGCTTGTGGAGTTTTACAAAGACCTTTTGAATTAAATCCTTTTGATATTTTTTCAATTGATAAAAAATTTGAGATTGATGCAAAATATCTTGAGGAGAAATATCTTGAGCTTCAGATACTTCTTCATCCAGATAAATTCATAAATGCTTCTCAAGAAGAAAAAAACTTCTCAAATATTCATACCTCCTTTGT
>CACNAV010000021.1 GCA_902618535.1 uncultured Alphaproteobacteria bacterium | reverse complement strand
ATGACTCCTTTTTTAGATGATGTTGAAATATCTAATTTAAAAAAAACACTTGATTCGGGCTGGTTGACACAAGGTAGTGCAGTAAAAAAATTTGAAGAAAAGTTTTGTAACTTTCATAAAGTTAATTATGGTGCAGCATTAACTTCAGCCACAGCTGGTCTTCATTTAGCGTTAATGGCTTTAAATTTGAAACCAGGGGGTGAAGTTATCGTCCCTTCGTTTACATGGGTTTCATCTGTGAATTGTATTTTATACAATAATTTAAAGCCAAAGATTATTGATGTTGATCATAAAACATTCAATTCAAGCATTGAACAAATTCTAGAAGCTATAAATAAAAAAACTGTAGCGATTGTTGTTGTAAATTTATTTGGACTTTTAGTTGATTTAAAAAAATTGAAAGTAATGTTACCCAAAAGCATAAAAATTATTGAAGATTCAGCATGTGCGATAGGCTCAAAGTTTAATGATGATTTTTCTGGGAAATATTCTGATTATTCCATTTTTTCTTTTCATCCTAGAAAGATCATTACAACAGGTGAGGGGGGTATAGTTGTTTCTAATTCAAAAAAAAGAATTGATAAAATTAAAATACTCAGGGATCATGGAGCATCATCTGATGATATATCACAGCATTTAAATATTAGGCCTCCTCATAAAATGTCAGAGTTTAGTCATTTAGGGTTTAATTACAGGATGAGCGATATCAGTGCTAGTATAGGACTTGGACAACTAAGTAAGCTTGATCAAATTATTTTGAGAAGAAGGGAGGTAGCTCAGCTCTATTTTAATTTACTCAAAGATGTTAAGTGGCTTGATCTTCCAGTATTTAGTCAGAATATTTATCACACATATCAATCTTTTGTTTGTTTAATAAAAAAAGGACATAACATACAAAGAAATATGCTTTTGGCTTATCTTAGTGAAAAAGGAATTGCAACTAGACCTGGAACTCATGCTGTTCATAATCTAGTTTATTATAAAAGAAGATTTGGGTTTAAAACCATGGACTTTCCATTTTCAAATTATTGTGAAAAAAATTCATTTACATTACCATTACATTTTAAATTAAATAAACAAGATTACATTTATATTTCAGAAATGATTAAAAGTTATAAATAATAATGAATTTTTATACAGATAAACATTATAAATTTATCTTATCAACAGCACTTAAAAATAATTGGAGTTTTAAAGAGTTCAATGTTTCTGAAATTAGAAAAAAAAATAAAAAAAAATGCTTTCTACGTCATGATTGTGATCACAATCTATCAGTAGCAGAAAAGATGTCAGAAATTGAATATAATCTAGGGATAAAGTCAACTTACTTTTTAAGATTTGATGCTCCCTTATATAATTTGTTATGTAATGATTATCAAATTTTAGTTAACAGAATATTAAAAAGAGGTCACCATATTGGTTTGCATTATTTCTACGATAAAACCAAAGGCCCAAAATGGAATAATGATAAAATATTATATTTTATAGAATTATTGAAGGATAAATTCAATAAAGTAACGAACATCATTAGTTTTCATCAACCAAGTGATTTAATTATAGAAAACAGATTAAAAATAAATTTTGATCATACATATGATAAAAATTTATTTTCAAATCTAAATTATCGCTCGGATTCAAATTTAAGAATGATTAATGATGGCTGTGTTAGTGAGTACTTTAAAAATGAGATAAACGGCATTCAACTTTTAATTCATCCTGAGTGGTGGACTGAAAGAAAAATAGATTTAACTGGTAAATGGATCAAGATGTATGAAGACAGCTTTAAAATCGCTCAAAAAAACCTCATAAGAACAGAAGATAAATACAATAACAAATTAAAAATTAAAATTTCAAAATAGTCATTTCTGTGTTACGTAGGATAAACCTGATTGGTCTTCATTCATTTTTATTATTTTTAGCTTTAATTTTTTGAGTATCGCTCTTATTTCAAGATGGGTATGACGATGACAATTTTTTGGTGTAAACCAGTCATAATTTATTAGATTCATTTGCTCTAGGGACAAATTTTCTTTGTAATAACATTTAAAAAAATAGTAATAAATTAGCCTTTGTAGATTGATTTTTCCCTTAGGAATTCCAAGGACTTTTATATCATCCTTAATATTTAAATCTATATTTAATTCTCCTAATTGCTTGCCAAGTTTGGTTAATGGTTTTAATAATTCCCACGCTTTTTTACTTTCACAATCCTTCAGATAATTACGTATATAATCATCTGAAAATTCTCTCATTGCAGATTTTTTTTTATAAACATAAAAAAGAAAATATCCTCCCTTTTTCAGGTGTTTTGATAGTTTTGCTATAGATTTAGATGTTGAATCTGTGTGATGAAGAACTCCTTGAGAAATAATTGTATCAAAATATACTGATTTAGGAATATCCAAAAGAGAACATTGAACAAAATTACCATAAATCTTTTTTTTTTTAAAAATATCTTTTGCAACATAAACACTTTCGGATACATCTAAACCTATGTATTGAGATTCATTTAACATTTTATTAAATAAAAGGTAAGATGTTTGTCCAGCACCACAACCAGCGTCTAAGACATCTTTATTTTTAGTAATCTTTTTTAGAAACTTTTGATCAAAATTATATAAACTTTTTAACCATCTTATTTGATTATTATTAAAATTCTTTTTATCAAATAATTTTTTTTTGTTCCAAAGGTATGAAAATGTATTTTTAGTTTGTTTTTGTGAAAATGAAAGCCTCGATTTCTTTTTTGCAATTCCATCTTTCAGAATAAAATCTTTTGAATCAATGAATTTTTGGAAATTTTTATTTTGTTCCATAATACTTTTTTAATTAGTATAGTTTATTTATTATAAAACAACTATATGAAGAAAATTCTTATTACTGGCGGGTCTGGGTTTATAGGCAAGTATTTAATAAAACAATTAAAACCTCATTATGATATTTTTTCATTAAATAAAAATATCTCGAAAAACACACAAGGTTGTAGAACTATAATACATGATTTTTCTGAGGATTCAAACTTAATTGAATATCCAAATAAAATTAATACAGTTATTCATATGGCTAGTACAAGAAATTACAAAAGAAAGAATTCTGAGAAAGAAATCTTTAATGTTAATGTTGCTTCAACAATGAAATTATTAGAAGAAGCTTATTTAAATAATACCAAACACTTTATATATATTTCAACAGGTGGTGTCTATCCTCTTTCAAATTATAAAATTAATGAAAATCATAAAATTCTAAATTTTAAAAAAGATAAAGAAAATCCAATGAATTTTTATTTTAAAACAAAAATCATGGCAGAGGAGATTGTTAATTCCTATTCTCAAAAAATGAAAACAACGATTATTCGACCATTTTTTCCTTTTGGAATTGGTCAGAATAAAATTTTTTTAATACCAAGATTAATATCAAACATAAGAGAAAAAAGAACAATAGAAATGAATAAAAAAAATAGTTTTAGATTTAATCCAATTTTTATAAGTGATCTTATTAATGTTTTGGAAATTTTAATTAAAAAAGAGTTAAGTGGATTATTTAATTTATGTGGTGATAATGTAATTTCAATCAATGAGTTAATAACTTTAATATCTAAATTTTTTAATATTAAACCCGAATTGAAAAATATAAATGTTGATGGAATTAATCAATTAGTAGGAGATAATTCATCAATAAAAAAAAAAACTGGTATAAAATTTTTAAATTTTTATCAATGCTTTAATCACTATTTAGAAAATCTAAAATAATAGATTTTTAAGAATAAAGAGTAAAGAATAAAGAATGAAGATCGGAATACATCAACCCAATTTTTTTCCATGGATTGGCTTTTTTGAGAAATTCAGAGAAGTTGATAAATTTATAATTCTAGATGATGTAAGTTTTTCAAAGGGTTCAAGAACAAATAGAGTGGAAATTGAACTCGATAAAAAAAAAACACATTGGCTTAGTTGCCCTGTTTCAATAAAAAGTAATACACCCATTAAAGATGTTTATTTTTCAAATCAGTTTAATTGGAGACAAAATCACATAAAAGTTATAAAGCAAAATTATTCTAAAGAAAAAAATTTTGAGAAATATTATAATGATTTCACATCTTTACTTTTGAATGATGATGATAATCTACTAAAGTATAACATGAATATTATCTCATATTTTTTAAAACTATTTAATATTGACATACCTATTTATTATCAATCACAGCTAAATGTAGTTGGAACATCTAATGAATTACTAATAAAACTTATTAAAAAATTAGATGGAACTGAATACATCAGTGGTCATGGAAGTGACACTTACTTAAATAGTGATTTATTTAAAAAAAATAGAATTTATGTTACTAAACAAAGTCTTTCATTTTTGAAAAAATCAAAAAATCGTTATTCTATTTTAGATGTATTAATGAGAAGTAATTATGAATAAAATTTTCTTTCTAACTGATCTCTCAAAACAAAATAAACAGAATATTACTAAAATCTTTAAGAATAATGTAAAAATAATCTTTTTAAAAAATATAAACTCTTTTAAAGATTATAAAAAATTTGACAATTCAACACTTATTACCTTCAAAACTAATATTATAGTTCCAGAGCAATATATAAAAAAATTTTATGGATTTGCATATAATCTTCATGAAGCTCCTCCTGAGTATCCTGGGAGAGATCCTCACCATTTCTGTATTTATAATAATGAAAAAAATTGGGGAGTTACTTTTCATAAACTTACAAAATATGTTGATAGCGGAGAAATTTTATATTGTGATAGATTTAGCATCAAAGGTATTAAATTACCCGAAGAAGTATTAAATGTATCCTATAAAAAAGCTCTTAATCTTTTAAAAAAAATCAAAGATGAGTTAATTTCAAGAAGTCAAATTATTTCAAGTGAAAAGATAACTTGGAAAAAAAAAAAATATTCAAGAAAAATGTTTGAGAAATTGTCTATTATAAGAATAAATTACAATAAA
>CACNAV010000020.1 GCA_902618535.1 uncultured Alphaproteobacteria bacterium | reverse complement strand
CAGAAATTTTAAAAACTAGAAGAAAACCATCACCAAGAATGATTGAAGAAGCTATAGAAAAATATAATTTAAATAGAGATGATTGTTTCATGATTGGAGACAAGCATATTGATGTTTTGGCAGCCAAAAATGCAAAAATAAGAGGTTTTTTATTTGAAGGTGGGAATTTATCCTATAAAATAAAAAAAATTTTAAATATCACTTAAAATAGAACGTATAACTATTATATATATTCTAATTTAAAAACAAACATGTTAGACAAAGTAAAAAAAAATTTTTATCCTAAAGGTAGAGGAATAGAAGACTCTGCTTTAGAAGACATCAAAGAATTAATTAGCAATTTACCTCTTAAAAGAGATTTATTGATTGAATATTTGCACCTTATACAAGACAAATATGGTCAAATAAGAAAAAAGCACCTCGCAGCGCTGTCAAAATTACTAAAGATACCACTTGCAGAATCTTTTGAGGTAGCAACATTTTATGCTCATTTTGATGTTATAGAAGATGACTCTGACTCCATACAAGACATAACAATAAGAGTTTGTGATAGCCTCACTTGTGAACTTTTTGGTTCAGAGAATTTAATAAAAGAATTAAAAGATAATTTAGATGAAAAAAAGGTTAGAGTTCTTAGAGCACCTTGTATGGGTCTTTGCGACAAGGCACCTGCATGCGAAGTTGGTCACAAACACGTAAATTTCTCAAATCTTAAAGAAATACAAGACATTATTTCAAAAAAAAATTTTCATCCTGATATAGTCGAAGGTATCAGCTTAAAAAAATATATTGATTCTGGCGGATATGAAATACTTAAGAAGTGTTACACCAATGAAATGAATGTAGATAATGTTATCGAAGAACTAAATGAGTCTGGTCTCAAAGGAATGGGCGGTGCAGGATTTCCCTCTGGCCAAAAATGGAAATTTGTAAGAATGGAGCCTGGACCAAGGTTAATGACCATCAATGGTGATGAAGGCGAACCAGGGACTTTTAAAGATAAGCTTTATTTAGAACAAAATATGCACAAATTTTTTGAAGGCATGCTTATAGCTGCCTGGGCTGTAGAAGCTAAAAAAATTTATATTTACATGAGAGACGAGTATCCAGGTATAAGATTAAAAATGATTGATGAACTTAAAAAGTTGAGTCAAACCGATATTATAGATCCAGATACAAAGATTTTTATTCGAAGAGGTGCTGGGGCATACATTTGTGGTGAGGAATCTGCAATGATAGAATCTATTGAGGGTAAAAGAGGTCTCCCCCGTCACAAACCCCCATTTGTATCAAAAGTTGGACTTTTTGGCAAACCAACACTTAATCACAATATTGAAACTGTATTTTGGGTTCCTGATATATTAAAGAATGGTCATAAATGGTACAGTAGTCAAGGAAAGTCTGGTCATAAAGGCCCGCACAGTTACTCTGTTTCCGGAAGAGTTAAAAAACCAGGTGTAAAGCTAGCGCCAGCTGGAATAACAATGAATGAACTTCTTAATGACTACTGCGGCGGTATGATTGATGGTCACAAATTTTTGGGTTATTTACCAGGTGGTGCAAGCGGAGGGATACTTCCAGCTTCAATGGGGGATATTCCACTGGACTTTGGAACGCTTGAGAAACATGGTTGTTTTATTGGGTCAGGAGCAATTGTTGTTTTTTCAGACAAGGATGATGTTAAAAAGGTTGCTCTTAATTTATTAAAATTTTTTAACGATGAAAGTTGTGGACAATGTACACCATGTAGAGTTGGAACAGAAAAAGCTGTTAAACTTATGGAAAAAGGTAACTGGGATGAAAATCTTCTCAAGGAACTCGTTAAAACAATGGGAGACTCATCAATATGCGGTTTAGGACAAGCAGCTGGCAACCCAATCACTTGTACTTTAAATTTTTTTAAAGATCATATATAATTAGATTCATCAAATGATTAAATTTTTTTTAAATGATAAAGAAGTTACTGCTGAGGAAAACGAAACAATTTGGCAAGTAGCAAAAAAAAATGGACTAACTCTTCCCCACTTGTGTTATTTAGATAAACCTGGCTACAGAGCTGATGGAAACTGTAGAGCATGTATGGTCTCAATCGAAGGTGAAAGAGTTTTAGCAGCATCCTGTATTAGAAAGCCCTCTGAGGGTATGAAAGTCTCTACCACTGATGAAAGGTCTGAAAAGTCAAGAAAAATGATTGTTGAATTGTTGGTCACTGATCAACCCGAAAAAACAGACTGTCACGACCCTGAATCACATTTTTGGAAAATCGCTGATGATTTAGAAGTCAAAAAAAGTCGGTTTGATAGAAGAGAGTCCAAAATCATTCCCCAATCTGATAATTCTCACGTTGCAATGGCCGTAAATCTCGATGCTTGTATTAATTGTAATTTATGTGTACGTGCATGTAGAGAAGTTCAAGTTAATGATGTTATCGGAATGGGAAATAGAGGTCATGTTTCTAAAGTAATATTTGATTTTAATGATCCAATGGGCGATTCATCTTGTGTTAGCTGTGGAGAATGCGTTCAAGCATGTCCCACCGGTGCATTAATGGAATCAAACTTGTTGAACGAAAAAGGTAAAAAAGTAATTAATCCAGACAGAAAGGTCGATTCTCTCTGTCCGTATTGTGGTGTGGGATGTCAATTAACCTATAACATTAAAGGTGAAAAAATTGTCTCTGTTGATGGAAGAGAAGGACCTGCTAATCACAATAGACTTTGTGTAAAAGGCAGGTTTGGCTTTGATTATGTTCATAACCCAGAAAGAATTACAAAACCTCTTATACGAAAGACAGGTATTAAGAAAGATCCTAAAGAAAAACTTGATCCACTAAACCCATTATCTCATTTCAGAGAAGCATCATGGGAAGAAGCTCTTGATCTTGCTGCAAGCAAACTATCTTCAATAAGAGATGCTGAAGGTGGAGATGATGCACTTGCGGGATTCGGTTGTGCAAAAGGTTCTAATGAAGAAGCCTACTTATTTCAGAAATTGATAAGAGTTGGTTTTAGAAATAACAATGTCGATCACTGTACAAGGATGTGTCACGCATCATCCGTAGCTGCACTTATGGAGGCTATTGGAACGGGTGCCGTAACCGCACCAGTATCAGAAGTAAAAAATGCTGAGGTTGCCATACTTATTGGTTGTCGTCCAACCCAAAACCACCCTGTCGCTGCGACTTTTATCAAAAATGCTGTAAAAAATAATGGGCTTAAATTAATTGTTCTGGATCCCAGGGAACAAGATCTATCTAGAATTGCAGAGAAAAGTCTTCAGTTTAAGCCAGGTGCTGATGTTGCCCTTTTGAATGCAATGCTAAATACAATAATTGAAGAGGGACTAGTTGATAGACAGTATATAGAAAAGTTTACGGATGGATATTTGGAGCTTAAAAATCATGTCAAAGACTTCACTCCAGAAGAAATGAGTCAAATATGTGGAATTGACGCTGAGGAAATCAAAGAGACAGCTAGGATATTTGCGAATGCAAAATCCGCTATGATTTTTTGGGGCATGGGGATATCGCAGCATATTCATGGAACAGATAATTCTAGATGCCTAATATCTTTGGCTCTAACAACTGGTAATGTTGGTAGACCAGGAACTGGATTGCATCCATTAAGAGGACAAAACAATGTTCAAGGTGCATCAGATGTTGGTCTGATTCCTATGGTTCTTCCAGATTATTTGCCAATTGCTGATTCTAATAATGTTAAGTTTTTCGAAAAATACTGGGATTGTGAAATTAACCCTAACCCAGGTTTAACAGTTGTTGAAATTATGGAAGCAATTTATGAAACAAAAATTAAAGGTTTATATATTATGGGTGAAAACCCTGCGATGTCAGATCCCAATGCTAATCATGCGAGGGAGGCTCTTGCAAGGCTTGACTGCCTAGTTGTTCAGGATATTTTTCTGACAGAGACTGCATATTTGGCCGATATAGTTCTACCTGCATCAGCTTTTCCCGAAAAAACAGGCACCTTTACAAACACAGATAGACGTGTCCAGTTGGCTAGAAAAGCAATTAACCCACCTGGGGATGCTAAACAGGACTTATGGATTATCCAGGAACTTGCAAATAGAATGGGATTAAATTGGAATTATAAAGGTCCTGATGAGGTGTATGATGAATTAAGTGGTTGCATGGAATCTCTAAAAAACATTACTTGGGAACGCTTAGTTAATGAAGGAGCTGTCACATATCCTTCTGATGGAGAAAACAAACCTGGAAATGAGGTTATTTTTGGTGAGGGTTTTCCAACCAAAAATAAGAAAGGAAAACTTGTACCTGCCAAACTTATTTCACCAGACGAGGTTCCCGATAAAAACTATCCTCTAGTTCTTACCACAGGTAGACTATTAGAACACTGGCATACTGGTTCAATGACAATGCGGTCGAAAGTTTTAAATACAATAGAGCCCCAACCTTTTGTTCATTTATCAAGAAATGAGATGAAAAAAAATAATTTTTCACATGACGAGAAGGTAGAGCTTTCAACCAGAAGAGGTAAAGTTGAAGTAAAAGTGAGGTTTGACAAAATGATACCTGATGGAATGGTTTTTATGCCTTTTTGCTTTGAAAATGCGCCAGCAAATCTTTTAACAAATCAAGCATTAGATCCTGACGGAAAAATTCCTGAACTTAAATACTGCGCTGCAAAAATTGCAAAGTTAAGCGCCTAAATTATATTATTCTTTCATGTGATGTTTCTTATCCACTGGACCAATCAATAAATTTGAAACAAATGCTATTGCAAGTAATGCTGCCATTGCATACATAGTGGTATTATAAAGAGTCGTAGAGGGGTTTATGGTTCCTTCGGGCATATGTTGCATCAAGTTAGAGATTGTTACTGTCTTCTGTTTTACAAGCAATGAGAGTTGCTCGACAGACGCTCCATAAATTTCCTGAAATTTCTCAGGAGACATTTTGCTAACTAAATCTTGAATTGCCGTCTCAACTGAGCCTTGCCTCAATTGAGTTATTGCGACTGGTCCTAGAACACCAGCTGTAGACCATGCAGTCAACAATCTACCGTGTATACCACCTACATATTTAGTCCCAAAGATATCTGCTAGGTATGCTGGTATAGTTGCAAATCCTCCACCGTACATTGTAAAAATAACCATTGAAGCAGCATAAAATAAAATTAAGTACGTAACAGCTGGGCTAACACTCATCGCCTTTGCTGTAAATGGAATGGACATGTATAAAAGAAATCCTAGTGAAAAGAATATGAAATAAGTAGTTTTTCTTCCAATAAAATCCGACATTGAAGCCCAAAAAATTCTTCCAATCATATTAAATACACTAATCATCAAAACGTAAGTACCTGCAAAACCGGCAGTAACAATTACGGGTAGACTTGGAGTAAAGATTTCTATCATCATTGTTTTGGCAACTCCTATAACACCAATTCCAGCAGTAACATTAAAGCATAAAACAACCCATAGAAAATAAAATTGAGGAGTTTTAAGTGCCTGGTCAATATGAACATTATTTTTAGTAATCAGTCTGGTTTTTTTTGAATCTTTTGGTGGTGTCCAACCTTTTGGAATCCATCCGTCCTTAGGAACCCTGTAAGAAAAAGCAGCAATAGTCATTATAATAAAGTAAACGATACCAAGAAATAAAAAAGTTTCTGCAGCCCCGCTAGAACCAGTACCAACTATATATACACCAGGATCACTTGGAACAATCATCTTTGCAATGTCGTTCATAGTCACAACAACGACCTCTGTAAGATTCCCAGATATCTCAACAAATCTTCTTCCACTTTCAGTGATAAGGTTAACTGAATCTTCAGAACCCAAGTATTCGGGAGCCTTATAAAATTTTGCTAGTAAACGGTCTATTGATAATTTTGCTATCATTGCACCGCCACCAAAGCCCATAATAGCCATACCTGTTGCCATACCACGTCTATCTGGAAACCATCTAATGAGCGTTGACACTGGTGATACATATCCCAGTCCCAGACCAATTCCACCTATTAC
>CACNAV010000019.1 GCA_902618535.1 uncultured Alphaproteobacteria bacterium | reverse complement strand
AGGAGGTAATATGGCTAAAAATTGCGTCGAAAAATAAATTTTCTTTCTACGGACAAAATGCTTCGATTAAGCTTGGAAATTTTAATTTTAAAAAAGAAAAGAAAATTTTACTTAGACCTGACAACGCGGATGATCTTTTAGAGGTTATAAAGATAATTTTAAAGGCAGGACAGGAACCGGAAAAAACCTTAGTTTTTTTTAAAAAACTTATAGATGTATCAAGTAGATATGAAAACAAACTTTTTGTTTTAAACGAAGCACTTAAATTAGAAAATAAATACATTGTTACTTTAATATCTAAAAAGTTAGAAAACCCATCTGTAAAATATTCATACCCCCTAATAGAAAATTATATTCCTCAAAAATTCAAAAATTCTTTACCAACCCTAGCGCTCATTCATGCAATTTCGCATCAAGAGAGTAATTTTAGAATAAACGCATACAGTTCAGCAGGTGCAAGGGGAGTAATGCAATTAATGCCATATACTGCAAAAAAAGTAGCTAAGGACCTTAAAATTAGATACAGAAAAAAAGAATTAACAAGAAACCCTCAGTACAATGTTACTTTAGGAACAACATACATCTACGAAATGCTTAAAAGATATAAGAATAGCCTTCCTCTTGCTTTAGCCTCTTATAATGCAGGGCCAAATAGAGTAAAAATTTGGTTAAAAAGGTATGGTGACCCTAGAAAAGGCCAAATAAGCTTTATTAATTGGATAGAATCAATCCCCTTAGAAGAAACTAGATACTATGTAAAGAAAGTTCTAGCTAATTTAAGAGTCTATCAAAAAAAATATAAAATCGAATTATACGAAGCCAGACAAAATAATGGCAAAAATTTTGCAATGACATATTGACATACTGTCAAAATGACATTATATTAAGTCTATACATTGCCTATATTAAGGGATGTATTAATAATTCTTGCTTATTGAAAGGAGAAAAATAATGCAAAATAATTTAACTACATTTGATAGAAACAAATTCATTCCCTATTCTATTGGGTTTGATAATCTTTTTGATAGACTCTTTGACATTGACCTAGAGTCATCTAATTCTTATCCACCTTACAATATTAGTAAGGTTGACGAAAATAATTATATTATCGAAATGGCTCTTGCTGGGTTTAACAAAGATGATATAGAAATAGAATTAGCTGATAGTGAATTAACTGTTAGATCAAAAAAAAGAGAAGATTCAAATAAAGATGTAAACTTAATACATCAAGGTATCTCTCATAGATCATTTAATAGAAAGTTTACCTTATCAGAAGAAATCTTGGTTAAAAATGCAGAAATGAAAAATGGAATGCTAATAATTAAATTAGAAAAATTTATTCCAGAAAATAAAAAGCCAAAATTAATTAGCATAAAGTAATCAATTAAAAGGATTGAGAATTTTTTTTTCTCAATCCTTTTCTTTTTCACATTGACACGTGAATAATATAGTTATAATTAATAAAAATAATAATAATTATCATTATCATGCGTGTTACTTTTTTATTTTTTTTATCATTAATTTTTGTAAGTTCTTCTTACAGCAATGAACTTAACTTATTTACTTCTAGGCACTATCCATCAGATTTAATTTTGTTTAAAAAGTTTGAAGAAAAAACAGGTATTAAAGTTAATGTCATAAATGCTAAATCAAAAGTTTTAGAAAAAAGACTTTTAGACGAGGGCTCAAAAAGTAAGGGAGATGTTTTATTTTTGGCTGATGCGGGCGCACTTTATTCAGCTGAAGAAAAAGGACTATTTGCAAAATATAATGAAAGTCGATCTTTAAAGCTTGTACCTGCATCATTAAAAAATGATTATTGGGTTGGGGTTACAAAAAGAGCTAGAATTATTTTTTATAACCCTAATTTAGTTAATTATAATGAAATAAAAAATATATCTTATGAGGATTTAAGTAGTAAAAAATGGAGAAAATCAATTGCAATTAGACAATCAAATAATATCTACAACCAATCACTAGTAGCCTCAATCTTAGAACATAAAGGAGAGGATTTTACAAGAGAGTGGCTGAAGAAACTTGTAAAAAATTTTTCACGAAAACCTCAGGGAAATGATAGAGCCCAAATTCTCTCTGTAGCAGCAGGTGAATCAAAACTTGCCATAGCGAATACTTACTACTACGCCTTAATGTTATCAGGAAAAAAAGGTGACGATCAAAAAAAAGCAGCTCAGAAGGTTGAACCAATATTTCCAAATCAAAATGACAGAGGAGCTCACATAAATATCTCTGGAGCAGGTATTTTGAGTTATTCACCAAATAAGAAAAATGCGCAAGAATTTTTAGAATTTTTACTTACCAAAGAAGCACAAACAAATCTTTGCAACAGTTCATTTGAGTTCCCTATTATTCAAAATGTCTCAACTAATAAATTAATAAATAATATAAAGAACTTTAAAGAGGATATTTATATTGATGTTTCTACTTATGGAAAAAGACAAGCTCAGGCTTTTAAATTAATGAAAAAAGCTGGTTGGAATTAAGGTTGTACTTTGAATATTAACCTAAATCAAAGAGTTTCTGATAATTCGATTCTTTTCTTATCACTATTTATCATAATTCTAATCTTAAGCCCAATATTGACTATTTTTTTTGAGAATATTAATCAAAAATCAGACTATTTAAATTTTTTTTCTAGCGGTGAATTTCGTTCTTATACCATGAACTCTGTAGTCATTCTCATTGGCGTTCTTTTATTAACTTTATTTTTAGGGGGAGTATCTGCTTACTTGGTTTCCTTTTATGAATTTGTTGGAGTTAATTTTTTCAAATATTCACTTCTTATGTCATTTGCTATTCCACCTTACATTTATGCATACACTTTATCAGCTTTTTTTGAAAATTTTGGAATAGCTTATTCTTTAGTTTCATTTTTTTCAGAAGACTTATCAAAAACACTCATCCCTAAAATTGAACCACTTTCAGGTTCAATTATATCGTTAAGTTTAACCTTATTTGGTTATGTTTTCATATTAACAAGATCTACTTTTTTAAATCAATCAAGAGACTTGATTGAGGTTGGAAAAAGCCTAGGATTCAATAATATTGATACTTTTTTAAAAATTATAATTCCTACTGCAAGACCTGCAATTTTTATTGGACTCAGTCTAGTTGCTATGGAAACACTATCTGATTTTGGAACTGTCTCTTTCTTTGGAGTCTCTACATACACCACGGGAATATACAATTCTTGGTTTATTTTTGATGACTTAAAAACAGCTAATTTTTTATCATTATTTTTAATATTTTTTATTTTATTTTTTTTTGGTTTAGAGAGTATTTCGAGAAAAAATATCAAATTTTTTAATTCTAATAATTCATTTAATAAAAAAAATAAAAAAGTTATTCTTTCAGGGTATAAAGGTTTTTTTGCTTTCTTTTTTTGTTTTTTTCTTTTTAGTACAAGTTTTTTATTTCCACTTGTTTTAATGGTTAAATGGTCATTTATGAATAGTAGTTATTTGGATTTAAACCAAATTCTTCAATTGAATTATAATTCAATTAAACTAATCTTTCTTTCCTCTATATTCATAATTTTAACTTCACTAATTGTGACTTTCAGTGGCAGAGTATTAAAAAGCAAAATACTTTCTTTTTTTTCAAGTTTATCCATATCAGGTTATGCGATGCCAGGAATAGTTGTTTCCGTTTCAATAATAAGTTTATTTTCCCTAATTGACAGTTTTTTAGATATGAACCTTCGCGGATATTTCATTGGTTCGATTTATGGTCTAATCTTTGGCTACAGCGTAAGATTTTATTCGATATCATTTAATACTATTAAAACAGTTTATTTAAAAATAAATAAATCTATTGATGAAAGTGCACTTCTTCTCGGGTTTAATAAATTAAGTATTTTAAAAAATGTACACTATCCTTTACTCAAGAAAAATCTTATTTTTGCTTTTATACTTATCTCAATTGAGGTTATCAAAGAACTTCCTATAACTCTGATTCTTCGTCCATTTAATTTTGAGACTTTTTCTACAAGTGCATTTAACCTTGCATCTAATGATTTAGTTGAGGCCGCAGCAATTCCATCACTTTTTATTGTTTTATGGTCATCTCTTCTTATTTTTTTATCAATTAAATTCTTTTTAATAGATAAAAAATAAATTATAAAATTTCTATGACCGCGTTTTTTGAAGTAAAGAATGTTACATTTTCATCAAGCAAAGAGCACAAACTAATTGATGTCAACTTTTGTATTAAAGAACAAGGTCAAATTATTTCTATTTTAGGTCCGTCTGGAGTCGGTAAAACAACAATCTTGAGAGCAATCGCAGGACTAGACCCTATAATAAAGGGTGAAATTTTTCTAAATAAAAAAATAATTTCCTCAACCAAAATTTTCGTTGAACCTGAAAAAAGAGATATAGCCCTTTCCTTTCAAGAAAATAGTTTATTCCCTCATTTGAATGTTTTTGAGAACCTCAAGATAGGTCAGCTTAAAAGAACAAAAAAAAAAATAAAATTATCCCTTGAAGAATGTATTGAAGCGTTTTTTCTAGAACCAATTTTAAAAAAATATCCACATGAAATTAGTGCCGGAGAAGCTCAGCGTGCTTCACTTATTAGATCCCTTATATCCAAACCCTCTTTACTTCTCCTTGATGAACCATTCTCTAATGTAGATATTGGACTGAAGGAAAAGTTACAAGTAAATCTAAAAACTATATTAAAAAAAAACAATATTAGCTCAATTATTGTTACTCATAATTATGAGGAAGCATTTTATTTTGGAGAAAAATGTTGCTTATTTACTGAAGGAAAATTAATTCAATTTGACGATCCATACAATATTTATCACTTTCCAGCGTCTCAGGATGTGGCCAGTTTCTTTAATAAAGGAACTTTTATAACAGCCGAAGTAATCTCAAAAAATGAATTAAGTCATAAAATCTTAGGTAAGATCAAAGGAAACTTTGTGCATCCGCATGAAAAAGGAAAAAAAGTAAAGCTTCTAATACAACCTGAAGACTTAATTCATAATGATAAAAGTAGAGTCAAATTTAGAATTATTGATAAAAGGTTTCAAGGAACAAATTTCATTTAT
Source organism: uncultured Alphaproteobacteria bacterium (assembly GCA_902618535.1). Classification (GTDB taxonomy): domain Bacteria; phylum Pseudomonadota; class Alphaproteobacteria; order Methylaequorales; family Methylaequoraceae. The sequence goes on along the minus strand of CACNAV010000019.1, from coordinate 1,581 downwards.
TTCTTAGAAGTATCAGAAAATGAAATTTTACCAGTTCTTGTTCACTCTCATCATAAGCATCATCATTCAGTTAATGAATTCTTCGGAATAAAAACTCCCATAATCATAAAACATCTAGTTTGTTTTTAAAAAACAATAAGCTTTACAATTTAATATCACTTTATTAATTTAATATAATGAATGAAGAAAAGCTCAATATTTCCATAAGAAAATTTTTAAAAAATGTAGGAATTACTTCCCAAAGAAAAATTGAGGAAAAAATTAGGGGGAATAGTCGCAATTTATCAAAAAAAATTAAAATAAGTGCAAACCTAGTTTCTGAAGAACTAGACCTCAATGAAAAAATTGAAGGTGAAATTGATATAGAAATTTGACGTTGAATAAACAATCCCCTGACAATCAATCAAACTTTGAATTCTGTTCTAATGAGGTAAAATCCTTTAAGGAAAACCTTATGTGTCAGCAAGACTCTCTTCACAAATCAATGATAGATAATCCGCTCGGTTTTATTATTTTTTACGTTTTTGCAATTGTATTTGTTGCTTTACTTTTTCAACTTTCAAAAAAAGATTTCAGCTCTAAGAGGAAAAAAAAATAGCTTTTTTCTGGGAAAAATTTTTTACACTAATCTTAATTCATTTATTATTAATTTTCTTAACAACTAAATTAATCAAAATCTTTAATATAAAAAGTAAAGCTTTAAGTTTACTTTGTACCAACAACGTTAAAAATAAATTATTATTTACTTTTTACTACATCAGTTTTTTTACAATCTGCTCTTTTGTCTTGATTTACTTTTTGAATTATGAAGGAGTACAGATTTCTAATTTTCTTTTTTCATTTTTTCTTTTTTTTGAAACACTTATGAAGATTGCTGATTCAAATATATTTATTGAATGGATTGGAGAATCTTTGGAGAAAACAATACGATATTTAATAATGTTTGTAATTTGTCTTAATTGTACCTATTTTTTTACAAGAATTACTTATCAAATAATAAGAAGTTCAGGTTTATGAGTAAAAAAATTAAAGTTTTTTATGATGGTAAATGCAACATTTGTAAAAGAGAAATTAACTTTTATTCTAAAATTGACAAAGATAAAAACTTTGATTGGGTAAACATTCATAATAACAAAAAAAAAATTAAGAATACTGGAGTATCAAAAAAAGAATTACTTTCCATTCTTCATATACAAAATGAGAAAGGAACTATAATCAAAGGGGTTGATGCATTTGCAATCATGTGGAGTAAATTTCAATATTTAAAACCTTTGAGCTTTGCACTTAAATTCAAACCCATCAATATTTTTGCGAATTTTTTGTATAAACTTTGGTTAAAAACTAGATAGAGAATCTTAACGCTTTAAAATAAGCCTTTTTACAACCTTCCCTTTAATTAAATGAGTATCAATAATTTCGTCTATATCTAATTTATTTTTATAGTTATACCAAATACCTTCAGGATAAATAACCATAACTGGTCCGGATTCACATTTATCAAGGCAACCCGATTGATTTACTCTTATGTTCTTAAGTTTCAAATCAAAAATTTTTTTTTTCATATAATTTCGCAACTCTAAG
>CACNAV010000018.1 GCA_902618535.1 uncultured Alphaproteobacteria bacterium | reverse complement strand
CCTATTGATTTTGGAGCAGATATTGTTATTCACTCTTTAACAAAATACATTGACGGTCATGGTGCAACTATCGGAGGAATTATTGTTGATTCAGGAAAATTTGATTGGACTAAACAACCAGACAAATACCCTATGCTAAATGAACCAGATCCATCTTACCATGGAATTAGATATACTGAAAAGTTTGGCTCAGCTGCATTTATTGGTTGTTGCAGAGTCGTTCCTTTGAGAGAAACAGGAGCTTGTCTATCCCCAAATAATGCATATATCATTATGCTTGGGCTAGAATCATTAGGTGTAAGGATGGAAAGGCATTGCAAAAATGCTCTTGAACTTGCGAAATATTTAGAGCGTCACGAAAGTGTGAAGTGGGTAAATTATGCTGCTTTACCAAATGATAGATATCACAATGTTTGTAAAAAAATTACAAAAGGTCATGCATCTGGTATTATCAGTTTTGGTATTAAAGGAGGAAAAGAAGCAGGTGCTAAGTTCATTGATGCACTTCAAATGATTCTAAGAGTACTTAGTATGGGTGATGCAAAGTCCCTTGCATGTCATCCAGCGTCGACATTACATAGACAACTGACCCCTGAACAAAAGGCTTTAGCAGGTGTAAGTGAAGACTTAATTAGAATTTCTGTGGGCATTGAACATATTGATGATATTATTAATGATGTTGAACAAGCAATTGAGGCCTCAAAAAAATAGTTAAATTTTTGAATATGCTTAAACAAAATAATTTAAAAAAAGAGATACATCCTAATTTCAATGAATCTCATAAAAATGCAAATAGTGCCTGGGACAAAGATAATCAAGCATGGTGGGATTGGTATGTTTCTCTGGCCGACAACTCAAATTCGAATGTAAATAATACTTTATTAGAATTACCTGAACCACCAAAAGTAAAATATCCATCAAAAATTAATTTAAAACAACTGCTTTCAAAACCATACAATTTAACAGAACATGATATTAAAACTTTTCAAAAAAATGGCTTTATTAAATTAAAGAATGTTTTTACACCGGGTGCTCTTCAAGTTTTACGTCGTGAAATTCTCACACTTTTGAGAAAGACTTTTACAAACTATTATGAAATGAAAAAAAATCGTTTCTTAAGTCTTGAAATGATGTGGGTAGAAAATTCTGTAATCAGAGAATTTGTTTTGAGTTCCCGAATAGCTAAGATTTGTGCTGACCTACTATCTGTGAAAAAAATTCGTCTTTACCATGATAATGCTTTGGTAAAAGAGTCAGGCTGTGGTCGCACTCCTTGGCATTATGATGATCATCATTTTCCCTTAGAAACAAATGATGTTATTACTGCGTGGATTCCAGCTCAGGCTATTCCAATTGAGATGGGTCCTCTGATGTTTGCAAAGCCTATTGAAGTCTATAAACTTGTAAAAGATATTGAGTTTAATAAATCTGATACAAGTTACGATAAAAAAATAAGTGATATTTTCAAAAAGGAAGAAGTTTCAATTGTTGAAGAACCTTTTGAATTAGGAGAGGTAAGTTTTCATCATAATCTTAGTTTTCACACTGCCTCTGAAAATAAAACTACTCAAAGTCGCATTGTATTAGCTAATACATATTTCGCAGATGGTGCTCGTGTTGTTAATAATCCTACTATGATTTCAGGAGATTGGAAAAAGTTTATTCCTGAAACCAAACCAGGTCAAATTGTTTCAAGTAAATTTAACCCAGTTTGTTGGCCGGCGATAAATTAAATTTTAGATTTAGTGAAGATTTAATGCTTTTTAAAAATAATTATAAAATTGTTAATTCACCCTGGGTTAATAAAATTTATTCTGGGCAAGATCCAAATAGTCAAGATTTATTAGACCATCTTCATATTATTCACAATCGTCATGCGGGATTTACAGAAAAAATTGCAACCAATTGCTGTGACTTAGATGGAAAGAATAGCTATGAGTTACTCTTAGATACTGTCGACCCAAGTACACACAGGGATATCTTAGATTTAGCTTGTGGTAGTGGGGTTCTTTTAGAGTATTGTGACAAACATTTTCCCTTTAATCTCAAACTTTCTGGAGTGGATATGAATGATAGCGAACTCAAACTTGCACGAACCAGACTTTTAAATAAGGATATAAATTTTTATAATGCAAAAGCCCAAGAACTGGGCTTCATCGGAGATTCTTCAAAAGATGTGATATTTTGTCATTGGGCTTTGACATTAATGGATCCTATTATTCCTGTCTTAAAAACAATCAAAAGAATCCTTAAGAATCAGGGAGTTTTTTCTGCAATTGTTGATGGAGATCCTAATTCTGCAATTGGATATTCAGATATCCACAACATAATATATAAATTTGTTCAAAAAATATTCCCTAATTATGGATTATTAGAATTAGGCGATCCCAGAGTTAGATCTTTAAAGACTCTGAATGAACTTGTTAAAAAAGTTTTTCACGACTGTGAAGTAAAAATTACCTCTCATGTACTATCTTTTAAACAAAAACCTATAGTTTTAGCTAAAGAAGTTTCAGGCTTTTTTTATGCCTCATTAGTTCTATCATCTAAGCATTATAGCATTTTAGTTTCAGAACTTGCAGATTACTTTAAAAATATCTCAGTTGACGGTTTAGGTGAATTTAACCTTCCAGTTAATCGGTTAATAGTAAAAAAGCCTTCAAAATTGTGTTCTCTAAAAAAATAATATTGCTGTGATATTCTTCAGCTTTTGTTTGTTTCTCTTCCTATTTACGTTGGTGGGATCTTTATCAGTTCTTAAAAAAAAAAATACATCTCTTGATTATTTACTGGCTAATCAAGAGATAAAGCCTTGGTTAGCAGCGATATCGGCAATTGCAACATCTAACAGTGGCTATATGTTTATCGGCCAAATTGGATTTACATATGTATATGGCTTGCAATCTGTCTGGCTAATGTTTGGGTTAATTTTTGGTGACTTTATTTCTTCTCTTTTCGTGCACAAAAATTTAAGAAAGAAATCACAGGAATTAAAAGTTGTTAGTTTTGCAAGTCTTGTAAGTAAATGGCATGGAGCTAATTATAAATATGTACAATTATTTGGCGGGGTCATAATTCTTATTTTTTTATCTACATATGCAGCAGCTCAGTTAAATGCTGGAAGTAAGTCAATGCATATTTTATTTGGTTTAGACTACAGATTAGGAGCAATTATTGGTGGAATCATCGTGTTACTATATTGTTTTTCAGGAGGAATAAGAGCTTCAATTTGGACAGATGCAGCTCAATCTTTAGTGATGGTAATTGCTATGTTTTTAATGGTTTTTTTTGGAATAAAAGAGTTAGGTGGTTTTTCAAACTTTATCAATGAGTTACATAAAATATCTCCAGATTATATGAAATGGTTTCCATCAACAGAGTTTTCGGAATTTTTCTTGGCTCCATACATGTTTATTATTGGTTGGTTTTTTTCAGGTGTGGGTGTGATAGGTCAGCCTCACGTTATGGTAAGATTCATGACAATTGATAATACTAAAAACATTCCAAAAACAAGAATATATTATTATACCTGGTATACTTTTTTTTATTCATTAAGTATCTTAGCAGCTTTTGTAGCAAGATTATTAATCCCTGAAACTAATAATATAGATCCAGAACTAGCGTTACCAACTCTAGCTCTTAATTTACTACCTGAATTTTTTGTCGGAGTTGTCTTAGCTGGTATTTTTGCTGCCACAATGTCGACTGCAGATTCTCAAATAATCTCTTGTACTGCCTCAATTACTAATGATTTATCATTTAATAAAAAAAATAATTATTTAATAAATAAAGTAGTTACTTTATTTGTTACAGTCTTCGTTGTTACTATCGCTATCAACGATAATAAAAGCGTTTTTAATCTTGTATTAATGTCATGGTCAACATTAGCTTGCTGTTTTTCTCCCTTATTAATTATTAACTCATTAAAACAAAAAATATCTGAAGTTTTATCATTAATGATGATGGTAATACCCTTAATAACTCTATTGGTATGGAGGCATTTAGGATTAAATAACTTCATTTACGAGGTGGCTCCAGGTATAATGTCAGGAATTCTTACCTTTTTTATTTTTAAACTATTGAGAAAATAATATCATTCTTGAGTTAATAGGTCTTGGGAGGCTTCATGAAGGAGGAGATCTAGCAATCAAAAGCTTTTGTGTTAAAATTGCGAAACTTATTGAGCATATAAATATATAGAATGCAAATATAATAAATTGAATTTCCAATGTTATACCTATGTCTATCAACAACCCTATCAGGGCTGGAGAGATAGAGGTAGATAAAACAACTAAAGAAAAACACATTGATCTGATTGAACCTAGAAAATCAATTCCGTATAGCTCAACCCATAAAGTACTTATAACAATAGTAGCTGCTCCAGTAGATGCGCCTATTAAGATCATAAATATAGGAACGGCATACGTCTTGTCTGTAAAAGCGACTAGAAGCAAACCAAAGGCAAGAGGTAGCAAAAAAAATCTTAATAAATGAACTGTGCTAAAGCGATCTACTACCCAACCAGCAACAAAAGTTACCCCAATCACACTCAATGCAAAAAACGGATAAGATGATGCTAAAAGTTTCATCGACCAAGATTTTGATTCAATTAAATGTATCTGGTGAAAAAAAACTCCTGTTACCATAAAGGGAGAAGCAAGTAGCCCGGGTATAATTTGGTAAAATCTTAAATCTTTAAGGACTTGTGAACGATTCCAAGAAACATTTAATTTTTTTTTTGCTTCAGGTAAGCTATTTGATAAATCGAGTCGTTGTAACCTTAGATATCTTCCAAGCCAGTAAACTAGAGGTAAAAAAATAATTATTATACATGTACCTACACCTATCCAAATTTCACGCCACGTAAACTGAAATAAAAAGAAAGTAACAATAGAGGGTAAAAGTGCTTCTCCAATCGGATGTCCCATTAGTGCAATACTCAGAGCTCTTCCTTTTTTCTTTAAAAACCACCGAGCCATTGCAGTTACCGCTATATGGCTAATCATACTTTGACCAAACAAGCGTAGACCTAATAAAGATAAGAAAAGAATAAGAAGTGACTCTGCACTTGATATTAAAAATGAAAATCCGCTTAATAAAACTAAAGTTATTAATCCAAGAACGATCAAATTAAATTGGTCTGTAAATTTTCCCAACCAAAAAAAAAAAATCGCACTTGTTAGCGTTGCAACGGAATAGAGTATTCCAAACATTCCATGAGAGAGATTAAATTCATTTCTTATTTCTCCAGAGAAAAGAGAAATAAAGAAAGTTTGACCAATACTTGAACTAAATATTAAAAATATACCCAGACTAAGTTCTGGTGAAGTAGCTAATAAAATTCGTTTTATAAACATTTAACAAAAGTCGTAATTATACTATCACATTTACTGTAAACAAAATTACAATCGGACATAGACATTAAGTTCTTGATAGAAAAATCAGCATTACCTCTTGCTTAAAACGCCACTGTTCGTCTTTAACACAATTTTCCAAATACGGTCCTGTACTTGAATTTTTTAACATTGCGTCTAAGCCAATAGTATCATCAAAAATACACCGTTGTAAGTATCCCTCAACTTGTAAAGATGCGTTCTTGGATAGACCATTTTCGTATACTATTTTCTCAACTCTATAAGAAATACCAATTTCTTTAAGTGCTTGTACAATTTGTTCAGCACTAGAAAAGGGTTCTCCAGAGCCACCCTTAAAACCGTTTAAATAATGTTTGTAAAATTTTATGTAGTGAGACTTTTCACATGCGTGTGCAATAAAACCAGATCCAGACATTCCAGAAACAAAACGCTTTAATGCATCTTTTAGTTCACATTTGGGAACTGCATAAAGGGCATGCGTTGCCCAGATAATATCATAAGCGTCTTTTTCACATGAAAATTCCTGTAAAGTAGTTTCAAATTCGGAGCTTGCTGTAAACGGAAATTTTAAAACCTTACGTGCTTCGGAAATTGAAAATGATGAGGGATCAAGAAGTGCGTAATCAATTGGTAATAAATTTGCATCTGCTAATTTAGCATATTGAACAAGTGCTGAAGGAAATTTACCTGAACCACACGCAACATCTAAGATTTTTAGTCTTCGTTCACCAACATTTGTTTGATGGATTTCCAACCATTCCTTCCAATCAAATTTCTCAGCTAAATATTTATAATCAATGGAAGCCAAAGCGTAAAAATTTTCCATTTCATTTCGACTTGTTTCACTCCAGTGTTCACAACTTCGTATAAATGTATCTTTCATATATAAACGCCAATATTAAAGCTAATTTAAAAGATGGTAACTTGTTATTTCATCTTAAACAACCCTATGAATCAAGATATTTACACAAAGAATCAATATTTTTAAAATTCGTGTAAATATCAAAAAAACTTGGAACTATAGGCTATCACATAGTTACCTAGAAACACGGAAAGGGTCGAAACTTGTCTGAATAAACAAGAATTGAAGTGAATCTTTAGAAACATTTTTTTATATCAGGAAGGTTTCAAATAAAAACCAAATGGTAAAAGCACAAGTCCAAAAGATAAGTAGAAGTCTTATTATTATTTATGGTTTAATTTCAATTTTCATAAAAACCTCAATACTTTAGTGAGTCTTATAAAATCCGCAATCAAATAAGAATTTATAATTCAGAGTTAGAAATTATTATGT
>CACNAV010000017.1 GCA_902618535.1 uncultured Alphaproteobacteria bacterium | reverse complement strand
AATACTATGAATGTTGCAAGGTCACTAGCAGAGGTTTTTTATAAAGAACTTGGGATTGATAATAAGTCAACCAGTAAAGAATCAAGAATTGACAATGTTAAAAATCTTGGCCCTATGGAAATAAGTTTTAAAGATATTAAAAAACCCAATTTATCCGATAATTTAAAAAATACAGTATCTTTAAATGAAAGCAAAAAAACAATTCATTTCAGAAACAACCCAGAAACAAATAAAAATCTTGATGAGCAAAAAGTTGCTAAAACACCAAATTTTGAAATAAAAATAAAAAAAGTTGAAAAAATTAATTTTGAAAATGATATCTCCAAAATTAATCAACTTGATAAAACAAATAAAAAACTTGAGACTGAGCAACTAAAAAACGTTAATTCTCAAACAATTGCAAATAGAGTCAAGTCTTCAAAAGAAACGAGTATCATACTTAAAGAAAAAAAAATAAATAAAAAAAATAATAACATTATTGCCGCAAAAAATAATGATGAACAAGAAGCAATTCAAAATAAAATTAACAAAGAATTACCTAGCAAAGTAATTGGAACCTTAACAAGAAATAATACTAAAAATTCAAATGAAACAAGTTTTGACTTAAAAAGCTCTAATAATAAAACAAAATCTCCAGAAAAACACTTAACAAATAACCAAAACTTTCACACCAAAGAAACATTAGACCTTCTAGAGAGCAGTTGGGGTGAAAAGTTTACAAAAATAATTAAAAACTCAATGAATAAGGGAATATCAAAACTAAATTTTGATTTGAAACCAAAAAACTTAGGAAAGATAAGTTTAGAAATTACCGTAAAAGATAGTAAAACTAGCATACAAATAAATACAGAAAATCAAGAGGCCGCGAATATACTTAATGATAACTTACCTAAATTAACTGATTTAATTGAAGAAAAAAATTCAAAATTTTCTCTATTTAATGACAGTAATAATCATGGTAATTACTTTAATCAGCAAAAACAAAAACAACAAGAGAAACAAGAAATCACAGATTTTAAAAAGAAAGTAAACGAACTTAAAAAAATTAAAACTAATAATAATAGTATTGACGTTAATGCTTAATTAAAGTTTTATTTAGTTAGGAGTAAAAAATGGCTGAAGATAATAATCAAGAAGAAGAAAAAAAGAGTCCAATAAAACTGATTTTAATGATTGTTGGAGGCATTGTGTTACTTGGTGCTGGACTAGGTATAGGTATGTTTATTGGAGGAGATGATTCATCTGATCCTTCCACTGAAATTTCGCAAATCATAGAAAAAAAAGAAAACCCAGAAGCATCTGAGGAAGAACCAAAAGAAGGTGAAGAAGTAGCAGAAGAATGTGCAGAAGAAGAAAAGGATGCCGATGGAAATTGTCCTGTTGGTCCGAAAAAGATTCCAAAAATCACTCCAGAACAAGAAATTTTTGCTACCACTTATTATGAATTTCCAGGGAATTTTACTACAAATTTAAAAGATTCTAAAAAGTTTTTACAGCTATCACTTGGTGTTTCAACACAATATGATGAACAGGTAATGGCTAATGTTGACAGCCATCAACTTTCTTTGAGATCAGAAATTTTAACGATTATGTCAACTTTTTCCGCTGACGATATTGCAGGTAGAGAAGGAAAACAAAAATTAGCTGATGCTTTAAAAGAAGGAATTAATGAAGTTTTAGTCAAAGTTGAAGGGTTTGGTGGTGTTGAGAATGTACATTTTACATCATTTGTATTACAATAAAATTATAATGATTGGATTTGACAATGTCTGAACCATCAAGAAAATTATCAACTGAAGAAGTTAATGCTTTAATGGAAGGACTTAGATCTGGTGATCTAAGCACATCTACTTCATTAAAGGATTCTTCAGCTATTGAATATAAAACATTCAATTTTGGCTCAGATGACTTGACTCTTCTTGGAGATTACTATGCATTAAGACTTATTAATGAAAGATTTGCAAGGACAGTTAGAAGCGTTTTTCTACCTCTACTCAGAGTTCAACCAAGAATAAGTTCTTTCCCACCGGAAGTAAAAACTTTTGAAGAGTATAGTTCTGGACTTGACGCTTTTATGAGTATGACTAATAACAGAATTGAGGAATTACGAGGTTCAATGTTAACAGTTCTTCCACCAAATTTTGTAAGCCTATGTACCAGTAGTAGATACGGGGGTAAACTTGAAGTTCATGAAAACAGTAGAACTGAATTCACCTCAACTGAGGACAAGATTATTGAGGTAATCAACAACGGAATAGGCCAAGTTTTAGAAACATGTTGGAAGGATTTAACACCAATAAAAATACAGTTTCATAGCAGAGAACAAAACCCTCAATTTGCTGCCTTTGTGGAATCTTCAGATTTAGTTATTGTTTGTTCCTTTGTAATGCAACTCCCAAAAGTAGATTCTTTGTCATTTGATATTGTTTATCCTCTTCAAACACTTAAACCAGTTTCATCCTTATTAAGATCAAGGGTTCAAGCAGACGTTGTTGAGTCCAGTTTGTCTTGGAGAGATAAGCTAGAAAAATCCATTCTTGAAATTCCACTTAAAGTAAGTAGTCATCTGGCAAGGCCAGTTGTATCTATGTCGAAGTTACTTAGAATGAAAAAAGGTGATGTTATGAATATTAATGTTGATGAACTAGTAGATTTTTTTGTAGATTCTCAAAATTATTTTAAAGCTGAAATGGGTGAAATTAAGGGAAATGCTTGTGTTAAATTAACAAAACGACTAAATTAAGGAGTTAAAAATGAATGCAGAAACTGTAAAGCAAGAAAACCAAGAAGATTTGGCTAAAAAAGAAGGTCAAGAGGAAGCCGTTGAAAAAAATACAACTGAAGCTACTGCTCAAGAAAAATCTGATAGTAAGCAAAAAGAAGCTGAACAAGGGTCAGCTGCTGTAAGCAATTTAAGAGTTTTAGAAAATATTGAGGTAAAACTTACGGTTGAGGTTGGAAATACAGAAATTAAAATTAAAGATTTACTTCGTTTAAACGAAGGTTCAGTTGTAGAACTGGAACGCTTAGCCGGCGAACCTTTAGATATCTTAGCAAATGGAACTAAAATAGCTAAAGGTGAAGTTGTTATGGTGGGAGAAAAATTTGGTATTAGATTTACAGAGGTTGCAGATCCTGAAGAGATGGTTCAGAATCTCTAACGCCATAAAATTGACACTTGCGAATTAAATATTTTTTTTTATCAATAAATTCAATAACTTATGTTCAAGTAATTAATTTCGGCAATATTCTTGCATCTATCATCTCAAAGAGAGGTAAAAATGCAAGAATACACTGGACCCGGCTTATATAATTACTTATTAGTATTAGGTTTCCTATTAGTAATGTTTATTGGCTTTTACTATTTAAAAAAAAATAAACATATTATTTCAAAAAAAATTAATTCAAAAAAAAGAATGACGGTTTCTGAAGTAACTATTCTTGGGCAAGGTGATAGAGCTTTAATACTCAACCTAGATGATAAAGATTATTTATTTATTTCTGGTAAAAACTCAGGTGCACTTCTCACTGAAATAAAGTCTAATAATAGTTTAAAAGCAAACAAACTAGAAAAAGTTTTTGAAAAAAGGTTATTGAATGAAAAAGTTTAGTTTTTTGTTTATTTTTATTTTGCTTATTCCAATTTTTTCTTTCGCAGAACCAGGTGGATTAGATGCTTTAACTATCACTGAACTTGCAAATGGAGATAAAAAGTATTCTGTTTCCTTAAAAATTCTTGCTTTAATGACAGCCTTAACTGTTTTACCTTCATTGGTTTTAGGTATGACTGCTTTTACTCGAATAATAATTGTGATGTCAATATTAAGACAAGCACTTGGAACTCAACAAACACCTCCTAATCAAATTTTAATTGCAATTTCTCTTTTTCTTACATTTTTTGTGATGGCTCCAACATTTAATAAAATTTATTCAGATGTTTCTGGCCCATATCAATCAGGGGAAATTGATTTAACCCAAGCGATAGAAAGTGGTGGTAGTGAGTTAAAAAAGTTTATGATCAAAAATACTAGGAAGAATGATTTGGTTATGTTTTCAGATATGGCAAAAGAAGGAGATTTCATGGATTCATCAGAGATACCCTTTTATATAATTTTACCTGCCTATATGACCAGTGAACTAAAAACAGCATTCCAGATTGGTTTTTTACTATTCTTACCTTTTCTTGTTATTGACATGGTAATTGCTTCAGTTTTAATGTCTCTTGGGATGATGATGCTATCTCCAATGTTGATTGCTCTTCCTTTTAAACTCTTATTATTCGTTTTAGTAGATGGTTGGGCGATGACGGTTGGATCTTTAGTAGGAACATTTTCATAGAAGGTATTATTAATGGGTTTTGATGAAAATATTGAAATGGTAAGGCTAGCTTTTTACCAAGTTTTAATTTCAAGTGGGCCTTTTCTAGGAGCAGCCCTTGCAATTGGATTAATAATAGGAATAATTCAAGCTGCAACGTCAATTCAAGAAATGACGTTAAGCTTTGTTCCAAAAATTGTTCTTGTCATTTTAGCAATGGGAATGATGGCAAACTTTTTTTTAGTTAGTCTGACAGATTATTTCCAATTTATATTTGAAACTATTTCAGGAATAAAATAATGTTTATTCCCCTTCCCTTTTATTCTCCAATGGATGCTGTTCCCGGTTTGGAGATTAATACTCTCTTGGACTATTTATTTAAGTTTTTTTTATCATCTGTTAGATTATCAGCTTTTCTAATATCGAGTCCTTTTTTAGGTTCAAGAAATATACCCCTAAACGTGAAAATAGTTTTTTCAATGGTAATTTCTTTTTTTTATTTTGGTTATATTTCTGACACTGAAATTACTATTAATGAAATTGAAAATTTATTTATAATTATAGTAATCGAAGCTATAATTGGTATTGCTCTTGGTCTTTCTCTTAGTATTTGGTTTAGTGCCGCCACACTCGCTGGTGAGAAGATGGCCTCCTCAACGGGTTTGGGTTTTTCAATGATGGTTGATCCACAAACTGGTGGTCAAACTCCAGTTGTAAGTATGATTCTTGATTTATTTCTTATAACTGTTTTCTTATCTTTAAATGGACATTTAATTGCTATTGATTTCTTAATAAGAAGCTTTGATATATACAATATAAGTACTGATTTACCTCCTTTAGCACTGGTGAGCCTTGGAATTGAAGCAGCAGGTGCAATGTTTTACACGGGTGGCTTAATTATGTTACCTGTTGTCGGAGCACTCCTACTGACAAATATAGCGATTGGAGTAATAACTAGGTCATCGCCTCAATTGAATATGTTCTCTTTTGCATTTCCTGTTACATTACTCTTAGCCTTTTTTGTTCTTTACTTATCATCAAGAACTATCGGAAATGCATTTGCAGATTTAACAAAAAATTCTCTTGAATCAATTGATGTATTATTTTTAGGAAAATAGATGGCTGAAGATAAAGATGAAAGTCAGGAAAAGACCCAGGACCCCACCTCGAGGCGATTAGAAAAAGCAAGAGAGGATGGCAAAGTAGTTTCTTCAAAAGAAATGTTTGTTTTTACCATACTTTCAGTCGGTGTAATTTTAATGTACATTTTCCCTCCTTTGATTGAGGATTTTTTAAAAATTTCAAGTTCATTTTTTAATTTTGGTCCTGAATTACTTCATGGCAGATCTCCTTTACAATCGATAAAAGAAGCAATTTATTTTTTTCTTAAAGTAACAATAATTTTCTCGACTCCACTTTTTATAATATGTGTTTTGACTCAGTTTTTAGTTGGTGGTGGTCTTAATTTTTCATTTAAAGCCATGCATTGGAAACTTGAAAAAATAAATCCAATCAAAGGGTTAAAAAGGATTTTTTCAATGAAAGGACTTGTTGAATTAGGTAAATCTATTCTAAAAGTCTTATTTTTAGGTGGGATTTCTTACTTTATACTAATTCATTATTTACCAGAATTAGTAAATATTAGTGACTCAAATTTATTTTCGGCTGTAAACAGGCTAGTTTCGCTATTTCCCATTCTTGTTATAGGGTTGCTTATTGCATTAGCATTAATAGCTGCGTTAGATTTTGCGTGGCAGAAATATGATTATATTAAATCTTTAAGAATGTCTCACCAAGACGTCAAAGATGAATATAAAGAAACAGATGGTCAACCGGAGGTCAAACAAAAAATTAGAAAATTACAAATGAATGCAGCTTCAAAAAGCAGAAAAGAAAGTGCTTCAGTTGACAATCTTGGTGAAGCTACAGCAATAATTACCAACCCAACTCATTTCGCTGTTGCTTTAAAATATGAAGTGGGTGATTCAAAAGCTCCAGTTGTAATTGCCAAAGGAAGAGGTAAAAATGCAGAGAAAATAATTGAGAAAGCTAAAAAATTAAATATCGGTAATATGCAGAGTCCTAAACTAGCAAGAGCGATATACTATACATGCGAAATAGGTGACGAAATTTTAAGTAAATTATACAATGCAGTAGCTATTGCATTAGCATATATATATAAATTAGATAAAGGTGAAAAAATTGACAAACCAGAAATTGAAATACCAGATGATTTAATCTTTGACGAATTTGGAAATAAAAATGTTTAATAGAAATATATCAAAACTTATTGTTACCTTTGCCTTTTTTTACAGTGCAGTAATTTGTCATTTAAAAGCTGTAGAATTTTATGAAAAAAAAGATTTATTTTTATCATACTTTTTATGGTTTTGTGCGTTAACTTCATTTTTGGGAGCTTTACGATTCCAAATTGCAAAATTAGTAGATAAGTTTAAGAGTTTAAAAAAATGAACAATCCAATTTGCAACGAATGTCAACATTTTTACATTACCTATAAACCAAAATTCCCCTATGGTTGTAAGGCCTTTCAAGTTATTTCAAAAAAATTACCATATTTAGAAGTAAAGAATATTTCTGGCATAAATTGTGCACTATTTTCAAAAAGAAATAAAAATGTTACTATTAAAAACAAAAAAGGAAGACTTGCATGAATCAACAAGTTAATGCAATGCAAGAAAGCATAAAGATAGCTTTGGACGCAGCAGACGCAGCGACCGATGTTACATCTGAATATAAAAGAATAAAAAATGAATATCTTAAAGCGGAGCAAAAGGTGAAAGAAATACACAAATACACGACCATTGTTTTTTCAAGTTCAATTGCGACAGCTATAATCGCCATAATACTAACTGGACTTCTTTATTTTAAATCTTTATCTGAATTAGAAGAAATGACTAGTACAAGTAAAGAAGCTCTTGTAGTTTTTGCTGAAAATGTTGAAAATGTCAACAAAGCAGTGGACGATATGAACTCTAGTCTTTCCAAACATACGGACTTAGTTAATGCTAATGAACAAATACAAATTGCCTTAGATAATCTTTCAAATGCAATCAAATCTAATGACAAAAACCTTATGGTTAATTTATCAAAAGAAATTTCAAACCTTTCTAATGGACTTTCTAAATCGATCAAAGAAGAGTCAAATAAACTCGGAAAATCAATAGCTGAAAATAATGTAGTCACCTCGGCCAGTTTTAACAAAGAATTTAAAAAATTAATGCAAGAAAGTAAAAAAAATCAAAATTCCAAACTTTTAAAAGAGCTATCAAATAGTACATCCTCTTTAAACGCTGCTCTTGAAGCAATCTCAAGCCAAAATAAAATGCTTGTGAAGGAAATAAGAGACCAAAAGGAAAGCATTACTTTCCCATAAAAAATGGCAGAGGCTGAACAAAAAAAATCCGAGTCTAGTTTTCTAATAAAAGTTGATAAAATTAGAAAAAAGTCATACGCAAACTCTATTTTTTTAAAACCAGATGATGTAATTGTTGCCTTAAATAATCAGTTCTATATTTATGGAGAAAAAAGATTCATTGAAGAACTGAAAGATCTTAAAAAATCAAATGAGCGTGCTATTCTTACGATCCTTAGAAACGATATTTTAATTGATATAATTGTAGAAAACAGTCTTGGTTGTGGTTTCATAACAACTGATAGCAATGAAACAGAAAAAATAAAAAATCAATTTTCAGAAAAGAACAACTACGATATTGATGAACTCAACGAATACGTTGCCATGAGAGATGTTTACAGAAGATATGATGTATACGAAAATAGCAATTCACTATCTGCAGGTCTGTTTCCTCCATTGTGGTTGGCATATTCACGAAAATGGTGGGTTTTATTGGCATTTTCAATATTATTTTTTATGCTATTTTCTGTGAACTTTTTTCTATTCCTACTTGGTTGGATTCTAACATCAGTTTATTGTTATAAAGCTCAACTAAACCTTCTATTCAGTTTTTCAATGCTTGAGGGAAAAGCTTTTAGCCTAAAATTTGCTGCTAAATCTATAGACGAAGCGCACAATCTAATAAGAAATATCGACCCAAAGTCACGCTTTATGTATTCGAAGCTAGCTGACCCAATAATAGAAGAAGTTCCAAATGAAGATACTAAAAAAAATGAAGAAAATTCAAACATTATTGATGAAAAATCTGAAGCTTTAGTATAAAGTATACAAGTTAATCTATAATTTAAAGGAAATGGCAGAGCAATATTCAGTTCAAGCAGAAAATTTAATGAAAACTGCTGTTGAAGAATACATTGATGTACTTAAAGATATCAAAGCTACTGATGCAAATCTAGCTGTTATTAGAAACATCAGAATAAGTGTTAGCGGAAAACCCAGAAGATTAGTTGATGTGGCCGATCTTAGAAAAACTGATGACCCTCACCTTCTTGAACTCTTAGTTTTCAATACCGAACATATTGAGTTAATAGTAGAGAAAATTGATGAAACAGGTTTTAGTAATGAAGTAGATGGTCAATT
>CACNAV010000016.1 GCA_902618535.1 uncultured Alphaproteobacteria bacterium | reverse complement strand
CGTTAGATTCGGTTCAAATGCTGATGCAAAAAGGATCGTCTTTGATATTTCAAATGACGTTACTTTTAAAAATAATGTTTTAGAAAAAAAAATTGAAATTAAGTTTGATAAAAAATTAATTTTAGAAAAGCAATTCAAAACAAACGAAGATTTAAAAGAAATAAATTTTGATAAAACAAATAACTTAATAACTTTGACTTTTAAAAGAAATATTCATTCTCCAAATATATATTTTCTAAAAAAAAAAAATAATAAGTATGCTAGGGTTGTAATTGATTATAAAAATAAACAAAAAAAAAGAAAAATAGTTGTGGTTGATCCTGGTCATGGGGGTAGGGATTCTGGAGCTGTTGGTATTACTAAACAACTTGAAAAAAATATAACACTTAAAGTTGCTTTGTTATTAAAAAAAGAATTTAGAAAATATGACGAATTTCATGTAATATTAACTAGAGATAAAGATGTATATTTAAAATTACGAGAAAGAACAAAGATTGCTAAAAATAGCAATGCTGATATATTTATCTCGTTACATGCTGATTTTAATAAAAATAGAAGAACGAGGGGTATTTCGCTTTATACCTTATCAGAAAAAGCATCTGATAAGGAAGCAGAGGACTTAGCAAGAAGAGAAAATAGGTCAGATTTTTTAGGAAATGTTGATCTAACATCAGAAAGTTCGGAGGTAACAAATATTTTGATTGACCTTACAAAAAGAGAAACTTTAAATCAGTCTAGTCATTTGGTCAATTTTTTGATTAAAGATATAAAAAGCGAGATGAATCTATTAAAAAGAGCACATAGATTTGCAGGCTTTACTGTTCTGAAATCTCTTGATATTCCTTCAGTTTTAATTGAAATGGGATATTTGTCAAATAAAGAAGACTCTAAACTTTTAGTAAGCAATAGTTATCAAAAAAAGATTACTTCAAATATAGTAAAGGCTGTTAAAAATTATTTTGATTGGATTGAAAATAATAACTAACTATTTTTATAATATGAAAAAGAATTTAATAAATGTTTTTTACTCAATTTTGATACTTTTATTCTCTTTATTTTTCTTTACAGTTTTTATATTGTTATTTTTTGGTAAAGATCTTCCAAGTCTTGATAAACTTTCATCTTATAACCCCAGATTAGTTTCAAAAATTTACACTGCTAATGGAAACTTTTTGGAGGACTATTCAAATGAAAATAGAGTCTTTATAAAATATGAAGATATTCCTGCTGAATTGATTAATTGTTTCTTGGTATCAGAAGATATAAATTTTTATAAGCATGAAGGGATTGATTACAGAGGAATTTTAAGAGCTTTTTTAAAAAATCTATCAAATACCTTCACTAATAAGAGACTACAAGGTGCTTCTACAATTACGCAGCAAGTTGCTAAGAATTTTTTGTTAACGAATGAAATATCCTATACAAGAAAAATAAAAGAAATAATAATAGCGCTTAGAATGGAAAGAGTTCTAAGTAAAGAACAAATTATGGAGCTATATCTAAATGAAATATATTTAGGTAATGGTTCTTACGGAATTGCTTCTGCATCTTTGAACTATTTTAACAAGTCCGTAACTGATCTAAAAGTTCATGAAATGGCAATGCTGGCTGCATTACCTAAAGCTCCTTCAACTTATAATCCATACAGAAACTCAATAAGAGCACTTAAAAGAAGAAACTGGGTTTTAAAAAGACTGTTAGATGAAAGATTTATTAAACTTGAAGAATATTCAGTACTAATGAGTGAAGAACTTAAGCTTTCAAAAAGTAAAAAAATCTTGAATAATAAAGCTTCTTTTTTTAAAGAAGAAGTCCGAAGAGAGATAATTTCAAGATTTAATGAACAAAAGTTATATGATAGCGGACTTACAATAATGACAACAATTAATGAAAAGTTGCAAGTTGCAGCTGAAGATTCTTTTAGGAAAGGCTTGAGAGACTATTCAAAAAGGTCGGGTTGGAATGGACCAATTAAAAGATTAAAGATAGACCAGAATTTTGAGTGGGTTAAAACCATTTCAAATTATAAAAAGCCAGCCGGACTGTATAACGATGAAATAGGAATTGTTAAAAAAATAAAACCAAAATCGATTGAAGTCATTTCGCAAAGTGGAAAAACTTTAACTCTTAGTCGAGATGAAATGACTATAATAAAATCTGAAAAGATTAATTGTAAGAAGTTTTTTAAAAGAGGAGATATTATAGTGATCTCTTTTAATGAAAAATCTGAAAAGTATGAGTTAAGCCAAATTCCAAAAGTAAACGGAGGTATGGTTGTAATCGAAAACAAAACTGGAAGAGTTCTTGCTATGGTCGGAGGATATGATTCTAGTTCGTCGTTTAACAGAGTTACTCAAGCTAATAGACAACTTGGTTCATCTTTTAAACCGTTTGTGTATATAACTGCACTAGAAAATGGATACACTCCAGTTAGTCGAGTTCTTGACGCACCTTTTGTAATTGATGATCATTCTAAGGATGGAGTTTGGAGGCCAACTAATTATGGAGAAAAGTTTTATGGGCTGAGTACTTTAAGACTTGGTATAGAAAAATCAAGAAACCTTATGACGATTAGGCTTTCTGATCAAGTAGGATTAGAAAAAATAGCAGAATTGTCAAAAAAACTTGATATTTATGATGATTTTCCGTTTTTAATTTCAAGTTCTTTGGGTTCACTTGAAAGTTCATTATTGAAAATTACTTCTGCATATTCATCTATTGCTAACGGCGGATTTTTAATTTCGCCAAGATTAATTGATGTAATTTATGATAACTATGGAAAGATTATTTTTAAAGGTGACAAAAGAAAATGTTTAAATTGTTCGTTCGAAAATGATGAAAACCTGACTAGCTCTTCTATCTTTGAGTTACCAAAACCAGAAATTAAACCAGGAACTAGTAGAGTATTTTCTGAAGAATCTGCTTACCAAATGATTTCTTTTTTAATGGGAGTTATTCAAAGAGGAACTGCAAAAAATATCAATAGTTTTGATTATCAAATTGCTGGAAAAACCGGTACAACTAATGAAAATCAGGATGCATGGTTTGTAGGATTTTCATCTGAACTTACCGTCGGAGTTTTTGTTGGACACGACGTCCCCAAATCTTTAGGAAAATTCGAAACTGGATCAAAAGTAGCAGCACCAATATTCCATGATTTTTTTAAAAATATTTACAAGAGTAATTTCCCCAAACCATTTAATATTCCAAAATCAATAAAATTTATCAATATCGATATAGCTACTGGAAAACCAAGTAATCAGAATTTTATAACCGAATCTTTTAAAAATAACTTTAATTTTGAGAGCAAATACGATATCAAAAAAGATTCTAGTGATGATTTTCAATTTAAGGGATTTTACTAATGAAATATGAGGTTTTAGAAATATCTAATAATATTAAGGTTTTACTAAAAAACCTAAGGGGGTTTGTTTGAAAAAAAGAGAATTAATGAAAACATTCTTATTTTGAAGAAAAATCTAGAAAACCAAAATAACTGGGATGACTTCGAACAAACAAATAAGGATCTAAAGAAACTTAATTACCTATCTAATTTTTTAAAATCTGTGGATGAGATTGAAAGTTCTTATGAGGATACGATTGAACTTTTAAAAATTACTGATGAAAATACCAATGCCGATATGCATTTAGAGTTAGAAACTGAACTAAAAGGAATCGAGAGAAATGCAAATACCCTTCATATTGAGACTTTAATGTCTGGTAAAGCTGATTCTAAAAATGTATTACTAGAGATTCATTCAGGTGCAGGAGGGGTTGAAGCTCAAGACTGGGTAGAGATGTTATTGAGGATGTATTCTAGGTGGGCCGAGTCAAAAAGCTTTAAATTACAAATTATAGATCAGAATGTTGGTGATGAGGCAGGTCTTAAATCTGTAACATTAAAAATCGATGGTGAAAAAGCATATGGCTGGTTAAAGCTTGAAAATGGAATTCATAGGTTGGTGAGAATCTCTCCTTTTGATTCTCAATCTAGAAGACATACAAGTTTCGCTTCAGTTTTTTGTTATCCTGAAGTTGATAATAGTGTAAATATTAAAATTGAAGATAAGGATATTAAAATCGATACTTTCAGAGCTTCAGGGGCAGGAGGACAACACGTTAATACAACAGATAGCGCAATAAGAATTACGCATATTCCAACTAAAATTGTAGTTCAATGCCAAAATGATAGATCTCAACATAGAAATAAATCTACAGCCATGGAAATGCTTAAGTCAAAATTATATGAATTAGAATTAGCTAAAGAGGAGGAGGAAAATAAAAAAAAAAGATCACAAAAAAACGAAATTAGTTGGGGCAATCAAATCAGGTCTTATGTTATGCAACCTTATACAATGGTTAAGGATCACAGAACAAAAACTGAGGTATCGGATGTAAGTGCTGTTTTGAATGGTAATATAGACAAACTTTTAGAAAGTCAATTGATAGCATTGGGTTAGTTCAAATTTTTTATAAAACTCAAAACTTCTTCAACATGTCCTTTTACTTTAACGTTTCTCCATATTTTAATAAGTGTTAAATCGTCATCAAATAGAAAAGTTGCACGCTCAATACCCATATATTTTTTTCCATACATGGATTTTTCGATCCACACACCAAATTTTTCGCAAATGGAACCGTCGTCTGAAATGAGTTCTATTGTTAAATTATGCTTGTTGATAAATTTCTTATGCTTTTCAATACTGTCCTTCGAAATGCCGAAAATTTTTGTATTAAGCTTAGAGAATTTATCTTTCAATGTAGAAAAATCTATTGCTTCGACTGTACAGCCAGGGGTGTCATCTTTAGGATAAAAATATATAACAAGGTTTTGCCCTCTAAGTTCGCTAGAATTAATGAATTCTTCGTCATCAATTTTAAATTTTAAATCATTTAATTTATCGTTTATATTCATGAGAATTTATTTATTAATTTATAATAGACAATAAATATACTATTGTAATATATGATGAGTTTAAAGTTTTTAAAGAATTTTTCATTTTTTTTTTCAATACTTTTGCTTTTAGTTTTTACTTTTCTATTTTCATTTACTTTATTTATTTCAGAAAAACCTATGAAAATAAATATTCTAAATTTATTTGATAGAGAAAGTCAGATTTTAAAAAAAAAAAAGTACGGGAGATAGGCAATATTTATTTAAGTTTTAATAAAATATCCAAAAAGTTTGAATTTCTAATAGAAGATATTTTAATCAGTAATTTTTTTTTCCCAACAGTTATGGTAAGTTTGGATTTAAGTTTATCTAAGGATTTTTTTAATACATCATTAAAACTATTTGATGGAGAACTTTCTTTTAGAGAAACAAAAAAATCAAATTTAAATACCAATTCTCCTAAGACATTTGAAAATATAAATAATTTAGAAAATATGGATTTTATTAACCTTTTTTCAGAGATAGAGGTAATAAACAATAGGTTGATTATCTTTGATAAGAACAATGCTAAATTCGAGTATATTATTGATTTAACATATAATAATAAAAATTTGAAAGGTTTACTCAGTCAGTATGAAAATCCACAACAAAACTTAAGTTTTATGATTTCTAATCATAATTATTTTTCTTCTTTTATTGAGGCTAATAACTTTAATGTAAAATTTATAGAGTCTTTTTTTATCGAAAATTATGTTTCTCTCAGTGATTTAAAAATTTCTGGTAAGGCTGAAATCAATGGTGAAAACTTTAAAAAGATCGATAATTTAGATTTTGATTTAAACCTAGAAGGAAGTGTTGAATATTTAACATATAATAGTTTAAAGAAAATAGAATTTAGTGATGATTTATTAATTGGTTCATTTGATAATAATAATATTGATATTTCATCAAATTTTCTTGTAAACCAATCATTAGTTAAAGTTGGATTTAAAAAAAAACCTGATGAGTTCCCCTTTTTTTATCTAGATATTGATCAAATTCAAGTTTCTAATCTATTGAAAATTTGGCCAAAAAATATTGGTAAATCTACATATGAATGGATGGTGAAAAATTCTACAGGTGAAATAGAAAATGTAAATGTTGAAATGAAAACTGATTTTAAAAAAGGAAAGTTTAAAGTAAAAAACTTAAAAGGGAATTTTGAATATAAAAATGTAGAAATCACTTATATGGAATCAATGCCTTCAGTAAAAAATATAAATGGGCTAGCAACGATTTTTAAAGATAAAGTAGTATTTGACGTAAAATCAGGACAATCAAACAATCTTAATTTAAAATCTGGTATAATAAGTCTATATGACTTAAATACTGATTTTGAGCAAGCTGATATATCACTTGATATAACTTCCAAAAATACTGACGTTGTTAAATATTTAAATTTAACAACTATAGAAAAAAAAAATTATTCTAAGTTAGATAAAATTTCTGGAGAGGTAGATTTAACTTTAAACTTACAATTTCCTTTATTAGTAGATCTTAAAGTAGAGCAGATTAATTATTCATCAAATGCAAATCTTTTAAATGGTTTCTTAGAGAATCTGTATGAAGATTATTCAATTGAAAATTTAGACTTGGAGATTGAAGTAAACCGAGACTTTGTTAATTATTCTGGTAGTGGTGAAATCAAAAATTCTCCTTTAAAATTCAGTGGAGAACAAAAAAAAGTTGAAGACAAATTCTTAGACGAGATAAGAGGTAACTTGCTATACAATGGAGAAAATTTTCTTGAATTGTTACCTGGAAGTTTTGAAAAAATTTCTGGAGTCTTAGATTTAGATTTTATTGTTAATAGTTTTGGTGATGACTATAAAATTGAAGCAATTGGTAATACAGAGAATTTAAGTATTATTTCAAAATTTTTGGGTGAAAAATCTAATTTCAGTGACGGTAAAATGAGATTTTTAGTGACTCCCTATAACAAAAATTATTCTGGTTTTTTTGATTTAAAATCTAATAATGTTGATATTGAAATTAATACAGTTTTTTCAAATTCAAAACTTTTTTCTTTAAAAATAAATAAATTTTTAACACCTATTCAAGATTTTAAAATGGATCTTGACCTAGAAAATTTCATTGCAAAATTATCAGGAAACAAAATTTCTATTCCAAAAGTTGATTTTAAAGAGGAATCCTTCTTTTCTGATCTAAGAAATTTAGAATTTAATGTTGATGTTGAAAAAATCATACTGGGTAAAAATAAATTCTTAAAACCTGTAATAAGTTTTAAAAAAGAAAATTATGAGTTTTCCCATCTTAATATTGAGTTAAATGGTGAAAAAGATTATCACAAAATTCAAATTCTTAATGAAAACCAAAAAAAGAAATTTTTTTTAGAATCTAATTATGCTCCTGGTTTATTTAACATTTTTGACATTAGTTTAGATTTAAATAAAGGAAGTCTTAAAATTGAGGGTGAAAAGTCATCTGATTCAGGAAATTATACAGGTAATATTGCTGGGAAAGACTTTGTGTTTCTTGATACACCTTTTTTTGTTGATTTTATAACATTATTTTCTCTTAAAGGTTTAGCTCAAAAACTGAAGGAAGGTGGAATAATTTTCGAGGATTTTACGAGTAGGTATGAGTATTCTAATGATAAATTAAGATTAGTTGATAGCCTTATAAAAGGAAGTGAGTTAGGTTTAAGTTTTGATACAGTAGTGGGTTTTGATAATGATTTTTTTTTAACTACAGGTACAATAATTCCGGCGTATACCTTAAATACACTAATTACTAACTTTCCAATAGTTGGGGATATTATAACAGCTGGTTCACCTGAAGATGGTTTACTTGGTGCAAGCTTTAAGATTGAAAAAAAGGATGGAGAATTTGATATGACTTATAATCCAATATCTGTTTTTGTTCCTAATCTTTTTAAAAATTTTTTAGCTAACTAACTGAACTACGCCATACTTCTTTTTTCCTACATAAATGACAACATATTTAAGTTCGTTGTTAATGAAGCTCTCATAATTAAATAAAAAATCTTTATCTGTTATTGTTTTATCATCAATTTTTACTGCACCTTGAGTAATTAACTTTTTTGCCTCACTGTTCGAATTACATAATTTAAGTTCTACCATTGCTTGCTTAAGTGAAAAATTTATTTTTTTATTTTCACTGAATTTAATCTTATTTTCACATTTTCTAATAGTTTCTAAATCTAAACTTTTATTTACAAGAATTTTTTTTGCCTCTTGTTCTGCATCTTTAGATTCTTTTTCTCCATGACAAACTTTTGTTACTTCATTAGCTAGAATAACTTTAATTTTGTTGATATTAGAGCCGTCCAAAGATTCATACTTTTTTATTTCATTAATATTTATGTTTGTAAAAAGATACAAAAATTTAATTACATCATCATCAGCAGTATTTCTCCAATATTGCCAAAAATTTTGTATGCTATACTTGTCTTTTGAAAGCCAAATTGCACCATCTGCTGTTTTACCCATTTTCTTTCCGTCTGATGTTGTTATAAGTGGGGAAGTTAAGCCGAAAACCTGTTCTGTATTGTTTATTTTTTTAATTAAATCAATGCCTGAAACTATGTTTCCCCACTGATCAGAGCCCCCAAATTGGATCTTGCAGTTGTACTTTTTAAATAATTCAAAAAAGTCGAATGCTTGAAGAATTGAATAGTTAAACTCAAGAAAGCTTAAATTCTGTTCTCTTTTTAACCTTTGTTTGATTGATTCCAAGGAGAGCATTTTATTAACAGAAAATTTACTACCTATATCTCTCAAAAAATTTATTAAATTTAAATTCGACAACCAATCATAATTATCAACCAGTAATGCGGCATTTTCTTTGGAGGAGTCAAATGATAAAAATTTTTCAAATACTTTTTTTAACTTTTTTTTATTAGAATTTATTTTCTCTGCAGATAAAATCTTTCTTGTTTCATCCTTACCTGATGGATCTCCAATTAACGTGGTGCCTCCACCAAGCAAAACTATTGGAGTATGACCAAAACTTTGAAAATGTTTTAAAATCATCAAAGGTAATAAAGAGCCTACATGCAAACTATCAGAAGTACAGTCGAACCCAATGTAACCAGATGTTTTAGTGCTTAGAGTTTTTTTTAGATTTACCTCGTCAGTACATTGGCTTATAAACCCTCTTTTCTTTATAAAATCTAAAAATTGATCATTCATTTTTCTATACTGAGGTTATAATACTAATTAATGAAAAGAAAAGAATTTTATGCATTAGGTGTAATGAGTGGTACATCAATTGATGGTTTAGATTTTTCTTTAATAAAATCTGATGGTAAAGAAAAAATAAAAATCATTCAGAATAAGTATTACAAATTTAACCATAAATTTAAAATGAAAATTTTAAATGCTATTAACGAATTTAAACAATTAAAAAAAAGTAATAAAGAAAACAAAATTTTTAAAAATCTAAATGAAGATTTTAGTAAGTACGTATTAAAAAAATTAAACCTATTTTTTTTATCATCAAAGGCTGGGATAAATAAAATAGACATTATTGGTATTCACGGAAATACTGTTATACATGATCCTAAAAAAGGAAAGTCTTTACAATTGGGTAACGCAGAATTAA
>CACNAV010000015.1 GCA_902618535.1 uncultured Alphaproteobacteria bacterium | reverse complement strand
GAGCCCATACCCAAATCTGTTTGAGTTTTTATGATGGCTAAAAACTCGTCTAATACTCTGTTTACTGTATCTTGGTCTAAACCTTGGACATTGTACATTTCTTTTCCTAATTGTTGTACTTCTTTTGGACCCAAGTTTTTAAGTATTTCAGATGCCTCTTCTTCTCCTAATAGCATCATCAAGATTGCACATTTTTGAGTACTTGTAAGTCTATCATAGGGTGATAACTCTTCTTCATTATTTGCGTCTTTTTTTTCTTTTTCAGCCATTAACTCTTCCTTTAAATGTAAATTTATAGTGCATCTTTTTTCATTAATTGTCTAAATACATTTGAAACTTTTCCAGCCTCATCTCCAACAATCATTCTAATAACTGCAACTTTATCATCATAAGTATTTGCTGTATCTAACATTTCAGCAGAAATAGCAGCTTTTTTTGGTTTTAATTTCGCTTTTATATCTTCTAATGATTCACCTTCTTGAACTTCAACCTCTCCTTCTTCTTCAGCCTCTAAATCGGCTTCTGACATAGCACCACCAGGACCGCCTACTCCAGCAACACCAGCTGATGGTACTAGGATCCTATTAAGTAGAGGTTTTAAAGCTCCAAAAGTTATGATTGCTAAGATTAAAACAGTTGAAATTTGTCCTGCAATATTTTGAAACCAAGCTTGTTCGTACCACTTTGTTACCACGACTTCTAATTCTTCTATAAATTCTCCACTAGTGACAACTATGCTATCGCCTCTATCACCGTTAAAGCCAACAGCTTCTTTCACTAATGATGATATTTTTTCTTTTTCTTCATCGCTTAATGGTTCGGTAACTGTTCCTTCAGGAGTTTGTATGATCTTATTTTTTACTAACACCGCGGTTTTGACTTTTCTTATTTTTCCGATTTGTCCTATTGTGGTACTCAGTTTTTTACTGACTTCGTAGTTTTTAACATTTGATGTTGATCTTTGTTTGAATTCCTGTTCAGTTCCTTCGACTGGAGTATCAATTTGAAGGTCCGCAGCTAAAGGTGCTTGGTTTGCTACAGCACCTGGAATTCCTCTAGCTGGTCTATCAGTTGATTCGTCTGCACTATTTTGCTCACTTCTTGTAGAAATACTCTCTGGATCAAATGTTTCTTCTGTAACTTGTGTGTTGGCAAAATCCATTTCCACATTAACTTGTGCAGTCAGGTTCCCAGCTCCAACCATAGGTGTCACTAAGGACAATATTCTCTCTCGATAAAGAGACTCAATTTTTATTCTGTGATTTAATTGTTTTTCTGTAAGTGCAATATTTGGATCATCTTCAGGTTTAGATAAAAGTTTTCCATATTGATCTACAACTGTAACATTATCAGATGACATATTTGGAATTGAAGACGAAACTATATGCACTATTGCTCTTACTTGTTCTCGATTTAAAACTCTTCCATCAGCTAATTTTACAAATACAGATGCTGTTGGAGATCCTGCATCTCTAACGAACACTGATCTTTCAGGTATAGCTAAATGAACCCTTGCACCAAGAACGTAAGAAATTTCGTTAATTGATCTTGCTAATTCTATCTCTTGCGTTTGCTTCATTTTCATAAATTCAACTGATCTACTAGTCCCCATCGGAATTTTTTCCAAAAGATCATAACCTTGAGGGACAGAACTTGGAAGACCTTCGGCGGCTAGCTTCATTTTTGCTTCATAATATTCTGGTGACGGGACAAGAACCTCACCAGTGGTCGAATCAATTGAAACATCAATTCCATTTGATCTTAAAACATCAATTACTCTAGATTTTTCATGTTCAGGAAGAGAAGAAAAAAGAGTTGTTCTTGATGGTTCTCTAAAAGAAATAAAAAAAACCATTCCGATAAAAATAACAAATAGAGTGATCATTACAGGAATTGATCGTTGAACAGCAGGTTCATTAGAAAACCTTTTAATTTTTTCTAAAGTGTCACCAATATTAGAAATTAGTCCACCTCCTGTATTGGTTGAAGGTTTACTTGCTAATTCAGTAGTTTGTGTTTGTTCTGCCATTTTTTACCTCTCTAAATTAAACCGGCATATTCATTATATCTTTATATGCTGTTAAAACTTTATTTCTTACATTGAGTGTCATTTGAAAACCAAGACTTGCTAGCTGTTGATTAATCATGACTTTAGTTAGGTCATTTTCTAATCCCAGCTCAAAGTTTTTTGTTAATTCAGCACTTTTTAGCTGTCCATCAGAAACATCACCAATTGCATTTTTAATACTTTCTAAAAAATCATTATCTTTCTGTTCATCAATTTTAGGTGTTAAATTTGCAACATCCTCTTGAATATTTTTGATTTGTTCCTGATTGTTGTTAGCTTTCACTAAATCAGGCTTAAACACTGTGGTAAGATTTGGTTTCATAAACTTTATCCTTTCAGTTAGACTAAATTACTGCTGCCTTTTCATTATGTTCATTAAAGTTTTGGTAAAGATTTTTGTGTTTATTAAAATCAATCATAATATTTTCTCCATCAATAATGTTATTTTCCGATAAAACTATAGCTCTTTGAAGAACATTTTCTAGCTCGCGAACATTTCCTGGCCAAGCGTAATCAGTTAGAATTTTTTGAGCGTTTTTTGTAATATATGGAATTTTGTCAAAATCAGTGTGTCTCCTTAATAAAGCAACACTAATAGGAATAATATCGTTAGGTCGTTCTGATAAATTTAGCGTCTCAAGTGGAAAAACATTTAATCTATAATAGAGGTCTTCACGAAACTTTTTTTCTTTAACTTCAGTTATCATATCTCTATTAGTAGTTGCGATTACTCTTACATCAACATCAATATCTCTCTGTCCGCCTATTGGCGTGACTTTTTTTTCTTGAAGAACTCTTAGTAACTTTGCTTGGAGTGAGAGTGGCATCTCAGAAATTTCATCTAATAGCAAAGTTCCACTATCTGCAGCACGAAAAATTCCTTTGTTAGCTGATGATGCTCCTGTAAATGCACCTTTTTCATGGCCAAAAAGCATAGCTTCAAGCATATTTTCAGGAATTGCAGCACAGTTAATTGCCACAAAAGGTTTTTCTTCTCTTTTTGAGTTTTGGTGTATAAAACTAGAAATAACTTCTTTTCCTGTGCCTGTAGGGCCATGAATGAAAACTGTGACATCTGTTTCAGCAACTTTTTTTGCTAGATTTATAAGACTTTCTGTTTTTGGGTCTGAGAAACTATATTTTTGTGATTCTATAACTTGAAAAATAACCTCATTAATTACTTCATCTAACTGCGAAAAAGAAATTACTAAGTAAGCTCCACCCAACTCACTTAAGATAGAATATTTAGCATCAGAATTGTCCAAAACAACTATATTGGTACTTCCAATTTTTCTCGAGATTTTTAAAACCTCTGATTTTCCTCCGATACTATCTTGAAATTTTTTGGAGCATATAATAGTAGACTTGTTTTTTTCCAAATTTAAAGTTTCTTTTTTTTCTATTAAATTTACATTGCAGTTTTTGTTTTTTAAAAAATCAAAGACTTCCTCTGATTTTTCAAAAAAATCTTTAATAATATATATATCTTTCATCATAAACCTTTAGTTATATTTGAAGAACTAAAAGCAAGAAACTTACCAATATGTAAAATATAATTTAATTTTTTTACTTTTATCAATTAATACAATAGCTTACAGCAACTTATTTTTTTTATTTTTTTTACAATTTGAATATTGTCATTTTTCTGACATTATTTCTAATTATATTATGAGTGAATTTATCATAGGAAATTGTGAGGTAACTCAACAACTAAAAAAACTAGTAGACATGGTTTCTGTTTCAAATTCTACGGTTTTACTCCGAGGTGAAACAGGATGTGGAAAAGATGTTGTAGCAAGGGCGATACACGCGACTTCAAATCGAAAGGGTGAATTGGTAAATGTTAATTGTGCTGCAATTCCATCTGAACTATTGGAATCTGAGTTGTTTGGTCATGAGAAGGGTGCTTTTACAGGTGCTGATTCAAAAAAGGAAGGAAGATTTGAAACATCCAACAAGGGAACTCTTTTTCTAGACGAAATTGGAGACATGCCAATGTCACTTCAAGCAAAATTACTAAGAGCTATTGAAACAAAAACAATCCAGAGAGTAGGCGGTAAAGGAGAAATAAAATTAGATTTAAGGTTGATTTGTGCCACACATCAAAATATTGAAAAAAAAATTGAGGACGGCCTTTTCCGAGCTGATTTATTTTACAGAATCAATGTTTTTCCAATTGAAATACCAACCTTAGCTGAGCGAAAGGATGACATACCTGAATTACTTGATTATATTCTTAAAGAAATAGGTGCGAATAAAGAAATTAATTTACCAATTTTTGATGATTCAGCAGTAGCTGCTCTAAAAGAATATATTTGGCCTGGAAATATAAGAGAACTAAAAAATTTAATTGAAAGAGCTTCAATTATTTTTGCTAACAAAAAAATTAATGCAAAAAATATTAGAGAGAATCTTCTAAGAATAAATTTACCAGATTTCAAAGAAGAAAGTAATTATGTATGGGAAATGACTTCAGAATTGACTGATATAAAAGATTCTAAAAAAGAATCTGATTCAAATAGTAACTCTCTTCCTCACCCAAATAACTATAAAAGTTGGTTTGAATACTTGGAAAAAATTGATCTTAGAAGACATTTAAGTGAAGTAGAGTGTATTTTAATTGAAGGAGCTTTAAAAAAAAACGATGGTTCAGTTACCTCTGCATCTAAAAGCCTAAAAATAAATCGTACAACTTTGATTGAAAAAATGAAGAAATATTCTATTCCAAGAGTAGGTAATGATTAGCTTCCGAGATGTTTAATTCTTTTTTTCTTCGCTAACGAAATTTGTTTAGTTCTCTCTTCAAAACTTTTTTTTTGTTTAGTGGTAGTCATATCATAACAATGCGGACATGAAATTCCTTTTCTAAACATTTCAGAAATTTTATCTTTATCATTTATTGGTGTTCGACATGCAAAGCATTGGTCGTAATTTCCTTTAGATAAATTTTCATTTATGGATACTCTTTCATCAAAAACAAAACATTCACCAACCCAGTTTTTACTTTTATTTTTTGTTTGTTGAAGATAAGAAATTATGCCTCCATTAAGTTGAAAAACATTTTTAAAACCATTTGTCCTGAGATAACTGCTTGCTTTTTCGCATCTAACTCCTCCTGTGCAGAACATTGCAATTTTTCTATTCTTAATTTTTTTTTCATTTTTTTTTACCCATTCTGGAAATTCTCTAAAATTTGCGGAGTTAACTAATATTGAACCTTTAAATGTACCAATCTTGGATTCATAGTTATTTCGAGTATCAACCAATACAGTGTTTTTGTCTGCTATTAATTTATCCCACTCATCTGGAACTACACGATGCCCTGTCTTTTTATAAGGTTGAATATTTTTTTTTCCCATTTTTATTATCTCTGATTTAATTTTAATTTTTAGTCTTAAAAAAACATGTTCAGAATAATTGTGAGTTTTAAAAAATATTTTTTTTTTTAAAATTTTATTTATAAAATTCTTAAATTCTAAGCTGTAATTTTTTTTTATTGAAATTGTCCCGTTAAGACCCTCTTTTGCCAACAGAATAGTTCCTTTGGAATTTCTTTTTTTTAAAAAACGAATGAGTTCAGATTTTAGTTGCTCTATCTCAGTAAGATTAATAAATTCATAAAATGATATAATATTAAATTCAGTTTTATAATGCATGATATTTTTTTTCAAAATTTATTTAGAACATTTGTGGCTATTGACCCTCTATCTTTAATTCCACTATTTGTGGCTATTACTTCTAATATAGATTCAAAACAAACCTTAAAACTCTCTTTAATGGTTTTTTTAATATCTTCATCTGTATTAACATTTTTTTTATTATTCGGGAATGTTTTTTTGGCGTTTATGGGAATATCAATAAACTCTTTTCAAATAGTCGGGGGCATTTTTTTATTATTTATTTCTTATGAAATGGTTTTCGAAAAAAGAACGAAAAGAAAAAAAAATTTGTCAGAGGCAATTCTTGATGATAAAAATTTAAATAATATTGCTGTTTTTCCGATATCAATTCCTCTCATTGTTGGACCCTCAGCACTAACACTATCAGTCTTAATTTCAAAAAATTTTCATTATACAATTCTTGACTTTTACACACAATTTCTTCCAATGATTCTGATTTTGATGTTGACTTCAATTATAATTATCTTTTCAACTTACCTCTTGAAGGTTTTAAATGAAACCATTATAAAAATTTTACAGAAAATCTTTGGTATAATTTTAGGTGCACTTTCTGTAGAATTTATTATAAATGGTATCAAAGGAGTGGTATGAAGATAAAGTCACCTTGTATTGAAATATGTCAACTTGATGTCGATGGAAAGCTTTGTTTAGGATGTTTCAGGTATCTTGACGAGATTTCTGGTTGGCAAACATTTTCCGAAGAAAAAAAAAAAAATATTCTTGATGAAATTAAATTGAGAAAACAATGAAGATTATTTTTTTTTTAGTGTTATTTTTCTACACTCCAATTTTTGGACAAAATAATTGGTTGGGAGAGTGGATAGCGGTTGACCAATGGCAATCAGAATTTTCTATAAAAATAAACAAAGATGGGACTGCAACTTCTAATTATGCTGATGGTGAAACCGGAAACTGGAAAATAGTCGATGGTAATTTAAAAATCTTATGGGATTCTGGTAAGACTGATTATCTTTTCCAAGGTGTTATGGGCTATCAAAGAATTAGAAATAATAAAACTAACAGTTACACTTCAGGACTTAAAAGATTATCTAACTAATTTTAAAGATGGTTTTCGTAAGTGATTAACTATGACTTTTAATGTATTCGAGTATAGGACTATAGAATTATTTTGAATCAAGGTGTAGCCTTTCTTCTTCCAAAAATTTTTTTTAATTTGATAGTAAGGAATAAACTTGAACGACTTATGGATAGAAAAAACTGCATAGTTTTTCTGAAAACTTATTGAATAGTCTTTCCATTCACCTGTAGATATTTTTTGAGAATAAACCTCCATTATTAGGTTTATTTCTTCTTTCTTAAATCTTACTATATTCATATTTTAAATTATAGAATTGATTTTTTTAAGATAAAATATAAATACTTATTAAAATATAAAAAAAAAATTATGAGTGAAGAATTTGTAAGAGAAGTCGACGAGGATATCAAAGAGGAAGAGAGGATCAAACTATGGAAAAAAGTATTTCCTTATGTTGTTAGTGTTTCTCTTGGTATTATTATTTTTACTTCTGGATATGTTTTTTGGAATAATTACACAGAGAGTTTAAATCAGCAATTAGGTGATGACTTTACTGCAGCAGTTCAATTGGCTAATGAAGAGGATCTTGACGCATCAATATTGGCACTTGATAGAATAGTAGATGAGGGTTCAGATGGTTATGTAACATTGGCTAAAATGAAAAAAGCTTCACTGTTAATTCAAAGAGGAGAGTTGGAATTAGGACTTAATATTTATCTTGATCTAGAAAGGAATGCAGTCGATCAATCTTTTAGAGATATAGCCTCAATTCTTTATGTTCTAAATTCTATGGATACGGAAGACCCTAAAGCTTTATTAGAAAAAATCAATAAATTAGAATCAAGTCAAATATGGAGATCATCGGCATTAGAGATGAAAGCATTTCTAAAACTAAAACAAAACAAGGTTGAAGAAGCACGAAAAATATTTGAAGGAATCTTAAACTTACCGAGTACACCTTCATCATTAGCCACAAGAGCAAAAAATATGGTTGACTATCTAAAGGACTAAATTTGATAAAGTCATTTGCTTTAAAATTTTTATTAGCTTTTTTTTTATTATCTTCATGCGCTTTACTTGATGATGAGGATGAAAATATTCTTCCTGGAAAAAGGGAGAGTGTTTATGATTCTGAAGAAAAATTAATTTTAAAAGCCAATAAAAGAATTGAACTTGAAAAACCTAAAATTATATCTAATTGGTCACAACAACACCAAAATCTTAAAAATCATTTATTTCATTTTAATAGTAACTCCACATTGAGATTTGAGAGAAGAATTAAACTTGGTGACATTAATTTAGATAAAATTCAGCACATAACGCCTCCTATAATATCTGAAAATACAATTTTTTATTCTGATAACGATTTTAATATCGTTTCAAAAAATTTAGAAACAGGAAAATTAAATTGGAATATTAAACTTGAATTTGAAAAGGATGAAAATTTTTCGTTAGTTTCTGGTTTTTTTTTAGATAATAATACACTGTTTTTTTCTACAGGTTTAGGAAATATTTATTCGGTTGATACAGCTAATGGAAAAATAAAATGGTTTAAAAAGTTTGGAATTCAATTTTCTCGTCCTCCTGTAATAAGTAAAGACAAACTATTTTTAGTTTCTGATGACAATCAACTTTACGCAATCAACAAAACAAACGGAGATGTAATGTGGAGTCATCTTGGAAACATTGAGGAATTATCAATAATAGGTGGATCAAAACCAGCCGTTGATGAGGGAATAATTGTTGTTTCTTATTCTTCAGGTGAAATTTTTGCTCTTAACGAAAATAATGGTTCGATTATTTGGTTTGATAACATAAGTACTACTAACTTTTTTTCAAAAACAAACATTAATGATATTCAGTCACCAATTTGTATTGAAAAAGGAAAATTATTTGTACCAACCTTTTCAAATAAATTACTAACATATGATTTAAAGACAGGAAAAAAATCCTGGGATATTAGGTTATCATCGATTAGCCCTATGGTGATTTCTGGAGAAACGATGTATGTAATTGACATTAATGGTAAATTAATGAGTATTGATAAAGTTTCTGGAAAACTTCTTTGGGCTGTTCAACTTAGATCAAAAAAAGGTGATTCTGAAATTAATTGGTCAGGTCCTTTATTGAGCTCCTATAAGTTACTGGTAGTTTCTTCGGAGGGTAACGTACTATCTTTATCTCCTTTTACTGGAAAGACACTTAGCAATATTAAGTTTAAAGAAAGTTTTATATCTGAACCAATTCAAGTTAATAAAAAAATCTATTTAATTTCAAAAGAAGGTTCATTATATATTCTTAGTTAAAATGACCAATAATATTATAATTGTAGGTAAGCCTAATGTAGGTAAATCTTCTCTGTTCAACGCATTAGTAAAAAAAAATTTAGCTTTAGTTGATAATTCACCAAGATATACAAGAGATATTAAAAAAAAAAATTTTGTGCTTTTTGATCAAGAAGTCACGCTGATTGATTCTCCAGGACTTTTTGAACCAAAGGATAAAATTGAAGAAAAAATAATTCAATATACTAAAGATCAAATCTCAAGAAGTGATTTGATTTTACTAGTTTTTAATGCAAAAGAGGAATTAAGTAACGATGATCATAGACTAGTATCTTTAATTAGAAAATGTGAAAAAAAAAAAATAATTATTCTTAATAAAACTGAGGGGAAATTTAACTCTAATATAGTTAATGATATTGAAAGACTTGGTTTTGGTTTACCAATCTTGATTTCATCTGCTCACATGAAATCTATTGAACTTCTAAAAGAAAAGATTCTGCAAAATCTAGAATTTAAAAAAAACGTAGAAAAATTTTCGTCTAATATTTTGGAAAAATTGAGCATTGCTATAGTTGGAAAAACAAACTCTGGAAAATCAACTTTAATGAACTCCATTAGTGGTCAAGATGTTTCGATCACCGGAAATACTCCATATCTTACAAGAGACGCTGTTGAAATTTCAATCGAGAGAAAAAAACTAGACTTTAAAATTATTGATACCGCAGGCTTTAGTAAAGATTTAAGTGGTTCAAAAAAATTAAACAAGAATTTTGTTGATCAAACCAAAAAAAAAATAAGATTATCCCAAATGATTTTAATAGTTATGGATATTGATGATTATTTTGAAAGATTGCATTCACGAATCATTAAGTTAGTCTCCGATGAAAATAGATGCATGATAATTGTAATAAATAAAATTGATAAATACAAAAAAATATATGAAGAATCTGTAAAAAAAAAAATATATGATTTAAATCCACAAATTAATGGCTTACCTATTTGCTTTATTTCGGCAAAAAAAAAATTGGGAATTTCCTCATTATTCAAACTTGTTGTGAATCAAAATCTAATATGGAAAAAAAGAATTTCGACAGGAAAACTTAATAATTGGATTAACGGTCTTGTTAAAAAAACTCCTCCTCCGTTACACAAAGGTCGTTCTGTTAAATTTAAATATATTACTCAAGTTAACACAGCTCCTCCAAAATTTAATATTTTTGTGAATTATATTCAGGCTATTAAATCTGATTATAAACGGTTTCTAGAAAACAATATTCGCAAAAATTTTAACCTAAAAGGTTTACCCATTAAAATAATCTACAAGAAGTCTAACAACCCTTTTAATCAAAAATGAAAATTTTTTTTATATTAATGCTTTTATTTTGCTTCAAATATTCAATTTCAGACGAGATTAAACCAATAGTCATCGAAGAAAATTGCAAATCGTGCCACGGGAAAGATTACTCAGGTAACACGTTCATTAAATCAATCAAAGATTTAGATAAAGAAATATTTATTAAAAAAATGAAAGATTATAAAAAAAATAATAATAATTCTGTTATGTCTAGAATTGTAAAAGTACTCTCAGTAAATGACATAAAGGAAATAGCGGAAATAATTTATGATTAAAAAAAAAAGATCCTTTATAAGTTCTGTTTTAAAGTTGTCTTTAGTTTTATTGCTTAATCAAATAGGTATGGCAAAAAAGGTTAAAGCTAAAAACAAACCAAAGGTTGTGGTTTTGGGTGCAGGCTTTGGAGGAGCGTCTTGCATCAGCTATCTTTCAAACTTCACAGATTTAATTGATTTAGTAGTAGTCGATAAAAATAAATGGATAAAGACTTGTCCTTTTTCAAACTTAGTTATTGGTAACTTAATTGATGAATCAAAAATAACATTTAAACCAAAATTTAACAAAAATATAAAATTTGTTATAAGTGAATTTAAATTTATTGACGCTGAAAGAAAAAAAATTCTATTTGATGACGAGTCGTCATTAGATTTTGATTTTTTAATAATGTCTCCGGGAATTGGCTACAAAAGTAAGCAAATTCAAGGTTATTCTGTAAACGACAATGAAAATATCCCTCATTGTTGGGATGGAGAAAATAAAATAGCTAATTTTAAAAAAGGTTTAGATTCTCTTGAAAATAACTGTAGGATAATTATTTCTTCACCTGATTATCCATATCGCTGTCCACCTGCACCTTATGAAAGAGCATCAATGATTGCAAATTATCTAAAAGGAAAAAGTGTTAAATTTAAAATTCTAATTTTTGATTCAAAAAATTCGTTTACAAAAAAAAGTATTTTTTTAAAAGAATGGAAAGAAATGTATGGCAACTCAATAGAGTGGGTTAGTAAACAAAATGGAGGTCAAATTTCAAGGTTTGAAAAGAAAAAAGTTTTTAACAGTGATGGGGAAAAAATAAAAGGTGATTTTATTCATATAATACCTGAGCAAAAAGCAGGAAAAATTATTTTTGATTCTAAACTATGTAATAATGATTGGTGTACAATTAATCCACAAACATTTCAGTTATTTAACTTTAAAGATATATATGCTGTTGGTGATTCTGTTGACGCTGGTGACATGCCAAAATCTGCCTTTTCAGCAGAAAGTCAAGCAAAAATATTGTCATTGAATTTAATTAATAGAATTTTACAAAAATCTTACCTGAACCCAGTTTTTCTGAATACCTGTTATAGCTTTTCATCTAATGACAGAGCTTTTTCCATAACCTCCTGGTATAAATTAAACACTACGAAAGATAGAATTGTTTCTCTTGGGAGTTCTCAAAGCTCCGACGACGGATTAAATGATGAAAGAATAAGAGAATCAAAGGAAGCCTTTGGATGGTATGAAAGTATAACCAAAACTTTATATGGATAAGTACAATAATTTATAAATATTAAATAAATGACTCTTTAATAATTTTTTTTGTAAAATTTTTTGAAAATAATTTTTTTTCCCCAACAGTCATAGAAGTTATACCATTTGCTAAATTTGGAAGCTCAATAATTCGTGT
>CACNAV010000014.1 GCA_902618535.1 uncultured Alphaproteobacteria bacterium | reverse complement strand
TTCCTTTTTAATTGAGGAAAAGGAAATTGAAAATAAAACCTCTCCTAAAACTATAAAAAGAAACGTGATTCTTCGTGAATTAATGCCTAATCAAGACTACTTAATAACCCCAACTGATGAATATTTAAAATTTACTGACGGATTAGAAAAAAAACAGTACAAGGTGAGAGTGGACGATAACGGCTACATAGTTGGTCAAAATAATATTACTCATTCAGATGAAAATGTTGATATTATTTTTTTTGGTGGAAGTACGACTGAGTGTATGTTTGTTGATGAAAAATTTAGATTTCCGCATTATACTTCTATTCTTTTAAGTAATGAGACAAAAAAAGATATAATAACTCTAAATGCAGGTGTTTCTGGAAATCATTCTTTACATTCCTTAATAAATCTTATTGCTAAGGGAATTGAACATAAACCAAAGTTTGCTGTGTTAATGAATGCTGGCAATGATGCTGGTATGATTTCCAAGACACTATCTTATTGGAAAGCACCAATAACTAGAAAAATAGTTCAGGAACAGGATTTGACTATTAATCAAAATAGTCAATTAACTTTAAAAGAATCTTTATTCAAAACCTTCTTTCTTTTATCGAAATTTATGAAAGATTCTTTTTTACCTAATTTTTGGTTATTTACTCGTGATTCAATTCTTAAAAATTTTTTTAATTCAATGGATAATAATATTGTGCAAATTACTGATAATGTTGATGAATGGTCTAACTTTAGACATGAAAAAAAAGATTTAGAAAATATTTTAAATAAATTTAGTAATGATTTCTCTTCTTCATTAAGATCCTTTATCCTGATTTCCAAAGCCTGGGGTATTGAACCAATTTTAATGACACAATTTAATAGAATAAAAGAAAATGATGAAATTTTTAGAAGAATTTATGAAAAAAATAATCAGCCAATAGATTTTAATGATTTTATTATTTTGTATAAATTATCTAATTCTATGATTAGAAAAGTAGCATTAGAGGAAAAAGTAACACTTATTGATCTTGATAGAGAAATTCCAAAAAACTCTAAATTTATTTATGATTCCATGCACTTAAATAAATCTGGAAGCATCTTAGTTTCTCAAATTATTAGTGAAGTATTTTTAGAAAAATATTATGAAGAACTTATCAACTAATATATTGCAAAAAATAAGTAAAAAATTCTTGATTTTTTTGTTTTGTTTTGTTTTTTTTAGTAAATCTTTTGCAAAAGAACTTAACGACACTAATTTAGAAATAAATAGTACAATCTTTAAGTTTTCAACATTTGTCGAAACAACAGACAATAGTGTTGAAAAAAAAAAAATCAATGTAAGTGATAAACTTATAAATTTGAAAGAAATATTTAATAAAGATGGAAATGATTTTTTATTTGCAAAAGTCCATTCAAAGCAAAATAAAATGTTTTCTTTAAACTTCATATGGAATATTAAGAAGGAAAAGGGGAGAGTTGAAACAAGAAAAATTCAAAACTCTTTTTTCCCAACAAACTTTGCTTTGGGTTATACAAATAGAAAAAAAAAAAGATTAAAGCAAAAATTTAAAATTAATTTTAACAATCTTGGATTATATGATGTTTTTACAGAAATTTCAGCTATTCCAGTGCCAAGATATCACGATGAATTGAAATTAACTGATAATCAAAATTTAAAGGATATTGAGATTTTTAAATTAAAAAAAAAAAAACATTTAACAAAATACGAAAATATCTTTGAAAAAGATAGAATTAGAATTAGTCTTCCAGAATTTAATATTTTAAATAACAAAGAAAAAATCATTAACTCAGGTAGCAAAATAATCATCAATGATGTTGATGATGTTTTTTTTTTAAATTCTGAATATAAAAAACTAACTTTAAAAGATTTCAATAATTATAGACTAGGTGCATTTAATCCTAAACAAATAGCCATAATTAAAAATAACAAAGTCAAATTATTAAAATTTAAAAATGTAGAAGTACTGGATCTGATTTTATCAAAAAATACTCTTATATTATACGCATATGACTACTTTGCTGCTCAAAGATCTAACTACGCTTTTAATATTCATAATAATACTAAAATTATATTAAATAAAAACAAAGAACCTATATTTCATAGATCATATATAAATCAAAGTTTTCTAAAAAAATTAAAAAAAAGAGAGATAATTATATATTGTTCTGATCAATTAAAATTTATTGTTCCTTCAAGGCATCCAGAGGGAAAAAAAGCAACTGTAATTTTTGTGGAGCATGCTGATTATCAAATGACGCAAACAGAAAATTTACTGATGTATGGTAATTCAAAAGGTAAGTATGTTGAAGGAAAAGGAATAATAGGTAATAATATACCATATACAAAATCAATTTTTCTAGTAGGAAAAAATTATAAATTTGTTGTAAACAATAATGAATTTGTTCAACCAACATATAATTATGATAAAGAATTTAAAAAAATTATTAATAAATACCTTAATCATGATATTGAGATAGCCGCTCATAATTTGGGAACTGTACCTGATTCTTTGAAAAAAGGATCCACCAAAAAGGCAATGAAAATTCTTGAAAACCTTGGAGGAACGACGTGGACTGATCATGGCTCAATGCCTTATAACTTGGCATTTTGGGGATGGGATAAAAAAAATAGATTTTATATATTAGATGAATTAAAAAAACGAAAAATTAAGTATTTATGGGCAATGAACGATTATATACCATATAATTTCGATGAGGATGTTATAAATATTAATTTACTAAAATCCAACAATATTAGCCCAATTTTTTTTAGACAAGAAAAATATAATAATTTACTTGATATTAATCTTTTTTGGATATTTACAAAATTTCAAATATCAAATTTTCCTGATATTAATCAGATTAATCAATTGATAGAAGAAAAGGGAATAAGTTTTCTTCATCTTTATCCTCAATACACGTATATAAAAAAAAATGAAAACTATTTTCTAAAAGAGGAATTAAATGAGTTGATGAAAATGTATTCAGAAAAAATTAAATTAAAAGAATTAAATATCCAAACATTAAAGGATTATCTTCTTTTCCTAGAAAATTATTTAAAATTAGATTTTAGTTTTGATAATAACACTAAGCTATTAAAGGTAACTTCAGAGAAAAATATTGATAATTTTAATTTTATAACAGTTGATATATTAGACCCACAAAATCAATTAAGTTACAAAGAATTTCAAATCAAAAAAGGAACTAATTATTTCTCTTTTAAATAATACTATTTATCACTTTCCAGTTCAATAAGAGTGCCTTGACAAAATTTAGGTCTTAAAAATATTATTTTCTTATCACGAGAGCCAATTTGTGGAACACCATCACCAATAACCTCTATACCCTTTGAAATTAATTTATCACGCACAGATAATAGATTTTCTACTGTAAAACAAATATGATGGATTCCTCCATAGTAATTTTTTTTTAGAAAAAAACTAATCGGAGAATTGGGGGTAATAGGTGACATTAGTTCAATATTAATATTTTGGAAATGAACAAAGCAACATTCTATTCCATGGTTTGGATATTTATGAGGTTTTGTAACATCACATTTTAAAATATTTTTGTAAAAATTTACGGGTTGGTTTAAATCTTTAACTGCAATTGCAATGTGACTTATTTTCAAAATCATTGTTATTTAAATAAATATGAGTAATAGTATTTTTAATGATATACAGTATTTTTTCAATATTTTTCTTTTTCTTATTTGGAATTTTTATTAATTTTAATCATCAAGCAATTAATAATTGGTATATTAAAAACCATAAAAATTTTCCAAATTCTCATCATA
Organism: uncultured Alphaproteobacteria bacterium; assembly: GCA_902618535.1. GTDB lineage: Bacteria > Pseudomonadota > Alphaproteobacteria > Methylaequorales > Methylaequoraceae. The sequence continues at coordinate 15,733 of CACNAV010000014.1, read as the reverse complement.
TAAAAGATGCTTTCAATTCTATTCAAAACCTTAATTTGAAAACTAAAGAAAACCCAATTTATATTCTTGGTGCATCAAATATCTATCCCATTTATGAGGCCTCAGAAAATAATCCAAATGTTATCAAAATGACAAGTGGGTCTATGGGATTATATGATTATTTAAGAATTATAGAAAACATTAAATTTGAAAATTCAAATATTATAATGGGAATAGCACCTAGGAGGTTTTCAAATTTTTGGAAGGAAAGGTCAATTTACGAGTCATATTATTTGTATGGTGTTGCTGGTAAATTTCCAATTCTTAGTCCAAACTTCCAAAAAATATGGAAAACTAGACCAAGCCCATTTAATGTTAATGGTTTAAGTTTCTTAACAATTATTAAATGGAGTTTGTATAAACCGTCTGCCTTTTATTCATATTTATTTATTGATATTAAAGACAATATTTTTAGAAATTTAATAGAAAAATATAAAATGAAAACAACTCATCCTGTTTCAAAAGAAATGATTAATTGTAAGGTTTCAGTCAATGAATTGTGTAATATAAACACTCTCTCTAAAGATAAAATTATTGAATTTAAAAATTGGTTTAATGTATCTAAATTTCAATTTGATGAATCAATAAATGAGAGTTTTAAAACTCTTCAATTAATCATTGATGTAGCAAAAAAAAAAAATAAAAACTTTAATATTATTATAATGGAAGCTGCAATTTCAGAATTTGAAGATAACGAACTTTTACCGTATTTAAAAAATTATTATTTAAAACTTAAAGAAATTAAAAAAAAGAATCCATCAGTAACCTTTATACAATTTGATAGATTAAAATATGAGAATTCACAAAAATACTTTTCAGATACAGTTCATGTAAATAAGCTTGGTCAAGAATATTATCAACCTTATTATTTATCATATGAAAATTATATTAAATAATGAATCAGTCTTACAACGATTTATTTTTTTTATTAGAGCGAATAATTAATGATTTTCTTGCTTTCGTTATAATTCCATTGGTCTTTATAGCTATAATTTCTATCGGAAAGTTTCGAATTTATAGTAGTGAAAAAAAAAAAAATATTTTTCTTATTATTTTATCTAGTTTTTTAATAATAGTTTTAGATCTCAAATCTTTTTTATTATTAATCTTTTTATCTTCAATACTTTTTCTAATAATTAAAAAAAAGCTAGATATTTCAAATATTTTTTTTATTACATTATTAGTTATTTTAGGTTTAATAAGTTTTAAATTTTTATTACAAACAATACCACAGGAACCTATCTATATTCTTGGAGCTTCATATTATTTTTTTCGATTAGGTTCATTTCTTATTGAATACGCAAGAAACAATTCTCAATATCAAAATGTTAATAGTTTAAGGTTTTTTGCATATATCTTTTTTTTTCCATTTTTTTTAGCTGGTCCTATTCAAAGGTTTCATGACTTTCAATCAATAAAAGTAAATATATTAAATGAACAAAAAACCATCTTTTATTTTTTTTTATTAATTCTTATAAAAATTTTTATTGTTGATTTAATTTTAAACCAAACATTATTAAATTACATAAGGATTGAATACTTTGATAAATCTCATTTATATAGTTTAAGTGCTAATTTCCTCATATTATATATTCATGGCTTCTTTTCGTTGATTTGGGGTTATTCAGATCTTGCAATTTATTCTGCTTTAGCAGTTTTATCAGGAAAATTATTAGGTTATAAAGTGGTTTATAACTTTAATAAACCATTTTTAGCGACAAATATTGCTGATTATTGGCAAAGATGGCATATAACTCTATCTAGTTGGGCTAGAGATTATGTTTTTTTTCCAGTATTAATTAGTTCCAAAAATAGAACTATTGCTTTAGTTCTTACTATGCTAACAATTGGTTTGTGGCATTCATTAAATTTAAACTGGTTTATTTTTGCTTTATCTCATTCATTTGGGATATATTTATATTTATTAATCAAAGACAAAGGTTTCTTTGTAAAATTAAAAAAAAAAATTATTGGTAGTTTAATCATTAAGTATTTAGGAATCTTTTTTACAATCAGCTATGTTTCTATGGTCTTTAATTTAATTGTTTTCAGTGAAGATTATGATAAAATCTGGCATTTATTAGGCAAACTTTATGAAAGAACATTTAATTAATATTTTTTATGCTTTTCTAACGTCAATCGTAATTTGGTTAGTTATTTTTTTTCTACAATCTGCAAACCTTCATTTGTATATCTTTAGGTATATAAGGTACTAAAGAAGTTTTTATATAAATGGAAAAAGATATTTATAAATTTTTTTTGGATGAATGTGCAATAAAAAAAAAAGAAATCGAAAATAACAATTTGTTAAGTTCGTCAATAATTGATTCTTTAGATTTACTTAAATTAACATTATTTATAGAAAAAAAGTTTAAAATAAAAATATCTCCTTTTGAAATTGTTCCTCAGAATTTTGATACAGTTGAAAAAATAATTAAACTTATAAAAAGTAAACAAAAATAATTTTTTGTGATAATATATTAATTATGACTTATATTTTAGGATTATCTGCAAGCCTAAGAAATGCAAGGTTTGGATTGGGTGAAGAGAAGCTAATTAATGACTTAAAAAAGATAAAAACTAAAAACAGTCTTTTAAAATTTGTAAATAAACAAACCCAAATTTTATTAAAACAATTTTTTGAAAAAGGTAAAAAGGATAATATACCCTTCAATGAACTTTACTATACCTTAAGAAAAAGGAGAGGTGATAGAGGCCTAAGTAACTCTGAAGCAGCTATTTCTTTTGCCTTATGGTCAGCTATTAAAAAAGGAAGTGATGTTAAATATATTTCTTTATCTAATATATTCAAACCAAACGATAGAGTTGAGAAGATTGATTATTTAAAAAATTTAGTTTTAGGTTGTAGTGGCATTCTTCTATCTGGTCCAGTTTATTTTGGTGATAGAAGTTCAATAGCTCAAAAATTCTTTGAATTTTTAAAAAATGATAGTGACTGTTTGGAATATATTAAAAATAAACCTTTTGCCGGTATTTCAGTTGGAGCCAAAAGAAATGGTGGTCAAGAAACAACATTAATTTATCAAATTATTGATTCAACAAATTTAGGTATGTCAGCAATAGGAAATGATTTTGAGACCACAGCCCAATATGGTGGTACAGCTGTTGCTGGAGATATTGGTACAATGCCTGAAGATAATTATGGTTTCAAAACATCTATCAGTACTGGAAGTCGAATATCAGATGTTGTAAATATTTTTGAAAAAGGTAAATCAAAAATTGAAAAAAAACGTAATTCTAAAACTTATAAACTTGGTATTTGGCTTTTACAAGATGATAAAAACAAAAAAGGAGAATCTTACATCAATTCAATTCTTAATAAACTAAATTTAAACGATTTTGATGTAGAGATTATAAATGTAGTTAATGAAAAAATTAGACCATGTATTGCTTGTGATATATGCCCAACTCATATAGGCCCACCACCTGAATATAGGTGTATAATTAAGCAAGATGATGATTTTTTTAAAAGGTATCATGAAAAACTCATAAATACAGACATGTATCTAATTGCAGCATATAGTCCTAGTTCAAAAGAAAAAGTTATAAGCTATTATCAACAATTTATCGAAAGAACAAGGTATCTGAGGAGGGATGATTATTTAATGGGTAATCAATTAGTTGCACCTCTTGTAATTTCTGAAATAGGTTCAAATCAAAACCTACATATTAGGATGCTCACGTCATTAATAAGGCATCAGACAATACTCCATAAGCCTTTAATTGCTTATGAACATAAAAATAAAATTTTAAATGAAGTTAATCTTTTGAAAGATTTTCAAGCGTATTTAAATGTTTCAAAAATAGTTAAAAATGGAGTTGAAGCCAAAGAGTTTATCCCAAATAGGTATCATCACTATGGTTATAAGGTTAGTGAACATAAATACCAACAGGATTTGAAAGAAGGCAAATTTCAAATATCGGATTCTTTCAGAAAAAAATTACATGAATCAAAAAATTGAAAAACAAATTTTCAAATAGTAGTTTGAAGTTATTACATAATTTAATTTTTACCCAAAACAAAAATAGAAAATATGAAGTTGATGGATTTACGATTACTTCAAATGATTTTGCGTTAAAAATAAAAAAAAAAATAAATGAAATTGAATCCCTAAAATTGAGAAATAGGTCTTTGTTTATGGTTTTGTCAAATCGGAAACATCAATTTTTTATTGATTTATGTGCAGTTTGGTTAACAAATAATATAGCATTACCTTTTGGTGATTTAAAAATTTCAAAAAATAATAATTTTATAGAAAAAATTCAGCCAAATTTTATTTTAGGAAAAAAAATAATTGTTAATTCAAAAAAAAAAATAAATTTTAAACATAATATTGATACTGTAATTTTAACAAGTGGCACGAGCGGCTTGCAAAAAGGAGTGTTAACCTCATTAGATAAATTAATTGGTAATTCTAACAGTTTTTTACAAAAAGTTGAAATTGATCAAAATAAAATATTAGGATTTTCAATCCCATATTACTTTACTAGTGCTATTTGTTTTTTCTTTTATGCAATATTAAAATCATTAAACTTAAAAATTACTGAAAAAAAAATTTATCCTGCAATGCTTTTGAACCAGGCAAAAGAATGTAATTATTTTGGTGGACCACCAAGTCAAATATCGATGATTATTTCTTATCTTAATATGAATAAAAATAATTTAAAAAAATTGAAATTACAGGCATTAATGTCATCTGGAGATTTTTTAAATGAAAGGTTTGTTAAAGAATTTTTGGAAATAAATAAAAAAATAAAATTATATAAAATATATGGTTTATCAGAAGTCTCAGGTAGGCTGTGTGTATGTGAGTTAAACTCTATTAAAAAATATAATAAAAACTACTATCTTTCAGTAGGTAAAGTAATTAGGGGAATGAAAATAAAAATTTTCGATGAAATGGGTAAAGAGTGTAATAAAAATCAAATTGGAGAAATATTAGTAAGTGGAAAATTTCTATTTGATAAATACTTTAAAACAAATGATTTAGATAAATCCTACAAATCAAAATATTTTAAGACTGGTGATATGGGTTATATATCAAATCAAAATTATGTTCATATTATAGGAAGAAAAGATGACGTATTTAAAGTAGATGGGATTAAAGTTAGTACATTAGTTATTCAGAATTTTATATTATCAAACTTTCCAAATATTCTTGATACATGTGGAATTACAAAGCTCATTGATGGAAGTTTAAAACCTATTATTTTTTTTGTTTCAAAAAAACAAATAGATACAATGTTAATAAAATTAAAAATTAGAGATGTTCTTGGAAGTTCACATTTACCCTATAAACTAATAAACATAGAAAATATTCCGAGATTAAAAAGTGGAAAATTAAATAAAGAATATTTGAGAATTAATTATTTAACATAATATATATTATGCGACAATACGTATATTTAACCTGAGCCTAAGTAAAGCATGGCTGAGCCATATAAAAAACCTGTTATAATAAAAATAACAAAAGTATATCCCATTATCTGTCTCATATGTAGACCTGCAATAGCAAGTAACGGAATTGTCCAAAAGGGTTGAATCATATTTGTCCATTGATCACCATAAGCAACTCCTAAGACAATAACATATGGTTCTACGTTTAGGTTTTTAGCTGCCTCTATCATAACTGGTCCTTGAACTGCCCATTGACCACCACCTGAAGGAATAAACATATTTACCAGGCCACCTGAAAGAAATGAATAAAAACCAAGTGTTTCTGATGTGGCAATTTTAGTAATATTATCAGCTAAAATACTAATTAAGCCTGTATCAGCCATCATACCCATGATTCCTGCATAAAAAGGATACTGTAATATGATTGGTCCTACTGTAAGTGCTGCATTATTTACCAACTTTACGTAGTGTATTGGAGAATTAGACAAAATAAGTCCAAAAGCTAGAAAGGTCCAACTTACAATATTTAGATCCAGTGAGAAGCCATTTTTACTAAAAAAATAAAAAATATAAACAAACAAAGAAAAACCAACAAATAAACTAAAAAATCTATTACTTTCAACAACTTGTGCAAATGTTCTATTTTCTTGGTTTAGGTTTGAAATATCTTCATTTTTATGAAAACGAAAAACATTTGTGTCTATTTCACTAATCTCTGCTTTATTGTTTGGTCTCATTAAAGGGTTTACAATGGTTATTATTACTAAAGTAATTATGGCTAATAAAATATTAAAAGTAGTAAAGATTGTTTCTGTGACTGGAAGAATACCAATTTTTTCCTCTAAAGAGTGTCCCTCCGATGAAACAAATAATGCAGCAGATGACGAATAGCCCATATGCCAGATAACATAACCTGAATAAGCAGAGGCTACTAGAAGAGGATAATGAATGCTTATTCTTTTTTTTGAGCATCCAATAGCAACAAATTTTGATACAATTCCTCCTACAATTAATCCAAATGACCAAGCAAATAAACTGGCAATTCCTGAAATAAATGTAACTAAAGCATAAGCTTGTGTTGAGGAATTAGGAAGAGTTCCAACTTTTGACAATATTTTTTCAATTGGTTCCGTATGAGCTAATGCATGAGCAGTAATCATGATTATGGTTATTTGAGCGGTAAAAGTAAACAGCTTAGGCAAACCGTTACCCCAGGCTTCAAGTGTCTGAACAGGCGAAGCATTTGTTAAGTTAATTGCTAATACGAAAGTCAGTAATGATAAAACAATTACAAATATAAAAGCATCTGGATAATACTTCTCAACTAACTTAACAAACGGCTTAGATAAATAATTAAAAATTCCAAGCTTTTTTGAAGACATTTATTTAAGTTTCAAGGCTACAACTTTTCCTTCGGCCATTATTGGAATAATTATCAGATTTTTTTCTAATATTACTTCGTGATCAGCAGCGCCTTTACCGACTTCAGCAATAACTTTAAATTTTCCATTTTTTTTAATGTTATAAAGTTTTGCACCTGTCCAGTCAGTAACAAAATAGGCCCCTTTTCCATCTGATTCAATTCCATCTAAGTTACCTATTGGCTTTTTACCTAAATTTGTCATTTTTTTGGTATGAATATTTATACTTTTGAGACTGCCCTTTAGTTCAGGTGTTCCCCAACCTTCCATAACTGCTCCCCAGCTTCCAACGATTAAGTTTCCCTCTTCATTGTCAATATGAATGCCGTTTGGAGCTAAACCAGGACTGTAAAACCACGCTGGTAATTGCCCAAACTGGTTTAATCTATAAATTGTATCATTATAGGTATCCCCAACATAAACATTTCCATATTTATCAGCTGTAACATCATTCATGCAAACTGAACCATAACCTGTATATTTATTTGTTACTTTAGCTGTTGCAATGTCAACCTCAACTAGTTCATCAACATCAGCTATGTAGAGCTTATCATTGCTTATAGTAAGACCTTTAGGAGCATTAAGTTTGTCAACCCATTTTTTTTCAATTACAGCACCATCTAACCCAATTTTGGAAATGTACCCGGTACCGTCTTTATTAAAGGGATGATCAGTTATATTAGAAACATAAAGAACATCATTTTTTGAATCATAAATTACTGATTCTGGAAGTTCAAAAATTTTTTCTGTCTCCCAAACAATTTCAGCATGATCATTAGATTTCACATGCTTTCCATAAATACCTATTGTAAAAATAGCCAAAAATAAAATTATTTTTTTCATTTTTTCTCCTTTCATTAGTTTAAATTATTAGGCATTGATAAATTAATTCCTTTGGATTCACTTGATTCTTCTGGCCATTTTTGTGTTACAGTTTTTCTTTGAGTAAAAAACCTTAGCCCGTCTGGTCCATACATATTTAGATCTCCAAATAATGAGTCTTTCCATCCACCAAAACTATGAAATGATGATGGAACTGGAAGTGGAATATTTACTCCTACCATTCCAATGTTAACATTTTGTGAAAATTTTCTAGCTTTTTCTCCGCTGCTTGTAAAAATACAACAACCATTTCCAAATTTATTTTCATTAATAATTTCTAAAGCTTCATCCATTGAATTTACTTCAATGATTTGTAGTACAGGACCAAAAATTTCATTTTCATAAGATTTCATAGAGGATTTAACTTTATCTATAAGAGTTGGACCAATAAAATATCCATTTTCTGAATTTTTTCTTTTAATATTATCTCTGCCATCCAAGAGAATCAAGCTCCCCTCCGCTTCTGCTAAACTTATATTTTTTTTTACACTCTCAAGATGTTCTTTGGAAACTAAAGGACCAAAACTGTTTAAATTTAAATCTTCATGACCAAATTTAAGTTTTGAAACTTTTTCTTTAAGTGATTTATTGAACTTTTCTTTTATATCTTTAAAAACTACAGCAACTGATAATGCCATACATCTCTGACCTGAAGAACCGAAAGCAGCTGAAATTAATTGATCTGTCGCATAATCAATATTTGCATCTGGTAAAACTAAAGCATGATTTTTAGCGCCTCCAAGAGCTTGGCATCTTTTACCTGAAATTGAGGAATTTTCATAAATTTTTTGAGCAACGGGAGTAGAGCCCACAAAACTTACAGCTTTTATCCTTTTATCCTGAATAAGTTTATTTACAACATCTTTATCACCATTTAAAAGATTTAGAAGACCTTTTGGGGCTTTTGTTTGATTAAAAAGTTCCACAATGAACATTGACGCTAAAGGATCTTTTTCAGATGGTTTTAAAATGAATGAATTTCCAGCAGCAATAGCTAAAGGAAACATCCACAATGGCACCATGGCTGGAAAGTTAAATGGAGTAATACCAAGCACAACACCTAATGGTGAAAATTCACTCCAGGAATCAATAGAAGTGCTTATGTTCTTGTTAAACTCTCCTTTAAGAATTTCTCCAATCCCACAAGCATATTCGACATTTTCAATTCCTCTTCTAATTTCACCGACAGCATCTTCATGAACTTTACCTAAATCCTTACTTATAATTTGTGCTAACTTTTCAATGTTATTTTCGAGTAAAACTTTGTATTCAAAAAGTATTGATGCCCTTTTTGCTAATGAATATGAATGCCATTCATTGAATGCTTCAACTGAATTATCAATAGTTTCATCAATAATTTTTTTTGATGCGTTAGTCGCGAGCGCAATACATTTTCCACTAGATGGGTTGAAAATTTCAAAAGATTTTCCGTCTTCTTTTACTACTTTGCCGCCAATTATATGTCCTATAGAATTTGTCATTGATTGCTAAGATAGTATATAAAATTTTGCAACTCAATAACAAATTTTGAATTATCAAAATGCATTTAAGCATTTTAAAAAAACTTCAAATTTAGTATAATTTTTAAATGTTGAACTGGAATGATCTTAATTCATTTATAACCCTATCGAGAAGTAAAAAATTAATTAATGCAGCAAGAAAACTAAAAATTGAGTCAACTACAATAGCTCGACGAATTTCTCGTTTAGAAGAAAGTCTAAAAACTCAACTTTTTCATAAATCACCCAGAGGTTATTCTTTAACGGATAGTGGTATAAGACTTCTAAGATATGCTGAAAAAGTAGAATCTCAAATGTACTCCATTAGTGAATCTTTTATGGGTATTAATCCTAATATTAAAGGAAAAGTGAGGATTAGTGTTGGTGAGGGTTTGGGGGTAGAGATATTGACAAAATATTTAAATAAATTTTATAAAAAATATCCAGAAATTGAAATTGAATTATTGGCTGATACTCGTTCAAGAAGTTTATCAAATAGAGAAACTGATATACTAATTTCTCTATCAAGACCTAAAAAAGGACGTTTAAAATCGTGGAAACTCTGTGATTATTATGTAAAATTATATGGCTCAAACGAATATTTAAAAAACAACCCTAAAATATCTGATATTAAAGAACTAACAAATCATAAGTTTGTAAATTATGCAGATGAATTAATAGAATTTCCTGAACTAAATTATCTACAAGAGATAAATAGTAATCCCAATATAGTGTTTAGTAGCAACAGCTTGAGGTCACAATTACTTGCTGTAAAAAATGGTATTGGCATAGGTCTGTTACACTCATTTGTGGCTTACAAAGAAAAAGATTTAAAAGTAATTCTTCCTAAAAAAATAAATATTAAGAGAGAATATTGGATTGTTGTACATGAAAATAGCTTTCATCTGAGAAGGATAAAAGCAGTAACTGATTTTGTAACCACAATTCTTAATGATGAAAAAAAATTTCTTTCAACTGTTAAATAGTGAAATTTTAACTATTTGTAATAAATTCGAGAAAATCTTTATTTATATTTTCGTTGCAAACAATGAAGGATGAATTCCTAAAGTCTTTTTTTCCGTATTGTAATTCTTTTAGACTAAAATCATAAACTTTTGAATGAGATGTTTTAATTATAGCCGATCCTGCTGCGGTATCCCATTCCATTGTGTTGCCTTTTCTTAAGTATAAATCAGCCTGTCCCTCAGCTACTAAACAAAATTTAATTGATGAGCCGACTTTAAGTGTAGAATGTTCATTTTTAATTTTTTTCAGTAAATTAATTGTAAAACTATCCAGATGAGATCTACTTACAACTATCTTTATTTTATTTCTTTTATTCAGTGAACTTATTTTTTTTAAGTTCTTTTTTTCAAATTTAAACGAACTCTCACCATCTGAAAAATATTGAACTCCAGTGACCGGTATTTCTATAACACCTAACCTTGATATATTATCTATGACTAATCCAATGTTAACGGTAAATTCACCGTTTTTATTAATAAACTCTTTGGTTCCATCAAGCGGATCAACTAAAAAAAAAACTGCTTCTTTATAATCTCTGATTCTATTTTCTTCAGAAATAACAGGAATGTTTGGAAATTCTTGTTCTAAGGATTTGCATATAATATCATTGGACTCTAAGTCAGCTTTAGTTAAAGGACTATCATCTAATTTTTTTTTAACATCAAAAGAATGATTATAAATTTCTAGAATTTTTTTTGATGCTTTTTTTGAAACATTCCTTAAAAATCCTGTGATATCTTTAAAATCATTTGAATTAATTTTCATTATATATCTTATAATTTCTTTAAACTGATTAGAGTTCTGCCCTTAATATTCCCTTCTAATATTTTTTTTGAAAGTTCATTGATGTCATTTATATTTTTTTCTGATTTTATTAATTTAAGTTTTTTAAAATTCAATTTTTTCTCGATGAGAGTCCAGGCTTTTCTTCTTTTAACACTACTTGCATAAACACAGTCAACCCCCGATAGAGTTATATTTCTTAAAATAAAGGGATAAACTGTAGTGTTAAGTAAATGACTTTTTGCTAAACCTGTTGCTACAACCATACCGTCATATTTAATTTCACTAATAATACTTGCCAAAATATCACCGCCAACAGTATCTATACAACCGTCCCACTTTTGTTTTCCAAGTGGCTTTAAGTTTGTTTTAAATTCACTTCTATTTAAAACTTCTTTAGCGCCCAAAGAGAATAAAAATTTCTTTTGTTTATTACTCAATGCGACAACATGATAACCCAGTTCCGAAAGTAAATTGACAGCTATACTTCCAACACCACCTGATGCTCCTGTGACTATAACTTTTCCATCTTTGGGGTTAACTTTTTTATTTAATTCTAGTACACATAAAGCAGCTGTGTAGCCAGCTGAACCAATTATCATACTATTTTTTTCATTCAAATTTTTAGGTAAATGTGTTAACCAGTCACCATTAACTCTTGCATATTGTGAGAACCCCCCAAAATGCTTCTCCCCTACTCCCCAGCCATTTAATATGACTTTATCACCTTTTTTAAATTTTTTATGGGATGAACTAATTACTTTACCTGAAAAATCAACACCAGGGATCATAGGAAACTTTTTAATTATTGGAACCTTTTTTACAATGGCAAGACCATCTTTATAATTAAAACTACTGTAAGAAACTTTGACTAAAACGTTACCTTCCATAAGAAAATTTAAATCAATATCTTTAACTCCATGTTTTTTTTCATTCTCGATTATAAAAGCTTTAAATTTTTTTTTGACAGGCATAAACTTTACAGATTAATACATTATTTGAGGAATAAAACTTTTTATCTGTTTTTATTAGATTGTAACAATTAGTTCTTTGATTTTAAAACTTTTACTTCAATTTCAAACTTTTCTTTAAATTTTTTCCACTCATTTCCATGTCTTTTAAACCAAAACATATCATTGTTGGTTTCATCACACCAATCATCAAAGTTTCTTTGATTTTTCTTTTCCCACTCTTTATATAATTCCAAGGTAATCATTTTCTTTTCAAATCCATCACCATACTTTAAAAATTTTTTAAATTCTCTTAATTTCCATTTAATAATCTCATTTTTATCTAAATCACTTATGTTAATTTGATTAAGACCACCTACCCCCTCAAGAAGATAATCCATCAATTGTGATTCAGTTTCATGATCAAGTTCTAATGAAACACCACTAAAAAAATTTGTTATTTTTTCTAAAAGTTTCATAAGTTAGGTTTTAGTAAAAAAGATTACTAACTAACTTATATTAAGAAATTCTGAAATTTTCAATTATAAGTGCAACATCGTCAAATGTTACATTAAAGTTTTGAGCCAAATACAAACCAGCTAAAACACCAAAAATAAATCTAATCATACTTAACTTAACGACTAAATCTAAAATTGTTTAAGAACTTTAGTTAGACATAATTATTAAAGTTGAATATTTAATTTAATTTATTAATATGTGCATTACTACTCACCTCATGGAGAGATGGCAGAGTGGTCGAATGCACCGGTCTTGAAAACCGGCAAGGATGCAAGTCCTTCCAGGGTTCGAATCCCTGTCTCTCCGCCACTATCTGAAAGCCCTATAATCTGTGTACTTTAGAGTCCTGATTATGTAATTTTACCCCCCAAGATTACCCCCCAAAGAAATTTATTGTTGAAATGTTATAATATAACACTTAATATGTGTCTTTTGATTTTAACTTAATTAAATTTTGTGGAGAATTTATTATGACAGTTTTAGATAAAAAACTTCCAGTCACAGTATTGTCGGGGTTCCTCGGTGCAGGTAAAACAACTCTTTTAAATCACATCCTTAACAATCGACAAGGTCTCAAGGTTGCAGTTATCGTAAACGATATGAGTGAAGTAAATATAGATGCTAATCTAGTAGAACGTGGAGGTGGTAACTTATCTCAAACTGAAGAGAAACTTGTAGAAATGAGTAATGGATGTATTTGTTGTACTTTACGTGAAGATCTTTTGGTACAAGTTAGAGAATTAGCAACTGAAGGTAAATTTGATTACCTACTTATAGAAAGTACTGGTATCTCCGAACCTTTACCAGTGGCAACTACTTTTGACTTTCGTGATGAGGATGGAGCAAGTTTATCCGATGTAGCAAAACTTGACACAATGGTAACTGTTGTAGATGCTGCAAATCTTATCAAAAATTATAGCTCCACTGATTTTTTAAAAGACAAAGGAGAAAGTCTAGAAGATGATGAACGAACACTTGTTGATCTTCTTGTCGAACAAATTGAGTTTGCTAATGTAATTCTATTGAATAAGATTGACTTAATATCCTCTGAGGAATTAAAAACTGTTAAAGCAATTATAAGTGGGCTTAATACTGAGGCAAAAGTCTTTGAATGCTCACACTCCACTGTCAATCTAAAAGAAGTTATTGGTACTGGTTTGTTTGATCTTAAACAAGCTCATACTCATCCTTTGTGGGCAAAAGAACTCTATAACTTTAAAGATCATGTTCCAGAAACAGAAGAGTATGGGATTACAAGTTTTGTATATTTAGCCCGTGAACCATTTGATCCATCAAAAATCCATAATTTTTTTAATCAAGAATGGCCAGGTGTAATTAGATCTAAAGGCTTTTTTTGGATTTCAAGTCGACCTGAATTTATTGGTGAAGTTTCTCAGGCAGGTGCATTTGTTCGTCATCAGGGAATTGGTAGGTGGTGGACGACTGTACCTAAAAATCGTTGGCCAGAGGGACCTGATTTTGATGCGTTAATGGATAAATATTGGAATAAAGATTTTGGTGACCGTCGACAAGAAATTGTTTTTATAGGTTTAAAATCTGAGATGGATGAAAAGAATATTCGTGAGAGACTGGATGCTTGTTTGATAAAGAACTATCTTGAAGATCCCAATTCATATCATAAAGCCCTTGATCCCTTCCCGGTTTGGTTTCAGAAAGTAGCTTAAATTAGAATAAAACCCGGCCTTTTCCCTGTCTCTCCGCCACCTCCTGAACCGCAAAAAAGTTCCCTTATAGTCTGAAATTAATATTCATATTTTAAACAGTAAATCCCAACCAATAATAAGCACCATTAAGTTTAAAAATGCAATTATAGCAGGGGCAATGTACCCCTCAGCAGATGTCTTTACACCGTCAACAGAACCCCAATAACTATGGATAGTTTGAAAGCAAACAACTGCCCCGATACATGCTTGTACAAAACCATAGACAAAAAGTAACCAAGCGCCTTCTATAGAAGTGAGTAAAGCAATAGCTAGGGTGACTGCAAAGCCGGCAGCAAAAGTGCCGACAAGTCTAGTCATAATTGCGCTGCCCTCACCAAATCCATATTTCTCAATGTACATACGTGTTTGGAAAATACATTGATAAGCATAAATCAAATTTCCAAATATTATTAACGCTATGAGTACAAAAATTAGCATTTCAGTAAACCTCTCTAACCCTATCAATTGGGAAGCAGATTATCAATCACTTACGTATACTATTCAAAATTTAATCCTTAGAATCTTAATTCTGAAGTTTTACCTCACCCATATTTTTTATTTAAAAGATTAACCAAATATGAATAACACACTCAGAGTTGATTAAGAAAATAATAATATAAATGAGATAATTTTATTAACTTTTTAATTAAGGAGTAAACAATGGCTTGGACAAAACCAATGATTTCCGAAATCTCTGTTGGTCTTGAAATCAATTCTTACGCTTGCGCTGAGAAGTAATTTCAATTTACAAAGATTAAAATTTTAAAAGCCTGGCTAAGTAGTCAGGTTTTTTTTTGCTTAAATAAAACTGATTTTTTCGCTATTTCTCCGTCATTATCTTAATTTAGATAAAACTGTCCATATCATACGTAAAGATATCAAATTTTTAAATACACCAACAACATATGTAAAAGCTGCTGCTCTGAGAACAGAACGACAGGAATTATGATAAACTTCAGGTATTTTCTTTTTAATTATAGGGAAGGCTCTATTAAAACTAGCGTCTAATTCTACCTCAAGTGTAATTAGGTGAATAATTACTCCAATAAGTGTACTTAACAGTAAAATTAAAGCACAGATCTTTACAAGTGGTAAAGACCCTGTAGCAAAAATCAAAGGGAATCCAATGTAAATAATTGCCATACTTAGTTTATTTATCCATTGAGTATTTTTCACAAGTTTGGTTCTTGAAATTAAAGGCGAATAATCTTGGGCATGTTGAATTGCATGACCTATCTCATGACATATAATACTAATTGAGGTTAAGCTTTTCCTTTTGAACCGATCTTCATGCACCTTAACTTTTTTTTCAACTAAATCGTAATGGTCACCAATTAAAGTCTTTTCGATACTAACATTTTTTAATTTCAATTCTTTAATAATCTCTTCACCAAATTCATATGCATTAAAGGGCATATTTGGTAAGATTGTATCATTTTTCTTAAAAACATAGTTGACCCATAAAACAGGA
>CACNAV010000013.1 GCA_902618535.1 uncultured Alphaproteobacteria bacterium | reverse complement strand
ATAAAAAAAGTTTGCATTTCTTTTTTTAAAGTGTCCCTTTAGTTGAAGGAACCTCATCTTTTCTTTTTTGATCTATTGTAATGGCTTCTTTGAGAGCCCTTGCAAGACCTTTAAAACAAGATTCCACAATATGATGATTATTTTCTCCGTACAAATTTTCAACATGAAGAGTTATTCCAGCTGTTTGAGCAAAAGCTTGAAACCATTCTTTAAAAAGTTCAGTGTCCATTTCACCAAGCTTTGGTTTAGAAAAGTTAACTTTCCAAACTAAATAAGGCCTGTTTGAACAATCTACAACTATTCTTGAAAGTGTTTCGTCCATAGCTGAAAGAGCTTGACCAAACCTAAAAATTCCCCTTCGGTCACCAAGAGACTTTGAAAATGCTTCACCCAGCGCCAATGCACTGTCTTCTGTCGTATGGTGATAGTCAATGTGTAAATCACCACTAGCTGATAAATCAATATCAATCATACTGTGCTTAGAAAGTTGCTCTAACATATGATCCAAGAACCCAATTCCAGTGTTGATATTATTTGCTCCTTTTCCATCTAGGGATATTTTTACTGTGATATCGGTTTCTTTGGTTTTTCTAGTAAGCGAATGTTTGCGCATAAATAAATTTTAATGGATATTAAATCTAAAATATATAGATTAATATTAAATTATCAATTGAGGTATAAAATTAATGGCAAATGAAAAAGACTTCCAAAAATGGTACGGAACAACAATTGTTTCGGTGAGAAAAAAAAATGAAGTTGTGGTTGCAGGTGATGGACAGGTAACTTTAGGTGATACGGTAATTAAGGCAAATGCTAAGAAAGTAAGAATACTTGCTGATGGTAAGGTTATTACTGGGTTCGCTGGAGCTACAGCAGATGCTTTTGCTTTATTTGAGAGATTGGAATCAAAATTAGAAAAATTTTCAAATAATCTTATGAGAGCATGTGTCGAAATGGCAAAAGATTGGAGAACAGATAGATATTTGAGAAGACTAGAGGCTATGATGATAGTAGCTGATAAAGAAAGTAGTCTAATTTTAAGTGGAAACGGTGATGTGCTTGAACCCAAAGACGGTCTTATGGCAATAGGGTCTGGGGGTAATTATGCCCTTGCTGCGGCAAGAGCACTTTACGACTCAAAGTTAAATGCAGAACAAATTGCAAAAAAAAGTCTTGAAATCGCTGCTGATCTTTGTATCTACACAAACGATAGCATTATTTTGGAAAAAATTGTATGACAACATTTACACCCAGAGAAATCGTATCTGAACTTGATAGATTTATAGTTGGTCAGAACACTGCTAAGCGAGCAGTAGCCATTGCTTTAAGAAATAGGTGGAGACGACAACAAATCAAAGGCTCACTGAAAGAGGAAGTTTTACCTAAAAACATCCTTATGATCGGGCCAACGGGGGTAGGAAAAACAGAGATTGCAAGACGACTGGCTAAATTAGCTGACGCACCTTTTATAAAAGTCGAGGCTACAAAGTTTACAGAAGTAGGTTATGTAGGAAGAGACGTTGAACAGATCATTAGAGATTTACTTGAGGTTTCAATAAATAACAATAAGGAAAGTTTAAAAAAAGAGGTTAAAGCAAGAGCAGAGGTGAGTGCAGAAAAAAGGGTTATAGAAGCCTTAGTCGGTTCTACTGCAAGTACGCAAACTAAAGAAAAATTTAAAAAGATGCTTAGGAAGGGAGAATTAGATGACCAGGAAATTGAGATTGAATTGTTATCTAACCCTTCATCTCCAATGAAGTCTATGGAGATTCCAGGAATGCCAGGCGGGATGATGGGAATGATTAATTTAGGAGAAATTTTTGGAAAAGGGTTTGGACAAAAGAGAGAGAAAAGGAAACTCACTGTGAAAGAGTCCTATGAATTTCTTCTGGGTGAAGAATCTGATAAACTAATTGATAATGATAGTTTAGTTAAAAGAGCAATTAATAATGTTGAACAGGACGGAATAGTATTTATCGATGAGATTGATAAAATCTGTGGAAAAAACAGTAGAGGAACCGCTGAAGTCAGTCGAGAAGGAGTGCAAAGAGATTTGCTTCCGTTAATTGAAGGCTCAACTGTTTCAACTAAGTATGGTACTGTAAAAACGGACCATATACTCTTTATCGCATCTGGTGCTTTTCACGTTGCAAAACCATCCGACCTCCTTCCAGAGCTTCAAGGAAGGTTGCCTAATAGAGTAGAACTATCTGCCTTAAACAAAGAAGATTTCATTAGAATTCTAAAAGAACCAGAAAATAATTTAATTAGACAATATGAGGAATTAATTGCAACAGAGGGAGTTAACTTAAAATTTTCCGAAAACGCCATATCCGAAATTGCGAAGATAGCAACACAAGTAAATGATGAAATTGAAAACATTGGTGCAAGAAGGTTACATACTATTTTAGAAAAGGTTCTTGATGAAATTAGTTTTTCTGCCTCGGATAAGAACGAGGGTCAAATAAAAATTGACGATAAATATGTAATAAAACAAATTGGCGAGATTTATAAAAATAATGATTTATCAAAGTTCATTCTTTGATTTTTTAAGATAAATCATAAGAGCTCCTTCTCCTCCGTTTTCTCGATTAGCAGAATCAAACCATAATATATATTTTGATAACTGAACTGACTTCAGCCATAAAGGAACATTTTCTTTAAGCTTTCCTGTACCTCGCCAGCCTTCAGATACAGGAAGTCTCTTTCCTTTACCTGTTATAAGTAGCAGTAGTCTTTTCTTAGATTTATAATTTCTCACTATAAAATTAACTACTTTTTCTTTAGATTCTTCCATTGTAAAACCATGAAGATCAAGTTTAGATTCTATTTTTAATCTTCCTTTTTTTATTCTTTTTAAAGTATTCTTTTCAAGAATGTTTTTTTCTTCATCTTCACCATAAAAAAATTGTGTCTCAAATTTTTTCTTATCTTCTTTTTTTAAAGAAAATTTTTCCTCACTCTTTTTCTTAAGTAAGTTATTTTTTTTTTCTAAAGGGATTACATTTTTTTTAAATTCTTCCCAATCTTTTTCAGTCATCGTTATCTTTCGGAACTAATACGTATATAAGCAGTTTTTTTTTAAGTTCTCCAGCTAATTTTTCTGCTTCAACTCCTCTGCCAGTAAATAAGTCGGCTCTATTTTTTCCAACTATAGCCCCTCCAGTATCCATAGCAATTACTGGAAGAAGTTTGCTATCAGAGACTTTATCTAAAATTAAGGGTATCCCTAATGGATAGTATTTCTTATCTATTGCTGCACTTACAAAAGGTAAAAGACTAAACCCTATTGAACCAACCGAGCTTTTTTCAGTGTTTGTTTCGTCAATACTAAAAAAAATATATCTTTGATTATGATTAAGGATATCATCAGCAAGCTTTGGGTTTTCGTAAAGAAATTTTTTAATGGTAAATAAATTAATTTCTCCATTGATGAGCTTTTTTTCTTTTAAAAGCCTCCCAATTGATGAGTATTTTTTTTTATTATTTCCCCCATAATTTATTTTTATCTTTTTTTCCTTTTCTAACGAACCAATGCCAGAACCTTGGATTTGTAAAAAAAATAATTCAATTTTACTATCTGTCCATAGTAAGACGTCTTGCATTTTAAAGTTTGATTCAATTTTATTTCGGTCAAGGTGATCATAATTGTTATTATACCTTAAGATAGGAACATTAAATTTTTTTGTTTGTTTGAATGATACATTAATTTCAGGTTCGTAATAACCTGTCAAAATCCCTTGTTTATTTGAAAGAACTTTATGTTTAAAATTTTGTAACAGAAATGATAAATTTAAGTTTTCTGTTTTAAGTTTTTTACACACCATTTTCCATTGTCTTATTGTTCCAAAGTTTGGGTACGAGGGATGTTTGTGAAGGTTGTCATGTAACTTTTTTTCACAAACTTTTTTAAATAATTTGAAGAAATTACTGACATCTCTTTCAATAAAATTAGATTTTATAAGTTCACTGGAGTTAATTGAATTTTTTGAGTGCACATCTTTATAAAAAAAGATGAAGGAAAGAATTAAAACCTTAAATATCAATTACTTTCTTCGATTTTTTCTAAAATCCAGTTGGGGTCTTTTCTTTTAAGATCTTTAGAAAAAAACCAACTCTCTACTATTGATAAAATCTGGTTTCCATCCCCACTAATAATTTTGCCTTTATCATTTTTTATTACTTGTACCTGCTCGGATGAAAACTTAACCTTAATTGAAGCGATGCTACTTTTTATAGAAGCATCTTCAATTTTTGCTTCTTTAATTCCGATAATACTGACATCTAAGTTCTCATTTTTCTTTGCTCTAGTGTTAATTTGTTTATCAAACATTTTAAATATATCAGCTGACAATAGCTTTTTAAGTGGTTTGATGTTTTCATCAGAATACTTATTTATAATGTACTCAAAGGCTTTTTTTGCTCCTGTTGTGAACTCATCAACCGTGAAAGATGGATCAATTTTGTGAATTTTTGAAAGTTCCTTAGAAACACTAGGGTTTTCATGAAAAACTTGTCTTGAATTCTCCTGACTTACTTTGTCAAAATTTGCCTTTGAAACATTATCGGGAGAAGATTCTTTGAGGTCTGATTTTCTCCTTGCAAATTTATCTGCCAGATCATGTTCATTTCCAGTTTTTTTACCTAATGTGTTCCTAAGCCTGTTAATTATGAATATAGCCACCATTGCTAAAATAAGTATGTCTATGTAAGGTATGTTGTTCATTTTTTTTATTATTTTACAAGCATTACAGCATTTTATGTATTATATTGTTTTCAACACGATAATGATACATTAATATGGCAAATAAAAAAAAAAATTCAAACACAAACAACCTTAAATTCATAATAAATGCTCAATATCTCAAAGATCTGTCCTTTGAAAACCCTCGTGCGCCAGAATCCTTACGAAACTTTTCCTCTAACCCATCGTTTAATATAGATGTAGACGTAAAATCTAAAGCTTTAAATGATCATGGAAAAAATATTTTCGAGGTTGAACTTATCGTTAAAGGAGAAACAAAAATTGAGGATAAACCTCTATTTTTGATAGAAGGAAGTTACTGTGGAATTTTTACTATTGAAAATGCTGAGAAAGATGTTTTAGAAAAAATTCTTCTAATAGAGTGTCCTAAATTTTTATTTCCATTTTTAAGAACAGTAATTGCTAACTCAACAAGAGAAGGAGGGTTTCCACCTTTAATGCTGAATCCGGTTGATTTTGTAGGTATGTATGAAAGCAAAAAATCAGAGGGCAAACAAAAGTAATTATAGCTTTACCTTTTTTTTTAATTCTTTTTTCACAGCTAAATTTTCATTAATAATTTCTTCGTTAATTTCGAATGTTGTAAGGCCTTTTTTCCATTTTTCAATAAATTTTTTCATATTCTTCTCTCTGTAAGAACTGGTTTTCTGGGATTTTTTAAATTTTTCTTTAATATTTTTTTTACTTAAGATTTCTTTTACTTCGTCGATTTCAAGCAACTCATTTTCTCTTATATAATTAGCAATCACAAAGTTAAGTCTCTTGTTTTCATTTTCTAATCTTAAATTTTCGTCTTTTAATTTTTTTAAGTGTTCCTGCACAATACTTATATCTTCTTCTTTGAACAATTTAATTTTTTTGTTAAATTTTTGAAGAGTTTCTTCAAGACTTTGAAGTAAAAGATCCTTAATTTTTAATATGTCTATTTCATTATAATTATAGTGACTCTTGTCACTTAGTTTAGCAAGGCTTGAAAATGCTAAAAATGTTTTGTTAATTCTCTTTTTTGATAAGACAATAAAGTTACAAATTTTAAAAATTGTTCTTTCTTCTTTAGTCCATTCATTTCTAGGTTTATACCTAAACTTTTTCAGAAAAGTAAAGGCGTCTGCAAAGGAAAGCTGATGTTTTTGTTTTTTTTTGTCCATAATGTATAATTATATTATAAATACTATATTTTTTAAATTTTTAGGATTTTATTTTATAATATATTGTAATTTGCAATACAAGAAATGTTTTGAACTTCGTCTTATTTTTAAATATTAAGTAGTATCTATGTTTGTGAAATATTTTATTAATTGATTTATCGCATAATATGACTTTTGGCATATTAAATGCTTAGTTTCTCTTATGGAAGAGAATAATATAAGTATAAAAAACAAGATTTTAACACTTGCAGAAAAATCAGTCTGCTTAAAAGAACCCCAATTCAATGAACAAGATAGTCTTTTTGTTGGTTCATCTAGTTTAGTGAATGGATTTAAAAATGGGAAGGAACTATTCTACCCACTGAGCCAGTCATCCTGGGATTACAATGAGTATAATGCAATAATTGACCAATTATACACTGGTAATTTAACAATGGGTGAAAAGGTAGAAAAATTTGAAAAAAGTTTCGCTGAATTCTTTGGGGTTAAGTATGCCATCATGGTTAATTCTGGCTCTTCGGCAAATCTTTTAATAGTTGCAGCCTTAACTTTGTTACAAAAATATGATTTTAAAAAAGGGGATGAAATTATTGTTCCTTCCTTAGGTTGGAGCACAAGCTATATACCATTTACACAATATGGACTAAAATTAAAGTTTGTGGATATTGATGAACAGACATTTAATATTGATCCTAAAAAAATTAAGAGTGCTATCTCAAAAAAAACTAAAGGCATACTTGCAATAAATATTTTAGGTAATCCTGTTGAGTTCAAAAAAATTAAAGAAATATGTGATACAAATAAATTACTTTTGATTGAAGATAATTGTGAATCACTAGGAGCTAAATACGGTGATAAGTACACAGGGAATTTTGGGACTGCCGCCTCACATAGCTTTTTCTTCTCACATCATATTCAAACAATAGAGGGTGGCATGATAACCACTAATGATAAAGATATATGTGAATATACAAGATCTCTTCGTGCTCATGGGTGGACTCGGGATTCATTAGAAAAAGATTCATTTAGTAAAAGTCCTTCAGCCAAGTTCAAAAACTCTTTTAACTTTATTTTACCAGGATATAATTTACGTCCTAATGAGCTCAATGGAGTACTGGGGCTTTCTCAATTACAAAAATTCCCAAAGATTTTAAGAGCTAGAAAAGAAAACGCTCGTATTTTTAAAAAACTATTTGATAATCAAACTTATTGTAGTATTCAAAAA
This sequence comes from uncultured Alphaproteobacteria bacterium, assembly GCA_902618535.1. Lineage (GTDB taxonomy): Bacteria > Pseudomonadota > Alphaproteobacteria > Methylaequorales > Methylaequoraceae. Next base: position 13,638 of record CACNAV010000013.1, on the reverse strand, counting down.
TGCTTCCACGATTCATCCTGGTATGGTTTCAGTATTTTGTTAAAGGGAGCCCTTCAAAGTAAGAGAGATTACATTATCAATGAACTTAATAATTATGGTATTGAAACAAGACCAATAGTAACTGGAAACTTTTTGAAGAATTCAGTTTGTAATTTTCTTAATTACGAAATATCAGGAGTTTTAAAGAACGTAGAAAATTTAGATAGAACAGGCTTTTATGTTGGTAATTCTCATTTTAATCTTGAAAAACAACTTTTAAAACTAGCTGAAATTCTTCACAAACTTAATAAGAGAATTAATTAAACTAAAGAAAACCAATGATTATTAACGACTTAATGGGAGGCCTAGGAAATCAGCTGTTTCAAATATCTGCCGGATTTGCTCATGCAAAAAATATTAAAACAGATTATGCAATAAATTATAAAATTGGTTCAAAATACAATGGTCAAGGCCATCCTCATATGAGATATAAAGATAATCTTTATAAAAATATTCCAGAGACCAATAATAATTATTTTTCAATCTATAAAGAACCCAAGTACAGTTTTACTCAAATACCCAAATTAGATAATTTATGTTTACTGGGATATTTCCAATCAAAAAAATACTTTCTAGGATACGAGGAGGAGGTTAAAAGTCTATTTGAATTTCCTAATCCTTTAATTAAAAAGGTTATGAATAAGTTTGACAAAATTAAAAAGAAAAAAGTTGGGATTCATTTTAGACTAGGTGATTATCGCTTAGAGAATACAAAGGAAGTTTTTTATAATATTGATTACTCATTATACCTCAAAGAAACAACTAAATATTTTGGCGGTGAGTATGAGCTTTTAATTTTTTCAGATGATTTTAATTCATTACGTCGAGAGATTAACCTTGAAAACCTTACTAATTTAGAAAATGATAATGAACTTGAGGATTTATATTCATTGTCACAATGTGATAGTGTAATAATGAGTAACAGTTCTTTCTCTTGGTGGGGAGCTTTTTTGGGAAAAAAAAAAGAAAAAATTATTTGCCCTGATAAATGGTATGGACCAAGGGGGCCAAAGGACTCAGAAGACATTTATGAGGACTCTTGGCTCAAAGTAAAGGTTTAGGTTAGCAATAAAATTTGACTTAATCTAAAAATGGAGCGGGAAACGAGATTCGAACTCGCGACCCTCACGTTGGCAACGTGATGCTCTACCACTGAGCTATTCCCGCGACATTGGTAAGATGATTAATATACTCTTAAAAAAAATTAATTACAATATTACCAGTCAAGAATAATATATTTTTAAATATTTATTTTAAATGTTAAGAAAGATTATCATATAATAAAATATGCCTTATAATTTTGATAAAAATTTTGAAGAACTTCCAGAGACACTGCCACTTTTTCCTCTGAGTAAAGTTCTGTTATTGCCTAGAGCTAAGCTACCACTCAACTTATTTGAGAATAAGTATTTGCACATGCTTGATTATGCTTTAGCAAATGGGAGATCTATTGGGATGATTCAGCCAACTGAGAAACATAGAGACTCAAAGATAAGAAAAGATCCTAAACTTTATTCTGTTGGTTGCGCGGGTTATATTACAGCTTTTTCGCAAACAAATGATAATAGATATGAAATAATTCTTAAGGGCCTTTGTCGATTTGAATTAAAAAGTGAACTTAACTCGTTGAATGGATTTAGAAGAGCTAAAGTTACATGGAAACCATTCAAAAGCGATTTTGTTCGTCCCGTTTTAAAGAATAAAGAAAAAAGGTCAATCTTTATTGAGAACTTAAAATTTTATCTTGAAAAAATGTCTATTAATGCGGATTGGGAAGCCATAGAGGTTTCAAGTGATGAGGATTTGGTTAATTCTATATCAATGGGTTGTCCGTTTGATGTCAACGAAAAACAGGCTTTACTTCAAGCAAAATCACTCGACGAAAGACTTGATATACTTGTTTCATTGATGAAAATGAGCATGAGTTTTAGTTCTGTTTCAAATATAAGTGAGAAACTTTCCTGAAGAATGAATGATTTTGATGAAACAATCGTTCCTTTCTTAATCTGTCCGAAAACTGGAAAGGATCTTTTTTATGATAAAAAAAAAAAAGTTCTTCATACTGATGACAAAAAAAATATTTACAAAATTAAAAAAGGCGTGCCTCTACTCGTTGTGGATTAAAGATAATGATTCCAAATTCCATTAAATTGTCTAGTGATAAAAAGTCATTGCAAATAACTTATAATGAAGAAAAATTTTTAATATTATCCTCACACCTATTAAGAGCATATACACCCTCGGCTGAAAACAAGAAAAACCTTGATTCTCCTAATATCGAGAAGTTTTCAGGGGTTTTAATAAAAAAAATCGAAAAAGTAGGTAACTATGCTGTTAGAATTTCTTTTAGTGATGGTCATAACACAGGGATTTATAGTTGGGATTTTTTGTATGAAGTTGGTATTAAAAGTCAAACTTCATAAGACCCATAGCAAACATCATACTTTGTTTTTTAAGAAAGCTTGATTTGTTAAAGATTTTTAATCCATTCTCTCTAATTGCTTTTATTACACCAGAGTTATTTGAGAATAGCTGGTTTAATCTATGAGTAGCTTGAATTAATAACTTCTTATCAATTAATCTTTTATTTGTGTAATCTTTTAAGACATAGCGACTACCAATGTCTAAACCAAGTTCTAAACTTTCAGAGATAATTTTTGCAAGATGATATGAATCGCGTAGTCCTAAATTTAATCCCTGACCAGCAATAGGGTGAATTGCTTGGCAAGCATCCCCAACTAGCACAACTCTTTCCTTAAAGTACTCGTAGCATGAAACAACATTTAAATTATAAATTGTTGGCTTAGAGGTTTTCGTAATTTGACCAAATGCTTCTGCATATTTTTTTTCAAACTCATTACGAAAGTTTTTATTTTTTAACAGTTTTTCTTTTAGTTGTGAATCTACTGTCCATACAACTGATGAGGACTTTTTATTATTATTTTGCATTGGAAGTAATGCCAAAGGTCCTGAGGGGAAAAACCTTTCAAGAGCTTTGGATTGGTGAGATAACGTGTGAGAAATATTGAAAACGAATGCTACTTGATTGTAGTCATAAAAGAAACTTTTAATATTAGCAAAAAACCTTGTTTTAGAGTTTCTACCATCGGCGCCGACAATTAATGGTGCATTAAAGTTTCCTTTATTTGAGAATATTGTAGCACTACCAGCAGTACTTTTAATATCTTTTATATTCACCTCACCCACAAACTTTACAAAGTTCGATTCCAATACTTCTTTGAAAATAATTTTTTTTAAATATGTATTATCAACAATATAACCAAGAGGACCTTCGTTTAGGGCTTCGGATTTAAAATCAAGCTCATTTGAATTTATTCCCTCCGAAACGTAAATTTCATTTATGGGCTGAGCTTTGTTCTTAATTTTATTCCATATAGATATCTCTTTTAGGATTCTACTAGAGCCCTGGGATATAGCTGATGTTCTAAAGTCCTTCACTTCAAGAAGTTCTTTTTTACTACTTTTATCTAAAATTAATACTTTATATTGTTGTCTTGATAACATAAGGGCCAGAGTCATTCCGACTAAGCCAGAGCCCACAATAATTATGTTATGTTGATGATTATCCAAAATATCTTATAATTTTCTAATAATATATAATTAATAATAAATTAGTTGATGTTTAAAAATTTTAAAGACAATTTCGAGAAATTTTTAATTTCTTTCATACTTTTTTTTATCGGCTTCATAACTCTTTTTTCCTTAATTACTTATAACCAAAAAGATAATAGTTTTTTTAATTATGACTCTAATATTCAAGATAGCTCAAATATTCTTGGAGCCTTTGGTTCTTATTTATCTTCGTTTTTAATAGATATTTTTGGAATCATTTCTTTCTTTATTCCTGTGTTTTTTATTTTTCATTCTTTGGGTATGCTTTTTGGTAAATTAATATCGTGGTATAACTGGGCTTTATTACCTTTCCTTCTTATTTTTTCAACTCTTCTAGCTGAATTCATTTCTCAAAATTATATCGGTAATAGTTTAAGTGCCGGTTTGTTAGGTATTGGATTATATAATTATTTAAGTTATTTTCTAGAGGAGTTTTGGAATCCATTAATAATTTTGTTTGTTTTGTTTATATTCACCATAGTTTCCATTTATTTTTCTTTAAATATAAAGGCAAAGCAAATAACAAAAATAACAAATTTTGTTTATAACTGTTTGATATTTATTGTATTTAGTTTTGCAAAATTTTTTAATTTTGGAAAGAAAGTAAAATTAGATAAAATTTTCACTTCTCCCCAAAAAAAACCCTCATTGTCAAGTAAAACAAACCCTACGAGTACTGGAAAGAAAAAAAAGTTATCATTGGATTTTAACTTTCCATCTATAGAACTTTTAGAAAAACCCAAAAAAACACCTGGAGTTGAAATTGAAAATAGAAGAAATACAGAAGTGAACGGAGCTTTATTGGCAAATGTATTAAGGGATTTTAAAATAAATGGCGAAATCACTGAAGTAAAACAAGGACCAATAGTTACTTTATTTGAACTTACGCCTGCTCCTGGAACTCAGTCGTCGTCAGTAATCCGTCTTTCAGATGACATTGCTAGATCAATGCGTGCTAATTCAGCAAGAATTTCTACAATTCCAGGTAAAGACGCTTTGGGTATAGAAATTCCTAACAAGAATAGGGAGACGGTTTATTTAAGAGAGTTATTAGATGACGATTTGTACAAGTCGGCTAATTGTAAATTACCATTAGCTTTAGGTAAGGATATTTTTGGTAGACCAGTGATCGTTGACTTAGCAAAGATGCCTCATCTTTTGGTCGCAGGAACAACTGGCTCCGGAAAGTCAGTTGGAATTAATGCCATGCTTCTTTCAATTCTATATCAACTTACACCAGAGGAATGCAGATTGATTTTGATTGACCCAAAGATGTTAGAATTATCAACTTATAAAGGAATTCCTCATTTATTGACAGAAGTAGTTACTGACCCTAAAAAAGCGATTTCTGCTTTAAAATGGATTGTTAAAGAAATGGAAAATAGATATCAGTTGATGGCACATTTGGGAGTTAGAGAAATTGATGATTACAACATTAAAGTTAGAAAAATTTTGGATGAGGGCAAGGTTATTTTCAAAGAGACTCAGGTTGGTTACGACTCTGAGACAGGTAAACCAGTTATGGAAAAAAAACCATTGGATCTAAACATTTTCTCAAAGATTATTGTCGTTGTAGATGAATTGGCTGATTTAATGATAACATCTGGGAAAGAAATTGAATCAGCAATTCAAAGGTTATCTCAAATGGCCAGGGCATCTGGTATTCACCTGATTGTTGCAACACAACGTCCCTCAGTTGATGTTATAACTGGAACAATAAAATCTAATTTTCCTACAAGAATTAGTTACAAGGTTGTTAATAAAATAAACAGTAGAACAATTTTAGAAGAACAAGGTGCTGAGCAGCTTTTGGGTCAAGGTGATTTGTTAATTACAATGTTAGGTGATCAATTGTTAAGAGTTCATGGTCCATATGTTAAAACTGAAGAAGTGATTTCTGTAGTTAATCATTTAAAAGAACAAGGTGAACCTGAGTATTTGGATTCAGTTACCAGTAGTGATGAAGAAAGCAACAGCATATCTCTAGGTTTTAGTGAGTCAGGGGACGATCTTTATGATAAAGCAGTTTCAATTGTTTGTAGAGAGAAGAAAGCCTCTACTAGTTTTATTCAAAGGCATTTACAAATAGGGTATAACAGAGCGGCTAGAATTATAGAAAAAATGGAATCAGAGGGAATAGTAAGTCCGGCGAATCATGTTGGAAGAAGAGAGGTTCTTGTTGGAAAAGATAATTAATCTTTTTGTCATTTTTTTAATGCTAAATTCATGTACTATTGTCGTCAGTACTGCAGGTTCAATAGTTGGAAATGCGACGACCTCTACAAGAGGATTTTCAGGAACTATTGAAGATACTTATTTAATGTCAAAAGTAGTTTCAAAAATTACTTTAATGAAATTGTCAAATTTTTCAAATATAACCGTATCGGTTAACAATGGAAAGGTTCTTTTGGCTGGAAATATTGAAAATCAAGAAAAAAGATTAGAATTAACAAAAAAAGTTTGGTGGATTGACGGTGTTGAAGAAGTTTACAATGAGCTTGAAATTGGACCTCCAATCTCATTTTCTGAAAAAACAGAAGACTTTATTTTTGAAGCAAAAATTGAAAAAAGGTTATTATTTGAACCAGGTATTTTTACTAACAACTACAGTGTAGATGTTGTAAATGGTAACGTTTATGTGATGGGAATTTCCTCTGATATAGAAGAAAAAACAAAAGTAGAAAACTTTTTGAATAATATGAATGACATAAAAAAACTAATCCTATTAGTTGATATACCTAAAAATATTTGAGATGGCAAATAAAAATCTTTCTGCTTTTTTTCAAATGGACCCTTTTGAAAAGTTGAATACACGCTCTGATTCCACTGTTTCTATAATTAGGGAGGGTTTAAAAAAAAACATAAAAATTTGGGTGGGCTTACCCGGACAGATTACTTTTAAAAAAAGTGAAGTAATTGCCAAGGGTTGTGAAGTTTTAGACGACAGTTTGCGGATGGGTAAAGTTAATGAATTACAAATTAATAAACTTGATTTTTTTTTCATTCGTCAAGATCCACCATTTGATCTAGCTTACCTAACAAATTGCTATCTCTTGGAAATACACAAACAATTCAACAAAAAACCCTTTTTTGTAAATGATCCATCTGGAATTAAAAACTTTACTGAAAAAATTTTTCCAATGTATTATCCAGATTTAATTCCTGAAACATACATTACTGGTAATCTTGAATCATTTAAGTATTTATTGAAGAAATATAAAAAAGTAGTAATTAAAACGCTCTTTAACAAGGGTGGGAGTGGTGTTGAAAAGGTCGATATAAAAAATCCTTATGAGGCAAACAATGAGTTTATGAAACTTATAAATATATACCAAGTTCCCGTAGTTGTTCAAAAGTTTATAGAAAATGTTAAAAATGGAGATAAAAGGATAATTCTTCTAGATGGTAATCCAGTGGGTTTTATAAACAGAATTCCTCCTAAGGGACATTTTAAAGCAAACCTACATTTAGGTGGAAAAGCTGAAACAACAGAACTTAGTAATAAAGAAAAAGAAATATGTAAATCTTTAAAAAAAATTTTAAAAAAAGAGAAATTTTTCTTTGTAGGGATAGACCTTATTGATGAAACATTAACAGAGATTAATGTTACCTCACCAACAGGAATTGTTCAGATCCAAGAATTATCAGGGATTAATATAGCAGAGAAAATTTGGGATAAGCTAATTGCTAAAAACTATTTATAATCGAATAATTTAGTTATTATAACCACTTTCTCCATGAGTTGAGGTATCTAATCCTTCGATTTCGTTTTCTTCGTCAACCCTTAAAGATGTAAATAAAGATATTACTTTTAATATTACGTATGTAATTATTACCGTCCAGATTATTGTGACAAGAACAGCATAGGATTGTATTTTTAAGTGATCAATTGCCAGTAATCCATCGTCAAACCCTACTCCTCCCCAACTTGTGGATATAAGAAAGCTGCACAGAATAGTTCCAAGCATCCCACCAACACCATGAACAGCAAATACATCAAGACTATCATCCACCTGAAGTTTTATTCTTATCAGGTCTACAGCAACGTAACACAGAACCCCTCCGCTAATGCCAAGAAGAATTGCGCCTTCTACTCCCACAAATCCAGAAGCTGGTGTGATAGTGGCTAGCCCCGCAACCATGCCTGTGGCCATACCTACTAATGAAGGTTTGCCAAATCGAAACCATTCTATTAAAATCCACGAAAAAGCTCCTATAGATGCGGCGATATGGGTGACCAAGATTGCCATTGAAGCAGTTTGGTCTGCTGCTAAAGCTGAACCACCATTAAATCCAAACCATCCAACCCATAACATTGATGCTCCAACCATCGTAAGGACAGGACTATGCGGCGGTACCATTGTGTTAGAGCGGAAAGTCCTTCTCTTACCTAAAACAACGGCGACCACCAAGGCAGCTAGACCAGCGGTAGTGTGTACAACAATTCCACCGGCAAAATCCTTTACTCCCATTTCTGCCAAGAATCCTCCTCCCCAAACCCAAAAAGCAACCGGGCAATAAACAAAAACTAACCATAATGCTGAAAATATGAGAACGACAGAAAATTTTATTCGTTCAACATAGGAACCAATAACTAACGCAGGGGTTATGATACAAAATGTCATTTGAAACATTGCGAATAGGACCTCTGGAATGCCTCCACTTAAGGCCCCAGGTGGTAATTCTATAAATATTTTCGAAAAGTTTCCAACAATACCAGACTCACCTGGTGAAAAAGCAATAGAATAACCAATAACAACCCATATTATCGACATAAGACAAGCTATTCCAAAGTGTTGACACAGTACAGATAAAACATTTTTGGATTGAACTAATCCAGCATAAAATAACGCTAAACCGGGTAAAGTCATGAATAAAACTAATGCTGAAGATGATAAGATCCAAGCTGTATCACCAGAATTAACTTCAGCGTGAACATTAGTTGATACTAAAGCGAAGAAAAAGATCGGGAGAAGCTTAATCAAAACAAATCCTTTTTTTGCAACAATAGTAAATTTTATCTGTATAATTGTAAACCTAAATAAATAATAGTGAAATTTATGGAAAAAAAAGATACTATTTTTGCTTTATCGACTCCCTATGGGCGTTCTGCTGTTGCTATGATAAGGCTTTCAGGCCCGAATTCATTGAGTATTGCAAAAACAATAACAAAAAAAAATAGGTTTCCTCATAGACAAGCAAATTTTGTTACTTTCTTTGACAATAAAGGTTATATAATTGATCGTGGGTTACTTATTTTTTTTAAGTCACCTTCTTCATACACTGGGGAAGATATGCTGGAGATTCATAATCACGGAAGTGTAGCAATTATCAATAAAATGTTTGAAACCCTTGAGAAAATTAACGCGTGTAGATTCGCATTACCTGGGGAATTTTCAAAAAGAGCATTTATTAATGGTAAAAATGACCTCATCCATTTTGAAGGTTTAGCGAGCCTAATTTCATCTGAAACCGAACAACAAAGGATTGTCGCATCTCATCAAACATTTGGACAAGCACAAAATATTTGCAAAGAATGGAGAGAAAAGATTGTTGAAAATTTAGCAATCTTAGATTCCGCTATTGATTTTCCTGAGGAAGGCGAAGATTACAATTTTGAAATTGTTTTAAAAGATTTAAAAAAAATCCTACAAACCTCTAAAAAAGCTATTAAGTTCTCAAATACGTGCGAACAAGCCTATAAAGGGCAAGATATTGTTATATTTGGTCCACCAAACAGTGGAAAGTCCTCGTTTTACAACCTTTTATGTCAGGATAACAAAGCAATTACATCTTCAATTAAAGGGACTACAAGAGATAAAAACACCACGCAACTTGAAATTTTTGGGCTTAAGGCCTCGATTACAGACACAGCAGGATTAAGAAAAGCTAATAATCTAATTGAAAGAAAGGGAGTAAAGAAAACTCTTCAAATTTTAGATATTTCCAAAAACTTTATACTTGTTCTATCCCCAGACTCTTTTTCTAAAAAGAATTGTAGTTTTATTAAGGATACCATCAACAAAATGAAGAACAAAAATTTAGTGGTTGTATACAATAAAAAGGATTTGACTTCATTTCAGAGCGTAAAAAAAAAGTGGGTGAGCCAGATTCCAAACCTAGATAAAATTAATTCTTTCTCAATATCTTGTAAGCAAAACAAAAGTGACTACCAAATATTGATTTCTTTAATGAAATTTTTAAACAAAAACTTGTTATGTGTTGACAGAAATTTAAATGAGAACTATTACTTCTTTGAAAAGTCTCAAATAAGCATTATTTCATCTATGGTTATTGATTTAGAAATGTGTATTAAAAATATTAAAAACATTGAAATAGCCAGCGAGTTTCTGTCCAAAAGTTTATTGTCGCTGGATACCTTATACGGAAAAAGCGACGTTGAGGATAGACTAGAGGTTGTTTTTAATAAATTTTGTATCGGAAAATAAAATGTTTCACGTGGAACTTTTTTTATGAATTATGATGTTTTGGTAATTGGTGGCGGACATGCAGGCGTAGAGGCCGCTGTAATGGCTCGAAGGCTTAAAATGAAGGTCGCCATAGTAACTTTTTCTGCGAATGATATTGGTGTAATGTCTTGCAACCCTGCAATGGGCGGTCTTGGTAAAGGTCACCTTATACGAGAAATTGATGCAATGGGAGGGGTCATGGGACTAGCTTCGGACTCTTCAGGAATTCAATTTCGAATGTTGAATAGAACAAGAGGAGAGGCTGTTCAAGGGCCTAGGGCTCAAATTGATAGAAATAATTACAAACGCTCCATTTCAAATATAATTTCAAACGAAGGTGTAGATATTATAGAAGATGAGGTGATCGATATCTTAATAAATTCAAGTGGAAAAAAAAAAACTATCAAAGGTATTGAAACTGAATCTAGGGGAAAAATTTTTTGTGGTGCCGTCATACTCACAACAGGTACTTTTCTATCTGGGAAAATATTTATGGGAGAGGAAACTTGGAATGCTGGAAGAATTGGAGGCGCCTACTCCAAAAAACTTGTTAATTTCTTTAAAAATAATAATTTTTTAACTTTTAGGTTAAAAACGGGAACTCCTGCAAGAATTAGAGGAGATTCAATTGATTTTTCAAAATGTATTGTTCAGGAAGGCGATATTGATCCAGTACCTTTTTCCTTTATGACAAAAAAATTGAACGTCAGACAAACGCCCTGTTTCATTACACATACAAATAACAAGACTCATAAAATCATAAATGAGAGCATTCATAAGTCACCTCTTTACAATGGAAGTATACAATCAAGAGGTCCAAGGTATTGTCCTTCAATCGAAGATAAAATTAAGAAATTTACTGACAGGAGCAGACATCAAATATTTTTGGAACCAGAAACAAAAAGTGGTGAAATAATCTACCCTAATGGCATTTCTACATCTTTACCAAAAAAAGCACAAATTGATTTCCTCAAAACAATTAAAGGTTTAGAAAACGCAATAATTGAAAAGTTCGGTTATGCAGTTGAATATGATTGTGTGGATAGTAACGAAATTAAAAATACGTATGAAACAAAAAAGATCGACGGCCTATATTTAGCTGGCCAAATTAATGGCACAACAGGTTATGAAGAAGCTGCTGCGCAGGGACTTTTAGCTGGAATTAATGCAGCCAGAGCTTTGTCAAATAAAAAAGAGTTTGTTGTAGAGCGTTCTGACGGCTATTTGGGTGTTCTTACCTCAGATATTATTAAAGGTGGATTGATTGAACCCTATAGAATGTTTACGTCTAGGGCAGAATATAGATTATTTCTTAGAGCAGATAATGCTGATGAAAGGCTAACCGATAAAGCAATATCAATAGGTACAGTAGAAAAATCAAGAATAAAAGAATGGGGCAAAAAAAAAGAAATACTCAAGAATACAACAAAAACTTTGAAAGAATTAGTTGCATCCCCTTCCATTTACCAAAAAGCAGGTTTAAAAATCAATCAAGATGGTAAGAAACGTTCAGCCTATGACATTCTCGGGTATAAAGACAGTAACTGGGAGTTAATTTATAAAATATGGCCCGAATTGAAGAAATTAAAATTAGTTAAGACCATCGCTAAACAAATAAAAGTAAATTCTTTTTATGAAAGATATTCTCAAAGATATCTTTCTGAAATTGAGGAATTGAATAGAGATAAAGGGCTAAAAATAAATTTAAATAAAAAACTTGATGATTGCTCGGGCTTATCAAATGAAGTAAAAGAGATATTGAAAAAATATAAGCCCAAAAGCATTGGTGAGGCAAGGGAGCTGCCTGGAATGACGCCTGCTGCTGCTGCTATTCTTTTAAAATATGTAAAAAAATAACGTGGAAATTTCTGCGCAAATTAAAATCTTTCAAAAACTTCACAATGTTCCACGTGAAACAATAGATCAATTTACTGAATATCATAATCTTCTTATAAAGAATCAGGAAAAAACTAACCTTATCGGCTCAGGGACAACTTCAACTATTTGGATAAGGCATTTTAGCGACTCTGTAAAACTTACTGATAGAATTATTAGCTATAAAAATAATGCTAACAGTATTGTTAGGGTATGTGATGTGGGCTCAGGCGCTGGATTTCCTGGCTTGGCCTGCTTTTTAATGCTTTCAAGCCAGAAACACCAGATTAAAATGACCCTAATCGAGTCAAATAGAAAAAAATGCGAATTTTTAACCCTTGTAAAGGATAAATTGATGTTACCGGTTAGTATCATCAATGAAAGGGTTGAAAGAATTAAAAAAAAATATGATATCTTACTCTCTCGAGCGGTTGCTCCCCTTCATATTTTGCTGGGTCTTCTTGCACCTCTTTCAAAGAAAGATACGATTTTACTCCTTCCTAAAGGTAAAAGTTATTCAAAAGAGATTGAAAAAGCGAAAAACTCTGGAATTTTTCATATAAAGTTGTTAATAATAATCATTTATTAGATAAATCAGGTGGAGTTACTTTAGAAATAATCAATCTGAAGAAAATAAACTAGTTTATGCGTACAGTTTTTTCAATAGTTAATCAGAAAGGTGGGGTTGGTAAAACTACCACAGCTGTAAATTTGGCCACAGCTTTGTCAATTTCAGGAAAATCATGCGTAGTAATTGACCTTGATCCTCAAGGAAATGCGAGCACAGGATTTGCCATACAATCAAATAAACGCCAACCAGGGGCATATGAAGTCCTAACCAAAAGGGTTGAGCTTGCCGATGCAATAAAGCCAACAGAAGTCAATGGTTTAGGAGTTGTTCCTTCCAGTGTTTCTCTAGCAAAGGCGGAGTATGAGATTAACAACACTGATGGAAATGAATATATTTTAAAGCAAGCAATTGAAAAACTACCAGTAGATTTTTCAGCAATTATAATTGACTGTCCCCCAGGCTTAGGTTTTCTTACCACCAACGCTTTGGCAGCATCAAATAAAGTGCTCATACCGCTCCAATGCGAATTTTATGCGTTAGAGGGTCTTAGCCAAATTCTAAGAGTGATAAAGGATATTAAATCTGGATTGAATAGTTCACTAGATTTAGATGGTATTCTGTTAACAATGTACGATTCAAGGAATAAATTAAGTTTTCAGGTAGAAGAAGATGTCAGGGAAGTAATGGGTTCTGCTGTTTATGAGACTATTATTCCAAGAAACATAAAAATTTCTGAAGCGCCGTCACATGGAAAACCAATATTGCTATATGATCATAGTTGTGTTGGTTCTGAGGCTTACGTTAACCTTGCTGCAGAAGTTTTAAAAAGGGGGAATTTCGGAGGCTTAAAAAACTAAGGAAATATTATGAATAAAACTCAAAAAAAAAATAAGAAAAAAACACAAAAAAAAACTTGGAATGGGCCTGTCATCCCTTTTATCAAGTGATGAAGGCTTGGCATCTATTGTTAAGGCAAAAATTAAGTCTAAAGTTAATGCTGGCAATGACGATAATAAGAGCAAGGGGACTTTTCCTTCATTGAATGTTGTC
>CACNAV010000012.1 GCA_902618535.1 uncultured Alphaproteobacteria bacterium | reverse complement strand
AATTATAATGAAACAGATGCTTATTGATGCTAACCAAAATGATGAGGTTAGAGTTGCTATTGTTGACCAGAATGATTTGGTTGACTATGAATCAGAAAATTTAAAGAATGACAGAGTTAAAGGTAATATTTATTTAGCAAAAATTATCAGAGTTGAACCTTCCCTTCAGGCTGCTTTTGTAGACTATGGCGCCAAGAGGCACGGATTTTTAGCCTATAATGAAATACATCCAGATTACTTTAAGATACCAACTGCTGATAAGAAAAAATTATTAGAGCATGAATTCAAGGAATCGCAAAATTTGAGGGTTAGCGAGGATGAAGAGAATTTCATTAGTGAAAGTTTTACTGATGTTCAAGAAAATAGTGAACAACCTGAAAATAAAAATTATAAAAATGATGGATTCCTCTCCAAAGTTTTTGACTTCTTCAATTATAAACCAATTGATGACTATCCTCAAACAAGGTTAAAGAAAAAAAAATTTGTAAGAACCCCAAAGGTATCTAAAAGTGTTATTTTTCACAAAAAATATAGCATTCAAGAAGTTATAAAAAGTAATCAGGTGATCTTAATTCAGGTTGTTAAAGAAGAAAGAGGAAATAAAGGAGCAGCTGTAACAACAAGACTTTCTTTGGCTGGTAAATATTGTGTTTTAATGCCCAATACTAATAAAGGTGGAGGAATTTCACGAAAAATAAGTGATTTAAAGCTTAGAAAAAAATTAAAGGATGTCCTGAACAAACTAAAAATTGAAGCTGGCATGGGTGCTATAATTCGAACAGCAGGCGAATCAATGAGCTTAAAAGAAATTAAAAGAGATTATAATTCACTTATCAAGTTGTGGAAAGAAATCACGTCAAAAACAATTAAATCCAATGCACCATGTTTAATTCACGAGGAGGATAATTTAATAAAAAGATGTCTTAGAGATTACTTTGATGCTTCATATGAATCTGTTTTGATAAACAATAAATTAATTCTTTCTAAATGCAAAGAGATTGTTAAACAATTTATGCCTAGTTCTGTGAAAAAATTAAAGTTATATAAAGACAAAAAACCAATTTTTTTTAATCATGGGATTGAAAAAAAAATAGTAGATATAAACAATCCTTATGTTAGGTTAAAATCAGGCGGTTACCTGATTATAAACCAAACGGAGGCACTTGTAGCAATTGATATTAATTCCGGTAAATTTACTAAAAATAGAAACATCGAGGATACGGCATTCCAAACTAACCTTGAAGCCGCAGACGAAATTAGCAGACAAATTAGGATAAGGGATTTAGCAGGATTAATCGTTATTGACTTTATCGATATGCTAGAGAGAAACCATAACTATAAAGTTGAAAAAAGGCTTAAAGATTTACTAAAGAGTGACAGAGCAAGAATTCAGGTTGGAAGAATAAGTAATTTTGGTTTGCTTGAACTTTCAAGACAAAGATTAAAAGTTAATGAAGGCTCAAAAGTTTCGATTAAATGCTCACATTGCAATGGATATGGAAGAGTGCCTTCAACGCATTTTTTGACAAATCAACTAGTGAGGGTATTTGAAGAGCTTACTCATGATAAAAAAAAAGAAAACATTCATATTGTTTGTAGCAGTCATCTAGGATTACTTCTTGAACAAAACTCAACTTCGAAAATTTTTGAAAAAAGAAAAGGTAGCATAATCATAGACAATGAATTGAAAGAATTAGATTTTATAATTTGCAAGCAAAGTGAAGTTATACTTACTAATTTGGAGTCAGAGATTAATCCAGATAAATTAATTAACCTCACAAAAATAAACAAAAATTTAAAAAACAATGCAGACGATTATAAAATTAAAAAAACTAAAAACAAACCAAAAGATAATCCTGCTACATTAAACTCTGAAGATATTATTGAAGATTCAAATAAGGAAAATGAAGTTTCAATTAAAAGAAAAAGTTACAGACAAAAAGTAAAAGATTTTAGGACAAACAAGTTAAAACCAGAGAACTCAACTAAAATTCCAAAAAATAACAAGAATTTAGAAATCATTAAGAAGCAAGATAATCAGGAAAAAAAACAAGGTTGGTGGACTCAATAGTTTTGCTCAAACCATTTTTTTAATTTTGTTACTGCTTCAATAACTTTTTGATTGTCAATTGAAAACGCAAGTCTCAGGGTTCGTAACCCAAATTTTTTATCAAAGTCAGTGCCCGGGGTAAGTGCAACACCAATTTCATTCAAGATTTTTTTTGCAAGTTCTTCTGAACTTATATTAAATTTAGTTATATCCAAATAAAAATAAAAAGCTCCATCAGGTTTTTTAAAATTCAAGCCTTTTATATCAGATAATAATTTATAAACTTTTTCTCTTGAAATTGAATATTGCTTTACTGTTTCATTTAGTTGGTCAATACATTCAAAAATTTTGATGGCAGAATACTGGGCTATATTTCCGGACGAAATAAAAAGATTTTGCGATAGCTTTAAAAAATTTTCTTTCAATGAACCAGGAATAATTGCCCAACCTAACCTCCATCCTGGCATTAAAAAATACTTTGAAAAACTGTTTATTACAATAGCTTTTGTACCAAAATTTAATATTGAATTTGAAGATTTTTCAAATTCAATTCCATGATAAATCTCATCTGATATAAGTGTAATATTGTTTTTAACACAAAAATTATAAATATAGTCTAACTCTGGGTCTGAAAAAACTTGTCCATTAGGATTATTTGGGTTAGAAATAATTAGACCATCTAAATTCTTAATTTTTTCAATTTTTTTAAAATTAATACTACAGATATCCGAATCATCAGGAAATATTTCAATAACTTTAATATTTAGGGACCTTAAAATATTTCTATACGCAGGATAGACTGGGTTAAATATTCCTACTTTCTGACCTTCATCAAAGCAAGAAATAAAAGTTAACAAAAAAGCTCCAGAGGAACCTGTTGTAATGAAAATATTATCGTGATTGATATCAAGTTTGTACTTAAATTTATAAAAATTAGATATTTTTTTTCTTAATTCTTCTATTCCATTGGAAGGTGTATAACCAGGTAAATTACAGCTTAAAAGTTTCTCTACTTCATTTTTCAAAACTAAGGGAATAATTTGTGGCGGTTCGCCAAGCTCTAAGTGGTATATTTTTTTTCCATTATTTTCTAAGTTACTGGCATCTGAAAGCAGCTGCATTACTTTAAATGAGTCGATGTCGGATCTTTTAGAAGGAAAAAAAAAATTATTATTCATTTAAACGGATAAAGTATATATATAGACTATATCATCCTATGCAAGCTTTTATAATTCTTTTAGTCACAACTTTCTTTTTTTTTTCTGTTAAGTCTTCAAACTTGAATATAATTAGAGATGCTGAAACAGAAAACTTTTTGAAAGAAATTTCATATATTTTAATAAAAGACAACAATTTAGAATTAAATAATCTTAATTTTTTTATCGATAATAAGGATTTCATAAATGCTTTTGTAATTCCTGGCCAAAAAATTTTTTTAACTAAGGGTTTGATAATGAAAAGTAAAAAAATTGAAGATTTAGCTAGTGTAATTGCTCATGAAATGGGTCATATTATTGGTGGGCATTTTTCAGATAAACTAAAGGCTTCAGAAAAAACTTCAATGATAAGTATAATTTCATCAATTCTTGCAGCAGGTGCCATTGCAGCAGGAGCAGGACAAGCTGGATCAGCAATTCTTTTAGGAGGTCAGCAACTTAGTACAGCACGTTTCCTTTCATTTTCCAGGTCACAAGAGTCACTTGCAGATCAAAATGCAATCAGACTTCTAAAAAAATCTGGCTTCTCATTACAAGGAATGCTTAATATTTTTAAAATTTTAGAGAAAAATGAAAATTTTAAACAAATAAATCCCTATTTCTTAACTCACCCATTATCAAGTGAAAGAAAAAAAAATATATATTTCAATCTTAAGAATCAAAAAACAAAAAACTTCAACCTCTTAGAAAAGAAATATAATTTAATTAAAGCAAAGATAGATGGGTTTTTTTTAGACGATAAAAAACTAAAAAAAATTTATGGTAATAATAAAAAAATAGAGGGTTTTTATGCTTATACACTCAGAAATTATCGAGTTGGTAAAATTGAAAAAGCCCTTAAGTTAATTGATGAATGTATAAGAATTGATAATAAAAATCCTTATTTTTATGAGTTAAAGGGCCAGATACTATTTGAAAATGGAAAGATTAATGACTCAATTCCTCAATTTAGGAAGGCAATAAAATTAAATCCTGAAGAAAAATCATTTAGACTTTTTCTTGCAAAATCATTGTATCATATAAATGAGAAAACCTCATACTTAGAATCCATAAAAATACTTTGGTCATATATAAAAGAGGATGATTTTCCTTATGAAGCATGGCATTATTTAGGATTAAACTATGGTAAATTAAAAAAGCCTGATTTTTCATCATATGCATTAGCAGAAAAATATTTGTTAGTTAATCAAATAAAAAATGCTAAAATACATATTCAACGAGTTAAAAAATATACTAAAGATCCAGTTTTAAAAAATAAAATCATTGACCTTGAAAAAGAAATTTTAAAAAGAAAGTCTAAATGAAAAAAGTTTTAGTTGTAAATGGACCAAACCTCAATTTGCTCGGCAAAAGAGAACGAGAAGTATACGGAAGTACTACTTTAAAGGAGCTTGAAAAAATATGTACCCATGAATCAAAAAAATTAGACTTTAAAGTTTTTTTCTTTCAGAGCAACTCAGAGGCCGAGATTATTGATAAAATTCAAGAATGTAATCAATTTGATGGATTAATAGTTAATGCTGGTGCATTTACCCATACTTCAATAGCAATTCACGACGCATTAAAGATACTAAAAATACCAAAAATTGAGATTCATATATCAAATATTTACAGTAGAGAAGAATTTAGAAAAAAATCTTTTATTAGCCCAGCCGTACATGGTATTATAGCTGGTTTTGGAATAGATGTATATATTATGGCCTTAAGATCATTTAAATACTTATTTAAAAATGAATAGAATCAATAAAAAAATTTTAGAGGATATTGATGTTTTATCAAAAGCTATGGAAAAAAATAACCTGTGTGAAGTCAAGTTTTCTGATGACATTGTATCATATGAATTAAAAAAACAACCCAAACATCAAGTTACTAGTCATAGTGATTTAAACAATACTAAAAATGAACCAATTATTGAAAAAAAAGTTAACCTTATAGAAAATGCTTTAAAATCTCCAATAGTTGGAACAGCATATCTTTCACCTGAACCAAGTGCTAAAAAATTTATCGAAGAAGGACAGAGTGTAAAAATTGGACAGGTTTTACTTATCATTGAAGCAATGAAAACCATGAATGAAATTACAGCTGATAAAAATGGTAAAGTAAAAAAAATTTTTGTCAAAAATGAATCTCCTGTAGAGTTTGGAGAACCATTAGTTTTAATCGAGTGATGCTTAAAAAAGTCTTAGTAGCAAATAGAGGAGAAATAGCCCTCAGAATTTTAAGAGCATGCAAAGAATTGGATATTAAAACCGTCGTTGTTCATTCCACTGCAGACGAAAAAGAGATGTTTGTAAGGTTAGCAGATGAAAGTGTTTGTATTGGTCCACCGCAAGTAAAAAATTCTTATTTAAATATTCCTTCAATAATATCTGCTGCAACAATTGCTAATGCTGACGCAATCCATCCAGGAATTGGAATGCTCTCAGAAAACTCTAATTTTGCAAAAATCATTACTGACCATGGTTTTAAATTCATAGGCCCAAAATACGAACATATTCATAAGATGGCTAATAAAATTGAAGCCAAATCCATTGCCAAGAAAGTTGGTCTTCCAATTTTACCTGGAAGTAGTGACAATGTTTTAGATTATTTAGAGGCTAAGTCTATAGCTGAAAGTATTGGATATCCAATTATTATAAAGTCAACTAACGGAGGTGGCGGTAGGGGGATTAAAGTAGTTTTAAAGGAAAAAGAACTGAAAAATAGTTTTCTTTTAGCTAAAAAGGAGGCTGAATTAAGTTTTGGTAGTAATCAAGTTTATATAGAAAAATATTTAAGTAACCCACGTCATATTGAAATCCAAGTTTTATGTGATAATCAAGGTAATGCCGTTCACTTAGGAGAAAGAGAGTGTTCAATCCAAAGGAGAAATCAAAAAATAATAGAAGAATGTCCAAGCCCTGCTATAAGTGATAATGAAAGAAAAAGAATTTGTGAAATAACAATTAAAGCAATGAAGAAAATTGGTTATTTTAATATTGGTACAGTTGAATATCTTTATAGTGATGGAAATTTTTTTTTTATGGAAATGAATACAAGACTACAGGTTGAACACACAGTTACAGAAGAGGTTTATGATATTGATATTGTTAAGGAACAAATCAACATTTCTAGTGGAAAAAAAATCTCTTTGAAACAGGATGAAATTAAAAAAAAAGGACACTCAATTGAATGTAGAATCAATGCAGAAAACCCTATTACGCAATTACCCTCAACTGGTTTAATTAAAACCTATCATCCACCCGGAGGACCTGGAATAAGAATAGACTCGGCTCTTTACAGTGGTTGTAATATAAGTTCTTTCTATGATGGACTTATTTCAAAATTAGTCTGTAAGGGAAATACAAGACATGAATGTATAATGAAACTCAAAAGAGCATTAGATGAATATGTAATTGAGGGCGTTCAAACAAATATTCCGACTTTAAAAAAAATAATACAAACAAGCGACTTTTTAGAAGGTAGCTTTGATATCAATTGGCTAAGTACTTCTATCAAATAAAATGTTTCTTTCGCCTGAAATTATTCTAGAAGGATATAATAAAGGTTTATTTCCAATGGCTGACTCCTTTAATGACCCCTTTATCTACTGGGTCGACCCAAAAGAAAGAGGGATAATAAAATTAAATGAATTCAAAGTATCAAGAACTCTAAAAAAAGAATTAAAAAAAAATAATTTTAACGTCAAAGTTAACAAAAACTTTGAAAAAACAATAAATTTATGTGCAAGAAACCTAAATAGAAAGTCAACTTGGATTAATAATCAAATAATAGAGAATTACATTAAATTATTTAAGATTGGTGTTGCAAAGTCAATAGAGTGTTTTGAAAATGATAAACTTATTGGAGGTTTATATGGCTTAATAATTGGCAAAATTTTTTGTGGTGAAAGTATGTTTAGTATAAAAAGGAATTCAAGTAAAATCTCCATGGTTTATCTTGCTGCTTATCTTAAAGAAGGTGGTTTTAAATATATTGACACACAATTTTATTCAGAACATTTAAAACAGTTTGGAACAAAAAAAATTGAAAAAAAACAATACCTGGAAATTTTATCACAACATGGTAAGGCAGACACGGTATTTCCAGAAGAAATAAGGAAAAATGTATTAGAGTATTTCAAATGATTTTTTTAAAAAAATAGGATCATTTACTAAACATTCTTCAAGCTTAATATCAAACGTAGGATTAACTGGAGCATTTAAATATTGACTAGATTTAAAAATCCAACCTAAAAAATCAGTTTTATCTTGTCTAGAGACCAACCTATGACTTATTAAAGCAATTTCATCGTCTGCTCCATTCTCTTCAATTTTCATACATCGAAAAATAATAATTTTAGCATTGTCGAGTTCTAAAGTTTGAGATAGAGGAACATCGTAAAAAACTTTTTCAGCAGTTATTTTGTTTATAATTCTTAATTTAGCCCCCTGACATTCATTTTCAGATGCTAATAAAGGAAATTTAAGGAAAAATAATGTTAAAAGAATATAAAATATAACTTTCAAATTATTTTCTCCCGAGAGAAAACTCAATATTGTTAACAAGATCTATAATTTTATTTTTGAAATCTTTTTCATCACAATCAATTAATACTGCATCATCAAATGCGTTTTGAATTATGGTTTTTATCTCATTATAGTTTTCATTCAATACTTTATTGGTTTCATCACAAGAGATTATATTATTATCTTTTGCTCGCCAAATAAACTTATCAACTTTCTTTTCCATTACTGTGTAGCAAGAAAAATTATTTTACTTACCTGATCTTCAATTGATTCATAATCCTCAACTTTTCTTATTTCATCTTTTTCATTAAGTACAACGCTTAAATCTCCGCTCGGTGTGATAGACAAGTACTTATTCCCAAGAATACCATCACTAGCAATCTTTACACTACTATCTTTGGGAACATTAACTTCCTTATAAACGCTAAAATCTATTACAGCAAAAAAATCTTTATCTAATGAAACATTTTTTATTACCCCAATCTTGACTCCTCTCATTTTCACATCATTACCGATTACTACACCTCCTGCTTTCAAAAATTTTGCTCTCAAGTCATATGTTTCATTACTTTCGGTGTTAATATCAATAAATTTCAACAAGAAAGAAACAGCAAGAATTAATGTCATTAAACCAAGAACAGATTCCAGATAATTTTTTTTCATAATTTATTATTCTCTCCAATTTTTATTATATTGTCTAAAAGATCTTGAAGCAAAATTGAGTCTTCCACATACGAAAAGCTGCCATTTCTTTTAAGATATTCTTCTTCACCACCTATTTCAATAACTAAAAACTTTGATCCAAACAGACCATCAGTTTGAATGGAAATTGATGAGTCACGTGAAATATTTAAGTTTTCATCTACCATCATTGATATTTTTGGATAACTATTTTCAAGAATGATGTCATTTACAAACCCCACGCTTATTCCTGAGATCATAACATTATCACCAATATTTAGACCGTCAATTTTATTAAAAGTTGCGAAGAGATTTATCATATCAGTTCTATTTTTCTTTCTATCAATTAACATTAGATCGAACATAATGACGATAAAGAAAAAACCTAAGAAAAATTTTGCAAAATTATTCATCAGGTTTCCATATTGATATTTTTTTACGTTTCTTATTAATACTTTCATCTAATTTATACTCATACGAAAAAGGTGTACCTGTTAGGTTTGGAGAGTGTTTTTTAAACCAAGATGGTTTAGAAGTATTATTTTCAGGAGGTTTTTCTTCAACGTGATGCAGCCAGGCATTCCAGCGTTGTGGAACTTTACTTGCTTCAACTATACCGTTATAGATTATAAATCTTCTCTCTCGAAAATTATTTTTGGGAGAGTAACTTTTTTTTGCAAAATATGTATTACCGTACTCGTCTTTACCAATTTTTTTTGCAAAAATTAAACAGTAAACCTTAAAAAAAATAGAGTTGTATGATAATCTCATTATTATAATATATACTTAATATTATGTTTGATTTCAAAGAAATAAAAAAAATCACCAGCCTCTTTTTTAAAAATAATCAAAAAAAAATTGATAATCAAAAAAAAAATAACAGTTTGGATGTGGAAGTTATTTTTAATGAATTAATTGAAGAAATTAACACGCAGTTTAATAAAAAACACAAAGTCAAGAAGAGTATGAGAGACAGATTACCCCATAGAAGAAAGGGATACACTCAAAAAGCATCAATTAACAACCATAAAGTTTACTTAAGAACTGGTGAATACATGGATGGAACTTTAGGAGAAATTTTTATTGATATGCATAAAGAGGGTGCAGCGTTTAGAAGCCTAATGAATAATTTTGCAATAGCTGTTTCAATTGGACTTCAATATGGGGTTCCACTTGAAGAATTTGTTGAAGCATTTACTTTTACAAAATTTGAACCCAGTGGAGAAGTTAAAGGCAACACAGAAATTAAGTTTTCAACATCCATTCTGGATTATATTTTCAAAGAATTAGCTATATCTTACCTAGGTAGAGACGATTTAAGTAATGAAAGAAGTAATCAAACAACAGAACTTATTCCCGATTATGGTGAATCAAAAAGTAAGAGTGAAAATGCAGAAAGTGTGCTTAAAAAATTTGCAAGTAAAGGATTTATAAGAAAAAAAATTTTTGACGGGAATTTAACGTTAATTACTAACGAAAACTCCAAAAACGAAACAGAAAAAATAAAAGAGATTAAAAGCTTTGAAGGGGATCCATGTGATCGATGTGGAAATTTTACAGTCTACAAAGAAGATAAAAAAATTAAATGTCTTACATGTCTTCATAACTTTGATGAGTAATTTTCTATCTAAAAAGCTATTATCACTAAATTTGAATAGAAAAAACGATGCTATGAGTTTAGCTAACTATAAACCATTTGTCATATTTGAAAAATTAATTTTTATTTCGGGACAATTACCTTTTGAAAAAAATAAATTAAAGTTTACGGGAAAGATTGATACCGAATTATCAGATGAAGAAGCTCAACAGTCTGTATACCTTTCTACTAATAATTTATTATGGAACTTGAACGACGCAATTGATCAATTCAAAATTAACCGAATAAGATGTGTTAATTTAAGAGGATACTTGAATTGTACAGAAACTTTTAACAATCATTCTGTTTTATTTGATTTATCATCTAATTTATTAATTAAAGTGTTAGGAGAGGCTGACGGCAGTCACTCTAGAAGCGTAATTGGAGTAAACTCTTTACCAAAAGAATCACCTGTTGAGATTGATGGAATTTTTGGAATTTTAGATTAGGCAGTGAATCCAAAATGAAGATTTCAGCAATTTCATCTATTGAAAATATAAAAAATTATTGTAAAAAATTCTTTAAAGACTCATCACCATTTATTTCCTATGACTTTTTTAAATATTTAGAAAAAACTGGATGTACTAATTCTGATACAGGATGGGAGCCAGAACATATAATTGTTGAAAGTAATGAAAAAATAATTGGTTTTATCCCAAATTTTAGGAAGAAAAATTCAAATGGAGAGTATATTTTTGATCATGTATTTGCTAACGCTCACCACCAGATTGGTATTAATTACTACCCCAAATATCTATCAGCAATTCCATTTACTCCTGTTACAAAGACAAATATCATTTATGGTGAAAAAGAAATTACAATAAAACAATTAACTGAACTTTTGAAAAACCATTGTATTGAAAAAAAAATATCATCGTTTCATTTTAATTTTATTGAAAAAAAAAATTCTGATCTTCTTAATTTAGAAGATTTTTATCAAAGAACAGGAATCCAATATTATTGGTACAATAAATCTTATGAAAATTTTAGTTGTTTCTTAGATAATCTTAAAACAAAAAAAAGAAAAAATATTGTAAAAGAAAGAGAAAGTTTAAAAAAACATAACGTTAGCCTTGTTGTAAAAAAAGGTGATGAAATATGTAATGATGATCTAAATTTATTTTTTGAATGTTATCTTAATACAATAAATAAAAAATGGAGTATTGCCTATTTAAATCTCCCTTTTTTTAATCAGCTTGTTCAATCGACCATTAAACAAAAAATTGTTTTAATACAAGCTTTTCAAAAAAAAGAGTTTGTTGGATGCTCAATTCATTTTATTGGTGAAAAAATTTTATATGGAAGATATTGGGGTTGTTTAAAAGAAATTCCTTTTTTACACTTTGAACTTTGCTATTACAGCGCAATAGAATTTGCAATTAAAAATAATCTCAAAAAAGTAGAAGCTGGTGCGCAAGGTGAACATAAAATTGCAAGAGGATATCAGCCTACATTAACGTACAGTAATCATTGGTTTGAACACAGTAAGCTTAGTCCTCTTATTAAAAATTTTTTAGTTGAAGAGAAAAGAAAAGTTCAGGACACAATAACTTACTTAAATCAATTTCTTCCTTTTAAGTAGAAAGTTTAATTTTATTTTTATGAGAAATAACCTTTATTAAGAATTTTTCGTTCTTATTATCGTAATCAATATAAATAGTACCGGTGGGTCTCTTTGTTTTTAAAAGAATTTCTGATAGAGGTATTTTAAGTTTTTGTTGGATCACACGCGCCATTGGTCGTGCACCATTAATTACATCAAAACCTAGCTCTTGAATTCTAGTTTTTGCTGAAGCTGTTACATTAAGTGTCAAATCTTTATCAACTAATTGTGATTCTAATTCCATTAAAAACTTATCAACAATTTTTATCGATTCTTTTTTTCCTAGCTTATCAAAATTAATAATAGCGTCCAACCTATTTCTAAATTCCGGACTAAAGAAGCTGTTAATTTCTTTCTCATTATCGTTCGCCGTAGAGTTTGGTAAAAAACCAACTTTTTCTTTAATTATTTCATTAGCCCCCACATTGCTTGTCATTATCAAAATTACATTTGTAAAATCTATCCTTTTTCCCATATGATCCGTTAATCTTCCATAATCCATTATTTGAAGTAAAATGTTAAAAACATCTGGATGAGCCTTTTCAACTTCATCAAGTAGGATCACTGAAAATGGGGATTTATCAATAGCATCAGTTAACTGCCCACCTTGGTCGTAACCAACATATCCAGGAGGAGCTCCTATAAGCTTAGAAACGCTGTGTCTTTCCATATATTCAGACATATCAAATCTAATAAAGTTAATTTTCATTGTATTGGCAAGTTGTTTTGCAAGTTCAGTTTTTCCAACACCAGTTGGACCTGTAAAAAGGAATGAGCCAATAGTTTTATCCTGATTTCTTAGACCTGTTTTAGATAATTTAATTGCTGATGATAGAGCTTGAACAGCATTATCTTGACCAAAAATTAAAGTTTTTAAATCTCTTTCCAAGTTATTTAACTTAATTCTCTCATCAGATTTTATTGTGTTCTCTGGAATATTAGCTATTTTTGAAATAGTTTCTTGAATATCTGAAACACTTACCTTTTTAATTTTCTTTTTAAAATTAATTTTAACAGAAGCTGCACTTTCATCTATTAGATCAATTGCTTTATCCGGCAACTTAGAATTAAGCAAATATTTTTTAGACAAGTTGACTGCTTCTGAAAAGCAATCATCATCAAATTCAACAGAATGGAATTTTTCATAAAACTTTTTAACACCTTTCAGAATGTTTATCGAATCTTCAAAAGAAGGCTCTTCCACGTCAACTTTTTGGAACCTTCTACATAGTGCTCTGTCTTTTTCAAAATAATTTCTATACTCAGTATAAGTTGTTGAACCTATACACTTAAAGCTACCCTTCGTTAGAGCAGGTTTTAAAATGTTAGATGCATCAATTGAACCTGAACTTGTGCCTCCTGCACCAATAATAGTATGAATTTCATCTATAAATAAAATGTTATCATTTTTTGATTCAAAAAAGCTCATCAGTTTTTTTAGTCTTTCCTCAAAATCTCCTCTAAATCTAGTTCCTGCTAGAAGCCCTCCCAAATCAAGGGAATATATAGTTGAATTAATGAGGGAATCTGGAACCTCTCTATTAAAAATTCTTAGCGCAAGTCCCTCGGCTAAAGCAGTTTTTCCTACACCTGGATCTCCAACAAATATTGGGTTATTTTTATTCCTTCTCGATAAAATATGAATAGCCCTAAGTATCTCATTATCTCTCCCAATAATCGGATCAATTTCGTCATTTTCAGCTTTTTTATTTAGATTAACACAATACTTATCTAAAAAACTTTCAGAACCTCCATCATTTTTCACAAATGTTTCTTCATTATCCTTTTGATCGACATAAGTGAAGTTTTCTTCTTTTTTTTGTCCATGTGATATATAATCGACTACATCTAATCTGTTAAGACTTTGTTTTTGCAAGAAATACACGGCGTGAGATTCTCTTTCACTAAAAATTGAAACTAAAACATTTGCTGCAGTTGCTTCCTCCTTACCTGAAGATTGAACATGAATTACTGCCCTTTGAATAACCCTCTGAAAACCAAGAGTGGGTTTAACTTCTTCTGAATCTGAATTAACTAAATCCTTAAGGTTTTCTTTTAAAAAAATGTCCAGTTCTTTTTTGAGGGCCTCAATATCTACATTGCAAGCTTTAAAAATTTCTTTGACATCAAAATCATCAATCATTGAAAAAAGAAGATGCTCTATTGTCATAAATTCATGATGGAACGATTCTGCACAAACCTTAGCTCTTTGAAGTGTTTTTTCTAATTCATCTGAAATCATTATTCTGGCTCCATGATACATTTTAACGGGTGTTGATCATGCTTTGCCATTTTTAAGACAGTAAAAACTTTTGTTTCTGCAATATCTTTAGGAAAAATTCCGCAGACACCAGCACCTTTATTATGAACCATTAACATTACATTCACTGCATCGGATTCAGATTTATTAAATACTGCTCTGAGTAGTTTGACAACATACTCCATGGGTGTGTAATCATCATTCAAAAGAATCACCTTGAAAAGCTTTGGTTTTTGAAGTTTTTTTTTGTGTTTTACTAAAACTTGAGAAGATGGAATTTTTAACTCGTCACTCATTACAAAACCTATATAAATAAATTAATTAATATTATTTTTATTTTCAAGAAATTATTTTTTATCAATATCAATATCAATATCAAATTCAGATAATTCATTTTTAACTGACTGTTTTTGAAAATCAAGGCCATTTTGTGTAAGCGATTCACATCGCAAAACTATAGCAGGTTGAGTGTTAGATGCTCTCAATAACCACCAACCATCTTTTTCAGAAACTCTAACACCGTCAATATCAGTAATTTTTTTTTTACTTCTTTTTTGTCTTTCAGTAATTTTTCTTATAATGTCGAATTTTTTGTTATCATCACAGTCAATTCTTATTTCCGGGGTATTAAATACTCTTGGTATCTCATCAACTAAATCTGAGAGTTTTTTGTCATTATTATTAATAATTTCTAGTACTTTAATGGCGGCAAAAAAAGCATCATCAAATCCGTAATAATCCTTAGCACAGAAAATGTGTCCACTCATCTCTCCAGCTAAATCTGCATTTAATTTTTTTAAATTATTTTTGACGTGACTGTGACCAGTTTTACACATAAATATCTCGCCTCCCAACCTTTCAACCTCATCAAATAAAACCTGGCTACATTTAACATCAGCAATTACTTTGCATTTTGTTGATTTCAACATTTCTTTTGCCAAAAGAAGTAATAACTTATCTCCAGAAATAGCTCTTCCCTTATCATCAATAACCCCAAGCCGATCACCATCTCCATCAAACGCGAATCCCACATTATATTTTAACTCAAGAAGTCTATTTTTACAAAAAACGAGATTTTTTGGTTCTGATGGATCAGGATGATGATTTGGAAAAGTTCCATCAATTTCGCTAAAAAGTAATTCATACTTTCCATCAATATTTTCTGCCAGAGCTTTCATTACGTCTCCTGCTGCCCCGTTTCCAGAATCCCATATAATATTAATTTTTTTTTTTTGATTAAAATTTTTTATTAATCTTTTTACATATTTGTCCATCAGACTAAATTTTTTGACTGAACCATTCATTTTTTTTAAATTAAATTTTTTGGCTTTTTTACTGAGTTCTATAAGGTTTGTTCCAAAGAATGGTTTATTATTTAATACTATTTTAAAGCCATTATGGTTTTTTGGGTTATGAGAGCCTGTCACGATAATACCACCATCAGCAACTAACTCAAAACAAGAATAATATAATAAAGGTGTTGGAACCAATCCAATTTCATTAACGTTCACACCTGAATCAATTAGTCCTTTAACTAATTTTTTTTTTAACTTAACAGAAGAAAGTCTTCCGTCATATCCGACATTAACAGTTTTATTTTTTCCTACCTCTAATCCAAATAAATTTCCTAATATTTCAGCATCATTATCAAATAAAGTTTCATTGTAAATTCCTCTTATATCATATTCTCTGATAATTGTATTATGAAATGAATGAGTTTTTTGTTTAGTCAAAATTTCTACCCAGAGAATAGTATTTGAAACCCATATTTTTAACTTCCTCTGGGTTATAAATATTCCGTAAATCAATTATTATTGGTTGATTAAGCAACTTTTTAAGTTTTTTTAAATCTAAAGCCCTAAATTGATTCCATTCCGTAAGAATAACCAAAGCATCAGCTTTATTACATGCATCATATGAGTCATTACACCACTCAATTTTTTTATGAAATTTTTTAAAAATAGTTTTAGCTTCTTTCATGCCCTCAGGGTCAAAAAGCTTTAAAAAACAATTATTTTTAATGAGTTCTGGTATAAGATCAAGACTTGGACTATCCCTCATATCATCAGTATTTGGTTTAAACGTAAGACCGAGAATTGAAATTTTTTTTTTTTCATAATCACCTAAAGCATTTAGTATTCTTTTATACATATTTTTTTTTCTATTTTTATTACTTTTCACAACATGCTCAACTAAATTTAATGGTGAACAATTGTCTTGAGCAGTTTTGACTAATGCTAAGGTATCTTTAGGAAAACATGATCCCCCATAACCAGGTCCTGGGTGAAGAAACTTTTTGCCAATTCTGCCGTCTAAACCAATACCTATTGAGACATCACTAACATTCGCTCCTACTTTTTCGCATAGGTCGGAAATTTCATTAATAAATGTTATTTTGGTAGCAAGAAAGGAATTTGCAGCATATTTAATTAGTTCAGCTGTTTCTCTTCTCGTAAAAATAATTGGTGTCTCCAGAAGATATAAGGGTCTGTAGAGTTCTTTTAAAATAGCTTTGGCTTTATTACTTTCACATCCAATGACAACCCTATCAGGTCTCATAAAATCGTTGATTGCAGAACCCTCTCTTAAAAATTCTGGGTTAGATGCAACATCAAAGTCAAGCCTAGGCTTTTTATTTTTTATTATTTCATGAACTTTTTTACCTGTACCTATGGGAACAGTTGATTTATTAACAATTACTGAATAATGACCTAGACATTCAGCTATTTCTTCTGCTACTTCATAAACGTAACTTAAATCAGCATGGCCATCAGTTTCTCTGGAGGGTGTCCCTACCGCAATAAAAATGGCGTCAGAACCATCAATAGATTTTTTTAGATTGGTTTCAAAAAACAACCTTTTAGAAGATATATTCTTTTTTACAAGTTCATCAAGACCGGGTTCAAAAATTGGAATAATACCTTTTTTGAGATTATCAATTTTATTTTTATCTTTATCAACACAGGTTACATTTACTCCAAACTCAGCAAAACAAGTTCCTGAAACAAGACCAACATACCCCGTACCTACAATAGTAATCTTCATAGTTTTTTAATAATTTTTCTCAAGTGTTTATTAATTTCTTTGTCATTAATTCCAAAGTTAATGTTTGCTTCAATAAAACCTAATTTATTTCCACAGTCAAATCTTTTACCATCAAATTCTGTTCCGAATAAACCAGGTGAATCAATCAGAGAAACTAAACTATCTGTTAATTGAATTTCATTTCCAAAACCTTTTTTTCCAAGTTTGAGAAATTGAAAAATTTTTGAGTTAAGTATATATCTTCCAACAATTGACAGATTTGAAGGTGCTTCACTTTTATTTGGTTTTTCAACAACAGCTGATACTGTGAAGAAGTTTTTATATTTTTTTTTATATTCAATGACCCCGTAGTTTGAAACTTTATTTATAGGTACCTTTTCCAGACCAATAACAGAACCTCCATTTGTTTTTTCATATATTTCAATTAATTGTTTTATAGCAGGAGTTTTTGACATAATTAGATCATCAGGAAGAATCACTGCAAAACTTTGGTCTTTATCAAAAAAATTACTAGCACAACAAACAGCATGACCAAGCCCCTTTGGTTCGTCTTGAATTACAAGAGAGAATTTGCCGAGTCTATTTTGTGTTTCAATCAGCTTAATTTTATCTAATTTATTTTTTTTTTTTAAATTAAACTCCAATAATTCTGATTTTTCAAAATGTTCAAGGACTATATTTTTTCTTGAAGATGTGACGAATATCATTTCATCTATTCCAGATTTTGCAGCTTCAATCACAGCCCATTCAATGATTGGTCTATCAAGAATTGTAATCATTTCTTTGGGCACTGATTTTGTTGCAGGTAAAAATCTTGTTCCAAGCCCAGCAATTGGAAATATTGCTTTTGAAATTTTATGATTCATGATTAATGAAGTTACTAAAAAAATAGAAAATCTCAACTTAAAAGAATATCTCTAGCTTTGTTTAGTTTTTTTGTAATCCAATCAGACCCACCTATATCAGGATGATTTTTCTTAATTAACTTTTGGTGATTCTTTATAATATCTTCCTTTGATGCTCCCTCATTCAATCCAAGGATTTCCAAAGCCTCTTTTTTTGTCATATTTTCTTTTTTAAAATTTTGGTTTTTATTTCTTAAAAAAACCTTAGCAATAAAGTTTATAAAATTTCCCCATCTATAGAGTATTAAAAATATTGCAGGAATAGATGTTATTACGGCCGGAAAAAATCTCATTAAAAATAAAACAACACAGATAATAATAATAAGAAAAAAAAATTTTAAATATTTTTTAAATTTTTTTTTAGGTAGATGAATTAATTCAGTAACTATATAAATGAATATAGTTAACATGACTATTGCAGCAACAAGATAAAAAACCATAATTTATTCCTTGTGAAAAAATATAAACTTTTATATTTCGTAAGTGAAGATGAATATTTTTTGTCTCATAAAATTTTTCAAGCAAAAGATGCTTTAAAAAATAAATTTGACGTAATGGTGATTTGTAATTTTACAAAGTACGAAAATAAAATTAAATCTGAAGGCTTCAAAACACAAAACATTCACTTTGATCGTAGATCTATAAACCCACTAACAAACCTAAATTACTTGATAAGGTTATTAAAAATTATTCGTGCTTTCAAACCAAATATAATCCAGTGTTTTGCTTTAAAACCAATTTTATTAACATCAATAGCAGCTTTTTTTAACAAAAATATTAAAGTACTGTGTTGTGTTGTTGGTGTGGGATCCCTGATTATTAATAATAATTTTTTTTCCAATTTTATAAGAGGCTTTTACTTTTTTTTATTAAAAACATTTACTATGAATAATATCTCCTATGTTTTTCAAAATTTAGACGACGTAAAACTTTTTAAAAAAAAAGGAGTTATTAAAAATAAAAATATAAAAATAATTAGAGGATCAGGAGTTGATACAAATTTTTTTAAAAAAAGTAAAAATAAAAAAATATATGACCTTATATTTCATTCAAGAATTTTAAAAGACAAAGGAATAATAGAAATTATTGATGCGTTAAAAAAACTTCAGAAAAAAAAAATTATTTTAAGTACCCTGATACTTGGTAGTCCTGATCCAAAAAATTTTTCATCCATTAGTGTTGAAAAATTAAATAATTGGAATGAAAGCAAGATAATAATTTGGAAACCTAAAGTAGCAGATGTTCTACCATATTTACAAAAATCAAGAATAGCAATTTTACCCTCATATCGAGAAGGCCTTCCTAAAAGTCTGTTAGAGGCAGCAAGTTGTGAATTACCCATAATTTCAACCAACGTTCCTGGTTGTAGAGAAATTTGCTTGGATAAATTTAATGGTTTTCTTGTTAAACCCAATGACTCAAAATCATTAGCAAAAGCTATTGAAAAGCTAGTTTTTAATCAGGGGTTGATGGATAAGTTTGGTAAGAATGGAAGAAGTCATGTTATAAAAAATTTTGCAAACGAACATGTAAGTAAAAAATTTGGTGAGGTTTATCAATCTTTACTAAAATAAACCTTTAATGTTACCATCACTACCTATGCAGACTTCATAAGCTGCAGGCTTTTTAGGTAACCCAGGCATAGTCATTATATCGCCGGCAATAGCTACAATAAATTCAGCGCCCGCTGAGAGTCTTATTTCTCTTATTTGAATACTATGTTCCTCAGGTGCGCATTTACTTGATGGATCTGTACTAAAGCTATATTGAGTTTTGGCCATACAAACTGGAAAGTTATTATAGCCGAGTTTAGAAATTTCATTTAATTTTTTTTTAGCCTGAGGTGAAAATGAAACATCTGAGGCTCTGTAAATCTCGACAGCAACTTTTTTAATTTTTTCTTCGGGCGATTCATTATCATTGTATAAGAATTTTAGAGACGATTTTTTACTTTCAATATTTTCAATTACAGTCTCAGCTAATTTAGAAGCACCTTTTCCTCCATCAGCCCAATGTTCCGCAAGAACAGCATTAACACCATTCTCACTGCAAACTTGTTGAACCTTATCTATTTCCTTTTCAGAATCAGTAGGAAACCTATTTATTGCAACAACACTGGATAAACCAAATTTATTTAAATTTTCTAAATGCCTCAGTAAATTAGGTAATCCTGATTCAAGAGCTGATAGATTTTCCTCACCAAGTTTCTTTGGATCAGCGTTTCCATGAAGTTTTAAAGCCCGGACTGTAGCCACAACAACAGCACAAGAAGGAGATAGACCGGATTTTCTACATTTAATATTTAAAAATTTCTCCGCGCCTAAGTCTGCTCCAAAACCAGCTTCTGTAACAACATAATCTGCAAGCTTTAGTGCGGTTTTAGTTGCAATCACTGTATTACAGCCATGAGCAATATTAGCAAAAGGTCCTCCATGAATAAATGCAGGGTTGTTTTCAAGAGTTTGAACTAAATTAGGTTGAAGTGCATCTTTTAAAAGTACAGACATAGCACCGTCAGCTTTTATATCCTTGCAATAAATTGGTTCAAGATCTCTGGTATAACCAATAATAATTTTTCCAAGTCTATTAGTTAAATCCTCAAAATTTTTTGATAGACACAAAATAGCCATTATTTCAGAGGCAACGGTTATATCAAAACCGTCTTCTCTAGGATAACCATTTGGAACCCCACCGAGAGAAT
Organism: uncultured Alphaproteobacteria bacterium; assembly: GCA_902618535.1. Classification (GTDB taxonomy): domain Bacteria; phylum Pseudomonadota; class Alphaproteobacteria; order Methylaequorales; family Methylaequoraceae. The sequence continues at coordinate 6,728 of CACNAV010000012.1, read as the reverse complement.
TAACAATTGATCGAAGAGCTCTATCGTTCATATCTACTACTCTTCTCCATGTTATTCTTCTTGGGTCTATTTTTGGTTCAAGGTTCCAGTAAACATGATTATCTACCATTGCAGATAAAAGCATATGGGCAGAGGTTATGGCATGAAAATCGCCAGTAAAGTGAAGGTTAATATCTTCCATTGGAACAACTTGAGCATATCCCCCTCCCGCAGCACCACCTTTCATACCAAAACATGGTCCGAGACTTGGTTCTCTCAAAGCAACCATTGATTTCTTTCCAATGTAATTTAAGCCATCGTTCAATCCCACAGAGGTTGTTGTCTTACCCTCACCTGCTGTAGTTGGCGTCATGGCTGTCACAAGAATCAATTTACCGTCTTTTTCTTTTTCAACTTTATTTAAAAAATTAGAACTAATTTTTGCTTTATAATGACCGAAAGGGATTAAATCCTGTTCACTAATTGACAGTTTTTCTTTGGCCAAATCAATTATTGGTTTTTTGTCAGCCTCTCTGGCTATTTCTAAATCTGTTTTAAAATCAGTCATAAATGCTACATTAATGCATTTGATTGTAATGATCTACATTTTTTTAAATTCAAGGGATCAATTAACTCCTCTTTTATTGAAATTTCCATAAGAAATTTATTTTGAATTTGATAAGCTTCTTTTTCCCTAAATGCGCCCTCTAAATTTGACTCATTTAAATACTGCAATGAATGAATTATCTCATGAAGTAAGATTGATTGATTACATATATTTTCAAAATCCAATTCTGAAATTAATATACCCACCTCAGGCTTAAAAAAGGCAATTACTGGGCATTTTCCTCCACATGCTAAAGCTTGAAGTTCGCTTTTCGATAGTTCAATAACTTCAAAATTAAAGATACTTGCATCGTAATGCGTGTTAAGTGTAATCCACTCCAAAAGAAATGATATTATATTAGTAAGCATAAAAAATTATTTTTAGTTTTTTAATTATAATTCTATATAATTATTTTTAAATTCCCTATGACAAATATTGAAAAAAAAATCTCAAATGAAACAGCAGGCATTCTTCTTAAAAAAAAGTGTATAGAATTTAGTTTTAAAAAAAAATTCCAATTAACCTCTGGACGAAAAAGCATTGTATATTGTGATTGTAGAAAAATTATTTCATACACAAATGAACGTGACAAGTTAATTAATTTCGCTTTAAAAAAGATTAAATTGGATAAAACACTGAATTCACTTACAAATATTGCCGGGGGAGAATCAGCTGGTATTCCATATGCCTCATTGTTAGCTCAGAAATTAAAATTACCCTTATCTTACATAAGAAAAGAAAGAAAAAAATTTGGCAAGAAATCACAAATCGAGGGAAATATTAAATATAATGATAAAGTTTTGCTTGTTGAAGATTTAATAACAGATGGAAGTAGTAAATATAATTTTATTGAAGCTGTTGAAGAAGTTGGGGGTCAAATCAAAGCAATTTTTGTAATTTTTAATTATGGAATCAACAAGGAATTTTTAGAGTATAAAGGAAAAAAAATAAAAATAATTTCCTTAGCTAAATGGGAAGATGTTCTAAATATATTAAAATTAAAAAATATTTTTCCACAAAAAGAAATTAGCTCAATTGTAAATTTTTTAAGTTCAATGGGAATTAAAAATTTGAAATCTTTCCTCTAAACGGAGTACTTCTGACCGCTTTTTTTGTTTTCTCAATCGAACCTGATAAGTAACTCAGCCTACCACTTTTTACAGCAAGATTCATGGCCATAGCCATTTGAATAGGATCAAAAGATCTTGCAACGGAAGAATTTAATAAAACTCCGTCAAAACCCAACTCCATTACTTTACAAGCATGACTAGGAGTTCCAATACCTGCATCTACAATGATTACACCTTTACAAATACTCCTTATGATTTCAAGGTTATGTTCATTTCTAATTCCTAAGCCAGAGCCAATAGGAGAAATTAAAGGCATAACAGCTGCGCAACCTAATTCTTCTAGTCTTTTGCACAAAATTGGGTCATCAGAACAATAAGCAAATATTTTAAATTTTTTTTTTACCAGTTCCTCACAAGTAGCAAACAATTCAAGAGGATCGGGTAGAAGCATTTCATTTTCACTTATTAACTCTAATTTTATCCATTCAGTTTTAAGTGATTCCCTAGAGAGTTCTGCTGTCAAAAGTGCCTCTTTTTTTGTAAAGCATCCGGCTGTATTAGGTAAAAAAGTATATTTACTTTTTATTCCCTTAAGGAAAAACTTTTCTCCCTCTTGATTAAAACGCCTCATTGAAACTGTAATAATTTCCGTAGCAGAGGCTTCCAATGACTTATTCAAAACTTCAAGATTGGGGTAAAGTGACGTTCCCATTATGAGTCGTGACGCAAATTTTTTCCCGTCAATAATTAGTTCATCTTTTTTTTTAGACATAATTAAGTTATCCTCCAAAAAAAGGTTGTACAATTTCAATCACATCGCCTTCTTTTATAACTTTACTTTTCCATTCTGATTTTTGAACCAACTCATTATTAACTGCTACAGCAAGGGAAAGCTCGTTTTTTTTTTTTCCAACGGTAGTAGTAATTAAGTCCTCTAACTGGATACCGCAACTTTTAATTGTAAAAGAAGCTCCATTAACAAAACATTTTTTTTTACTCATCTTTTTCATATTTAAAAATAAACTAAATTCTCATAAATTAAATCTATTTGGAGAAAAAAAACTATTTCTTTCAATTTCTTCCCCAAATACATAATTACATACAATTTCAGCAGTAATAGGAGCTAATAATATGCCATGTCTAAAATGACCGAAAGCACAAATTATTTTCTTATTTTTTTTTAAACTACCAATTACTGGGTTTCCATCATTTAAAAGAGATCTTAACCCCGAAATACTCTTTAAAAATCTTAAGTTTTCAATTTGAGGAAGATATTCCCATATGCTTGAACTTAAATAAAAAATTTCATCTAGAGTAACGTACTTTTCAAAACCTTTCTCATCTTCTGTTGCACCAATTGCAAATTGATTATTTTGTCTAGGCGCAACATAAATCTTTTTAAACCAAATATTATTTTTAAATAACCTCTTTTTTGATTCAAATACCATTGAAACACCTTTAATTGGTCTCATGGGAAATTCAATTCCAACTTTTTTTTTTAAAAAATCGTTACTCCAGGCGCCGCAAGCTACAACAACTTTTTCAAAATCAATTTTTTTTTTTTTAAAAGTTAATTTATTGGGTGTGAATGCTATGTCACTGATTTGATTATAAATTAGTACCTCACCTCCCATTTTTTTTATTTTATTTTTCAAATATGACTTCAATAATCCTGGGTTAGTTTGGTTATTATCCTCCAAGTAAAGAGAACATCTAACGTTTGAGTTTAAATTTGGCTCAATCTTTTTAGTTTGATGGGAATTTAATATCTTTGGATAAAACCCTAATTTTTCTATAAATTTTTTTTTAAAAAAAATCGATTCTTCTTCATCATTATTGGTTGCAATAAGCAGTGAAGAGTTACTTTTCAAATCAGTTTCAATTGTAAATTTCTTATCTTTTAAAAAATTATCCCAAATTTTTTTTGATTCTATCATTAATTTGAATAATTTTTTTTCATATGGTTTTGCCTCTACTAAAGGGGCTAACATGCCAACCGAAGCATCAGTTGCGTTCCCTTCGTTATTTTTATATTCAAAAATCTTAACTTTTTTTCCTTGTTCAAGAAGTTTATGAGCTGTAAATAAACCAATAATTCCAGAGCCAAATATTGCAATCATAAAAAATATTATTAATTTTTATTTAAAAGATTTACTTATTTATTATATAGCTTATGTATTTAGATATGACCAACAATAAAACCAATTTAAAGAAAAGATTAGGCAACATTGCTTTTGAGGTTACTCAAAATGCTAAAACAGAGGGACCTTTTACAGGAAAATATTTTAATTTTTTTGAAAAAGGAACGTATCAGTGCATTTGCTGTAATAAAGATTTATTCGATTCAGATAAAAAGTTTAAATCAAACTCTGGATGGCCAAGTTTTTCTGACACCTTAGATTCTGATTCATTGTCTTATATTCAAGATAGCTCCTATGGTATGATCAGAACTGAAGTTAGATGTGGAAATTGTGATGCTCATCTGGGACATGTTTTTGATGATGGCCCAAAACCTAGCTTTAAAAGATATTGTATTAACTCAGTGGCAATTAACTTTAAAAAAAAATGAATTATAATCAATTTTTTAAAGAAGAACTTAATAAACTAAAAGCTGAAGGCAACTATAGAGTCTTTGCAGATCTAGAAAAAATAGCTGGAAATTTTCCTCAAGCACTAAATTATAAAGAAGATAATGTATCTGAGGTTACAGTATGGTGTAGCAATGATTATCTCGGTATGAGTCAAAAGAAAATTGTTATTGAAAGTATGATTACCGCAATACAAAAAGTTGGTGCAGGGTCAGGGGGAACAAGAAATATATCAGGAACTAATCACTATCATGTTTTATTAGAAAGAGAGCTATGTTATCTTCATCAGAAAGAAGCTGCTCTTCTTTTTAATTCTGGGTATCTTGCTAACCAAGCCACCTTGTCGACTCTTGGAAAAAAACTTCCAGATTGTGTATTCATTTCTGATGAAAAAAATCATGCCTCGATGATCCAAGGAATTAAAAACTCCGGTGCAAAAAAATTAATTTTTAAACATAATGATTTGATTGACCTTGAAAAAAAACTTCAAGCTGCAGAAAAAAATCAAACTAAGGTAATATTGTTTGAATCTGTTTACTCAATGGATGGTGACTTTTCTCCAATAAGAGAAATATGTAATTTAGCTAAAAAATATAATGCTTTGACTTTTTTAGATGAAGTTCATGCTGTAGGAATTTATGGAAACAGAGGAGCTGGCGTAGCAGAAAAACTTGGTGTGATGGACCAAATAGATATCATCCAAGGAACCCTTGCAAAGTCATTTGGTGTTATTGGTGGTTACATAACAGGTCGCAGAGAACTTGTCGACTTTATTAGAAGTTTTGCATCTGGATTTATTTTTACTACCTCATTACCCCCGTGTATCGCTGCTGGCGCCTATGCTTCTATAAGACATTTAAAGTTCTCTGATGAAGAAAGAAAGTTAATGATGGACAATGTTAAAAAATTAAAATACCAATTAAAAAGGAACAACATACCATTCCTAGATAACAATAGTCACATAATCCCTGTTTTAATAGGAGACCCTAAACTCTGCAAAAAAGCTAGCCAAATTCTACTAGATGATTTTAGAATATATGTACAACCAATTAACCATCCAACGGTACCTAGGGGAACAGAAAGATTAAGACTAACTTGTTCACCAAATCATAGTCAGAAGATGATAAAAGAGCTTGTAAAAGCTTTCAAATTAGTTTTTGAAAATTTAAGCATCAAATATGCAGCATAAAATTTAGGGCGACAAAATTTTTTTTTGCCATACCTTCTTTCTTAAATAATATAATTCACGTTCGTGCAACCTAAATTGATCACCCTGCCAAAACTCAAAAGTTCTTGGGACTATTTTTATACCAATCCAATAAGGTGGTCTTGTAACCTGGTTATTTTCAAATTTTTTTTCATATTTTTGGAATCTATTAATTAAAACCTTTCTGTTTTTAATAACAGATGACTGTTTCGATGCCCAGGCACCTAATTGGCTTTTTCTGGGCCTTGAAGAAAAATATAAATCAGATTCCTTATCATCAATTATAAGTCCTCTTCCAGAAATTCTAATTTGCTTTTTTAAACTTTCCCAATAAAAGCACATTGCAAGATTATTATTTTTATTAAATTGTTTACCTTTATTACTATTAATATTGGTAAAAAAAATATAGCCATCTGGTAAAATCTTTTTTAACAAAACCATTCTGACATCTGGTTTATTATTTGAGCTGGAGGATAAGGCAAATGCTGTGGGATCAAACTCAAATGTTTCTTTTGCTAGATTAAACCATTTGTTAAATTTATTAAAAGGATTCATTATTTGTTTTTAGAATGAAATGTATTATAAGTTTAATTAAATATAAGTATTTAACGTTATGGCATCAATTATTAATTTAAAGGATAAAAAAGGAATTATACTTGGAATCGCTAATGACAAGTCAATTGCTTGGGGAATAGCTGATCAGCTTTATCAATTAGGTGCCAAACTCGCGTTTTCTTATGTTAATGAGTCAATTAAAAAGAGAGTGATTCCTTTAGCAAAAAATTGTAACTCAGAAATGGTTTTTGAATGTGATGTAAAAAATGATGAAAGCATCGATAATTTTTTTTCTGAAATTTCAAAAAAATGGTCGTCTATTGATTTTGTTGTTCATTCAATTGCTTTTTCAGACAAAAATGAACTTAAAGGTGGATACATCGAGACGTCCAGAGAAAACTTTATCAATACTTTAAATGTTTCATGTTATTCATTTACAGCTATTTGTCAGAGAGCAAGAAGACTTATGAATCAAGGTGGGCAGATTCTTACGCTATCTTATCTTGGAGCTGAACGTGTAATGCCGCACTACAATGTCATGGGTATAGCAAAGTCTGCCTTAGAAACAAGTGTAAAATATTTAGCTGAAGATCTTGGTAAAGAAAATATCAGGGTTAATGCTATCTCCGCTGGTCCAATCAAAACACTGGCTGCTTCAGGAATTTCAGATTTTAGATACATTTTAAAATGGAATGAATATAATTCACCTCTGAGAAGAAGTA
>CACNAV010000011.1 GCA_902618535.1 uncultured Alphaproteobacteria bacterium | reverse complement strand
GGTGAAAGGAAATTGAAAGGAATCTTTGGTAATGCTTTCACGGGAGATAAGAAAAAAAAATATTCGGTCGAAGAAACAGTCAAAAATTTTAAAGCCTTTGTTTTTGCTATAAGGGCAGGTACTGTTGAGAAGGCTCCCGTAGGGTGGTCAATTAAAAATGAAGATCAGGAAGAATTAATGTGTTTAGGTGAAATCTTAGCCAAAGACATATCAATAGATAATCTTCTTTAAGAAATCATATCAAATAAATTTAGTTGTGAAATTCTCACAAAAGCTTTTTGAGAAGCTTGTTGTGACGTCATCATTGATTGAAGCTCTGTAACAAGTTTAGAGAGGTCTGCATCAGCAAGTTCACTTACATCTTTTTCCACAAGTATCTTTCTTTCGTTCATAATATCTTGCTGACGTTCAACAGAGTTAAGTCTAGCTCCTACCTTTGCTCTTTGATTAGCTAGGTGGTTTTGAATAACTACTAATTCGTCTAGTCTACTCGCAATAGTTTGATCAAAATCGTAAATTGTTTGAGAGTTACCTAGAGGATTACTTGATGAGTCAACTGGTTGAAAGTTGAAAAAAGATGTTGGTGATTCTTGTGACTTATCAATATCAGGGATTTGAACATTTCCCATCTCAATATCATAACCAAAATTATTAACCAGTTTTAATGTTTTATTTGAATCCTCAAGTGTTGCTGTAATATCTAAATCAGCGGCATTTATTAAAGTTGCTACATCAGATAAATCACTACCTGTTATATCAACTGAAATATCAGCAGATTTACTTCCTGATGTTATAGTAAAAGAATATGTTCCTCTATTTTGATTCGTTAAGGTGATTTTTGCTAGACCTGAGTCAGTTTTTGCCGTCTCAACTCCACCTGTTGCAGTCCTAATTGAACGACTAACATTATCAATAGCTGCAAACAAATCTGTACTTACACCAGCACTAGTGACGATGTCTTGGAATACTGTTCCTCCATCAATTGTTGATTCAACCAAACGGCTTTCGGAAAGTTGAAGATTAAGAACTCCTCTGTCACCTTGATACTCTACTAAACCAGACGAATTAATTTCAAATGGTTGTGTTTGAGATTTAAATCCTGAGAATATAAGATGCCGGGAATAAATACAAGCATGGGGACTTCAGCTTCAATGAAGAGTCTCCTGAAAACAGAAAGGGAAATGCTCTCAGCAATGGAGAGAATCTCTTCTGGTAAAAGAATTAATAATGCAGGCGATGATGCTGCTGGTGCAGCCATCAGTGATAGAATGTCTGCTACAATTAGAGCACTCGATATGTCAATTAGAAACGCTGCTGATGTTTTATCAATGGCGCAAGTTGCCGAAGGTGCATTAGATGAACACTCCGCCGCTCTCCAAAGAATTCGTGAATTATCTATCCAAGCCGCAACCGACATCTTAAATTCAGAACAAAGAGTATATTTACAAACAGAGGTTAACCAATTACTTAGTGAAATGGACAGAGTATCAAGAGATACAACTTTTAACGAAATTGCTGTTCTCGATGGTACATTTGCTGATAGACGCTTTCAAATTGGTTCTCATGAAAGAGAAAAAGCAGTTATTTCAGTTGCTAACATGAGAAATGATATGCTTGGTGCCTATCAAGCATCTACTGAACACACAGCAGGAGAAGCAAATCTTGCTGCTAATGTGACTGCTGGAGCTAGTAAAGCAGGTATTACAAGTAAAATTGTAGATGCTGATAATTTTAATATTACTGGATTATTAGGTACAGCTACAGTAGATGTATTAGCTGGTCATACAGCTAAAGATATTGTTGAATTAACAAATGACAAATTTGATAATACTGGTGTATCAGCTACTGCAACAACAACAGTTAAGTTACAAGTGACATCTTCTGTTGGAGGTATGCAGGGTACTGGAAAAGTTGTTAGTATGAACATTTATGGAAAAAATACAACTGCACAATCGATTACAGCACAAATTGGTATAGGATCTTCAGTTGCTACGTCAGATTTGACTGATTTAAGAGATCAGTTTAATGCCTACAGTGCAACGACTGGAATTTCAGCTCAATTAAGTGCTGATAAAGCATCATTGATGCTAGTACAAGACGAAGGCTTAGATATTGTTATTGAAAATGTTGATTTCGCTGGTGTTACAACTAACGTTAATACTACTAAATTTGTTGCAACATCATTTGATCAAGCTCAGGCAACTGCAGGATCAGCTATTGACATTCATGATTCAGCATATACAACAGCTGCAACTGATAGTTTCAGAGCTAGTGGAATTGTTACATTTCACTCATCACAATCATTTTCAATTGTCCCAGCTAATGCTAATGGTGGTGTTTTTGAATCTACCGCTATTGCATCAAGTTTGAACAAAATTTCCACGATTAATGTTACAACGATGGCTGGTGCTGTCGATGCATTAAAAGTTGTTGATAGAGCACTTGATAGAGTTCACATGGAAAGAGCTAAATTTGGAGCTTTAATGAGTAGAATGAATGTTGTTATTGATAACTTAACTACTATTTCACAGAGTCAAAGGGCGTCAAAATCAAGAATACTTGATGCCGATTTTGCAAAAGAATCATCAAGACTAGCCAAGTCTCAGATTCTTCAACAATCAGCAATGAATATGATCGCTCAAGCGTCTAGAACAATGCAAAACGTCCTTGTTTTATTCCAAGGATAAATGAAGTTATACTCTAGTCGTTTATATTTAAGAGGACTAAATGACTAAAACCGAAATTTTATCAAATCTAGGTATTGGATCGGGAATCAACACCACTGAACTTATTAAAGCTCTCGTGGATGCTGATACTGCACCTCAAAAAGAAAACCTTGATAATCTTGAAGAAAAAACCAAAGACAAAATTTCAACTTTTGGAATTTTAAAAAGTAATTTACTAGATTTTAAAAATATTTTAAAAGATATAGAATCTCAACAAGAATATGGATTTGTTGGAAATTCATCAGATGCAACAGTAGCAACACTAACTGCCAGCGGTTCAAAAGCAGGATCAGATATTAATTCTAGTTTAACTGTCACAACATTAGCATCTAGGCATACTTTAACAGGTCCTTCTCTTGCTTCCCCCTCCTCTACAGTTGGTCAAAGAAATGTAACAATAAATTTTGGAACCTGGTCTGCTGATCCAACGGCAGGTGGAGGACAAAGTTTTACATCAAATGGACAGTCTCAAATTTCTGTTTCAGCAACCGCATCTACCACACTTACTGATTTGAGAGATGCAATTAATAATGCAGCTACTGACTCTGATAATGATGGAACAAAAGATGTTCTAGCCTCGATTATCTACGACGGCTCAAATTATATGCTTATGTTAAAAAGTGAATCTGGTGCAAGTAATGAAATGAAAGTTACAGACAGCCATGCCACCCCAGCTTACGCCTATGATACTACTGATGGTGCTCAACTAACACAAAGAGTTGCCGGAGTAAACTCTGCTTTTACTGTTGATGGAATATCAATGTCAAGAACATCAAATAGTGTAGACGACTTGTTTGACGGTTTTACTTTGGATCTTAAAAAAACTTCATCTAGTGCTGTAAGAATTTCTAGCTCAGTTGATTTAGACGGAGTATCAGATCTTTTGAGTGGCTATGTTGAAACTTACAACCAAATAATGCTTAATTTAACTGCAATGGGGTCAAATGATGTCGTTGATCCAGAAAATGATGGCGCTTTAATAGGCGACAGTACATTGAGAGAAATAAGAAGTGAACTAAGAGAAATGTCATCAACAGCAATAAAAGGTTATGAAGGCGGGCCTTACTATCTTTCATACCTTGGGGTTTCTACTAATAGAGATGGTTCCCTCGCCTTTGATAAAAAACAAATGGAGACACAATTTAAATCTAAACCAGAGACAGTTAGGGCTTTTTTTACCAACAACTATGCTACCAGCAACTCCAATATAACTATCGCTGCATTTGACTTTAAAAATACAAAACCGGGATCATATGCTTTCGCAACAGACGGTTCTTCAACACACACAATAGGAGGTGTGTCAGCTACAAAAAGTGGCGATAACTACAGTGTTGCTAGTGGTGATCCTCAAGGACTTACAATATCTGTCGCTAACGGAAGTGGTGTAACATCTGGAACAGTATATTATGGTAAAAGTTTTATAAACCAAGTTGTTGATAAACTGGATAATTACTTAAGTTTTGATAGTATTCTCGATCAAAGAGTTCAAAATTTAAATGATACTCTTTCTACCGTTGCTGAAAAAAGATCAGCTTTGGAGGTTAGAATAGAAAGTATCACACAAAGATATGCTCGTCAGTATTCTGCAATGGAATCAACAATAGCCTCTTTTCAAGAAACAGGAAACATGTTGACTGCAATGCTTGAAAAGAAAGATTAATCCTCTAAGATCTTATTAATTATATCTTTTCTTATTTTTTTTAGATAGGAAGTTGGATACAAGGCTCTATCTCTATCAAAATCATCCATAGGATTATCGGAAAACGACGAATGAAGGCCCTTTTCATTTTTATCTCTTGCAAAATGCTCTAGGTAAGATGTTTTAGTTTGAAGAAAGGGAACACCTAAAGACGCAGGCCAATAATAATCAAAACCATAAAGTGTTTCATAAACAGGGTTTTCATCAATAAACTTTACAATACGAGATATCATTGATCTATTAAAACATTGGCTTACTCCTGGACAAGTTTTTCTAATAGATATTAGATCATTTTCATGGATAATATTTTCTGGTTGATTGTGAAAAATACTATTAAAAAGGCCAATAGGTAATTTTTCTTGTTCATTTTTACTGGAAGTTTCGTAAATAGTTCTTAATATTTGTAAAAATGTAGGATCATGTATGGTATCATTATCAGTCATATAAAAAAGATCAAAATTCTTATGAATATGCTCAAAATCTCTTACAGCTCTTGCTCTTGATCTTTCGATTCCACCATTAACTCTAAATCTTAAAACATTTTCAGAATATTTTTTTAACAACTTTTCATCATAAGTTGTGGAGGCATCATCATAAATTGATAAAAGAGCTGAACCATCATTATCAACGATATTTTTTAAGTTTTCTAAACAAAGAGAGGTGATTTTTTTTCTATTGTAGGTGGACAATGCAATGAAAATTTTTAGCACTAAACAAATCCTCTGTAAGTCGTTAGATGTAGTGTAACTTTTATAAAGGGTAATGTAATGGAAAAAAATGAAAATACTTTAATTAGTAGTAAACAAAAAAAAGCTGTCAAAGTAGTCGAAAAACTATTAACAGCAATGCACCATGATATCAAAGATCTAAATAAAATAGAAGATATTGAAGACAATCTAGAGACTATACAAAAAAAAGCAGTGAGAATATCTAAAATCTGCATTGTTTTACAAAATTCTTTGGATCTGAAACATGGTGGTGAAGTAGCCTCAAATCTAAATCATCTTTATCAGCACATAAGATTCTCAGTTGCAAGAGTCACAGATGACAAAGACTTTTCATATCTTAAAAGTGCAGAAAAAGTCACAGCTGAACTTACTGATGGATGGTCAAAAATTTCAACTGCTGCTGCTTAAATAATTATTTATAATTTTTTGGCAATCTTCAATTGGTTTCTTCCAATCGCTTACTTTTTCCTGCCTAAGAAGGCTAACAGAGGGATACCATTCCTGTTTATTTTTTAACCCCCATCTGTAGTCAGGAACCTTAGGTAGGAATAAAAATGTTTTCTTATCCATTGTACCAGCCATATGAACCAGTGATGTGTCCACAGTAAAAATCATATCCATTTTTTTTACAAAATATGCAGTGTACATAAAATCTTTCAAATGATCTGTACAATCATGCACATTTTTAAATTTTTTGATAAATTTTATATCATTTTCTCTGTGAACTTTTTGTAATGCAAAAAATTCTACATTTGGTATTTCAAAAATATTTTTTAGTAAATCAATATCAATACTTCTGCAAAAGTCCCTAAGATGCTTTGGACTTCCGCTCCAGGCTAATCCAATCTTTAATTTTTTTGAATTAACTAGTTTTTTCATACTAGTTTTAATTTTTAAATCTTTTTCTTTAAATCTACTAAGATCAATTTTTATTGGATCTTTAAGTCTAGGTTTCTGTACACCTGACATTAGCCAAGGTAAACTCATCAAAAAAGCTCTATAATCAAATACTTTAGTATCGGCAATCTCACTTGTTAGCTTTACATCATCAAGATCTGGTGACAACCTTAAAAATTCTTTTAATTCTGGTGCACAAGCATATGTAACATCATATCCTAAGTTTTTTAATGGTCTTAAATATCTGCTAAACATGATATCATCACCTAGCCCCTGCTCTCTTAAAATAACAATTTTTTGATTTGAATTTTTTGAAATATCCTTTTTAAATATTTCTTGTATAGCTGAACCTCCATATTTATTCAGGAATTGATTTTTATCTCTTTTTTCATAAGATTCCCAGCCAGTCTCGTCATCACCTTCAAGTAAATTTAAAAGAGCAATATTGTAGTTGCCCCAAAAAGAAGCTTTATCAATAGAAATACTTTTTTCATAATATTTTCTAGCTTCTTTGAAATTAGCATTTTCAAAGTGAATCACACCGATTCCTAGAATTGAAGTTGTATTTTCAGGATTAATGGCTAATGAAGTTTCGAAGGATTTTTGGGCCATATCAAACTCTCTATTTAAAAGATAGGCACTACCTAAACCGGACCAGGCAGCATCAACCATTGGTAGTTTTTGAACACATTTTGCAAATAGCTCTAATCCTTTTTGTTTTTCACCAGTCTTAAAAGTCATTAAATTTGCTAAATCAAACATTATTAAGTAATGATCAGGAAATTGTTTATTAGCTTTTAATAGGAGTTTGTACTCAAGGTTTCTGTCTGTTTCTTTGTAAATTTTAGCTAGCATTAAGTAAGGCTCAATAAAATTAGGATCCATCTTAATTATTTTTTTAAAAGCCTCTACTGGTCTGTCATAATCAACTTGAGGTGCAGTTCTATTTGCTAAGGCTAATTCGTGAAGCCCCATAGCATAATTGGCGTAATTACTTGTATTATCAATTTTAATAATTTCCTTTGCGATTTGAACAGCTTTTTCTAAATTATTACTTGTGTGAGGGTTACTTAATACTTTTTTTAACTCTTCTTCCAAAGAGCCATGAGAAATAACTTTCATATAAAAATCCTTTGTTTTGTAAGTAAATCTTACAATTTTTATGCCAATTAAACAAAATTGAAAGCGTGTCGTTATATATGTCTCTGGAGTATTTATTTTGTCGAACATTTCCGTGCCAGCATCAAGTGCAATACCTATTGGTAGCCTTCGCAGGTTAACTAGAACCCTTCATGATTCTATATCAAGAGTAGCTACTGGGTTAAGAGTACTTGGTGGCAATGATGCAGGATCTCAATCTCTGGCTAATACGTTAAATGCAAGGGCAGAAAGTTTTAAGGCAGTTGAAACTAACACGGCATCTGGTTTAACTCTGCTGAATCTAGCAGAATCTGCTTTACTAGAATTGAATAGTTTAGCAACAAGGCTCAAGGAAGTAGGAATAGCTGACACGCAAACCTACAATACAGCATCTGACACGGCTGCTCTTAATTCTGAAGCAGTCCATATTAGTGATACTATAGACTCAATAGTGAGCTCTTTGACTTATAATGGAGTAAATGTTTTGGGTACGTCAGCAAAAACATTCAATATTGGTGTAAACGATGCTGGTGGCACTCAACAAATTAAATCAACAATTGGAATAGCGGCAACTGATATAAATGACGCAACCAATGCTAATAATTCAATGGATACAACAATAGGTGAAATTACACAGTCTTTAGGGTCAGTTGCAGGAAGTTTTACATCATTACGAGCATATCAAAATGTGGCATCAACAACAGCCGCACATTTGTTGGAGGCAGCTTCAAATTTACAAAATACTGATTTTGCTGAAGAAACAGCAAAAATAACAAAACAATCACTTATAAAAAATTATGCATTGGCAATGGTTGCAACAGCTAATGCTGAAGAAATGGAAAAACTTAAATTACTAGCCTAAACAAATAAATCTGATGTCGTTTTATAACTTATATAATTTAATGAAAGGTTAATGGACAATGGATAATTACAAAGATATTGCAGCTAAAGAAAACAAGCTTAATGAAAAGAAAATTCTGGTAGATGATACCATAAAAGTAGGTAAGCTCTCCAAATATGAAATAATTAAGAAAATGATTGATGGATTAGTTTATGAAATTGAAGACTTGAAAAAACTTCTCTTTACTGATTTAGCTGTAACTAATGACTCAAAAGAAAAAGCAGAAAAAATATCTAAAATAGCTTTTAGACTCCAGACTTGCTTAGATCTTGAAAATGACAACGAAATAGCCGAACAATTGAATTGGCTTTACAGGTTTATTAGATATATGAGCAAAAGAATACAGGATAATGAGGATATGAATTATGTTCAACCAGCCTTTAAAGTTGCATCTGAGTTAAAAGAAGCCTGGGATGGAATTCCAGAAGAGTATAGAAATAACTAATTCATAGAATTCTTAATTTAAAAATAGAAAAACTCCTCCCTAAAGTTATACTTTAAGGGGGAGTTTTATGTTTTTATCAATAATTATAACTCTTGTTTTAGGTTCCATAATTGGAATAATTACCTCCATAAGTGTATATGGATTTATTAGCTTAGTAAAACTTCTCACAAACGCTTTCAGAAACCCTGAACGAAATTTTGAAACTATAAGTGCCTTATTTAATAATACAGGTGAATTTATACTTTTTATAATATTAATTCCTTTTACAATAGGTTTAATAGTTGGAATTTTAAGAGAAATTGCCCTCGGTGACAGATGGCATGGACCCCCAGATGTAATATTAGCAACGCATTCTGAAAAAAAGCCACTTGATATTAAATCAGGTTTTATAAGCTCATTTGCTTCAATTCTGTCAATCTCTGCAGGAGGGTCAGTTGGGCAATATGGTCCCTTGGTTCATTTTGGAGCTACAATTGGAGCAGAAATTAACAACTTATTTCCAAAAAAAACACAATATGACATTGTTGTTGGTGCGGGTGTTGCATCTGCAATTTCATCAGGTTTTGGTGCTCCTTTGGCAGGATTAATTTTTGCACGCGAAGTCATTCTTCGCCATCAATCAATGGCCTCTTTTGCTCCCATACTTGTTGCTTCGATTGTTTCATATGTTTTTACTAAAAGTGTATTTGGAATAGAACCCATATTTTTGGGAAGTATTGGGGATATAGAGTCCTTATATGATTTTCCTTTTTTTATAGCAGCTGGCGTAATCTGTGGATTAATTTCTATAATTTATATGAAAGGGTTAACACACCCAAAATTTTTTCCTGATATATCCAAAATTAAACCTGTGTTACAACCAGCAATTGCTGGATTAATTTGTGGTTTAATATCTTTATATCTACCTCAAGTAATTGGACTTGGCACTGAATCAATAAGAGAAATGATTGAGGGAAAGATTAATTTAAAATATGCAATTTATTTTCTATTTTTTAAATTGTTCCTAACAGTAGTCTGCCTAAGGATGGGATTGATTGGTGGAGTATTTGCCCCTGCCCTTTTTATCGGAGCAAGTATTGGGGTCATTCTAGGCTTTTTTTTTCAACAAATTAACCCAGAATTAGATCTAAACCTGTTAACTGTCGCGTCAATGTCAGCTTTCGCTAGTTGTGTGATTGGAGGACCTGTTGCAAATATGATGATAATTTTAGAACTTACATCAGATTATGAAGCAACATTAGTAGCTGGGTTGAGCATAGTATTTGCCTCATTGATCTCCTATAAAGTAATCGGGCAATCGGTTTTTGATAGAGTTCTATTAAACAAAAAAGTTGACCTAAAAATTGGAAGAGAAAATATAAAACTTCAACAGATTGAGGTTTCAGAAATTTCGCATAAAGATTATTGTTCATTATCTTTGAAAATGAATGTAAATGAAGCAATTAAAAAAATGGTGAAATTACAAAAAGCGGAATGCTATCTAGTTGATGATAAAAAAATATTAATTAATAAATTTGAATTGCATTTTTTATTAAATCAAAAAAATAAAAAAAAATATTTAAAAGATTTAAAATTGAACGAATTTCTCAAACTTAAAACCACCAGCAGTGTTTTTAAATCAATTGAAAAGTGTAAAACTTTTGTGGGAGAATCAATACCAGTGTTGGGAGAAAATAAAGAGATTTTTGGGGTTGTAAGTGAGGGGGATTTACTTAAAATTTACTTAAAAGTTTCAAAAGAAGAAAAAGATCATGAAAATGAAGATTAAGCTACTCGTAATAAATTTACTTTAATATCATTACTGGTGGAAAAAATTCGTGAAATATTTTGATACTTAACTGCCGCTTCATTGTGAAAAAAAACAGGACTTAATAAAACTCTTGATTTAAAAAATGCTTCAGTCAAAATTCCTGAGGGAGCTAAATTCTTACTATATCGTCTCGAGCTGTTATGAGATGGGTTATACTCGTATGAGTTGTTAACATTGGTTATGGGTGTATTTTTTCTGGTACTAAAACTAATTGGTGGCATACCAATTGCAGTACCATTATCAAATTCAGTCCTGTGGTTTATATTTTCAGGACTATAAGGTGAATTTAAAGGATTAACCATAAGAGAAAGATATCATTTTGCGAAATTTTAATAAAGCAAAAAATTTTTACAAAAACACAGAGAAGTCTTCTATTCAATCGCAAGACCCGATAGCTATTGTGAAAAATATGGTTGGTGAATTAAAGAGATCTATGGATAAAGTAATTACTTCAACAGGTGTAGACAGTCAAAGACAGTTTAGAGCTAAATATTTTAGCCGTTCGCTCGTTATTATTTATACATTACAAACAACATTAGACTTTGAGAAAGGACAAAAACTTGCAGCAAAACTTTTTCAGCTTTATGAATTTTGTAGACAACAACTAATTAAATGCTTTCGAGAACAAGTCGTTGAGGGTGTAAAAAAAGCAATGAATGCCTTAGAGGAAATTTTTATAATAAATCAAATGAGTAAAAATGAACGATAGAGTTTCGCAATCAATAAAGTCTCAATTAGATAAGTTAGAAAAGATATCTAACCAAATTTCGTTATTAATTTCAGCAGGTGAGTACGGAAAAATTAATCATTTAGATAAAATGAGAAAAAAAATAATTAATGACATGAGTTCTTGTAACTACTCTTTTGAGAATGAAAACAAAAAAAGTGTTCTAAAATTAATTTCGCAAAATCAACAAATTATATCCGAATTTAAAAAGTCTCAAAAAAGCTCTCTTGATAAAATTTCAAGAAATAAGAAATGCACTCAAGCGTACCTGGCAACTTTTTAATTATCTTAAAATTAAAATTTATAAAATTTCTGGATGAATTGTTAACTTTTAATTTGCTTTTAACCGCAATGAATTACTTTTACTTAAACATTTAAATAAATAATTAATTAATCGGTTCATAATTCAGAGGGTTTAATAAAGAAATTGAAAACCGAATTACATTTTGAAATTTGATACCACTCCTCACATTCAAAACTTACGTTAAACAAAGCAGAGGTAGGATAAGATGTTATAGCATTTAAATAATGTTTGTTCTGGCTATCACTAAAAAAGTTTTCAATTGAATTAGATAATAGTGGTTGGTGAGAAACAATTAAAACCCTTTTTTTTTTTGCTTCTAACATTACAGTTTCAAAAATATCAAAAGATGAAGTGTGATAAAGATTTTCTAAGTAGTGAACTGAAGGTTGACAAGGTAGATTTTTAACTATTATGTCTAAAGTTTCTTTGGTCCTTTTTGATGGAGAGCAGAATACTTCATCAAAAATCATTTTTTTTTCTTTGATTAACACACAAATTTTATTTGTTCTATTGATACCTTTGAGTGAAATAGGTCTACTCATATCATCATCAATACCATGATTCCAGTCAGATTTAGCATGCCTAATTAACGAAAGATTTAACATTTGAATAATAGATAAAATACATATAACTTAATTTTTAAATAATGTTAACGTCGAAAAAAAAATTAAAATTGGCTATTTTTGATGTGAATCAAACTATTTTTAATTTAAATGAAGTTAAAAAAAGATTTAAAGAAAAAAAAATTAATCCTCTTCTAGTCGATCAGTGGTTTATTAATACATTAAAAGAAGGGTTTGCTTCATCGACGCCAGAAAAATTTTTAAGCTTTTCTAAGATTGCAAAAGAAGAGTTAAAAAAACTAATTATTTATAAGAAAAAAAATCTTCAAATTTTAAAATTTCTCTTCGATGGTTTTAAAAACCTAAAAGCTAATCATGATATTAAGGATAGTTTCAAAATATTAAAAAAACATAATATTAAAATTGCCACATTAACCAACGGACCAAAAAAAAATAGTATTAACTTATTAAAAAAAAATAAATTAATAGAATTAGTAAATTATCAATTTTCAATTGAGGATATTAAAATTTGGAAACCAAACCCAGAACCGTATCTTTTTGTGAGTGATAAATTAAATTATAATCCAAATGAAATCATTATGGTTGCTGCTCACGGTTGGGATATAAATGGAGCAAAAAATGTCGGTATGAAAACAGGCTACATTAGATCTTATGAAAAAAAATTAAGTTCCTACTATGACAAAGCTGACTTTGCAGCAGAAAATTGCAAAGAACTAATTCTAAAAATCATTTCGTAATTTATTTCCATTTAATAGAACAACCGGCACTAGAAAATTGATTTTTAGGACCATTTTGTGTTTTTGATATTTCAATCATTGCATCAAGTAAATCATTTTTGTTATTTACAAATTCTAAATTTTTCATTTCAGCAATTCTTCCTCGATATTGTAATTCATTTTTAGAGTTGTAACCAAAGAAATCAGGCGTACATACCGCACCAAATTTTCTTGTAACGCTCTGATTTTCGTCAATTAAATAAGGAAAGTTAAATTGGTTTTTATTAAAAAATTTTTTCATATTTTCGAAATTGTCCTCTGGGTATTTAACTATATCGTTAGGCATTATACCCACAGATTTTATTCCATATTTGGTAATCTCACTGACAGTGCTAATTAATTTTTTAGTTATTGCTTTAACATAAGGACAGTGATTGCAAATAAAAAACACTAAAGTACCATTTTCTCCCTTAACCATATCTTGATTGACGAAACTTTCATCTACATTTTTGAGTTTAAAATTTGGTAATTTTTCTCCGTAATTACATAAGGGTGTTAATTGTAAAGCCATATTATTCTCCTAATAAATGAAAAAGTAATTCTCTATTTTTTTGTTGATATCTATGTTCAATAAGAAAAATTCCTTGCCATGTCCCAAGTATTATTTTTTTATTCTTTACGCTCATTGTTAAGTTTGATTGTGTTAATAAACTTTTTAAGTGAGCTGGCATGTCGTCAGGACCTTCCGTATTATGCAAATAATTATCTTCAGGAGCAATTCTTTTAAGAAAGTTTTTAATATCTTCCACCACCGAACAATCTGCATTTTCCTGAATCAATAAAGAGCAACTAGTATGAAGAATTGAAATGTTAAGTAGACCATCAATAATATCACTTTTTTTAATTGTATCTTCAATAATTTTTGTAATATTTAACATCTCGTTTTTTTCTGTTTTAAATGTAATTTTTTCAATAAATTGTTTCATTTTAACATGATAATTGTTAGTATCTTATAGTTCTAAATATATATCAAAAAGGGGGATGTTAGAATGGCAAAAAAAAAGACCGTCAAAATTGATCCAAATAAGGTTAAAAAAGAAGACCTTCAAAACGTATTCTCAAAAGTTTTAAGTAAACTTAAAACAAAGTAGTTAATGGAAAAAATATGGATTGAGTGTCAGAGATGCGGCTCAGTCTTTTGGGTATTTGCTGACGAATTAAATTCAATATACCCAAAAAATAGAATTGATTACAAGATTTGCTCTGCATGTGAGGGAAAACTTAAACTAAAAGAATAGTGCTTGATTATCTGACCTCTCTCTTAGATCAGCTAAGCTTTTATACCACGATAGTAAAATTTTTATTTTACTTTCTTGTGGGTTCGATACTGTTGTTAGTTTTTAAAAAACTGATATCTTTGATAAGATTTTTACTAAACAAATTTGATAAAACATCATTTTTAGAAAATTTAAGATTTTTTTTTAACCTTATAATTTTTGTTATTATTTCTATTCTTATTGGCTGGATAGTTGTTATGATGATCACAAAAAAAATATTTTAAATGAATTTAGCTCTAAAATTTTCATACATTTTAATTGGATTCAGCTATTCTTTATTGTTACTAAATAAAATTTACTTTGGTATATCCTTATTATCAGGAATTCTATTAATGATGGCTCTAAGCCCTCCAAATAAAATCTACTTTCACTTTTCAAATAAAAGAATTAATTATTTTTTTTTCATATTTTTATTAATTTTGAGTTTCTCAACAATAAATTCAATCGTATTAGTAAGATCATTAAGTGTGCAAATTTATTTAATCTTGTTTATACTTTTAGGATTAAATCTTTTTTTTTATTTTCAAAAAAAACCAGAAGCTTTTCAAAAAATTATTAAAATATTTATAATTTCAACAATCTTAAATGTAATAATAATTTTTTTGTATAACGTTGTTAATTACGAAACTTACAAAACTTTCGGTAACATTTTGAGGTTTAAAGGAATATTAAATATAATAACAATCCTTGTTTTAACTTTAACTTTTTTTCAGAATAAACGTTACCTTTATTTACCAATATTTTTTCTTGTTCCTTCACTAATCTTAAGTAATTCTAATTCTCCCGTTTTGGGAATTTTAAGTGGCTTATTTTTATATACGATTTTTTTTTTCACAAATAAAATTAGGTTTTTTAAAAAAACAATTATTTTTTCACTTGTTATAATCTTTACTTTAATCTCTTTTAAAAATGTAAATAATTTACCTGCTGAATTTAGTCCTCAGTCTATTAAAAATTTTGAATTTAAAATTCCAACCAAGTTGATTGACACTCATCGCCAGTTTATTTGGGGATTTAGTTTTAATAAATTTAAGAGTAATCCTTTATTAGGTCACGGACCTGATACATCAAACTTTATAAATGAAAGTCAGAGAATAATTGGACATGAAATGACTGGTGATATGACATTTATTCCTAGTCATCCTCATAACTTTTTCATTGAAATACTTCTAGAAATTGGGATTTTAGGAACTTTTTCCTTTTTACTTTTTATATTATTTACAAATTATCAAATTTTCAAAAATGCAAATGGAAGAGAAAAATTTTTTCTTATTTTTTTTAACGGTTACTTCTGGGGTTCTTCTCTTGTAAATTTTTCTTTTTGGTTGGGTTGGTGGCAAGGAAGTTATTTTTTCATTTTAAGCCTTATTGCGACTCAAATATTTTTAAAGAAAAGAGTAATCTATAAATAATACAAGCAGTAGGAATTCATCTTCAATGAATTTTGGCATATAAAATGCTTATAAATTTATAAATTTAGAGGCTTTTGATAATGTTATCTGTTGTAATTCCTACATATAATGATGCTAAAAACATTGCTTTAGCCATTGCCTCAGCAAATCAAATTAAATATGTAAACGAAATAATAATTGTTGATGATTGTTCAACTGATAATACAGGGTTGATAATTAAGGACATTAGACATAATTGTAGAAAAATTAAATATTATAGAAATTCAGTAAATCAAGGTTCTGGACTTACTTTTTTAAATGGACTTGAAAAAGTAAAGAATAGCTACGTTATAATGCTCAATTCTGACGATTTTTTTATACCCAAAGCAATTGAAAAACTATTCGAATATACAATTAAAAACGACCTCGACCTTGGATATGGAAAAATGAGTATTAAAAAAAATAGCGGAATTCACAAATACGTTCATCCAGGATACAAAAATAAAAGTTATGTTGATAACAGAAATGAATTACAAGATTTATTAATCTTTGATATGTACATACCATCCTTTGGGGCAGTCATAAATTATGATAAAATCAAAAAATTTTATAATAAAAAATACTATGAAAGTCTTAATTATAATTTTGGAAAATCCTTCAAAGCTCATGATTATGATCTATTTTTAAATCTTGCAAAAAAAAAAAAAAGAATGGGTTTCTTAAACGAAACAGTATGTGTGTGGTGTAAGAGTAAAAACTCTCAATCCGGTTTAAAATATTTTGAATCAGGTGATGCTTGCTTCGAAAGCGCATTTCTGTTTAACAGATATTTTAAAAATGAAGATTTTTCTAACGAAAGTCTATCATTAATAGAATTAAGAATTAAAGGAAAATACAATCATGTAAAAAAATCTTCTTTCAAAAGTGAAGATTTATATAAACATTACAAAAATTTTCTTAGTAATATAAAAAAAAGTAAAAAAAATTTTAATTCTACAGAAAGATAAAATTACAGTATTTGGTCACTTAGGAATAGTTTTTTTTTAAAAAATCACGTACTTAATACCTTTTGATAGGATAAATTGTAAAAAAATAATATTTGCAATCGTTAAACACTAATGAATAAGCGTTAATTTTTTTTTGTTTTGGTTACAGACTTGACAATTCACTGTTATTCAAAGCTTAATAATATTATTCAAATTCAATTGTCCCTGGTGGTTTTGAGGTTAAGTCGTAACAGACTCTATTTATACCCTTAACTTTGTTAATAATTTCATTAGAACAAATTTCCAAAAAACTGTTAGAAAATTTATATGCTTCTGCAGTCATTCCATCAACAGAAGTAACAGCCCTTAGAACACAAACCTGCTCATAAGAACGACCATCACCCATTACTCCTACAGTTTTAGTTGGAAGTAAAACGCAAAAAGCTTGCCAAATCTTATCATAAAGACCATGCTTTCTTATCAAATTTAAATAAATATAGTCAGCCTCTTGTAATATCTTTATTTTCTTTTTGCTTATTTCCCCTAAAATTCGAATACCTAAGCCAGGTCCAGGGAAAGGATGCCTACTTACAAACTCTTTTGATATTGCTAACTCTTTACCTAGTTTTCTTACTTCATCCTTAAAAAGTTCTTTCAGAGGTTCTAGTAATTTAAACTTAATTTTCTTTGGAAGCCCTCCTACATTGTGATGTGATTTAATAGTTACTTTTGAATCGCCTACTTGTGATAAAGACTCAATTATGTCTGGATATAGAGTCCCTTGGGCTAGAAACTTAATATTTTTTTTTTTTTTAGAGTACTTCTCAAAAACCTTAATAAATTGCTTTCCTATAGTTTTTCTTTTTTTTTCAGGGTCTGTGATACCTTTTAGTTTATTTAAAAAAATCTTTGATGCATCTACTACGTCTAAAGAAATATTATAGTTTTTTATAAATAATTTTTTTATTATCTCAACTTCATTTTTTCTCATCAAACCAGTATTAACAAAAACACATTGAAGTTGATTTTTAATAGCTTTATGTACAAGAACAGCGGTTACAGTAGAGTCAACACCACCTGATAATGCGCATAGAACTCTCTCTGAACCAACTTTATTTTTTATTGATTCAATCATTTTATTCTTAAATTTGTTCATACTCCAACTTTGTTTACATCCACAGATATCTACTATGAAATTTTTCAATAGTTTGTCTCCATTTTGCGTATGTACTACTTCGGGGTGAAACTGAACACCAAAAATTTTATCTTTTAAACTTTGAATAATTACTGAACTACAATTTGTACTACTTGCCAAAACCTCAAATCCCTCTGGCATTTTAATAACTTTATCACTGTGACTCATCCATACTCTATATTGATTTTTATTATTATAAACATTTCTTAGTAATGGAGAGTTTTTTAAAATTTGTATTTTAGTTTTTCCAAACTCTCTTTCTTTTGATAACTGAACTTTACCCCCAAAATCTCTACAAATTAATTGTAGTCCATAACAAACCCCTAAAATTGGAATATTAAGTTTATATACAAATTTTTTAATTTTAGGTGCATTTTCGTTACCTACCGAGCTTGGTCCACCAGAAAAAATGAGTCCCTTTACCAAAATATTTTTAAAACTTTTTTCTGTTAATTTCTGGAAAGGAATTATCTGGCTAAAAACTCCAAAATCCCTAACTCTTCGTGCAATAAGTTTTGTAACTTGCGAACCAAAGTCTACAATAATTATATTTTCATTCATTTATTAGTTTGATAGTTAGGTGATTCACGAGTTATAGATATTCCATGCACATGACTTTCATTAAGCCCTGCAGATGTAATTCTTACAAGCTCAGTGTTTTTTTTGAAATCTTTAATATTTTTGTTACCAGTATATCCCATAGAGGCTCGAACCCCACCTGTTAGTTGCTCAATAACTTTTTCAACTGGACCTCTGTACGGAACTCTTCCTTCTACACCCTCTGGGACAAACTTCTCAGTGTTAGTAACTTCCTCTTGAAAATACCTATCGGCCGATCCTCTCCCCATTGCTGATAACGAACCCATGCCTCTGTAAGACTTATATGTTCTTCCATTAGACAGAAATATTTCACCCGGTGATTCGTCCGTCCCTGCGAACAAGGAGCCTATCATTACAACATCTGCCCCAAAAGCAATAGCTTTAGCAATATCTCCGGAAAATTTTATACCTCCATCAGAGATAATTGGTATTTTATGTTTTTTTGCAATTTTAAAAGTTTCAGAAATTGCATGAAGCTGAGGAACTCCTATGCCAGCTATAATTCTGGTAGTACATATAGAGCCTGGACCTATACCAACTTTAATTGAATCTGCACCTTCTTTTATTAAGTCACTAGCCGCCTCAGAGGTAGCAACATTTCCAACAATAACTGGAAGATTAGGATGGTTTTTTTTTATTTTTTTCAAAGTATCAATAACATTTTTTGTGTGACCATGAGCCGTATCGATTACTACAACATCAACTCCAGCTTTAACCAAGCAATCGACTCTCTCTAACCCTTGCTCATTACCTACACCAACAGCAGCACCAACAAGTAGTCTTCCCATTTTATCTTTTGAGGCATCAGGAAATTTTTGAGCCTTTTCTATATCTTTTACTGTGATTAACCCTATGCATTTATAATTTTTATCCACGACTAATAGTTTTTCAATTCTATGTTGATGAAGTAATTTCTTGGCCTCAACCATTGATATATTTTGTTTAACAGTTACAAGGTTTTTTTTAGTCATTAAGGATTCGACTTTTTGATTTAAATTTTTTGCAAATCTTATGTCTCTATTGGTAATAATACCTACAAGCTTTTGGCTTCCGTTTTCAACAACTGGAATACCAGAAATATTATATTTTTCTTTTATTTTTAATGCTTCAGAAAGAATACTCTCAGGGTTTATAGTATATGGATTGATTACCATTCCTGATTCAAACCT
This sequence comes from uncultured Alphaproteobacteria bacterium, assembly GCA_902618535.1. GTDB lineage: Bacteria > Pseudomonadota > Alphaproteobacteria > Methylaequorales > Methylaequoraceae. The sequence goes on along the minus strand of CACNAV010000011.1, from coordinate 14,582 downwards.
TTTTACGATATTTACTTCCTCTGATTGTTTTTCTATATCAAAGTTTTTATGAATTATTCCAAGTCCTCCCATTTGAGCCATTTTTATGGCCAAAGAAGATTCTGTTACAGTATCCATAGCTGCAGAAATAAGAGGAATTTTTAGTCTAATAGACCTTGTCAAATTTGAAGATAAATCTGCATCTGACGGTTTAATGGAAGATTTAGAAGGAACAATTAATACATCATCAAAAGTCAAAGCTTCTTTTAAATATTTCATAAAATAATTTAAACTAATCAATAAAAATTTGGAACTACTTATTTCAAATTATTTTTTTTGAGCTATCAAATACATTTCAGGAGATTCTTTTCTAGAAGCCTTGGGTTTAAAATTTTTTATATTTTTTAGTGATTCTTTTAAACTAATCATTAAATCGCCGTACATGCCACCTTGAAAAATTTTTATTACAATAAAACCCTCCCTTTTGAGAAAGAGATTTGAAATATCAACTACTCTTTCAACTAATGACAATATTCTTAAATGGTCAACTTTTTTATTTCCAGTTGAGTTTGGTGACATATCGCTTATTAGTAGATCTATTTTTTTTTCAAAAAAAGATTTAATATAGTTTATAACTTCATCCTCAAAAATATCACCTTTGTAAAAATTAACGCCTGGAATAGACTCAATATTAAGTTTATCGACACCTAGAATCTTTGAATTAATTGGAGTAAATTTTTTCGACACTTGCAACCACCCTCCTGGAGCACATCCTAAGTCTAAGATATTTTTACTGGAATTTAAAAAATTAAATTTTTGATTTATTTGAATTAATTTGTATGACGACCTGGAGCGAAATCCTTCTTTTTTTGATTTGAGAACAAATTCGTCATTTATATGCCTACTAAGCCATTTAGTGCTATCTTTTTTATGTTTTTTTAGTAATTTAAATTTCATAACTCATCAATTATTGCATCTCTTAAACCTTTATGTGTTGTTATAATTTTTTTTATTGGAAAAACTTTTATAATAAAAAGTAAAATCTCAATGCCACTTTTAAGTAATTTATACTTTTCCTTAATACAGGGATGAGTTTTCAAATCACTTACACTCAATTTATTAATATAGTTTATTGTCTTAATTACTTGTTCACGTGACATCTCAAAACCTTCTATCTTTGAAGGGTTATAAAAAGGAAGATTTTGAAAGACAGAACATAAGGTTGTCATTGTACTACAAGAGCCAATTGATACAAACTTTTCAGAAAGACTTTTGTTTTCATTGTAAAACTGAGAAAAATGAGTAATGATTTTTCTTCTTACTAAATCTTCTCCATAAATCTGAACTTTTTCTTCAAAATTAATCACCCCATATGAAATTGAGGTTGTTTTTAGATAATCTGAATCAGGTTCAAAAAAGGTAATTTCAGTACTTCCACCTCCAATATCAAAAAGAACACCATATTGTTTAATTTTTTTTAGATGTATTTTACAACTTTTTAGACAGAGTCTAGCCTCTTCTTCTGATGAAATAATATCTACATTAAGACCAGAAGCTTCCTTCACTTTTGTTAAAAAAAATTCAGGGTTTATAACAACCCTGCAGGCCTCAGTTGCAACACATCGATAATTCAAAATCTTAAATTCATCAATTTTTTTTTTAAAAAAAATTAAACAGTTCAGAGTATTGGATATGTTTTCACTATTAAATTCGTTGTTAAATGAGAGGTTTTTAATTAAATTAGTAGGTTTAGAGTGATTAAAAATAACCTTTTTTTTTTTAGCACTTTTTTCAACAATCATCAATCTGCAGTTATGACTCCCAATATCAATTGCAGCAATTTTTGTGTTTTTTTTCAATACAGCAAGACTTTAAAAAATTAATTTCTATATTAGTAACTATAATATATTAAATCAACAAAGTAACCTTCATATACCAAATGAAAATATTAATAATAAGTTTTTTACTTTTACTAAGTTCCATACTTTTATTTTTAAAAGACAATAATGTTAATGATGAATTAATTATAAAAGAAACTAAAAAAGAAGTTGTAGTAAAAAAATTAATAAAAAAAAAATTTGAAAAAAAACTTAAATTTAGTGGATTTACAGAAGCTTCAAGAATAGTAATTTTAAAGTCACAGGTTGAAGGTAAGATAAGTAGTAAATTTTTTGAAAAAGGTAAAAGCTACAAAGCTGGAACCCAACTAATACTTATAGACCCAGAGGATAAAATAGCTAAACTCAAAGAAATGGAAGCCTTATTAAATCAAAGAAAAAAGGAATATGAGGTTGCTGAAAATTTATTTAATAAAGGCTTCAGATCTGAGGTTAAACTAAGTGAATCCAGGACTAATTTTGAAAAAGCTTTGGCACTTTATGAAAAAAGTCAAGTAAACCTTAATAATACAAAAATATATATCCCTTTTGATAGTATTGTTGAAGATAGCTATGTAGAGCTTGGTGATTATTTAAAAAAAGGTGATCCAATTGCCAAGGTCGTTGATTTAGATCCAATTTTCATAACAATAAACATTACAGAAAAGGAAATTAGTAAAATAAAAAAAGGACAAGTCGCATCCGTTAAAATTTCAGATAACTTTTACAAAGGAAAAGTAAACTATGTCTCTCGAACCTCAGATAAACTGACAAGAAACTTTAAAGTGCAAATTGAACTTTCAAATTTAAACAATAATATAATAAGTGGTTTATCATCAGAGATTCAAATAGGTACAAAAAGTGACAGTGCATATTTTATATCTTCATCTTTAATTAGTCTTGATAGTAAGGGAATTTTGGGAATAAAAGTAATTCTCAATAATAAAGTATCTTTTTTACCAATTGAAGTACTAAGTGATGTTGGAAACGGTTATTGGATAAAATTAAAAAAACCTATTATTGACGATATCTTAATCATAACTCAAGGAAATGAGTATGTTATTGAAGGTGATTTAATAAGTTTTAAATTTGAAGAAAATGTTCAATAAATTTTTGAAATCTTCTAAGTTGATTTTAACAATTTTATTTTTTTTTATTGTGTTTGGTTTTTACCAATACAACACCCTACCAAAAGAATCAGATCCAGATATAAGTTTGCCAGTCATATATATTCTTTTAGCTCACAAAGGAATCTCTCCTGAGGATTCTGAAAGACTTCTTGTTAAGCCAGTCGAGAAGGAACTAAAAAATATTGAGGGGTTAAAAAAAATAAATTCTACCGCTTATCAAGGGGGGGGAAATGTTGTTTTAGAGTTTGACGCTGGGTTTGACTCTGAAAAAGCAATTTCTGACACCAGGGAAAAAGTTGACATGATTAAAAATAAACTTCCAAGTGACGCAGAGGAACCACGAATTCTTGAAGTAAATTTATCCAGGTTTCCAGTTCTTGCTATTGCAATTTCAGGAGAGGTAGATTTACGAACGCTGGATATTATAGCCAAAAAGTTGAAGGAGGATATTGAAACTATATCCGAAGTTTTAGAGGTCAAGGCTTTAGGTGAAAATGAAAGAATTATTGAGATAATTGTAAACCCAAGAATTGTTGAAACCTATGGATTAACAAATAAAGATGTGATTTCATCAATTGCAAAAAGTAACTTTATGGTGGCTGCTGGAACCTTAAGCAATGAAAAAGGAAGTTTTAACGTCCAAGTACCAAGTCTTATCGAAAATAGAAAAGACTTGTTAAACATACCAATTAAAGCCAGTTCTGATTCAGTTATTACACTAGGCGATGTTGCTGAAGTTAGAGATACATTTCGAGAAAAAGTAGGATATGCAAGAAACAACGGTGAACCAGCTATAATTCTTGAGGTATCAAAAAGAACTGGGGAAAATATTATTAATGTAATAGAAAAAATAAAAAAACTTGTTGTTCAAAATAAATCTGTTCCAGACTTTGTTCGCTTAGATTTTTTTCAGGATGAATCAGAAAAAATTGTATCAATGGTCAATGATTTAGAAAATAATGTAATACTTGCAACATTGATAGTTTTTTTAGTTATTTATGCTTTTATGGGAAAAAAATCATCTTTTCTTGTAAGTCTCTCTATCCCCTTTTCTTTTTTAATGTCGATGATTATTTTATCATTTTTTAATGTTACCATTAACGTAGTAGTATTATTCGCGTTAATTCTATCGGTTGGTATTTTGATTGATGGAGCTATCATTGTTGTTGAATACGCAAACAGAAGGTCCTACGAAGGTCTAAATAAAAAAGAGGTTTTCGTTTTATCTGCACGGCAAATGTCTATACCTGTAATTGCATCAACATCAACAACGTTAGCAGCTTTTTTTCCATTAATATTTTGGCCAGGAATAGCTGGTGAATTTATGTTTTTCCTTCCTGTAACTTTACTTGCAGTTTTAACATCTTCATTAACGATGGCTTTAATTTTTATTCCTGTTGTTGGACAAATAATTGGGAATGATAAAGAAGTTTCACAAAAAAAATGAAAAACCTTAATCTACTTGAAAATGGTGATTTATCAAAAATAAAAGGTATTCAAGGTAGGTATCTAAATTTTATGGATTATACACTAGAAAATCCAAAAAAATTAATTTTTCTAACGATTACAGTTCTAATTTTTATCCAAACAATATATTTAAAATTAGGGAAAGGTTTTGAATTTTTTCCTCCAATTGAACCAGACTATGCTGAAATTGTTATCCACGCAAGAGGAAATTTCTCTGCCTTAGAAAAGGATAATATTGTCAAAAAAATAGAAAAGGAAGTTTTGAAAAATTTATCCATAAAAAATCTTTATTCAAGAAGTGGGATTGTAAAAGGAGACAAAAGAAATGAATCAGAAGATGTTATTGGGTCAATTAAAATTGAATTAATAGATTGGAAAAAAAGACCTAAAGCAAAATATGTCATTGAAGAATTAAAGCAATCAACTAAAAAATTCCCTGGAATCTATATAGAATTTATTGAAAAACAAGATGGACCACCGAAAGATAAAGATGTTGAAATAGAAATAGTTAATAATAACGCTAAAAAACTTTTTATTGATACTTCTGTTCTTTATACATTTTTAAAAAACAAGTCTTGGGTTCAAAATATAGATACAGATCTAAATATTCCTGGAGTAGAGTGGGAGTTATCTATTGATAGAGTGAAAGCAGAAAAACAAGGTGTGGACATAGAAATGATAAGCAATTCGGTACAAATGTTAACGCATGGTTTAAAAGTGACGGATTTTATGCCAACTGATAGTAATGAAGAAGTAGATATAGTAATTAGATTTGACAAAGCCTTCAGAACGCTTGACGAATTGGACAAAATTTTCATAGAAGGAAAAAACGGGCCAGTTTCATTAAGTTCATTTATTAAAAGAAATGCAAAAAAGAAAATTGGTAATATCTCAAGATATAATTTACAAAGATCCAAAACTATTAAATTTGATGTCATAGAAGGAGAATTACCCAGCAATAAAGTTAATGAATTAAGGCAATGGTTAATTAACGAAAATTTATCATCTAAAGTTATATTCACTGGTCAAGAGGAAGATCAGGTTGAGGCAAAAATTTTTTTAACAAAAGCTTTTTTTATTGCCATTTTTTTAATAACTATAATTTTAATAGCTACCTTTAATAGTTTTTATTTTTGCTTAATTATTTTATCAGCAATAATTTTTTCAACAATTGGAGTTATGATAGGTCTTTTAATATCTGGAAAGCCCTTTGGCATTATAATGAGTGGTATAGGTGTGATAGCATTGGCAGGGATAGTGGTTAACAATAATATTGTTTTATTGGACACTTATAAAGAACTCAGAAAAAAAGGTGAAGATATAAAAAGTGCAATACTAAGAACAGGTGCTCAGAGGTTAAGACCAGTTTTATTAACAACTTTAACAACTTTTTTTGGTTTAGTCCCTATGGCCATAGGTCTAAATATTAACTTTATTGAACTTCAATTAAACTTTAACAGTCCAAGTTCTCAATGGTGGCTTCAACTTTCTAACGCAATTGTTTTCGGAGTTATGTTTTCATTTGTTCTAACTTTAGTAGTAACTCCTTGTTTAATTATGATAGGAGAAACAAGTAAGTTTTTTAAATCTTTTTAAAGTCATAAATAGCTAGAGGGATGGTTAAATAATACGTAGTAATTAAAATTATCATAGCCAACCAAAAGTCAGTAAGAAGTAATGATAGAAAACTAGCTAATAATATAATAATAAAAGGTAACAACTTTTTTTCGAATTTAATACCTTTTAAAGAATAAGTAGGTAAGTTAGAAATCATCAGAATTGACGGGATAATTAAATAAAACTTTATGAAATAGGTGTTTATAAAAAAATCAATATTAAATCTAAAATTAAACATTAATGGTAGAAGAGTAAGACCAGCTGCTGCTGGTGTAGAAATGCCAGAAAAAAACTTAATTTTTTTTGAATTTGACTGATTTTCATGAGAAGAGATATTAAATCTTGCCAATCTTGATGTTGAACAAATAGCGTAAAAAATAACCATAGCCCACATACCTTGAATTGACATAGATTCAGACCATAGATAAACAATTATTGCCGGAGTAACACCAAAACTTATTAAATCAGACAAAGAATCAAGCTCAACACCGAAGTTTGAATTAGACTTGAGTAATCGTGCAATTTTTCCGTCAATATTGTCAAGAAAAGAAGCAAAGATAACCAGTGATACAGAGATTTGCCATTTGTTCTCAATAGCAAATTTTAGAGCAGTTAAGCCTAAGGTTAGTGAAATAAATGTAAACAAATTAGGAATTAAGCTTCTTAACGATAATTTTTTCATGTCATTATATAGATAAAATTTTTTATTTTGTTGAGTTTGAATCAGCTAAAATAGTTTCTCCAGAAATTGAAGTCTGACCTTTATTTACCAATATATTAAAGTCTTTGGGGAAATAAACATCTACTCTGCTTCCAAAACGAATTAACCCATACCTTTGACCAATTGTAACTGATTCATTTTCAGTTAAGTCACATTTAATTCTTCTTGCAATAAGTCCAGCAATTTGAACAACATAAATAAAAATACCTTTTGAAACTTCAATTTTTACAATCATCCTTTCATTATCTTCACTCGACTTATCTAACGAAGCATTTAAAAAAGTTCCTGGTACATATTTTAACCAAATTACTTTTCCTGATATTGGAATTCTATTAACGTGAACATTAAAAACATTCATGAATATAGAAACCTTATTCAAATCTTGTTGTTTATTATCACTCAAATTCTCTGGGGCTTTTGACGGACCAGCAAACAAAATTTTACCATCAGCAGGTGAAATAATAATGTTTTTTTTTCCAGGAATAACTCTTTCAGGATCTCTAAAAAAATAGACACACCACAAAGTTAAAATAACACCAATCCATCCCAAGAAGTCCGATATTAATGATAAAATTAAGGCTAATAATGCAAATAAAATTATAAATGGATATCCAGCAGTATTAATTGGTGGAAAAAAATTTTTTAAATCTTCTAATTGATTTACTATATTTTTAAAACTAAATGGTTTTTTTTCACTCATAATAAATTATTTTTTTAAGTTAGGTATATTAAAAACTTGACCTGGAAAAATAAGATCAGGATTTTCAATTTCTTTCATATTACTCTTATAGATTTCAGAATAGTAAACTCCTCCACCCAAAGTTTTTCGTGCAATTCTCCAAAGACTATTTCCATTTTTTACAATAACTTCCTTTTCAAAAATAAAATTAGGATCAATTTTTTTCTCAAAAATCTTTGTTTTTAATTTAATTTTTTGTCCTTCAATTTCTGTAGTAACAATTAAATTATTATTCGTAAATTCAAAATTTTTCAATTCGACTTTCCATACACCACGATTATCTGATGTTGAATCTTTTATAAAGTTGTCGGAGAAATATAACTTAACTTTAGCATTTGGCTTAGTTCTTCCAGTCAACATTAAACTATCTTCGTCAAGATATTCAGCTATATCCAGCGACAAACCTAAAATTTTTTTATTATTATTTATAATTTCAATACTACTACTTTTGGAAAATTTAAGAATTTTAGATGATAAATAATTATTTTTTTCTCTTAATATTATTATATTTTGGTGTGAAAAAAATTCATGCTCTCCATCAAAATGTTTTAAATTAAATCTTTTAATACCCTCAGGCAAAGGGTTCTCGCTAATCCAAACCCAGTCCCCATTTGAATCAGAAAAAACTGACGCTAAGATTTCATTACCATCCAAAATATCTACCTTTATGTTTGGAATTGTCTTGCCAGCAATTACCACATCACCTGTTTTATCTAACCTAACTATGTCAAATGTTAAATCAATGTTGTCTTTATTTTGAGTGAGTTCATTGGTCTGAAGCGTATCTACCATATTTTTTTCAGAAACATTTTGTTTATCTAATTGTTTTAAATCTGAAATAGGGTAAATTAAATATACAAATATTGCACAACTTATAAGTGCTGATAACAATAAAAATTCTTTTTTCATTTTAATCACATTCTTAATTTTATAATATAACTAAATTCTTATTTTCCACCATCTTTATTTTTATGAGTTTAAATGTAGCAGTTTTTTTAGGATCAAATGTAGGGAATGATACAAAAAATATTAAAGTAGTTAAGGAATTTTCAAAATGGTTTTGTTCACAAAAATATAATTTAATTTTTGGTGGCACCGAAACAGGATTAATGCTTGAACTAGTAAAAAATGTGTTCAAAAAAAATTTGCAAATAATAAGTATTTTTAATAAGAGCTTGTATGACGAATACCCCAACTCCAAATATTTTTCAGAGTTAATTATTACAAAGGATCTCTCTTCCAGAAATGAATTAATAATTAATAAATCTGATGTTTTTGTTGCTTTGCCAGGAGGAATTGGAACTTTGAATGAAATTTTTGAGGTAGTAAGCAAAAATTTACTTAATGAGATTGATAAAAAAATTTATCTAGTGAATGATAATTATTTTTGGACTCCTCTTGAGGAATTATTGAAAAGTCTGAGTACAAAAAAATTTGTTGATCAAAATAAATTAAAAAAAAACTTTAGAGTTTGTAAATTAAAAGAATTAAAATCTGAATTTAAAAAAAGATATGCCAAAAATAGAAGTTAAGAATCCGATCGTCGACATTACCGGTGATGAAATGGCAAACGTAATTTGGGAAAAGATAAAAAATGAACTAATACTACCTTTTCTTGATATTAAACTAGTTACTTTTGACCTTGGAATTATTAATAGAGACCTAACATCAGATAAAATTACTTATGAAGCAGCTGAGGCAATTAACAAATATAAAACTGGAGTTAAATGTGCAACTATTACACCTGATGATAAAAGAGTTAAAGAATACAAATTAAAAAAAAAATATCCATCACCTAATGGTACAATTAGAAACATTATCAACGGTACAATTTTTAGAGAACCTATAATACTTAATAATATCCCTAAATTTGTTAATCACTGGAATGAACCAGTTGTTATAGCAAGACATGCATTTGGGGACATATATAAATCAAAAGAAATTAGTGTTAAAAACAAGGGACGATTATTTTTAAGATTTGAAAGTTTTGATAAAAAACAAATAATCGACGAACATATTTATGATTTTCCGTCATCTGGAGTTGCCTTAAGCTATTTCAATATTGACCAATCAATTAGAGAATTCGCCCTTTCATGCTTCAATTTTGCACTTAACAGGAAAATTCCTTTATATCTCTCAACTAAAAATACTATTCTTCAAAAATATGATGAAGCATTTAAAAAAATTTTTGACGAACTTTATGAAAAAAAATATAGAAAAATATTCAAAGAAAATAATATTTCTTATCAACACAGATTGATTGATGACATGGTTGCCTGTTTAATGAAATGGAGCGGTGGCTTTTTATGGGCTTGTAAAAATTATGATGGTGACGTTATGTCAGATTTAGTTGCTCAAGGATATGGATCTTTAGGACTAATGACATCTGTTTTATTAAGTCCGAATGGTGAGATTCTTGAAACTGAGGCTGCACATGGAACTGTTACTAGTCATTTCTTACAACATAAAAACGGGTTAGATACCTCAACAAACCCTATAGCATCAATATTCGCATGGTCTAGAGGTTTGCTACATAGATCAAATTTAGATAAAAATAAAAGCTTGAAAAACTTTGCTAAAAATTTAGAGAGGGTTTGTATTGAAACAATTGAAGGTGGTCATATGACAAAAGATTTAGCTTTAATGGTAGGACCTGATCAAAAATGGATAAACACAAACCAACTATTTACAATTATAAGTAAAAAATTAACTAAACTAAAGAATACTTAAAATAAAGTTTTTAAGTTCATTTACCTTTTTAGAAAATGGTGCTCCACCTTGAGCTAAATCACTCCTACCACCTCCTCCTTTTCCACCCAAAAATTCTACAAATTTTTTTAATAAATCAATTGCATTATATTTTTCTTGGTAACTATTAGTTATTGAAACGACTAAAGAAATTTTATCATTCTTTTTGCTTACCAAAACAATAATACCATCTAAGAATTTTTGTTTAATTACATCTGAAAAGTTTTTTAAATCTCTTGGGTCATCAATATTATCATTAAAATAAATTCGGGGATTATTACCAAAAATTTCTTTTTCTGAAAAAATAATTTTTTTAACTGAATCTTTTTTTAATTTATTATAATGGGTTTGAATATTTTTAATTTTTTCTTTTATATTATTTTCAGATGCTTTGAGAAGTAATTTTATATCCTCTATTAGTAATATTTTTTCATTCAGATGTTTTTCTACTTCTTCACCTGTAATAGCTTCTATTCTTCTTACTCCTGATGAAACAGATGAATCTGACAAAATTTTAAATGCTCCTATTTGTCCTGTAGCGTCAACATGAGTTCCTCCACACAATTCTTTTGAAACTAATTCATTATCGTTAGTTGAGTTAAAAGTTATAACTCTTGCTTTTTCAGGGTATTTCTCTCCAAATAATGCAATAGCACCACTTTCCAGTGCCTTACGAACCGGCATCAATTCTTCCGTACGAGTTAAATTTGTTCTGATAGTTTTGTTAACTAATGATTCTATTTCAATTATTTGGTTATCAGTAAGTGATTTATTAAATGTAAAGTCAAATCTGAGTTTATGATCATTAACCAAAGATCCTTTTTGACGAACATGTTCACCCAAAATATTTCTTAAAGATTCATGAAGGAGATGAGTTGCTGAATGATTGTTTCTAATTTTTTTTCTTTTACTATTGTCAATTGATAAAATATAACTTTCACCTTTAACAATTTTTTTTTTTTGGTTTTTTTCAACCTGATGCAAATAAATTTCTCCCTCTACTTTTTGTGTATCTGAGATATCACAGATAAATTCTCCACTTTCGGTCGTAATTTTACCCGAATCACCAATTTGTCCACCTGATTCTGCATAAAATGGAGTTTTATTAAAAACCAAGAAAATATTATTTTTATCAACTAAAATCTCATCTGAAAACTTTTCATCGTAAATGATACATTGTAATTCAGCTTTGGTTTGGATTTCATTGTAACCAACAAATTCTGTTTTTTTTACGAAGTTTTTAAGTTCAAGAAAAAATTTATTAGCTGATTTTTCACCACTACCGGTCCACGAATCTTTTTGTCTTTCTTTATTTTTTTTTACAATTTCTAGATATTGATTTATATCTAGCTTTATACCTTTCTCGATTAATATATTTTGAGTTACGTCTACTGGAAATCCATAAGTATCATAGAGCTTAAAAGCAAGTTCAGCTGAAAGTTGTTTTGGTTTTTTTTTATTTATTTCATCATTCAAAATTGATAAACCAGTCAGTAGAGTTTCTGAAAATTTTACTTCTTCATTCTTAAGATTTTCTTCTATAAACCTTTGTGATTTTTTTAACTCAAAATAATGCTCCGAATATTTGTTAATTACACCATTAACAAGTTTGTGAAGAAAAATTTTTCCTTTCCTGATTTTATTACTTTGAACAATTGCTCTTCTGATAATTCTTCTTAAAACATATCCTCTCCCCTCATTTGATGGGATAATACCATCACTCATTAACATACAAATTGATTTAATATGATCAGATATAACTCTAAATGGAATTTCATTTTGTTTCGTTATTTTAGTTTCAATTACTTTTTCAACATCTGTAAAAACAAAATCAAATAAATCCGTTTCATAATTATTATTTTTTCCTGATAAAACAGCAGTTATTCTTTCCAAACCCATACCTGTATCAACACATTTTTTTTTTAACTTCTTTAAACCAGATTTATTTTTTTGGTATTCCATGAAAACTAAATTCCATATTTCAACGTAACGATCTCCATCTTGATTTTTCGTTCCAGGAAGGCCTCCTGAAAGTTTGTCTCCATTGTCAAAAAAAATTTCGCTGCATGGTCCGCACGGGCCTGTATCACCCATTGACCAAAAATTGTCATCACTTTCAATTGAAATTATCTTATTGTGAGATAAACCTGAAATTTTTTTCCAAATTTTCTGAGAGTCTATATCTTCTTTGTGGTGTGTAATGATTAGTTTTTTTTTATCAATATTAAGTTCCTTAATTAAAAAATTCCAAGCCATTTCGATGGCTTCATTTTTAAAGTATTCACCAAAAGAAAAGTTTCCCAACATTTCAAAGAATGTGTGGTGTCTAGGGGTTTTCCCTACATTTTCTAGATCATTATGCTTACCACCTGCCCGTAAACATTTTTGAATAGAAATGATATTATTATTATCTGGGCTTTCTTGTCCGGTAAAATAATTTTTAAATTGCACCATTCCCGAGTTGGTAAATAATAGTGTGGGATCGTCCTTTGGAATTAAAGATGATGAAGGAACTTCGACATGATTTTTATTTTTAAAAAAATCCTTAAAAGATTTTCTTATATTTTCTGATATGTATTTTGAGTTTCTCATTATAGGTGATCATTATAAGAATAAATACAGTTATTAATCAACTGCGATTTCTTCTTCGACCACATCTATTTTTTCATTTTCTTCATTACTCTTATTTTCTTTGCCATGAGATCTTATTTCTTGCTCAATCTTCAATGCAATTTCAGAGTTATCTTTTAAAAAGTTTTTTGCGTTTTCTCTTCCTTGACCTATTCTATCACCATTATAAGAATACCATGCCCCAGATTTCTCAACGAGCCCGATACTTGCTGCTAAATCTAAAATTTCTCCTGTCTTTGATATACCCTCACCATACATAATGTCAAATTCAACTGTCTTAAATGGCGGGGCAAGTTTATTTTTAACAATTTTAACTCTTGTTTGATTTCCAACAACTTCCTCACGATCTTTAATAGCTCCAATTCTTCGTATATCCATTCTTACCGAAGCATAAAATTTTAATGCATTCCCACCAGTTGTCGTTTCAGGGTTTCCAAACATTACTCCAATTTTTTGTCTTATTTGGTTTATAAAAATGACCAGACATTGTGACCTAGAAATTGAACCTGTAAGCTTTCTCAATGCTTGACTCATCAGTCTTGCATGAAGTCCCATATGAGAATCACCCATATCGCCCTCTATTTCAGCTCTCGGAACCAAAGCTGCAACGGAGTCTACAACTAAAACATCAATAGCACTTGAGTTGACTAATGTATCAGCTATCTCTAATGCTTGCTCACCATTATCAGGCTGAGAAATAAGCATTTCGTCTGTATTAACCCCAAGTTTTTTTGCATAAATAGGATCTAAGGCATGTTCTGCATCGATGAAGGCACATGTACCTTTATTTTTTTGGGCTTCAGCAATTACGTGTAAAGCTAGAGTAGTTTTTCCAGAGCTCTCAGGACCATATATTTCGACTATTCTTCCTTTAGGTAAACCTCCGATTCCTAATGCTACGTCTAGGCTTAAAGAACCTGAAGATATAGCATCGATTTCTACAACATCTCTTTCTCCAAGTCTCATTACAGAGCCCTTGCCATAACTTCTTTCTATTTGGCTGATTGTTGATTCTAGTGATTTAAGTTTATCCATAACAATGTTCTATTAATGTTCTATTTAATGATAACAAGTTTAAATAACTAATCAACATATTATTTTAATATTCTTTTTCTTTATAAATTTTCTCAAATTTTTCGTGCATTTCTTGAGCCTCTATTGATAGTGTGGCAATAGGTCTCGCCTTTAATCGTGCTATTGAGATTGGTTTGTTTGTTTCTTCGCAAAAACCATAAGTGCCATCATCTATTTTTCTCAATGCTTTATCAATTTTATTGAGAAGTTTTCTTTCTCTGTCTCGTGTTCTGAGTTCCAAATTTCTTTCTGACTCAATTGATGCTCTGTCTGCATTATCTGGCTTATTAGATGATTCTTCTTTGAGATGATCTAAAGTATTGGAGGACTCTTGAAGGATGTCTTTTCGCCAAGTTAATAAAAGGTTTTTAAAATACTCAACTTGCTTCGCATTCATAAACTTCTCTGAATCGTTAGGCTCATATATTACTTTTTTTTTATTTTTCATAAGAATTAATAAAATTTATGGCTTATATTTATATTTGAAAAAAAATGAATCAAGTAAAATTTAAAATTTCTCAAAAGGCAGCTTTTTTGGATAGAGATGGAGTAATAAATGAAGACACAGGTTACTTACATAATATCAAGGATTTTAGGTG
>CACNAV010000010.1 GCA_902618535.1 uncultured Alphaproteobacteria bacterium | reverse complement strand
TTTCAATTAATTTATTCCATTCTTGGTGTGAAAAATGTGTCAAAGGACTTAATCTTTGAAATAATCCAATTAAAATAAATAAAAAATCAATCTTTGGGAACCTCGAAGAAATAGACCGAGCTAGATTTTTATAAAAATTTTCATTATTTAAATCTCCTTGCACTAAAATTTGACTTATTTTAATTTTTTTTATTTTATCGTCTAACTCATTCAATCTTTTAATTGAATTACCGTGCAAGATTAGTTTACAACCCATTTTTGATAATTCATAAGATAATTTTTGTCCTATATAACCTGTAGCACCAAAAATAATTCCTTTTTTATTTTTTAAATCAAACATTCCTTAATTGTTACTTGGCTTCTATTAGAAGCGATAATTGAGAGGGTTTACCACCTGTTTTCTGATCAATTAGTTCTACAGGATAATCTCCACTGAAATAATGATCGGTAAATTTTGGTTTATTTTTATCTCTACCTTTTTTAAACCCAAGGGCTTTATATATTCCGTCAAGTGAAATAAATTTAAGCGAATCAACTCCAATGTAATCTGTAATTTCTTTAATTGAATATCTTGAAGCCAATAATTCTTTTTTTGTTGGAGTATCAATCCCATAGTAACATGGGTATTTGACCGGTGGACTAGCTATTCGCATATGAATTTTTTTTACACCAGAGTTTCTCAGCATTTCAACTATTTTAACTGAAGTCGTCCCCCTTACAATTGAGTCATCAATTAGTGCAATGCTCTTGCCTTTAAGTGACGCCAGATTTGGATTGTGTTTTAATTTAACAGCCAAGTGTCTAATTGAATTTGAATCCTGAATAAATGTTCTACCAGTATAGTGATTTCTAATAATTCCGAATTCAAATTTTTTTTTAATCCTTTCAGCAAAACCAAGCGCTGATGCATTGCCGGAGTCGGGAATGGGAATAACAATATCAACTAGTTCTTTATCTGATAAATTTTCATTTGCAAGTTGATGACCGATTTTTTTCCTTACGTCATAGACACTTTTTCCTTCAAAAATACTATCTGGTCGAGAAAAATATATATATTCGAACAAGCAGGGTCTGAGCTGAGTTTTTTTAAAAGGCTTTATTGATTTTATTTTATTATTTTGAATAATTAAAATTTCACCTGGTTCAACATCTCTAATTAATTTTGCCCCAATAATATCAAGACCACAACTTTCAGAACTAAGAACATAAGAATTATCTAACTTTCCTAATACCAATGGTCTAATACCATAAGGGTCCCTTACCCCTATCAAAGAGTTTTTTGTCATTAAAAGAAATGAATACGCACCATTAATTGATTGAAGTGAATAGTTCAGTCTATCTAAAAAATCACCCTTTGCTGTTGAAAGTAAATGAAGAACAACCTCTGTATCAGATGTTGACTGAAAAATTGCACCTGAATCTATTAGTTGTTTTTTTAATCTTTGTGTATTTGTGAGATTTCCGTTATGAGCGATAGCCACACCACCAAAGTTGAGTTCTGAGAATAGTGGTTGTACATTTTTAAGTGCAGATTCGCCTGTTGTTCCATATCTATTATGACCTATAGAGATTTCTCCTTTAAGTTTTTTTATCACATTTGATTCGGTGAAAACCTCTGATACTTGACCCATTCCTCTATGAGCAAAAAAATTTTTGGCATCAGATGTAACAATTCCAGTGGAATCCTGACCCCTGTGTTGCAAAGCATGTAAACCTAGAACAGTTAAACTAGCAGCATCTTTATGATTATAGATACCGAAGACGGCACATTCATCTTTTGGCTTTTTATTATGAAAAAAAAGTTTCATTTTATTCTGAGTTCTCAATAAGATATTCTAGACTTTTTTTATCTGCATCATTATAAATTTTATTATCTTTATCAATCAACTTTTTAAGTTTGATTTGTGAGTCTATACTCTTTTCAAATAGAATTTCTGATTTTTCATCAATTTCAGTTCTTAAGGTTTCTGCAAATTCACTTTCTTCTTCAAGAAAGTTTACGATTTTTTCGTTTGTTATAAGAGTAACAAAATTAAATTTTGATTTTTCAATCCATTCAAATTTGTCTCCTTTATAAAAAAAGTGAAATGAAAAAAAACATAAACAAATAATTAAATATCCTCTTAATATACCAAAAAAAAATCCACCTGTTCTATCTACAAAACCAATCTGACTTTTTTTTATCAAACTTGAGATTTTTTTTGTTAAAATTGAAAAAAAAATAAATATCATTAAAAAAGTAAAAAGATATGAAATTCCATTTGAAAAAAATAAATTATTCACAAACTTATTTATAATATTAGTAAGTTTCCCACCAAAATTGTAAGATGCAAGCAATGCTAAAACCCAATTAATAAGAGACAGGGATTCATGCGAAAAGCCTCTCAGAAAAGAAAAAAAAGCTGATACAAGTATGAAAAAAAGTATAAAAAAATCAAAAATTAAATAATTTTCCAAATATATACTCCATAATTAATAAATTCCTTTTACAAAATTATTTAAAGATAAATTTCCTTTTTTATTTATATCTTTTGATTTACCGTACCAAGAAATTTTTCCTTTTTTTATGAATGCTGTATAATCAGAGAATTCATAAACACTGTCCATATCATGAGTAACAGTAATTGTCGTGATTTTTTTTTTTTTAACAAGTTCCTTTATTAGTGTGTTTATTTGTTTCCCGATAATTGGATCAAGACCGGTGGTTGGTTCGTCAAGAACAAGTATTTCTGGATTTTGAAGAATTGCTCTTGCTAACCCTATCCTTTTTTGGACTCCAATTGAAAGGTTAGAAGGAAACTCATATAGAATTGATTTTGGAAGCGAAACTTCATCTAAAATCTCTGATAAATCAGAATTTTTGTTAGCAAACGTTAAGTTTTCTTTTATAGTCAGACTATCAAACAAAGCAGCGTTCTGAAATAATATTCCAAATTTTGACATGTACTTATTCATTTGGAGAAATGATAGGTTTTTAATATTCTCAATTTTATCAAAAGAAATTGTTCCAGTGTCAAAGCTTAATAAACCATCAATGCATTTAGTTAGGACTGACTTACCTGAACCAGATTCTCCTATTATTGCTAAGGATTCAGATTCAAACACTTTAAGATCTAACTTATCTAATACAACTTTGTCACCAAACTTCTTAGAAACTTTGTTAATATTAATTTTTAACTTTCTCATAGGTCAAAAAAGAATGAAGTTAAAATATAATTAGTTAATAAAATTAAAATTGATGATGAAACAACTGAATAAGTAGTTGACAAACCAACCCCTTGTGCGCCTCCTTTTGCATTAAATCCATGATAACATCCCATTAATGAAATAATAAAACCAAAGACACATGCCTTGACTAAACCAGAGAATACGTCAAGAAACTGAACAAAATTGTAAGTGTTTTGTAAATAAACAACAGGGTTGAAGTTTAAAACCTCTGTACAAATCAAATATCCACCAAAAACTCCAATGATGTCTCCAACAAAAACCAAAAAAGGTAACGAAACTATACCTGCTAATATCCTTGGGATGAAAAGATAATTATAGGGGTTTGTTGATAAAGTTTTCAAAGCATCTATTTGTTCAGTCACTTTCATGGTTCCAATTTCAGCTGCTATGGCTGCTCCGGAGCGTCCAGCAACCATTAGTCCCGCAAGGACAGGAGCAAGTTCTCTTGTTATAGATAGTACAACAACATTGGGAATCGCACTTTCTGCTGAGAATCTTGAAAACCCAGTGTAAGATTGTAGAGCTAAAACCATTCCTGTAAAAATTGACGTTAATCCTACAACCGGCAGGGAGTTATAACCAATTTTAATTAAGTGCTGTAGAAATATTTTTGGGTAAAATTTATCAAGAATTGAATATTTTAAGCAATTAACCAAAAATAAAACAATTTCGCCTACGGATGAAAAAATTCCAAAAAAAATTCTACCTAATTTTAAAAATATATTCATACAGTTGAGAAAGTACTAATTTATACATTGTCAATATAAATTTTTTTAGCTCTATTACCAATATTATTTAAAATTTCATAGGGTATAGTTTTGGATCTTTTGGCAATGAAACTCAATAGAATATTATTCCCAATTAGTTCAACAAAATCTCCTACTTTAATTTCACTTTCATTTAATTCTGAAATATCTACTATTATGTAGTCCATGGAAATTGATCCAATGATTGGAAGTTTTTTTTTGAAATATACGTAAGAAATATTACTAAGAACCCTTGGGTAGCCATCAGCATAACCAAAAGCAACTATTGCAATTTTTTTTTTTTGTTTAGACTGAAATGTTTGATTATACCCATAGCTTTTTTTTGAGTTATCAATTAATTTGATTTGTAATATCCTAGCATACAACTCAACTACACTTTTAAACGGTTTGCTTTCAATTGTTCCGAATATACACCCTCCAGTTCGAACCAAATTATACTCAATTTTATTTAAGTTAATTATAGCTTGAGAATTTGCAATGCTGTGGATTGCATTAGGAAAGTGTTTTATAATTTTTTTAAATTTTAGATTTTGTTTGTTATTAAAACTATTAAGCTTTTCATCAGCTGATGCAAAATGAGACATCACACAAAATACTTTTATTCGAAATTTTTTGCAATATTCAATTACGGGAGTTATTTCTTGTTCATCGATTCCTAGTCGGTTGATTCCAGTATCAAAGTGAAGTGTAATTTTAGGCTTGATAATAAGGTTTTTTGACGATTCATAAAATTTTTTTAATTCATCGAAAGAATTGATCGTAGCAATAATTTTGTTTTGAAAGACTTTTTTTATTTCACTCTGTTTGAGATTAATTAAACCATTTAATAAAATAATATTTGACTTTCTGCACTCTTTTCTTACTTTTAAAGCCTCATCTAAATTTGTCAAAAAAAAATCCTGGCATCCAATTTTTATAAGTTTTTTTGTTATTTCAATTAACCCAAGACCATAAGCATCAGATTTAAGAACGCATCCGATTCTTGATTTTTTCAAAGTTTTTTTTAAATTTTTATAGTTATCGCCTAAAAAGCCTAAGTTTATTTTAAGTAACCCATTTTCATTAATTGTAATTTTTTTCATTATTGAGTTTAGTCAATTGATTATTCAGCTAAATCAGAAAACTTAGTATTAGATGCATTGAAATGTAACTTTACTCTTGAAATTGGACCGTGTCTATTTTTAGCAACGATTATTTCTGCTATATTATGAATTTTCTCCATTTTATCAGTCCAAGCAATATGTTTTTCTGTACCTTCTGGAGGTTCTGTTCTTGCTAAGTAATATTCCTCTCGATATAAAAATACAACTAGGTCTGCATCTTGCTCAATAGAACCAGATTCTCTCAAATCGGCAAGTTGTGGTCGTTTTTCTTCCCTATCTTCTACTTTTCTTGATAATTGTGAAAGAGCTATAACAGGGATATTGAACTCCTTTGCAATTGCTTTTAATCCTCTTGTAATTTCAGAAATTTCTTTCACTCGATTGTCATTTAGGTTTCTACTCTCACTGCTAATGAGTTGTAAGTAATCTATTATTATCAGATCTAGTCCATCTTTTCTTTTTAGTCTTCTAGATCTCGACCTGATTGCTGACAATGTAAGCGCAGGTGAATCGTCAATAAATAGAGAAAGATTTTTAATTTTTTCACTATTTTTAAGAAGGTTTTCAAAGTCCATCTTTGAAATATTACCAGTACGTATTTTTTCAGATGGAATTTTTGACATTTCAGATAAAAGCCTTGTCGCAAGTTGTTCAGAAGACATTTCTAGTGAAAAAAATAAAACATTATTTTTCTTTTTAAGATTTAATTTATCCATACAAATATTTGATGCAATATTTGTAGCAAATGCTGTTTTCCCCATTGATGGTCTACCCGCAATTATTATGAGATCAGATTTGTGAAGACCACCAATTTTTTTGTCTAAATCAGTAAGAGCTGTTTTAAGAACAGCAACATCTGAGCTCTTTTTAAAAGCCTTCTCGGCATAGTCTAAGGTATCTGACAACACATCGGTAAAAATTTTTGGTCCTCTTTGCTTTTCTCCATCATTAGTTAAATTAAATAGTTCTAATTCAACTTTTTCTATAATTGAATTAGAATTTTCTTCTTGAAAGTCTGAATAAGATTTATTCACTAGTTCAGTGCCTACATCAATTAATTCCCTTCTTAAATAAAGATCATAAATAAGTTCACCATACTGCTTAGCATTAATAATACTCACAGAATTTTCAGCAATTTCTAGGAGATATTTCATACCACCGTTAGCTACAAAATCTTCATTATTTTCTAGAAAAATTTTAATTGTAGTTATGTCAGCAATCTGATTATTCGTAATAAATCTTTTAAGAGTATCAAAAATAATAGAATTAATTTTACTTGAAAAATGCTTTGGTTCTAAAAAGTCCTCAACCTTTTCAAGTGCCAAATTATTAGAAAGAATAGCCCCCAATAGTGATTGTTCTGCACCAACATTAATTGGGATACTTCTTGAAATATTGGTGCTAGATTCAGTAAGAATATTTTTTAAATTTGTGTTTCGTTCACTAACCATTGAACTATATTATCAAAAAACTTTTCATAAGCATTAATTTTCTGTCTGTGAATTAAGTGGAAAACGTGTAAAACTATCAAAAGTTAGTTAAGAGAAGTTTTAATAAATAAAAAAGGTAAAAAAATTATAAAAACCCAAGAGAATTTTTTACTTAACTCATTTTTTACGTAAAGAAGAAATGAGAAACTAACTGTACAAACAAAAAGAAAAATAACCTCAAAAAATAAAATATCTTTTGGAAAACTAAATGCCTCAAATAAAGAAACAAAGCCAAGAATTAGTAGCAGATTATAAATATTGGAACCAATAATATTTCCAATTATTAATTCAGACATTTTTTTTTGTGCTGCCCTGATTGATGTTATGATTTCTGGTAAAGAGGTGCCTAGAGCAACTAAGGTTAAGGCAAGAAAAGAATCTGAAATCCCAAAGAAATTTGAGATTTCAATTACAGAGTCTACTGTGAATTCTGCTCCAAAAAAAGTTAAAATTATTGAAAAAATTATAGTAGGTAATCCAATGATTAATGGTTTTTTAAAAACTATTTTTGTAAAAAAATCATTTGTTTCTAATTCATTTTCGTTTTTTGATAATGAATTATTAAATGATTTATATATGTAAAAGGAGAAAAGTATTAAAAAAACTACACCGATTTTATAATCAAACACTAATAACCAAACTATAAGTAGAAAAAAAATATGAACTGTTAAATGAAAAAAATTATCAAATCTAGATATTTTTCTTAAATCTATTTTTGATATAAAGAGTGCTGCTCCTAAAACTAAAAGAATATTTGATATATTAGAACCAATAACATTCCCTATTGAGATTTCAGGCGACTTTTTTATTATTGCATCAATTGAAACTAGAAGCTCTGGAAGAGACGTCCCAAACCCAATTACAATTAGACCAATAAAAAAATCAGAAACACCATATCTTTTTCCAATCGCAACTGCACTCGATATGAGAATGTCTGCACCTTTAACAACAAGAAATAACCCCATTAATAATATGATAAAGTTTATTATCAACATGAAAGAACGCTAAAGATTTTAAAAGTTTTGAAAGAACAAAAAATTATTCTTTTTCTTTCTTTTTCGTTAAGTCTTCTTTTTCTGACTTAATAGGTTTTTTTTGATTTGATTTATCTTTACTTTCAACCTTATTTTCTGCTGTATCTTCATTAGTTATTAGATCTGAATTTTTTGCTTTTTTCTTAGAAGCATTATCCTGTGTTTTATTTTTAATTGTTGGTATGGTATTTTTTTTTTCATTATTTTCAGAAGAATTAGTTAGTTCATTTTTCTCAGCTGTTTTTTTGTCTGGTTTTATTTCCTCGATTTTCTTTTTTGGTTTCTCAAATTCATCTTTTTGAATTTTTGCATTCTCTTCTGAAGTTGCAATATTAATTCTCAGGTTACAACCTACCTCTGGATGTAACCTAATGTTAATGTCGTAAATACCAATTTTTTTTATAGCATCATGAAAGTTAACATTTGACGGCTTTATATTTATTTTCTTCTCAGTGAAGAAATTAGAAACATCCTTAGGCGAAACCGAGCCATATAACTGTCCATTATCACTGGCATTTCTGATAAAATTGATTTCCAACTTCGAAATTTTTTGTACGGTTAGTTTTGCATCTTCAATGATTTTTTTATTTTTTTCTACTAAATCTTGTTTTATCTTTGAAAAATACTCTTTATTTTCATCATTTGCTCGTAAAGCTTTTTTTTGAGGAATAAGATAATTTCGTGCATATCCATCTTTTACAGTAACAAGATCACCAATGCCACCTAGCTTGTTTAGACTTTCTAATAATATAACTTCCACTTTGACTATTCCGACGTTTTCGTAACTATTCTTTTTAAACTTATATAATACCCGGCTAAAAATACTAATAAAAATAGAACATAACCTAAAAAAATAAAAAGTAAAAATATAATTGAAATTTTTAAAAAAAAATTTACGTCCAAAGAATTTAAAAACTGGTGTGAATAAATTAAACCCTGATAAAAAATTAAAAAACTCAAAACAATTGTAGCACTAAAAAAGTAAAATTTCAGATCACCTGAAAGTAAAATTGTAAAAAGAATCAAAATATTAAAAATTAAAAAAAGTTTTACAGGTAAAAAAAACTTACTGAATTCAATGAAATAATTTCTAGGAAAATTCATTTTTTTTAAAATAATATTTGTTAAAAAAAAGTTAATAATAATAAAAGTCATTAGGACAAAAGCATTTAAAGAAGGTATTATTTTTATTAAAAAATTAATCCCTTCCTCACTAATTATATTTTCTTGAATATTGGAGTTTTTTACAACTTTTGAAAAAAAATCAGATATAAAGTCTTTTAGTTCTTGATGGTCTATTTGATAATAATAAAAAAAATTAAAAACTAGTAAAAGTGACAAAACAAAAAGGGTAAAAAAAATTATTACTTTTTCACTATTTATTAATTTTTTTTTATACAAATTTAAAAGTGTAAAAAGAAAAAAAATTAATGTTGAGGTGGTGAAGTAATTTAGAAAAAATCTTAAAGTAAACTTCAGATCAAAAAAGTAAGCTTCATTAATATATAAAAAAAAGAACCCTACATTTGTGAGAATAATTGAAAAAAAAATTTTTTTAGAAACAATCTGACCTGCAAAAATTAATGGGATAGAACATAATATTGGAAATAAATTTGGAGATAATCTTAAAATAAGCGTTTCAGATGAAAAAATTAGGATTATTGAATAAAAGAAAACTAATAGATCTTTATTCTTTGCTAAAGACATCAATTAGAAACATAGGGTAATAACGCCAGAAATCTAGCCCTCTTTATGGCAAGAGTAAGTTCTTTTTGCTTTTTTGTTGACACCTGAGTAACTCTACTTGGAAGGATTTTACCTTTTTCAGTGATGTATTTCTTTAATATATGAATATTCTTATAGTCAACAGTCGGTGCATTTTTACCAGATAAAGGACATGATTTTTTGTACAATAATTTTGATGAAGTGTTATCGAATGCTTTGCTTTTCATAATTATTTGTTCTCCACTTTGTTCTCATTAAGTTGAGACGGGTTTTTATCTATTGATTTAATTTTAAGATTAAAAAACCTTAAAAATTCATCATCTTGTTTAACAATACTATTAAACTCGTTTAAGATCTTTGAATCACAATCACTGTTTATCAAATAGTAATAACCTTTAGAGTTCTTATTGATTTTATAAGCTAGAGATCGAAGCCCCCAAGATTCAGTTTTCAGTATTTTTCCTCCAGATTTGTTGATTTTTTCTGTAAAGGAATTAAATTTTTTTTCAGCGGATTTTGGTGATATTTGACCGCTTAGTATAAATACACTTTCATATAACATATATTTTCCTTAAGGTTAAACTTGAAAAATCAAGTTTAGCTAATATTATTAGCAAGGTTACTATTTCAAGCTTATAACATTAATAAATTAATTTGAAAAGTAACCAATTTTTTTTTTTACAAAGTTTTTATGAAAAAAATAGCCTTTATTTTTCCTGGTCAAGGTTCACAAATGGTTGGCATGGGCTTGGAACTTTACAAAAACCATGTTAAAGCTAAAGAAGTTTTTGATGCAGTTGACGAGGCCCTTAATCAAAAGCTTTCAAAAATAATTTTTTATGGGGATGAAGAAGAATTAAAATTAACATCTAACACACAACCAGCATTAATGGTAGTGAGCATTGCTTTGGTTAGGGTTCTTGAAAATGAATTAGGAAAAAAATTAACTGATTTCACAGAAATTGTTTTAGGCCATTCACTTGGAGAATACACTAGTCTTTGTAGTATAGATTCAATAGATATAAGCTCTGCAGCAAAATTACTTAGAATTAGAGGAAGCTCAATGCAAAATTCTGTAAATAATATCGAAACAAGAATGGTTGCAGTTATTGGACTTCAGCTTGAAATAATTGAAGAATTACTAAGCAAATTCACAAAAGAAAAAGATTTTTTGTGTGAAGTAGCTAATGATAACTGTCCTGGCCAGATAATATTATCTGGATTAAAGAGGAGTGTTGACAACTTTTCTGAAGTATTAACTTCCTCTGGTGCAAGATCAATTATTGATTTGCAAGTTAGTGCTCCTTTTCATTGTTCATTAATGAAGCCAGCAGCTAGAGTCATGTCTAAAGCACTCGAAGACGTGAATATTAAGAAGCCAAAAATAAAATTTATTAACAATGTTTCTGCGGAATTCATTGATGAACCATATGAAATAAAAAAAAAATTAATCGAACAAGTTTACAATAGAGTAAGATGGAGGGAAAGTATAATTAAAGTATCAAAATCTAAAATTGACAAAATAATAGAAATAGGCTCGGGAAAAGTACTTACAGGGTTGAACAAAAGAATGAAGATTGAACAAGATTTTTCAAACATAACAACATTTGGTGATATTGAAAATTTTATTAAGTCAAACGGAGAAAACTTATGAAAAAAAATGTTTTATTAACTGGTGCAACTGGTGGAATAGGTGAGGCAATATGTAATAAATTATCAAAAAATTACAATTTGGTTGTGGTGTCAAGAAATCAGGAAAAACTCAAAAACTTTATGAAAGATAATCAGTCAATCATTAAAAGAATAACATGTGATTTAAAAGACTCTGAACAAATCATAAAAATGATTGAGGAAGTTATTTCGGTAAATTTAAATATTGATGTTTTAGTAAATAATGCTGGTGTCACCGATGATAGTTTATTTATAAGAATGAATTATGAAAAATGGCAAAATGTTATAAGAACGAATTTAGATTCAAACTTTTTATTAAGTAATTCTATTTCAAAGCTAATGATAAAAAAAAAATGGGGAAGAATTATTAATATCACTTCAATTGTAGGACACACTGGTAATCTGGGTCAGGCTAATTATGTCGCATCAAAGTCCGGTATAACTGGAATGACAAAATCAATTGCCATGGAATTGGCAAAATGGAATATAACTGTTAACTGTGTATCTCCTGGTTTTATAAAAACAAATATGACAGAAAGACTTAACGAGGAGCAAAAAAAAATTATAATAAATAAAATACCTTTAGGAATGATTGGTTTGCCAATTGATATTGCAAATTGTGTTGAATTCTTAGCTTCAGAAGAATCAAGATATATTACTGGTGAAACGATTCACGTAAATGGTGGTATGGCAATGTTATAATTATGTTTGATTTAAAAAAAAAAATATTTATTAATATAACTTTAACTTAATAGTAGGGGACGAATATGAGTGATATTTCAGAAAGAGTAAAAAAGATTGTTGTTGAACATTTGGGTGTGGAGGCTGACAAGGTTGTTGATTCAGCAAGTTTTGTTGACGATCTAGGTGCAGATAGCTTAGATACAGTTGAATTGGTTATGGCATTTGAAGAGGAATTTAGCATAGAGATTCCAGATGAGATTGCTGAAAAAATAACAACGATAAAAGACGCAATTGAACATATAGAAAAATCACAAAATTAAAACATGAGACGAGTGGTCGTAACAGGAATTGGAATGTGCACGCCACTCGGATATGGTGTTGATATAAACTGGAAAAAACTAATTAGCTCTCAATCAGGTATAAGAAAACTTGAGGGATTCGAAATTGATGACCTAGCGTCAAAAATAGGAGGACAAGTCCCTTTAGAGGGAAATTCAAACCTTTACCCAGAAAATGTTTTAAATTCTAAAGACAGAAGAAAAATTGAACCTTTTATTGAATTTGCAATGATTTCTGCAAAAGAAGCAATAGAAGATTCTGGTTGGCTACCGAAGTCAGAAACAGATTCACAAAGAGCTGGAGTAATGGTTGGTTCTGGAATAGGAGGATTAGATGGAATTAGAATGAGTTCAGATAATTTAAGAAGAAGTCCAAGAAAAATATCACCATTTTTTATTCCTTCTTGTCTAATAAATCTCGCATCTGGGCATATTTCTATAAAATATAAACTTAAAGGTCCAAATCATTCAGTTGTAACAGCTTGTGCATCTGGTGCACATGCAATTGGAGACTCATTTAGAATAATCTCTTATGGAGATGCTGATGTTATGATAGCAGGTGGAACTGAAGCAGCTTGCACTCGGTTTGGTATTTCTGGCTTTTGTGCTATGAGAGCACTATCAACTAAATTTAATGATAATCCTGAAATGGCATCTAGACCGTGGGATAAAGACAGAGATGGCTTTGTGTTATCTGAGGGGTCGGGAATGTTGGTTCTGGAGGAATTAGAGCATGCAAAAAAAAGGTCAGCTAAGATTTATGCAGAAATTGTTGGTTATGGATTAACGGGTGATGCCTATCATCCAACAGCACCAGCAAGTGATGGTAGTGGAGGTTTTAGAGCCATGGAAATGGCTTTAAATGACGCAAAAATTTCTTCTAGTCAAATTGATTACATAAATGCTCATGGCACTTCAACCCCATTAGGAGACGAGATAGAGTTTAACGCGGTAAAAAGAATTTTTGAAAATAATAAAAAAAAGTTGTACATGTCGTCTACTAAATCCTCAACAGGCCATTTACTAGGTGCTTCAGGAGCAATTGAATCAATTTTTTCAATCTTGTCATTAACAAACGGAGTTATTCCACCTACATTAAATCTATCTAATCCATCCTCAGATTGTGAGGGTATAAATCTTGTACCCAAAGAAAGTATTAATAATACAAATGATTTTTCTTTGTCTAATTCATTTGGATTTGGGGGTACGAATGTTTCATTGATATTTAAGAAAAATTAATTGTGTCTAAAGCTACAGCTTTTTTTCTTTTTATTATTCTGCTAAATTTTTTTTCCATACTTATTTTTGATAAATATAAAAGTTACGATAAATCTACTGTAATTATAAAGCCAGGAATGAATTTAGAGGAAATTTCAGAAAAACTTTTTTCTCAGAAAATAATTCAAAACCCAAATCTTTTCAAAATTTGGGTCAAAATAAGTTTCTCTGAAAAAAAATTAAGATATGGAGAATTTATTTTTGAAAAAAGTAATTCAATTTATGATGTAACTAAAAAATTAATTAATGGTGATGTAGTTTTTCGTAAACTTACAATCATCGAGGGTTCCTACAAATATGAATTATTAAATATTCTCAAAGAAATTGATCCCCAATCATCTTTAGAATACCATGACGTAAGTGACTTGATAATAGCTGATACGTATAGCTACCAAGTAACAGATTCTGCCGAGAAAATATTAAGTGATATTAAAAAGTTATCAAAAGACTTTTCTCATAAAATTTGGTCGGAGAGAGATACTTCGATACCACTTAAAAGTATTAGTGAAATGTTTATTTTAGCATCAATAGTAGAAAAAGAAACTGCAATAAAAAATGAAAAACCATTAATTTCAGGAGTTTTTTATAATCGTTTAAAAAAAAATATGAGACTTCAGTCAGATCCAACAGTTATATATTCAATTACTCAAGGAAAATATAGATTTAAAAGAAAATTAACAAGAAAGGATCTAAAGTTTAAATCACTACATAATACTTATGTAAATAAAGGCTTGCCACCCTCAATTATTGGCTTTCCTGGAAAAGATTCTCTTCTTTCAACCTCACTTCCCAAAAAAAGTAACTTATTGTATTTTGTAGCAAAAAATGAAGGTGGCGAGCATTATTTTTCATCAAATTATAAGCAGCATTTAAAAAATATAAAGGCTTCAAAAGATGAAAAAAAATAGAAAGGGTCTTATGCTTGTACTGTCATCTCCATCAGGAGCAGGAAAAACCTCTATATGTAAGGAGATCTTAAAAAAAATTAAAGAGTTAAAGTTGTCCATTTCTTACACCACTAGACCAAAAAGAAAAAGCGAAGTTGATGGAATGGACTATTTTTTTATTTCCAAAAAAAAGTTTAAGGAACTTCAGGCAAAAGACTTTTTTATTGAAAATGCCAAAGTTTTTGATCATTTATACGGTACTCCAAAAAATTTTGTCGAAAAAAACTTACTTAAGGGAGTTGATGTGCTTTTTGACATTGATTGGCAAGGTGCTCAGAAATTATCTAATTTTTCTAAAACAGATATTGTTTCAGTTTTTATTTTACCACCAAGCAATAAGATTCTTAAAGAGAGATTAAAAAAAAGAAATGAAGATTCTTTAGAGATAGTAAACAAAAGAATGAGTAAAGCAAAGTCAGAAATAAGTCATTGGATAGAATACGATTATGTGTTAATAAATGAGGATTTAGTAAAATGTACTAATGAGGTAGTTACAATATTGAAAGCAGAAAGAAAAAAAAGAGATAGACAAAAGTTTATTTTTAATTTTGTTGAAAAGCTTTTAGATTAGTTCTTCTGAAAGTTTTATGAATTGATTTGGGCTAATTTCTTCAGGTCTAAGAGCAGGGTTTACACCACATTTATATATTTTTTCCTCAATATTAGAGCTAATTTTTGACAGATTGTTTTTTAAGGTTTTTCTTTTATGCATAAAAGATAGCTTTAAAAACTTGTCGAGTTTTTTATAATTAAACTTAATCTTTTCTTTTGGAATAATTTCAATTACTGATGAGTGAACTTTCGGTTTTGGAAAAAAATTTTCTGGTGCAACGTCAAATTTAATTTTCACATCAGCAACTACCTGAGCTAAAACTGAAGTTCTTCCATAGTGTTTAGTTTTTTCTTTAGCTGAAAGTCTAGATGCAACTTCCTTTTGAACCATTACAACAATAGACTCAAAGGAATGAATGTATCTTAACCAATTTAAGATGAGAGTAGTAGCTACATTATAAGGAAGGTTTCCAATTAGAACTATTTTATTTTTTGATAGTTTATTAATTGATATTTTTAGAGCATCCTCAATTATAAGTTTAATTTTAATACTTTTATTTTTGATCAGATTTGTAAGCACAGTTTCCAGTTGTCGATCTTTTTCTATAAGAATGAGTTTAGAGGGTTTTTTTTTAATTAGAAATTCTGTTAAGTAACCTTTTCCAGGACCAACCTCAACAACTTCTTGATTTTTAAAATCTTTCAAAGAGCTAATTTTTTTTAAAATTGTTTTATTAATTAAAAAGTTTTGTCCTAAACTTTTTTTATGTTTAAACTCGACTTTCATGAATATTTTTCTATAAATTTTAAACAAGCAACTAAACTGTCAGCTTTAGCTAAATTTTTGTTCGCAATATCAAAAGCAGGACCATGATCTGGAGATACTCTTAAAATCGGAAGTCCACCTGTTACATTTACAGAGTTAAAAAAATCAAGTGTTTTGACTGGCGATAACCCTTGATCATGATACATACAAAACATTCCATCATAATTTTTTCTATTATTTTTAAAAAAACAGGTATCACCACTTAAGGGACCATGTAAATTTAAATTTTTAGCCTGTAAGTCTTTAATAACAGGTAGTATAACTTTATTTTCTTCTTCACCAATAAAGCCATCTTCTCCAGCATGAGGGTTTAATGCCAAAACACCTATATATGGTTTTTTTTTTTTCCATATAGTTTTTAATGAATTATTGAAAATCATTATTTTTTCTTTAAGCAATTCTTTTTTTAATTTATAAAAAGTTTTTTTTAACGGTATATGTGTGGTTGCAAGGCCAACAACTAAATTTTTACCAGAGTCAATTGGTTTTGTGGTTGTCAAAATCATTATTTCGTTTGAAGAGCGATTTATTAATTTTCTAGCCAAAAAACCCACATACTCTGTTTGGCCATTGTAATTAAACCCAAATTGTTTCATTGTTCTTTTACAAATAGGAAGTGTAACTAAAGCTGATGCCTGTTTATTTTTTACAAAATCGAAAGACTTGTTCAAAGAGTCTATTATAAATTTACTATTCTTTTTTTCAGGCCGACCTAATTTAAATTTGATTTTGTTTCCTAAATCATAAACAGGTAAATAATTATTAAAAATATCGAAAGTTTCGCTGGGATTCTTAATGAGCTTAATTTTTGCATTAAATTTAAATAGATTAATTACAAATTCAATTTTTGATTTGTCATCAACAACAAAAAAAGGTAGTAGTTTTTTTTTTTTGCGGTTGATCCACGTTTTAATTAAAATTTCAGAGCTAATACCTGATGGTTCACCCATAGAAATAACAATCGGTTTTTTTTTCATTATCCTTTATTTATTAAAAAACTTTATGTTTGTATTTTTTCTAAGGTTAGATATTAAAGTACTGGCCATTTGGTTGAATTTTTGAGTGTAAATTTTTTTTTCTATATCGAGTTTGGATACAGCACTCTTGTTATCAACTTCTTTTTTACATAATTTAAGTCTCATAAATTCAGTTTCTGCTTTTAAAATACTTGTCATTTCTCCTTCATCCAATATTTCTAGATTATTTCTAAAAGTTTTGTTCATTTCTTCGAACAAAATTTTTTCAAACTTTATTAATTCTACATTATCTTTTAAAGTTTTAGAGATCATACCACAATTGATATCATCTTTTTGAATTTTTTTTAGCGCTTCTTCATCGAAAGCGGATAACTTCAAGAACGAATATTTAAAGTTACTACTTCCATAAAATCTTTTTTTATTTAGTTTTACTACCTTGTATCCATCTGTATCTTGAAAGCTTAAAATTTCACCTGGCTTCATCTTTTGAAGAGATTCTTTAGTTTTGTTTTCTATATTGTCCTCAAGTACCCATCTATTAGTCTGACTTTCCATTGTATATACTTCATTAAATTTCTTCGAGAGGCTTTCAAAAGAAATTCCTTTATCTAATAGTTTAAAGAATTCCTCCATTTTTTTTTTTGAATTTTTCCAATCTTTAGGTGAATCATTCAAAAAAAGAACTTCACTATAGTCAAACTCATATTTACCCTTATTTTTTGTGCGTTCGTCGAAAGAATCCTGGATTTCTTGTTCACTAATAATGATTTTCGAGGCAATTGTTTTTTGTAAAAATTTTTTCCACAATAATTCTGAAGACATTTGTTCTAGTAAAATATCAATGTCAAAACCCTCTTCTTCTAAAAATGATTTGAAACCATTAAAGTCGTCTTTTGAAAAGTTATAAATATTTGATGTGAAATTGATTAGTTCTTCTTCCGTATGACTTATATTATTCTTTTTTGCCTCAATCGTTTTTATTTTTTCTAATATAAGAAGTTCAAGCATTCTTTCTCTTACCGAATCTCTATTACTTATACTATCTTCAAGATTTAAAGATTTAAGAGCTAATTTAATTCTTTGTGAAAGGTCATATGTTGTTATAATTTCTTTGTTAATGCTCACAATCATTCCTTCAAACTTTTCCTGAGCATAGATACTATTTTCAAAAAAAATTATTTTGAGTAAAAAAAATAAAACAATACTAGAGATCACTTTCCATAATTTCCTTGAGGCTAAATAAAAAAATAAAATTATTTGATGTAGGATCTTCTGGGTTGTGGGTATATTGTCTAGTCCATGAGAAGGACATTCCAA
Source organism: uncultured Alphaproteobacteria bacterium (assembly GCA_902618535.1). Lineage (GTDB taxonomy): Bacteria > Pseudomonadota > Alphaproteobacteria > Methylaequorales > Methylaequoraceae. The sequence continues at coordinate 26,931 of CACNAV010000010.1, read as the reverse complement.
AACATTCATCTTCATATTTTATTTTCGTTCCGTAATTATATAATTTTAATTTGCCTTTCTTATCAAATGTTGAATATGCTGTAAAGTTCCAAAAGTCATAAAATTTTTGGTCGTACTTAACTGAAAACTGATTTTTACCATCAATTAAATTTTCACCATCTTGATCAATCACAGCTGCATATCTACTATTTCCAATTAAAAGGTATGAGTTCTTTTGTTTAATTAGGAGATTTGAATACGCTGTTTTAATTGAGAAATTATCCTTATCGATTACAAAGTATGAATTTAAGTTTATGGCCTTAGCAGGTCTAATAGTAAAATTTCCAACTATATCTGAAAATTTTTCATTAATGCCAGTGTTTTTATTTAAGTATTTATTTCTATCAAATTGGTGACTCTGTCCAACTTGTATTGTTGTAAGATTATCAAAAGAATCTTTTATTGTACTCGTATAAGATACACCATAATCTAACCTGGAAGACTGTTCTAACCTGTCGGTACCATGCATCCTATTTACGTTAAATAAATCAATAAAATCCAGATCAAAATTATTTATATTACCCTCATCTGGTATTTTTCTGTTAAATGCATTTTTGGTGCTCTTAACAAACAAAACTTTAGGCGTAAAAGTACTGACCGTTTTTTTTGAAATTTTAAAGTAGGGCTTTGAAACCTCAAGAGAAAGTTGAGGAAAAAAGTTATTTTTATATACATTGTTTTCAAATTTACTAGACACTGGATTATCATATTTTTTTACATTATATAAACCCGCGTTTAAATGCCCTCCTAACCTTAATAACGTGCCATCATTAAGAATAGTAGGAAAAGTGAAATTTTGATTTATAAAAAGCTTTTTACTGTCAGTCCCCTCTGTTCTATAAAAGTTTATAAACTCAATATTGGTGTCATAATTTAAGGTATTATTAAGAGGATTAGATCTCCAGTTAACTAAAAGCCTTGGAAGAATTCGAGGTGTTTGTTTTCTATCAAATTCTCTTCTGTTATCCTGAAAAAGATAAGATTGCAAACTGTAAGAGTTAAATCCTCTTAGTGATTCTAACTTAACATTTGATTCAAGAATATAATCATATTTATATTTGTAGGTATGTTGATAATTTCTGTCAGTTGTTCTTTGTAATTTATAACTAGCATAATTTTTAGGATTAAGAAAAAAAATTCCTTCAGAATTAATATGACCTCTTTTTCTATCTTCTTTTATTTGATTGTTTGTTTGATTTTCTATAGTCCCACTAAACTCGTTTTTAATTTCACCATTTTTAAAGTTTTTTCTGTGCTCTATAAGAAGAGCTGGATTTTTTTTTTGGGAAATCTTTGGTGTCACAGTAATATCACTAAATTCACTTAGTGGATAGTAATAAGGTAAGTTAGCCCCAAGTCCAAAATAGTGCGTTTGAAAAATACTTGGAGGTAAAAATCCCTTCTTTCTTTTTACTAAAGGTGAGGGATGAGAAAAATATGGAAGATAAAAAACACTTTTCCCGTGTACATCCAAAAATGCATCGTAATATTTTACATTAAGCTTTTTTTTATCATGAATAATCTTTTTTGCTTTTAGTTGAATTAAAGGTGGGTCATATTTTTTTGTTTTTTCATTGTAGCATAATTCACAAGCAGTAAATGTTCCGTACTCTAATTGTTCCCAATCTTTGTTTCTTCTTTCAACTTTCTTTGCTGCCAGTCGTAAGAATATATTTTCATTTTTATAAATTCTAGGGATATAAATATAATTATTTTCGATTAAAGCATTTTCAAGTGTATTATCAGCTACAATTTTATCAGCTTTTAAAATACTTCCATCAGAATTAAAAATTTTTATTTTTTCTCTAGCTGATAAAACTTTAGACTCATTGTTTACAAATACTTTATTAGCATAAAGCTTAAATTCTTGATCAATTATTTCAACATTTCCTGTTGCGTAAATTCTAGTGTTTTCTTTATCGTAAGTGAATTGATCGGCATTGATTTCAATCTTTTCATTTGAATGACTATTCAAGCTTACTAGAAAAAAAAGAAAAAATAGTATTTTATCCATCTTCAAGATGTATTAATGAACTAAGTAATAAAAAATTAAAAATTAGAGGGGCAGCCCAAACACTGAGAAAAATATTTAGATCTGAACTTTGCCCAAAGGTTTTTACTAAATCAGAGGAAAAATGGAAGAGCATTCCAACAATGAGACCATATAATATTTTTAGAACATTTTTTTTAATTCTTTCTCTTTTAATTGATAATGAACAACCCAATAAAACCATTGAGATGAGAATCAATGGAAACGAAAAAAGGTAATTTTTATAAATTATATGTTTTTTTATTGCAAAACCAGATGACTCTAAGTTTCTAATGTAATCATTTAACCTCCAAAAACCTACTGTTTCTGGTGGTCTAAAGTTTTTTTCAATTTTTTCAGCATCAAGATTTATTGCAATATTTTCAACATCAAACAACTTTGGGGGTTTATTTATTTCAAGTTTAGTTCCTTTTGTTAGTTCCCATAATTTTTTATCTAGCATTTTAACGTTTTGAACATCAATTCTCTCTAAAAATTTATTTTCTTGGCTAAATTTAAAAATTTTCACATTTTTTAATGTATTATTTTCGAAGGAATAATGTTGAGCATTAATAACATATTCAAAGTCATCAGTTTTCTCTCTCAACCATAATCCCGTCTCTGATATTGAAAATAATCCATAACTTCCTTTGAAAAAATTACTCTCGTAGTTTTTAAATTTTATATTCATATATGCAAAGATTGGATTAAAAACAAAAACATAAAGAATACTAATTAAAAGTGCATTAAAAACCGCGGGTAAAATTAAAAACCATATTGAAAAGCCCGAAGCTCTAAGAACAACTAACTCATTGTTTTTATTCAATTTCATGTATGTATGCATTGAACTTAATAGAAATACTGTAGGTAAAATTATTGGGAATAAGCTTGGAATATGAAGGAATGCCATTTTTATTAGAATACTTATTTGGATTTCCTTTGTTGAGCTTCTCCTTATTAACTCAATAAGATCAATTGAAATAAAAAGAATACATGAAAATGAAAAAACTAATAGAAATGAAAAAAGATTTTCTTTTAATAGATACCTAAGAACTAATTTATTTGTTACCATTAACTAATCTCTTAGATTTAAATATTATCAGGCATGAGCAAATTAGACAGAAAATTGATGGTATGAAATTTATATAATGCATTCCATCAAATTTGATCGATAAATTGGATGATGTAATTGATATTACTTGCAAAAAAATTATTAACCCGAAAATTTTTAAAATTTTTGAAATATTGTCAACTCTATCGAACTTAAAACTGAGTAAAAAACACACTACCAACATACTAAATGTTACTACGTTGATAGGAATAGCATATCTTACTGTTATTTCAGCCTTGAATGCTTGGAGGTTATATTTGTCATCAAGAGAATCAGGGTTTGGGTTTCTTAGTTCATACATTGATCTTTCTGATGGTGACTTCCATCTATTAAAGAAATTATCAGTTTTGTTTTGGTTAATGCTCAACAAATACTCATCAAAATAAAGTATTGAAAGTTTTTGTTCTTTTGATTGAAATTGCTGAGAACCATCTTCTAAAAAAATTTTTGTGGCATTGGGAGCATTAATTATTTTACCTTTTTTTGCTATAAGAGTTGATGGTCTTTCACTATCTCTTGTATCATGAATAAAGATATTTTTAAGACCTTCGTTAGTGGTTTCTTTTATGAAAATTGTAAAGTCTTTTCCAATAGTATTAAACACTCCTTCTTGAAGAAGACTTGAGGAGTAATCATTTTTGATTGTATATAAAAGTAGTTTAAAGTTTTTATTTGACTTTGGTGTTTGATGAATTGAAAAGAATGAACAAATGAACGCTATTATTAAACTATATAAAAGTGTTGGTTTTATAAGATCAATATTTGAATAACATGATGATTGAAGTACTATTAGTTCCTTGTCATTATTCATTCTTGAATAAACAAAAAAAATTGACAAAGAAATTATTACTGGAAATAAAATTGGAATTATCTGAGGAATAGAATTCATTATGAGTTGAAGAAAGATTAGAAATGGAAGATTTCTACTAATCATCAGCTCAATTAATTGAACACTTTTTGCTAGACAAAATACTGAAATAATAAATATTAATATAAGTAATGAATTATTTAATAGTTGTTTAAAAATGTATCTATCGACTAAATTCATTGAATTTTTTTTAAAATACAATATACATTATTTATAATAATTAAACCTTATAAAATATAGGCAAATGAAAATTAATTTTGAAAACCTTTCTGAACAAAATTACCATCTACTTATTATCTCACCTGATAATAAAAAAGTAAATTCTAATAATCATCTAGACAATAGTTCTGAAGATATATTAAACGGTTATTTGGAAAAAAAAAACAAAGAAAAGGAAATCATTGAAACTTTTTTATACAAAAATACTCAGAACCAACAGAAAAAATCTGATTTTGTTTCTAAGTTTACTTACGTAAGGTTTGAACATTCAGATGATACTTCGTCTCAACATTCTTTTTTTGGTAAATTACTCTCTTACCTTGAAAGTAACAAAGCCAAAAATGTAATGATTATATTTAATGAAAACTTTAATGACGAAAATAAAAAACAAGAAATTATAGAAAATTTGCTTATTGGTTTTAAGTTGAAAGACTATAGATTTGAAAAATACAAAAATATTTCTAAAAAAGACTTCAAAATTGATGAGGTTCGTATCCTTGGATATAATGGTAAATCTAGAACAGAATTAGAAAAAAAAATAAAACATAAAATTAAGTGTCTAGACGGAATTTTTCTTACTAGAAACTTAGTTTCAGAACCAGCAAATGTTTTGTATCCACAAAAGTTTGTAGAATTTTGTAATGACTTAAAAAAAGTAGGTGTTGAGATACAAATTTTTGACGAAAAAAAACTCAAGACCCTTGGAATGAACGCTTTATTAGGAGTAGCTCAGGGCTCAGTTCGCCCAGCAAGAGTTATGATAATGAAATGGAATGGTTCGAAGGAAAAAAAATCTTCACCTTTAGCTTTTATTGGTAAGGGGGTTACCTTTGATACAGGGGGCATCTCCATAAAGCCCTCATCGGGAATGGAAGATATGAAATGGGATATGGGCGGAGCAGGTGTAGTTGCAGGTCTAATGTATACATTGGCCTTAAGAAAAGCCAAAGCTAATGTCATTGGAGCTGTTGGCTTGGTTGAGAATATGCCTGATGGTAATGCTCAAAGACCGGGAGACATTGTCGAATCATTATCTGGACAAACGATTGAAGTTTTGAATACGGATGCTGAAGGTCGATTAGTTTTAGCTGATGTATTGTGGTATATTAACCAAAAATTTAAACCTAAATTCATGATTGATCTAGCGACTTTAACAGGTGCAATAATTGTTGCTCTAGGTGAAAGATATGCCGGACTATTCTCAAACGATGATCTGCTAGTAAAAAAGATTCTTGATGCCTCAAAAACTACTAAAGAGTTAGTATGGCAAATGCCAATGGATAACGAATTTGATAAGTTATTGAATTGTCCTGTAGCTGATATGAAAAATATTACAGGAACTAGAGGGGCGGGAAGTATAACGGCTGCGCAGTTCTTAAAAAGATTTGTAGGTAAAACTAGCTGGGCTCACTTAGATATTGCTGGAGTAACGTGGTCAAAAAAGGGGACAAAATTTTCAAGACCTGGGGGAACCGGTTTTGGAGTAAGACTACTTGACGAGTTTGTAAGAAAAAATTATGGATAAAATTTACGACATTAACTTTTACTACATAAAATCAGATTTTTGTCATATTGTTAATTCCTTAGCTAAAAAGCTAAGATACAATAAAATATTGGTTAATTTGTCAAATGAATTAGAAATGAATTTTTTAGATAAATACCTTTGGACAAAAGAAAAGAATGAATTTTTGCCTCATAAAATTTTTACTGAAAAACTTTACAGTAAGGACAATTTAGTTTTATTTTATGGTGATTATCTTAAAATAAAAAATTTACTTGACTTTGACATTATTTTAATATCACCGAAAGTTAAAATTAAAAAAATTTCTAATTTAAAAAAATTCTTTTTTTTCTCTTACAACGAAGAAAATAAACAAATTATTTCATCAATATCAACTAAGTTAAAAAAAAAGATTAAAAAAATTAAGTGCTTTTATGAGTTTGATAAATTTAAATGGAAAACAATTCAAATTACTTAAGGAGACTTTTTTATGGAGCAAACTTTGTCAATTATTAAACCAGACGCCGTTAAAAGGGGACTTACTGGAGAAATTAATACATTAATAGAGAAAAACAAGATGAGAATTGTTGCACAAAAAATGTTACATCTTTCGTTAGTTGATGCAAAAGGTTTTTATTTTGTACATAAAGAAAGAGCCTTTTTTAATGATTTGTGTGAATATATGACATCTGGTCCAATTGTTGTACAAGTTCTCATGGGTAAAAACGTTATAAGAAATTATAGAAACTTAATGGGAGCAACTAACCCAACCAATGCTGATGATGGTACTATAAGAAAAAAATACGGTTTATCTGTTGAAGAAAATTCGGTACATGGCTCAGATAGTAAGGAAAACTCAGAAATTGAAATCAACTTTTTCTTTTCAAAGAGAGAAATATTTAATCATTTGGGTAGTTAGAAAATTAAAAAAAACCATAATAAAAAAAGAAGCACAGTGACAACGACGCAGGATATTATAGTAAATTTTATAAATTTAGAATAGAAGCTTTCTTGAAATTTACTGTCTAGTTTTGTCATTTTCCTTTTCCTTTTCTAAAGTTTTAATAACTTTTATATATAAAATATGCTCTTCTTTCAATATTTTTTTCGCTAATTTTTCTTCATTATCTGTTTTTGAAACCCTTACTATCCTCTGATCTATTATTTCCCCAGTATCAACACCTTTGTCTACATAGTGAATAGAACAACCTGAATATTTTACTTTTTTTTCTATAGCTTTTTTCACAGCATTAAGTCCCTTGAAGGCAGGAAGAATAGAAGGATGGATATTAATAATTTTTTTCTTCCAATTACAAAGAAAGCTCTCACTGAGAATTCTCATAAAGCCTGCTAAACAGACTAAATCAACTTTTTCCTCACATAGAAGTTTTGAGAGCCTTTCTTCAAATTTTTTAATTTGAATTTCGTCTATAATTTTTGTGTTTATACCCTTTTCTTTAACTTTTGCTAATCCTGAAGAATTTTTGTTGTTAGAGATTACTACTTTTACATTGGATGACAATGTTTTATTATTACATGCATCCACGATGTTTAGCATATTTGATCCTTTACCTGAAATTAGTATTGCTAAATTAAATCCCATTTACCAAAATTCTTTATTATTACTTTTCCAACACTTTTTTTTGACACTACTTCACCAATTACATGCGAATTAATTTTGTTTTTTTTAAAAAAATTTTGTACGGCTTTTTTATTTTTATGATGTATAATAACAACTAAACCAATACCGCAATTAAAAGTTTTGAGCATTTCCTTTGTTTTTATATTTGCTAATTCTTTTAGCCACACAAATCTATCGGGGATTATGAAATTTGGACAATCAATTAACGCACTCATCCCAGATGGAATTATTCTTTCTAGGTTTTCGTAAATACCTCCTCCAGTTATATGAGAAATCGCAAATATTTTTTTTTTTTTAATAAGTGGAAGAATGGATTTTACATAAATTTTTGTTGGTTGAATCAAATCCTCACCTAAAAAGTTAAAATTTGATTTAAATGGAGGTTTACGCTTTAGAGATATCTTTTTATCATTAATAATTTTTCTAATAAGTGAAAATCCATTTGAATGAAAACCATTTGATTCTAGTCCCAAAATAAGAGATTTTTTTTTTACTTTTTCTTTCCCAATTTTGTTTTCTCTTTCAACTGCACCCACGGCAAAACCAGCTATGTCAAATTCTTCGTTTTTGTACATTCCTGGCATTTCGGCTGTTTCTCCTCCCACAAGGGAACATCCGGCTTCAGTACAGGCATCATTGATACTTTTGATTAAATCAAAAAAGATTTTATCCTTGATTTTTGATGATGAAATATAGTCAAGAAAAAAAAGTGGCTCTCCTCCATTCGCTAAAATATCATTTACTGACATCGCAACTAAGTCAAACCCTAAATATTTTAAGTTTTTTTGTTCTAAAGCTAATTTAAGTTTTGTTCCTACTCCATCTGTACTACTTAAAAGTATTGGATCTTTATATTTAAGTTTTTTTAAATCAAAAATTGAGCAAAACCCTCCTGGGTTTAAGATTACCTCTTTTCTAAAGTTTTTTTTTGTAATAGTTTCAAGTTTTTTGACCAATTTAGAGGATTTTTTTGTATCGACACCAGATGCTTTGTAAGTAAAAATTTTAAACTCCTTCAATGTTTAGTTTTCAAACAATTAATGATATAAGTTTATAACTTATACTTGAAAATGTTAAAAATATTAAGTCTTATCATATTTTTCTATTTTATAAATATAGCAAGCTGTTTTGCCAATGAAGGAATTTATAACATTAAAAATAATGAAGTTTATTTAGAAAATAACGGAAATGTATTAGAGGTAAGAGAAAATGCTAAAAATATTTCTTTTAAAAATGGCTTCAATATATTAGCAAAAAATATTCTTACACCAGAGGATTTTTTAAAGTTTACGCAGATTTCAGATTTTAACCCAACAGAACTCGTAAGTGATTATAAAATAGAATCTGAAAAGATTACTGAAATTAACTATTATGCTGAAATATCAATCAACTTTAACCCGGAAAGAGTTAGAAAATTTTTTAGTGAAAATAGTATTAATCTTAATATTTTTGTATCAGAAAGTTACTTAATTTTTCCAGTTTTCAAAAAATTCAACACACTTTACCTATGGGATAAAGAAAATTTTTGGTATGACTTTTTACTAGAAGAATATGACCAACAAAGCCTACTTAAGCTTTATTTTCCAAAAAAAAGTAATATTAATAGATTGAAGATTTCAGCAGAACAAATTATCAACATGAATGCAGATAAGATTGATGATTTTTTAGATCTTTATAATAAAAAAAAAGCTATTATTATATTCTTAGAGCAAAAGTTTGACATCAATGAAAATAAATTTGATATTAAGTTAGATGCAAAACTCTTTTCAAACAACACTTTCACACAAATAAAAATTGGTGATGATGATTTGTCCATAAAAGGTAAAAATTCATCAGAAATTGATTTAGTTGCAAAATTTATAATTAACGAGCTACAAAACTGGTGGAAAAGCAGAATTGATTCAGAGGAACTTGCTAGTAACATTGAAAGCTTAATACTTATAAGTATTGATTCAGAAGATATTAAAAAAAGTTTTTTTATTGAAGAAGCACTTTTTGAAATAATTGGAATTGAAAACGCTAAAATTAAGGAATTAAGAGGAAAAAAAACAATTTATGAAATTTCTACAAATTTTAGTATAAAGAACATTAACTTGAGATTAGAAAGTAAAAGTTTAAGACTAATTAAGGCTGAATCCTTAAGTGACCTTTATAAAGTTGAAAGTTATTAATGAAACAGGATGTACTTAATTTCAAGTTTGAAAATAAAAAAGACTTTTATGTAACTTCAAAGAACTCACTAGCTTTTGAATTAATTCAAAAGTGGCCTAATTGGAATAATCAATTCTTTTTTTTATACGGACCAACAAAATGTGGTAAAACGACAATATGTAAAATTTGGCAAAAAAAATCTAAAGCCATATTTCTCAATAAAAAAAAAATAGAACAATTTTTTAACAACACATATAAAAAAGATTTTAATGTTCCTGATAATTGGATATTAGATAACGTTGATTTATTTTTAAAAAAAAATAACAATGAAAAATTACTTAATTTCATTAATATAATAAATGAAAAAAAAAAGTCTTTTTTTTTGATGACATCTAAAGTTCCTCCGAGACAACTTCCTATAAAAATCAACGATTTACTATCACGTATTTTAAATTCATTAGTTGTTAAAGTACATGAACCTGATAACCTTCTTTTAGCAAAGATAATTAAAAAATATTTAGAAGAAAGAGAAATAATTATTGATAAAAAAAAAATAAATTACCTTACTAACAGAATTGAGAGGTCCTATCAATTTGCCATTAAGATTGCGAAAAAAATTGATAGTAAGTCCCTGGAAAGCCACTCAAATATTTCCTTTAGTTTTTTAAAAAAAATTTTAGGAGCTTAATTTTTATATTCTAAAACTATTTTTTTTAATTCTTTTTTAAATGATTTGTTTTTAATCGAGTTTATAATTTTAATTTTATCAGAATAACTAGTTTTTTTATTTGATATATATTTAATTTCTTGATCTTTTATTAACCTTTTAACAGGAATATTTTTAGTTTTAGCTGTTGATTCTCTTTTTCTACAAATTTCTTTAAGTAGACTAAATTTATGAGCTTCCCTATTGTTAATTTTAATTTTTTTCCACGCTAAACTTGGTTTTTTTAAGTAGGTTTTTCTGTCAAGTAACTTGCTATGATACTTATTGATATCTCCAAGAACTTTTTTTTCTTTTAATTTATCAAAAATTACTGAGTATAACTGAATTAGATATCTAACATCATTACTAGCATAATTTAATTTTTTTTTGGAAAGTGGTCTTTTTCTCCAATCAATAAATTGATGACTTTTATCAATTTTTTGATTCAAAAAATACTTAATTGAATCAGCATATCCAAGTGAATTTGATATTCCTAGTAAGCTTACACAAATTTGTGTGTCCACAATATTTTTAGGTAATTTTTTATAAAGATTAAAAAATATTTCTAAATCTTGTTGGGCAGCATGAAATATCTTAAGAATTTTAGAGGAATATAAAATTTTTTTAATTAATGTTAAATCTATTTTTTTATTAATAGGATCTATGAGAATAGTTTGTTCTTTGTTGGCCATTTGTAGAAGACAAAATTTAGGATAGTATGTGTTCACTCTGTAAAATTCTGTATCAATAGCTACAACTTCATCTTTTTGACATTTTAGATAGAATTTTTTTAATTGATCATTAGTATGAATTAACACTGATAAAAATTATCATTTAAAAGATATTGCTTCAATAGTATGAGTTATTTTAGATCACATAACTGCGGTGAATTATCTGAAAAGGATATAGATAAAGAAGTTTTTATCTCGGGATGGATCAACAAAAAAAGAGACCATGGTGGTGTTCTTTTTATAGATTTAAGAGATCACTTCGGAATTACACAATGTGTTGTAAATTCTGATAATGAAATGTTTCCAGTATTAGAGACTCTAAAACTTGAAAGTGTTGTAAAAATTACAGGAAAAGTTGTTAAAAGATCAACAGATACTGTTAACAAAAATCTTCCGACAGGTGAGATTGAAATTTCATCTGATAAAATAGAAATTTTGAATGAGTCAGAGCAAATACCATTTCAAGTAGCAATTGAGGATGATTCTCCCGAAGAACTAAGACTGAAATATAGATATATAGATTTAAGAAGAGAAAAGAATAAAAAAAATATAATTTTAAGGTCCAAAATAATAAATAGTCTGAGATCAAAAATGGTAAGTAGAGGTTTTTTAGAAATTCAAACACCCATTCTGACATCATCTTCACCTGAGGGCGCAAGAGACTTTTTAGTTCCCAGTAGACTTCATAATGGAAAATTTTATGCCTTACCTCAGGCTCCACAAATTTTTAAACAACTTTTAATGGTATCAAGTTTTGATAAATATTTTCAAATTGCACCTTGCTTCAGAGATGAAGATGCAAGGGCAGATAGATCTCCTGGAGAGTTTTATCAACTAGATTTTGAGATGTCTTTTGCTGAACAAGAGGATATATTTAATGAAATTGAACCAGTATTATTTGAAGTTTTCAAAGAAAATTCAAACTTTGAAGTTTCAACCCCACCTTTCAAAAGGATTAAATATTTAGACTCAATGGAAATGTATGGAACTGATAAGCCTGATTTAAGAAATCCACTAATAATATCAGATGTTACCCAATGTTTTATAAATTCTGGTTTTAAAATTTTTGAATCTAATATAGATAAAGGTTTTGTTGTAAGAGCAATAAAAGCACCTAACTCAAGCTCAAAACCAAGAGCATGGTTTGATAAACTTAATGAATGGGCAAGAGATGAAGGTCAGAAGGGGTTAGGTTACGTAATACTAGAAGATAATAATTTTAAAGGCCCTATTTCAAATAATATGAATAAGGAAAATCTTGAATCTTTAAAAACACAAATTGACCTTAAAAACAATGATGCTGTTTTTTTTGTATGTGATGAAAAAGTAAATGCAATTAAATTTTCAGCTTTGGTTAGAATAAAGATTTGTGATGAGCTGCAAATCTTAGAAAAGAATATATTTAAATTTTGTTGGATTGTAGACTATCCAATGTACGAGCTTGACCCTATTACAAAAAAAATAGACTTTAGTCACAACCCTTTTTCCATGCCACAAGGAGGTATGCAATCTCTTTTAGAAAAAGACCCTCTTGAAATACTGGCTTGGCAATTTGATATAGTGTGCAACGGTATTGAACTCTCATCTGGTGCTATTAGAAATCATAAGAGAGATATTATGGTTAAGGCTTTTGAAATAGCTGGTTACTCTGAAAAAGAATTGAGTTCAAGGTTTGGTTCTTTATTTAATGCTTTCAAGTTTGGCGCCCCACCACATGGAGGTTCTGCTCCAGGTATAGATAGGATTATTATGCTTATATCGGGTGAAGAAAATCTCAGAGAAATTGTTGCATTTCCAATGAATCAGCAGGCAGAAGATTTGATGATGGGTTCTCCAAACATAGTGAATGAGTCTCAACTTCGCGAATTGAGCCTCGAATTAAAAAAAAAAAAATAACTACTTGATTTTTTGTTCCTTGAAAATTACGTGTTTTCTTACCTTAGGGTCGTACTTTTTAAGCTCTAACTTTTCGGTCTTTAATTTTGGATTTTTAAACTTTACATAAAAGTAACCAGTATCAGCCGTGCTCACCATTTTCACTTGTATTGTATTTGATTTAGCCATATGGTTTTATATAATTTTATTATTTTCTGTCAAGATTATCTTCACTTATCTTTTACAAAAATCTGAAAGGCTAAAAATGCTCCCTTTACTTTTGGCAAAAGCCAAAGGGTAAGGACTAATGTAATAATTGGCCATATAACCATTTGAATCACTGTGGGGAAACTAAAGTTTTTTTCGGTTAATAATATAAGGGGGATCAAAATATGTCCCACTATAAAAATTGTACAATACGCTGGACCATCATCGGATTTATATTCAGAAAAATTTATCCCACATTTAGAACACTTTTTATGTGTCTTTACATATCTTGAAAAAATAGGAAACAAACCGCAATTAGGACATTTTTTTGCAAAACCTCTTCTCAAAAATTTTAATTTATTTTTTTGCATCATCACCTAATTTTTTTACCTTAAATAGTAGAACCTTACCATTTCGATTATTGATTTTTTTTATTTTGAATTTTACTATTTGTCCAAGTTTATATTGGTTTTCATGTTTTTCTTCGTATTTGCTACTAAAAGTTTTATTATATCTAGCTAGTCCAGAAAATGGAAAGTTAATTGCTTTAATAAAAATTCCAAAATTTTCAACTGAATCAATAAATCCTTTAAATTCATAGTTCCTAAATTTTTTTAAATGATAACTTGACGCTACATCAAATATTGTTCTCTCAATAGAATCTGCTTTTTTTTCTTGAGTGTTAAGGTGATCGATAAATTCAACACGCGAATTTTTTTTTTTAAAAAAATAAGAGTCAATTAAGTCTCGGTGAACCACAAGATCTGAATACCTTCTGATTGGTGATGTAAAATGAACGTAGTAATCAAGCGAAAGACCAAAGTGTCCTTTATTTTCGGTGCCATAAAATGCTCTTGACTGTGATCGAAGCAATATATCGTTAAGAAAACTTATCTTATTTTCTTTTAAAATTTCTATGATCTTATTAAAATCATGCTGAGAATTAAACAAACCAGAGTGATTGAGGTTATATTGTGATATTATTTCTTTAAGTATTCTTGTTTTTTCACTAGGAGGTTTTTCGTGATTTCTAAAAACAGATTTTATATTGTTACTTTTTAAATAATGACCGACTATTGTATTAGCAAGAACCATGAATTCCTCGATAAGCTTGTATGATTCCAATTTTTTTTTTTTAATTAGATTTATATTTTTTTCATTATTTGTCTGAATAATGTATTCGTCAGGATCAAAAGATATTTTATTTCTCTTTTTTGAATTTTCTTGAAGAACTTTGAAGGTATTAAAGAGATTTAAGACAATTGAAAAAAGCTTATTATTTTTATTTTTTTCTAAAAAAATATTTTCGGCTTCTTGGTAGGTTAATCTTGCTATAGATTTAATTACCGCTCTGTAGAATTTAAATTTTTTTACTTTACCATCATCAAGATCAATTTCTAAAACTACACTTTTTCTTTTTTTTTTTGGAACTAAAGAACATAAGTTATTAGAGAGTTCTTCAGGTAACATTGGTATTACTTTATTTGGAAAGTAGAAAGAATTCCCTCTTTTTTTTGCCTCAATATCAATTAAATCACCTTTTTCAACATAAAAACTTACATCAGCAATAGCTATCATTATCTTTGTTTTTTTTTTATTACATTCTGACCAAACTGCATCATCAAAATCTTTACTATCCTCACCATCAATTGTAACAAATGGAATATTAGTCAAATCAGAATGCTGGATAGAGTTTTTATACTTTAAATTTTTAGAAAGTTTATTAAGAGCTTTTGAAAACCCTTGCCTTAAACCATTAAATTTAATTTCATTTTCAACTATGTCTGACAGGGTGACTTCTTTAGTTTTTTTTCTTTGTCTTTTTCTTTTCATCAATTATTTTAACAGCATCTGATAAAGTAAGTTTTTTTTCGCTTAATTCAGACGGTATAGGGTAGTTTTTTTTATTGTAAGATAAATAATCTGATCTTCCTTTAATCCCTTTTTTCTTTAAAATTTTTAAGTTTGTTTCAGGATGTTGGCCAACAAGAACTTCTTTTTGTTCAGATGTTTTTTTTTGAATTAATTCAACTGCTCTATTTATTCCGATAATAGTTACATCATCTTCTTTTAATGATAAAAATTTATTGTCATGTTTTAAATAGGGGCCGTAAGGACCCACCGAAGCAATAATATCTTTTTTTGTTTCAGGATGAGTACCGACAATTCTCGGTAATGTTAAAAATTTTAATGCTTTATCCAAATCTATATCTTCATTCTTAAGATTTTTAGGTATACTAGTTCTTTTTTTTTTATTTTCTAAATTTTCAGTTTCTAAATATCTTCCATATCGTCCAACTTTAAGAAAAACTTTGTTTTTAGTTTCGGGATGTATTCCTATTTCTTTTCCGTCACCAGATAGTTCTTTGTTATCTTCATCAGATCCTATTGCATGACTATATCCACAACCACTTCCATCTTTGTTATAGTTAGTGCATCCAATAAATGGTCCTGTGAACGCAAACTTTATTATAAGGTTTCCATCGGTACATTTAGGGCATTTATTTTCTTTAAGAATTTCAGGAGATAAAGAGCTTACTTTTTCAATAACTTCTGAAATACTGGTGTTTTCTACATTATCTACTGTTTTATTTAATATTTCTAAAAAATTATTTAATATTTCTTTCCAATTAAGTTTAGACTCAGTAACAAGATCAAGCTGTTCCTCGAGGTTAGCTGTGAACTGATAATCAACAAATTGATTGAAGAAGCTATCAAAAAATTTTGATAATATTTTTCCTTTAGAGGTGGGTATTAAAGATTTATTTTTTATTAATATATAGTTTCTTTCTTCTAATTTAGTAAAAATTGACACATATGTCGAAGGTCTTCCTATTCCAAGTTCCTCTAGCTTCTTGACAAGGCCAGCTTCAGAGTATCTATTCGGTGGTTTTGTAAAGTTTTGTTTGATATCTATATTATGTTGATGAAGTGTCGCATTAGATTGAAGTTCAGGAAGAGTTTGAGCTTCCTTATCTTTTTCGGAATAATTGTAAACTTTTTTAAATCCACTGAATTTTTCAATAGAACCAGAAGCTTTCAATAAAAAATTTTCACTTTTGATGTAATAAGTAGTTTCTAGACTGACACTAGGTGACATTTGTGATGCAAATGTTCTTTTCCATATTAAATCATAAAGTTTAAACTGATTTTCATTAAGTTCATTTTTTATATCCGAGGGTTTTCTATCTAATTCTGTTGGTGTAACGGCTTCATGACCTTGCTGAACAAACTTTGACCTTTCCTTATAACTTACTGGTTTGTCAGGAAGAAAACTGGATCCAAATTCGCTATTAATTATCTTTCTTAATTTTTCAATTTCACTACTCTTCATTTTATTAGAGTCTGATCTGTGATAAGTAATTAATGCTCCTAATGAACCTACACCATCTTTTAATTCCTGTGCAATTGAATTAGTTAGTTTTGGACTAAAACCTAATTTAGATGAAGCGTCTTGAAGTAATAAAGAATTTGAGAATGGAGAATAAGGGTTCCTTTTTTTTTCTCTTTTATTAAGAGAGTTAAGGGAAAAGCTTTCTTTTTTTATTGCTTCTTGAATTGCCTTAGCTTTTTTTTCATTCTTAATAGTAAATTTATCAAATTTTTTCTGCCCCTGACTTACTATGGTGCATTCAATTTTATTTTTACTGTTATCTGTTAATTCAATATTTACATCCCAAAATTCTTTGGATACAAAAACATCAATTTCCTTTTCCTTTTCACATAAAATTTTTAGTGCCGGTGATTGAACTCTTCCTGCTGAGGAACCAAATATAGTTCTTCTTTTTGTAATAGGAGAAATTTTATATCCAAAAAACCTATCTAAGAACCTTCTTGTGATTGCTGCATTTACAAGATTTTGATTAATTTCTCTTGGATTATTTATTGCCGATAGAATGTCTTCTTTCCTTACAGCTGGAAATTCAATCCGTTTAAATTTTTTCCCGTCAATTAGTTTTTTTTCTCTACAAATTTCCACCAGATGCCATGCTATTAATTCTCCCTCTCTATCTGGATCAAGCGCAAGATAAATTTCATCAGAATCTTTTATTGATTTGATGATAGGATCAATTTTTTTTTTGTCTATCTCCCAGTCTTTCACAAAATAGTCATTTTTTTCATCAATACCAATGCCACTTTTTGGAAGATCTCTGAAGTGACCGATGCTTGCGACTACTTGGAAATTATCATCTAAATAATTTTTTATTGTCTTTGCCTTCGCAGGTGATTCAACAACTAAAAGTTTCATAATCAAAACTTCTTATAATTTAAAGTAACAAAAGTCAAAATTTAATTTTTTTTTTTAGGACGATTTTTGTTTCATTCCCAGTTAATAATCTTTGAATGTTTGAAAAGTGTTTAATCAAAATTAAAAAACTAACAATAATGAAATAAATATAATTTAAATCAAAAGCAATAGTTGATATTAGATTAGTAATTAAAGCAATTATCGCTGAAAGTGATGAATATTTAAATAATAAAGCACACAAAAGCCAAGTAAAAGTGAATAAAAGAAAAAGCTGAAAATTATAAGCTAACAGAACACCAATAAATGTAGCTACTCCTTTACCACCTTTAAATTTAAGCCATATAGGAAAAATATGTCCAATAATCACAAAAGTCATAGATAAACCAATCACATCACTGTTTAGCATTAGAGTAATTTTGATAGCGATAAAGCCTTTTAAAATATCTAATATTAATGTAATTAGGCCAAGCATAACACCCGCAGTTCTAAGGACATTTGTTGCACCAATATTTTTGGAACCAATGCTACGAGGATCGTCTTTTTTAAAAATATATGAAATGACTAGACCAAATGGGATAGATCCACATAGATAAGAAAAAAAAATTATTAATAAATCATAATTCATAAACTAACCGGCCTCTTACGAAAGTCATCAAGTTTTTTCCCTCAACAAGCATTCCGTCAAAGGGAGAATTTTTTGATTTTCCATGAAATTTTTCTGGATCGACTTTCCATGGCTTTGAAGTTGAAAAAATACAAAGGTCAGCCTCCTTTTTTTTTTCTATTTTTCCAACATCCAATTTTAATATTTTTGCTGGGTTGATAGTGACCAAACTCATGGCTTTAATTAGATCAATCTTTTTGTTATTTACTAAACTTAAAGTTAGTGGCAATAACGTTTCTAGCCCAATACCACCAAATTCTGCTTGGTTAAAAGGAAGCCTTTTTGCATCTTGGTCTTGGGGAGTATGATCAGATGAAATTGCATCAATAGTACCATCACAAATTCCTTCAACAATACTTTTTCTATCTTCTTCATTCCTAAGAGGAGGAGAAAGTTTTGAAAAAGTTCTATAATTATCTAAAGAAAGCTCATTAAGAATAAAGTATGGTGGAGCAGTATCGCATGTAACAGGTAAACCATTTTTTTTTGCTTTTCTTATTATTTCAACAGTTTCTTTTGTTGATATATGACTTACATGATATCTACAGTTGGTTTCTTTAACCATCCATAAATCTCTTTGTACTATCATTGCTTCAGCGTAACTAGGTATTCCTAATAAACCCATTCTCGTAGAAATTTCTCCCTCATTTGCAACTCCATTACCTTTTAAGAAAGGATCTTCAGCATGTTGAATTATTAATCCATCAAAAGATTTTGCATAATTCAATGCTCTTCTCATCACTCTAGTGTTAGAAATTGTTTTATAACCGTCAGTAAAACCAACAGCTCCAGAGTCTTTCATAAGATGAAGTTCACAAATCTCTTTACCCTCAAAATTTCTTGTAATGCATCCCGTACAAAAGATTTTACTGAGAGCAACCTCTCTAGCCTTTCTTTGGATACTATGAATTATAGCTGGTTGATCAATTGGAGGCATTGTATTAGGCATACATATAATTGACGTTATACCTCCACTAGCAGCTGCTTTAGATGCACTTTCTATTGTTTCTTTGTGTTCCAACCCAGGCTCAGTGATATTTACTCTCATGTCAACTAGACCTGCAGCTACGTGCAATCCTTCACATTCTATCACAATAGTTTGAGGGTCAATTTTATTGGTTAAATTTTTGTCGATGTCTTCTATAATTTTATCTTTAATGAAAATATCGTTCTTCAAAATTCTATTTTTTACATTATCTACAATTAAACAATTTTTTAGTAGATAATTCTGTGATGAGTTTTTGTTGTTATTGAAATTCTTCTTAATTTTCATTGTTAACTTTGTTTTCAACTATTGTTTTTAAACAAGCCATTCTTACAGCAACTCCCATTTGTACTTGTTCAAAGATCGCAGATCTATCTAAATCATCTGCTAACTCAGAATCAATTTCAACACCTCTGTTCATTGGTCCAGGATGTAAGATTAAAGCATTCTTATCAGCATAATTTAATTTCTCTCTATCGAGTCCATAAAATCTAAAATATTCTCTTATTGAAGGAACAAAAGAACCTGACATTCGCTCGAGTTGAAGTCTAAGCATAATTATAATATCAACATTTTTCAGCCCACTTTTCATTTCATAAAAAACCTTCACTCCTAAAGATTCAATATTTTTAGGAATTAAAGTAGCTGGACCTATTACACGAGTCTCAGCTCCTAAGGTGTTTAAAAGATGAATATTTGAGCGAGCTACTCTACTATGCATTATATCTCCACATATAGCTACTTTTAAGCCAGAAATCTTTCCTTTTCTTTTTTTTATTGTGAGCGCATCAAGAAGTGCTTGTGTGGGGTGCTCATGAGGACCATCCCCTGCATTAATTACACCACAGTTTACTTTTTCTGATAGTAATTGTACTGCTCCAGCATCTTGATGCCTAACTACCAAAACATCAGGTTGCATAGCATTTAAGGTCATAGCCGTATCTATCAAGGTTTCACCTTTCTTAATAGCGCTAGAAGCCACAGAAATATTTAACATATCTGCCCCTAATTTTTTACCTGCTAATTCAAAAGAGGTTCTGGTTCTTGTGGAGTTTTCAAAAAAAAGATTGATACAAATTTTATTTTTTAAATATTTTAGTTTTTCTGTTTCTTCTTTATCTAAATGTGTTACAAAGTGTTCTGATAACTCCAGCAAATAATTTAAGTCTGGTGGAGTTAAACCCTCGATTCCTAGGAGATGATGATGAGGAAATTTAATTAATGATTGGTTGTTTATCATTAAAATGGCATATTAAACCTTTTGAAATTTTCTTCAAGAGGGTATTTAAATAATACCTTCATCTTTAAGTTTTTTAATTTCTGGAATTGAAATTTTTAAAAACCTATTTAGAAACTTTTTCGTGTCTTCACCCAAAGTTGGAGGCGTTTTTTTATATCTAATTTTTGATACTGAAAAATTCATGGGACTGCCGACAATATTTATTTTTCCAGTTTTCGATTTTTTATGTTTCATATTTATCTTCATTTTTCTTGACTTTACTTGAGGGTCATCGAAAACTTGTTTAATATTATTTATTGGTCCGCATGGTACATTTATTTTTGTCAGTCCCTGAACCCATTCTGTAATTGTTTTTTTTAAAATAGTTTTTCCTATAATTTTGTTAAGTTCTTTTCGATTTTTTACTCTTGATGAATTACTTTTAAATTTAGAATTTTCACATAAATCATATAAACCAGAAAATTCGCAAAAATTTTTAAACTGTCTGTCATTAGCAATAGCTAAAACCATTAACCCGTCTTTTGCTTTAACTGTCTGGTATGGAACTATTGATGGGTGATCGTTTCCAATTCTATCTGGAATATTTCCTGATATTAAATAACTTTGGGCAACATAACTTAACCATGAAACTTGAGAATCTAAAAGAGATATGTCCAAATGTTGACCTAATGATGTTTGATCTCTAAATCTTAAAGCTGATAGTATTGAAATAGTTGCGTATAGACCAGTTATTATATCTGAAACTCCAACTCCAATCTTAGTTGGCAGACCTTTTTTTTCTCCTGTAATACTCATTATTCCTCCCATCGCTTGAACAAGGTAGTCATAACCACCTCTAGATGCATACGGTCCATTCTGTCCAAAACCCGTGATTGAGCAATAAATTATTTTTGGGTTAATTTTTTTTATACTTTCATAGTCTAATCCGTACTGCTTTAAATTTCCTGCTCTAAAGTTTTCTACTAGAACATCACATTTCTTGATAATTTTTTTTGCAAGAACTTGTCCTTTTTTTTTTGTTAAATCTATTGTTACGGAATGTTTATTTCGATTAACACTCAGGTAATATGCACTTTCTTTTGGATCTGTTGCATTGCTATCTAAATATGGTGGACCAAGATTTCTAGAATCATCACCTGTTATTGGTCTTTCCACTTTGATAATATTTGCCCCTAAGTCTCCTAAAATCTGAGTAGCTGTTGGTCCAGCTAAAACTCTTGTAAGATCGAATACGTTAATACCTTGAAGAGATTCTTTTTTTTTAGTCATAAATTTATATTTTCTCTAAAAAAATCGTCTAAAATAATTTTTGCAGCAAACTTATCTAACTTTTTTCTTTGTTCTTTTAAATTTTTAAAAATATTTTTTGTTATCTCCTCAGCCTCAAAACTAGTATAGCTTTCGTCCCAAAAAAAAATAGGTAATTCATTATTTTTATTTTTTAAAAAACTATCTATGTTTTTTGTGATGTCTTCAATCATTTGACATGATTTATTCTTTTTTTCAGATTCAAATAAAGGTAGCCCTACAAGAATAGCTCCTGGGTTAAATTCTTCGATAATTTTAAATAATTCAGAGTAAAGATTTTTTTTCGAAAAAACAAATAATGGAGTTACAATTAAATGTTTTTGATCTGAGATTGCACTTCCAATTTTACTTTTTCCAATATCTAAAGATATTATTCTCTTATTCATTGTAAGATTCAAAAACTCTTTTATATTGCGAATTAACATACCTAGTGTTATTTATACATTTATTTAGAATAATTTTAACCAGAATTATAGAATGTCAATTGATAACAAAACCGTAAGAAAAGTTTCTAAACTTGCAAAAATAAGAATCAATGAACAAGAGGAAAAAAAACTTATTGAGGAGCTAAATAATATTCTCGGATGGGTAGATGAGTTAAAAAAAGTTGATACCGAGAAAATAGAACCAATGCTATCAGTTTTTAATGAATCTATGGTTATGAGAAGGGATGAAGTATTCTCCGAAACCTCTGACGAATTAGTTTTAAAAAATGCCCCAGAGAGTAAATCTGGCTTTTTTGTTGTGCCAAAGGTAGTAGAGTAGAGTGACAGACTTCAAAAACTTAGATATTTCTACTGCCAAAGAATGTCTTCTAAAAAAAGAATTTAGCTCACTTGAACTTACAGAATTTTTTATCGATAGAATTAAAAAATCAAATCTAAATTGTTTCATAACTAATACATTTGAAAATGCTATCGAAATGGCAAAAGAATCTGATAAAAAAATTTCAAGAAATAGAGAAATTAGAGATTTAGAGGGTATCCCCATTGGTATGAAAGATCTTTTTTGCACTAAAGGAGTCAGAACAACTGCGGGTTCAAAAATTTTAGAGAATTTTGTTCCCTTCTATGAATCAACTGTTTCAAACAATTTAATAAGTGATGGTGCGGTAATTCTTGGAAAAACAAATATGGATGAATTTGCAATGGGTTCTGCTAATACTACCAGTTTCTTTGGCAATGTAATAAATCCTTTAAAATCTAGTGAAGAAAATACCAAAGATCTTGTTCCAGGCGGGTCCTCAGGAGGGTCAGCATCTTCAGTTGCCGCAAATTTATGTATGGCAGCCACCGGTTCAGATACTGGTGGTTCAATAAGACAACCAGCGTCTTTTTGCGGATTGGTCGGATTGAAACCAACTTATGGAAGATGTTCTAGATTTGGTATGATAGCTTTTGCATCCTCGTTAGATCAAGCAGGCCCAATTACAAAAACAGTAAAAGATGCAGCATTAATGTTGCAGTCGATGAGTAGCTATGATGAGAAGGATTCTACAAGTTCTAGAAAACCAATTCCTCAGTATCTTGATTTTCTTAATTTTGATATTAGGGGAAAAAAAATTGGTCTGCCAACTGAATACAAAGTTGAAGGCCTTAATTCAGATATTGTTAAAGTTTGGGATGATACAATTAACTTATTTAAAAAAAATGGTGCTGAAATAGTAAATATTTCTCTTCCACATACAAGCTTTGCGCTACCAACATATTATATTATTGCTCCAGCAGAGGCATCTGCTAATCTTGCAAGATATGATGGGGTTAAGTATGGATTTAGGGAAAACAGTGATGATCTTGAAGATATGTATGAACTAACAAGGGCTAAAGGTTTTGGAGATGAGGTTAAAAGAAGACTAATGATAGGAACATATGTATTATCTGCTGGTTACTATGATGCCTATTATCTAAAAGCTCTTAAAGTTAGACAATTAATTTCAGATGATTTTAAAAGCGCATTTGAAAAATGCGATGTAATTCTTACGCCGACCACACCAAATGTAGCCTTTCCAATTGGAGAAAAGCAAAATGATCCAATTGAAATGTACCTTAATGACGTTTTGACAGTACCTGCAAGTTTAGCAGGCCTTCCTGCAATTTCAGTAACTGCAGGTAAAAACTCCAATAATCTTCCAATTGGTATGCAAGTAATAGGAAGACCTTTTGACGAAATTTCAATACTTGCTGCAGGAAAATTAATAGAGGAGTATAGGAGTTTTTTATGAGTTATTTAATTGATGGAAAAACTGGTAAATGGGAGTTGGTTATGGGACTTGAAGTTCATGCTCAAATAAAATCTAATTCCAAATTATTTTCTAAAGCATCTACATTCTGGGGAGGAAAGCCAAACTCTCAAGTCGAATTAGTTGATTCAGGAATGCCTGGGGCTCTTCCCGTAATAAATGAATATTGCGTTGATCAAGCTATAAAAACTGGATTAAGTTTAAATGCAAAAATTAATAAAAAGTCTATTTTTGATAGGAAAAACTATTTTTATCCAGACCTTCCACAAGGATATCAAATTTCACAATTTGAGCACCCTATTGTAGGTAATGGTTTTTTAGTAATTGAAACAGAAGATGGTCAAAAAAGGATCGGTATTACTAGAATTCATCTTGAACAAGACGCTGGTAAAAGTATACATGATCAGGATAATCAAAATTCGTTTATAGACCTTAACAGATCTGGTTGTGCATTAATGGAAATAGTTTCGGAACCTGATTTGAATAGTCCACAAGAGGCTGCTCAATACGTTAAAAAACTAAGAGCTATCTTAAGGTGTATTGGGAGTTGTGATGGTAATATGGAAAGAGGAAATCTTCGGGCAGATGTTAATGTTTCCGTGAGAAAACCTGGACAAAAATTAGGAACAAGATGTGAGATTAAGAATGTAAATTCAATTAAGTTTATTCAGCAAGCCATTGAATATGAATCTAGAAGGCAAGTTGAATTGATTGAGAATGGACAGAATATAAGTCAAGAAACAAGGCTTTTTGATCCAAATAATGGCGAAACAAGGACCATGAGAGGAAAGGAAGAGTCTCACGATTATAGATATTTTCCCGACCCAGATCTTCCACCGTTGGTAGTAAATGATGATAGAATAGAAAAGATTAAAAACGAGTTGCCTGAATTACCCGATGAAAAAAAGAAAAGATTCAAAGAGCAATATAAATTAAAAGATTATGATGCGGAAATTCTTGTTGAAGATCAGTTTGTATCATCTTTTTTTGAAGAATTAGCAGAAAAAAGAGATTCAAAAATTGTAGTAAGTTGGGTTACTGTTGAACTTTTCTCTTACTTAAAAAAAAAAGATGCACAACTTCAAGATTCTAAAATTAAATCAAAAAAGATTGGGGATCTTTTGGATTTAATTATTAATGGTTCTATTTCAAATAGACAAGCAAAAGAAATTTTTGAAGAGTATATAGAAACAGATTTAGAGGCTTCAGATTTTATAAAGAAAAAAGGGGTGAAACAGGTTTCTGATAAATCAGAAATAGAGGCTCTAATAAAATCAGTTTTACAAAAAAATGTGGAAATGGTAAATGATTATAAAAAGGGGAAAGATAAACTTTTTGGATTTTTTGTTGGTCAAGTAATGAAAGAATCAAAGGGAAAAGCAAACCCCCAGTTAGTTAACCAGGTGCTAAAAGACTTGTTATCAAAATAAAGGAGAGGTGGCCGAGTGGCTGAAGGCGACGGTTTGCTAAACCGTTATAGGTGGTAACATCTATCGAGGGTTCGAATCCCTTCCTCTCCGCCATTTCTAATCAAATAGATCGTTCTAATGATTTCGTGAATATATAAATAAGTTGAAAAATATAATATAAAACTCCCAATAACTGTATGTATATAGAAAAAATAGTAAGCCTCATTCCTTTTCGTCTTTGTGTGAGATCTTCATTTACATCCGATATTGAAATTGCATGAATTGTTCTACCAATACATAAAATAGTCATAGCCGGCACAGCAAATATAAGAAGATTGTTGAAATATAAAAGAAGACTTAAAAAAAAGTTGATTGGAACTGTTTCGCAAAAATTTGCATGCGCCCTAATTGCTCTTTCAAGCTTCACACTTTTAAATCCAATTGGAGATTTTGTTAATCTTCTCTGACTAACTACGTTCCTGAACAGTTTAATATAAAAAAGTGATAAGTAGATTATTAGTAAGAAATATATTAATTCTAAATAGGTTTTAAACATTGAAAAAAAATAAAATTGCTAAATATTAATTTATCACTGATATTATAATCTGCTATGAAAAAAAAAATTGGAATACATTGGTTTAGAAATGATTTAAGGACAATTGATAACCCATCTTTAAACCATCTTTCTAGAAATTATGACAATGTTTTAGGGGTTTATATTTTTGATGAAGTTAATATTGATCCAAAACTTGGTTCTGCAAGCAAGGTTTGGTTGAATCACTCTCTAAAATATTTAAAAAAGCAGTTAAACGGAAACTTAATTATCTTAAAAGGAAACCCTGAAGATTGTTTAGATGAATTAATTAATTTTTTTGATGTCCAAGAAGTTTCCTGGAATCGTTGTTATGAACCATGGATAATTAAGAGAGATAAAAGTTTAAAGATTTATTTAAATGAAAAAATAAAAGTCAATTCATTCAATGGTTCTTTGTTGTGGGAACCTTGGGAAATTTTAAAAAATGATGGCACTCCTTATAAGGTTTTTACACCGTTTTACAAAAGAGGTTGCTTGTCGGCACCTAGCCCAAGGATACCAAAATCTGAAAAGATTAATTTTTTTAATCATGATTTTAGACATACAGATGTCTCTGATTTAGATTTACTTAGTAATAAAGAATGGGAGAATCAAATTTTATCTAAATGGAAAGTTGGTGAAGATAGTTCAATTGAAATCATGCAATCATTTTTAAAAAATGGAGTCAAAAATTATTCAGAGGGCAGAAACTTTCCAAATAAAAAAAATGTATCCAGACTATCACCTTATCTTCATTGGGGCCAGATTTCTCCTAACTCTCTCTGGTATGAAGTAAATAACTTAAAAAATGTAAAAGATAATGATGTTGAAGTTTTTAAAAGTGAATTAGGTTGGAGGGAATTTGCTTACTATTTATTATACCATTTTCCATATATTCAAAGAAAAAATTTAAAAAGTAATTTTGACGATTTTAAGTGGTTGGAAGATCCAATTAATTTTAAAAAATGGTCTAAGGGTCTTACCGGAATACCAATAGTTGATGCTGGTATGAGGGAACTATGGAAAACTGGATATATGCACAATAGACCAAGAATGATTGTAAGTTCATTTTTGGTAAAAAACTTACTTATTCATTGGAGAAGGGGAGAAGAGTGGTTCTGGGACTGCCTTTTTGATGCAGATGCAGCAAGTAATTCAGCCAGTTGGCAATGGGTAGCGGGCAC
>CACNAV010000009.1 GCA_902618535.1 uncultured Alphaproteobacteria bacterium | reverse complement strand
CAATGTTTCCAGATTCTTTAAGAAAATTAAAAATCATGATTCCAAACGTGGAGCCAAATATTCCCCCTATTAACAAGAAGCTTCCTATCTCATAATCAATATTTTTCTTTCTTCCATGAGCAATTGCCCCTGAAACAGAAGAACCAAGAATTTGCACTGATTCTGTTCCAACAGCAGTTGAAGGAGGAATGCCCATAAAGATGAGCAAGGGAGTCATTAAAAATCCACCTCCAACCCCAAAAAGGCCTGACATAAAACCAACAATAAAACCAAAAAATAATATTATTATTAAATTGATTTCTATCTCAGCAATGGGTAAGTAAAATGTCATAGATTATAAAAGTTAATTATTTTTTTTATTTCTCGGATATTATTTTCAGCAATTTCTCTTGCTTCTTCAGCTCCTACTTTCAATAAATTCTCTAAATAACCTTTGTCAGATAGTAGTTTTTGCATTTCTGCTGAAACTTTTGAGATCTCATTATTAATGACCTCGAACAAATCTTCTTTAAATTTTTTGAAATCTTTACCTGAGTATTCTCTTATAAGTTTATCTATACTCGTTTCACTCATCGAACAGAAAATATTCAAAAGGTTATTTATTTCTGGTCTTGATTCTAAGTTTTCGCTGTCATCAGGGAAAGGAAGAGAATCTGTTTTTGCTTTTTGAATTTTTTTTCTAATATCATCAGTGTTATCTGTCATATTAATTCTAGAATAATCAGAGGGGTCGGACTTACTCATCTTATTTGTTCCGTCTTTAAGACTCATTACTCTTGTAGCTAATCCCATTATTAAAGGTTCTGGTATAGGAAAAAAATCATTATTATGAAATCTGTTAAAACTTTGGGCAATATCTCTTGAAAGTTCTAGATGTTGTTTTTGATCTTCACCCACAGGTACGTATTCAGATTTATATAACAAAATATCGGCGGCCATTAAAACTGGGTATGAATACAAACCCAAAGGTGCTTTTTCTTTATTTTTACCAGCTTTATCTTTAAATTGAGTCATTCTGTTTAACCATCCAATTGGTGTATGACAGCTTAATATCCAAGCTAATTCGGAGTGACCAGAGACATTAGATTGAATGAAGATCTTACTTTTTTTTGGATCAATACCAGAGGAAATATAGGCAGCAGCTACTTCTAATGTATTCTCTTTTAACTTGAATCTGTTCTCTGCAACCGTGATTGCGTGAAGATCTACTATACAAAAGATGCAGGGTTTTTCTTTTTGCAAATTAACCCAATTTTTAATTGCCCCTAAATAATTACCAAGATGGAGATTACCTGTTGGCTGTACCCCGGAAAAAACTAAGCCTTTATCTAATTTTTTTTCCACCATTTTTTTAAATCGATATACCTGATACCAAAAAAATGACTAACAAAAAGGTAAATTATCCCCCCGGTTAGAATTTTAATGATTAACAATAAATTATTTCTACCAGAAAAATTAAAAACAGCAAAATCTATTGTCTCAAGATTTTTCATTAACAATAACGAACATGCCATTATAAATGCTGAAAATAAAATTTTTAAGGTATCATCTATTATCGACTTATCTAACTTGTAACCAAGTTTTTTGATGAGTATATAAAAGAGAATTAAGGCATTTACCCAAGCTGAGACTGAAGTCGCAATTGCTAATCCAACATGCAGAAACTCTTTTATTAATATTAAATTTAGAATGAGATTAAGTAACATTGAAAAGACAGAAACTTTAATTGGAGTCTTTGTATCTTCATTAGCAAAAAAAGGAACAACTAAGATTTTTATTAAAATAAAAGCTGGCAATCCAAAACAAAGAGCTGTCAATGCTAATGATGTAAGTTTGGAATCTGCCAATGAAAATTCACCTCTTAAGAATAAAAAGCTAATTATTTGATTAGATAACAAAAAAATTCCAACTAATGCAGGAACAGAAAAATAGATCCCAAATTTTATCGATTCTGATATACTAGCGTTTGCTTCAATTACATTGCGCTCTTTTACATGTTTAGAAAGTATAGGAAGTAAAGCAGTACTAATCGCAATTCCTAAAACGCCTAAAGGAAGTTGGTTAACTCTGTCAGCAAAGTACAAGTATGAAATAGAACCATCAGGCAAGGTTGAAGCTAATATCATATCTATTAAAAGGTTAATTTGATAAGCTCCGTTACCTATGATTGCCGGGGCTAACAAAATTAAAAAATTTTTTATTTCTTTTTTTCTGTTTTTAAAAGCAGAGTTTTGAAATGATAAAAATTTGAGATTGATACTGCTTCTTTTTAAACTAAAAATTATCCATAACAATTGTATTAGACCTGCTACAGAAATGGATAGACTTAAATAATTGGACACAATTACTTTGTCATTAGTTCTTAAAAAAATTAACAAACAAAAGATTATTGTTAAATTGAGAATAATTGGGGTTAATGCCATTGCAGCAAATCGACCTAAAGTATTTAAATAAGCTCCTGCCAATGAAGTTAAACAAATGAAAAAAACAAAAGGAAAAGTTAACCTTGATAGGTCAACGGTAAGAATAAATTTATCAGTATCATCTGTAAAGCCAGGCGCAATAAGCTTTACAATGAAGGGCATAAAAATTTCTGCAATAATAAGTAAAATTAAAAGAAAAATTAGTAATGAAGAAAAAATTAAGGAGAAAAATTCATCAGACTTATTTTTTCCAAATTTACTTTTAATCCCTGAGATAACAGGAATGAATGCTGAGTTCATAGCACCTTCACCAAAAAGTCTTCTGAAGAGATTAGGTAGTTTAAAAGAAATGAAGAATGCATCTGACACCAAACCAGCACCTATTATTTTTGCAATTAACAGATCTCTCAAATAACCCAAAATCCTACTTAAAAATGTTAGTGAACCCAGAATTGAAATTATTTTAAGAAACATTGTTAAGCCCTTCTTTTAAAGTTCTAATTATTTCTTTTTGTAACTCTAACATTATTTTTTTATTATCAATTTTCATCCCGAATTCGTTTCTTAAATGAAAACTATCTTCAACAAAGTCACCGTTAGTTGATATTTTTGCCATAGAAATAACCAATCGTTTATTTAGTAAGATTCTTGAAATATCATAAAGAAGTGCTGGCCTGTCATTAGTTGTTACTTCCAAAACGGTGTAAGTTGCAGATGAGCTATTATCAAATTTTACTTCTGTTCTTTCTAAGAGTCTTTTTTTCTGTGCAGTTTTACTTTGTAAAATTTTTACGGGTTTATTTTTTTTCAATTCTATTAGCTTTTTATCTATAGATCTGATTTTAGCTTTTGAACCGTTTTTTATAAATTTAAAATCGACATTTGACGACACTACAAATCTATCTATTACTGTTCCATCATCAAGTGTGAATATTCTCGCCTCATGCACAGATAAATTTTCAGACAAAAATACCGATATAAAATCTAAAAATAAAGACGATCTATCGTTTGTTACAACAGTAATTTCTAAAAAATTTTGTCTACTTATTTTTTTAATTACATAATCAAATCTTAGTTTTTCTTTCTTTCCTAAAAAAAAGTTTTCAATTTGAAATTTTATTGAATCATGACTTTGTAATAACCAATAATTTGGATAGGTGATCTTTGAAAAACTTTCGATTTGAGTTTTATTAATTTTTTTTGAGGAAAGTAAAACAGTTTCTTTTATTTTTGTAATTTTAGAATTTAAGCTTTTGTTTTCTTCTGGTTTTAGAACTTCACTTTGAATTTTAGTATACAAAGCTTTTAGAAGTCTCGCTTTCCAATCATTCCAAATTCCGTGGTCTACAGCTGAAATATCTGAAACGGTTAGAAGGTAAAGGTTATTTAATCTATCAATGGTATTAATATTTTCAGAAATCTTCTTTATAACTGAGTCGTCCTCAATATCTTTTTTGAAAGCAAATTCACTAAGCAACATATGATTTTCTATTAGCCAAGCTGTTTCTTTCACAGTATCTGTATTTTCATTCAAATTAAGGACTATTTTCTTTGCCTTTTTAGCTCCTTTTAAATTATGTTCTCCTCCAAGACCCTTACCAATATCATGAAGAAGAACAGCGTAAAAAAGGGAGTTTTTTTTTTTTATTTTCTTTAAAACTTGGTTTGCAAATTTATAAGATTCGTCTTGTTTTTCTTGCAAGTTTTTTAACGTATTTAATGCTTTCAATGTATGTTGACCCACACTCAAGGAATGAAATCTATCAAATTGTGGAAGTGTGTCTATCTTTGAAAATTCTGGAATCATTTTTTCCAATAACCCAATATCATTTAAAAATAAAAATTTGTTATTTAACTTTGAAAAAAGTATTTTTTTAAAAAATTCTAAATTAATGTTTGAAAATAATTCCTCTCTATTAATTTTTTTTAAATTGTTAAGAACAAATCGTTGATCTTCAACTGAGAAATTATTCTCAAAGATATTTTTAAAAAGATTCATTTGAAATTTTTTTAATGTGGTAGCACCTTTAACTTTTTTATTTCTTATGCGATTATTTACTGATTCTGATAAAACTTGGGCGAGTGTTTTTATTTGCTTAATTTGTTTAAAATAATCTTTCATCAAAAGTTCAGTTGCGCTCTTTCCATGAATTTTTTCTGTGGTTGTAATTTTATCAGCTATAGTTTTTTGTAAGTCGAATGTAAGTTTATCGTTTTGTCTTTGGCTTATATAATGTGAGAAACACCTTAAGGTGAGTAAAAATTCGAGCGACTTAGAAATTTTTTTTTTTTCATTAAGATTTAAATAATCAGCAAAATTATTTACGTTTTTCTTTTGTGAAATTTTTAGAATTTTCAGACACCAATGTATTAGATTTATATCTCTTAACGAACCCTCACTTTCTTTCAAATTTGGTTCATTTTTAAAGTAATCAAAGCCAATTTTTTGAATATTTTTTTTTCTCTCATCAACTTTTTCTTTTAAGAAAATTCCTGCCTTTTTAGAAAATTCCTTTGTATATTGTGTAATAATATTTTTAAAAACTTCATTACAACCTAATATTAGTCTAGCATCTAAAATAGACGTTTTTATAATCTGCTCTTTTTTAGACAAAGAGATTACTTCTTTAAAAGTTCTCACAGCATGCCCAACCTTCATTCCTAAATCCCACAAAGGATAGAGAATTTGCTCGATTGTTCTTTTTAATTCTTTTTCTGGAATTTTTTGGTTATATACAAAAAGTAAATCTATATCTGAATAGGGGGCTAAATGTTTTCTTCCATACCCTCCCACTGCACAAATTAAAAAATCTTTATTAACTAACTTTACGGGATTTGTTAATTCGAAAATCTTTTTTATCAATACATCAGTAAGGTCTGAATTAAGTTTACAACATTTTATTCCGTTATGATTGTAATAAAATTGTTCCTTAATTTTATTTTTTTTCGTTAAAAAAAAATTTTTAACAGAATCAATATTTTTTAAATTGTAGTCGGATAATTTTAACATCATTCAATGAAATAATTTTTTTTTAGTGCATATAAAATATCTAGTGATTCCTTTGGAGACAGATTGTCCAGATCAAGCTTTTGTAAAAACTTTGATACTTCGTTGTCCTTTTTTTCATCTTGATCATTAAAATCAAAATCATCTTTACCCAATTCTACATCCTTTTTATCAATAGACTTTAAAACTTGGCTGGCACGTGAAATTATTGATTTATTTATTCCGGCAAGATTTGCTACATGGATACCAAAAGATCCTTCTGAAATACCGTCAATAACTTTGTAATGAAAAATTATCTCATTATTCCACTTTTTAATTGCTAACGTCTTGTTCAGTATCTCGGAATGCTTATCACTCATTTCACACAGATCTTTATAATGCGTTGCAAACAATGTAAGGCATTTTATTTTTAAAGCTATAAACTCAAGAACTGAATACGCAATAGCAAGACCATCTTCTGATGAAGTTCCTCTTCCTAATTCATCTAAGATAACTAATGAAGATTTTGTAGCTTCATTTACAATTCTTGATGTTTCGATCATCTCCATCATAAATGTAGACATACCTTCAGAAAGATTGTCTGATGCTCCAATTCTTGTAAAAATTTTATCAAAAACTCCTATACTTACTTTTTCTGCGGGAACATAAGATCCAATTTGATTTAACAGAGCAATAATAGCTATTTGTCTTAAAAAAGTACTTTTCCCAGCCATATTTGGTCCTGTCATTAACCATATGTTTTCGTGTTCATTCATCTCACAATTGTTAGGAGTGAATTCTTCTCCTTTATTTTTTAGTCCTTCCTCCACAACCGGATGCCTACCATTAAGAATATTAATTGAATTGTTTGCTAATAATTTTGGCTTAATATAATTTCTTAACTCTGCAAGATGAGCAAAATTGCTTATAACATCAACGAATGCAATTTTCTCAGTCAAAATAGATAAATCATCTGAGGCCTTTAGTATTGTTAAACAAATTTCTTCATAAATTTGTAATTCTAATTGAATTGATTCATCAACTGATGATTCTATTTCATGTGAAATTTTTCTCAGTTCCTCTGTTTGATATCTTGATGCATTAACAGTGTTCTGTATCATTATAAAATCAATAGTTTCACAGCTATCAATATTTGATGTGTGTTTCTTTGTAACTTCAATAAAGTAGCCATGAAAGTTATTAAATTTAATTTTTAAATTATTAACATTAGTCTCAAGACTATATTTTTCTTGAAGTTTAATAATTTCCTCAGTTTTAATTTGTTTTATATTTCTGAGTTCATCTAATCTTTTATCAACTGAACCCTTTATAACACCACCATCGTTAAGATTAATGGGAGGAGTATCTTCAATGTTTTCGTCAATTAATTTTTCAATTGTCGTCGCTTTATCAATAACCTTTTTATCAGGAATTAATTTATGTAAATTTTTTTCTTTAACATTTTCCAGTTCATGAAATATTTTTTTTGTGAAATTTATAAACTGTTTTATTAAAATTAAATCTCTAGGATTATTAGTCCCTGCTGTAACTCTTGCTAACGCTCTTTCAAGATCAGGAACACTTGCCAAGAGTTTTATGATAATTTCTAGTGTACTGAAATTATAAAGAAATGATTCTATTAGATTATGCCTAAACTCTATTTCTTTATTATCTATTAACGGAGCTTTTAAAAAATATCGGAGCATTCTGGCACCGCAAGCTGTCTGTGTTTTGTCAATTGTATCAATCAGACTTCCTTTTTTTACTCCATCATAACGCTCAAATATTTCAAGACTCTTTAAAGTAAACATATCTATTTGCATAAATTTTTCTCTAGAGACAATTTCTACATTTCTTATTTTTGGAATGTTATTTTTTTGAGTTAATTTAAGGTAATTTATAAGTGCGCCAATAACGGCAATGTCGGTCTGATTGAGGTCGGCTAGAGATTGTATTTTTTTTATATCAAAAAAATTATTTATTACGTCCGTGTTATTTTTGTAATCATAAAAGGTATGAGGGATGTAAGAAATTTGCTTATCAAAAATACCCAGTTTTTCATTTAAAATTTTTGAGTTTTTTATTTCCTCAGAAACAATAATTTCACCAGGCTCGATCTTATGTATTGATTCTGTAAGATACTGAAGAAAGTTTTTCCCTTCAATTCGTTCAAGCTTAATAAGTCCAGAAGTCATATCAACCCAAGCAATAGAAATTAGGCCTTTATGCAAAAAAATACTAAGTAAATTATTATTATTTTTGGAGTCCAAAAGTGAATCTTCTATTATGGTTCCAGGAGTAATTATTCGTACCACATCTCTTTTAAAAATTTTTTGGCTTTTTGATTCCTCCTCACTTTCTCCTAACTGTTCGGCAATGGCCACCTTAAAACCCTGTTTTATTAATCGTGATAAATAGGTTTGAGCCGAATGATAAGGAACACCACACATTGGAATATCTTTGTCTCCAATTTTTCCTCTTTTGGTTAGGGCTATTCCTAAGTTAGAGGCTGCAACTTCTGCATCTTCAAAAAACAATTCATAGAAATCACCCATTCTATAAAATAATAAATACTCTTTATGCCTTTCTTTAACCTCAAGGTATTGGGCCATCATAGGTGTTGGTTTTGAAACTTTGTGATTTTTTTTTAACAATCCGTTTATATCAGGTTGTTTTAATTTCATTTTTCTTTAACATTAATTTTCTATATAAACATTTCTATGTTTGTTCATAAAGATATAATTATCGTATTCATATTTATATTACTAGTATGTCTACTTTTTATCTTTCTTTTCTTAAAAGATCTTAGAAGTGTAATTAAAAATTTACAGAATTTTTCAGGCAAACCAATCAAAAGCTCTCGGTTATTTTTTTTTAAATTATACGAACCCATAATTTTTAACTTAAATAGTATTTTAAAAAAATATCAGGATAACTACAGGATTGAACAATTAAGGGTTTTTTTCTTTAATTATTTTTTTCAACATTTTCCCGATCCCCTCTTAATTATAGATCAGCGTCTTCAAGTTATAGAGTTTAATTCAGCAAGTGGACAACTTCTTGGAGAAAATATTAAAAACAAAAATATTTTTTCTGTTCTCAGAATACCTGAACTTAGTGATCTTATTGATGAATCACAAAAAAAGAAAAAACCAATTGAAAAAGAAGTAGACTTGATTTATCCATCCGAAAGAATTTATAAAATTTGGATTTCTGGGAGCAGAGATGTGGGTAAAAATAAATTAAGTTTTATTAGACTCTTTGATACAACTGCAGAACATAATTTACAAAACCTGCAAAAAGATTTTATAGCTAACGCCAGTCATGAGCTAAAAACCCCTATTTCTGTGATTATTGGGTATTGTGAAACTCTTCTATCAGAAAAAAATACTACAAAAAATATAAAAGAAAGTTTTTTAAAAACTATGGGTAACGAAGCTGAGCGAATGTCAAGACTTGTGAATGACTTACTATCTTTATCGCGAATTGAGAGAACTGAATTTAGTCCACCTGATGAAAAAGTAAATTTAACCGATATTCTTAAAAACGTTCAAAAAATTTGTAAGGAAAGAAAATTATTTAAACGAATTGATTGTAAGTTTTTAATTCCAAAAAAAGAAATTTTTATAACCGGCGATGAATCAGAGCTTAATCAGGTTTTTTTTAATATTATTGAAAACGCCATTACACATAGTCAATCAAAGAAACCAATAGAGGTAAGTATCAAGATTATTAAAGACGTTGTAAATTTAACCGTTGAGGACTTTGGCATTGGTGTTGCAACTCAAAATATTCCTCTTTTAACAAAAAGATTTTTTAGAGTCGATCCCTCTCGTTCAAGAAATTCAGGTAATACAGGTCTTGGCTTATCGATAGTTAAGCATATTTTAAATCGTCATAATGCTAATTTTCACATTGAATCAGAAATCGGAAAAGGTTCTAAATTTTTAGTTACATTTCAAACTAATAGCCCTAACTTGTTGCAATAATACAACACAAATCCTTAAATTTTTTTTCAAATTTAATTTGTCATAAAACTGTTACAGAATCATTATACTAATTTCTCTTTAACATTATTAATTTTATTAAATGAGGAAAGAAATGAATAAATATTATGTTGGATTAGCTGTAATGGCTACAGGAGCTTTCATTGGTACAGCAAGTGCTCAAGACTATGGTGCACAAATCGATGCTTTGCAAAATGAAGTTCTAAAAATGAAACAAGAAATGTCTAAAGGTTCTGGAGATAGCAAAGCTTATTTTAAAAAAGGTAAAGGGCTGAGCATCAAAAGTTCAGATGGAAAATACGAATTTAAAATTGGTGGTCGTATGATGTATGATTTAACCCAATTGATAGATTATGAATCAGGTAATAGTAACATGACTCAGCATGAAACTGGAAACGGTTTTGGTGCTGAATTCAGAAGGCTGAGATTTGATATTAAAGGTAAAATTGGTAATGGATGGGCTTGGGTTATCCAACCTGATTTTGCTGAAGGAACTAACAACTCCAAGGTTAGAAATGTAGTTATTAAAGATGCCTTTATCTCTAAAAGCATTAAAGGAGTTGGTAAACTTTCTTTCGGTAACGTAAAAAGTGGTCAAGGTCTTTATGAGAATACGAGTTCTAACAACCTTATCTTCATGGAAAGACCTCTTCATAACGAGATGATGAATTTTGCTCAAAGAATGGGTATAGTTTATGATACTTCTGGGGCTCTTGGTAAACAATTTCACGCTAAAATGGGTATTTTTAGTGGTCTAGAGTCAGGTTTGGTTCAACCCATCGGTGATAGTGGTGTACCAGGAAATGGTGATAATGAAAGTGAACATTACGGAGCTAGTATCGCTGCTCACTATCATTATAAAAGTGACACGCCATTAGTAGGTGGTCCTTTATCTACCCTATTTGGGTATCATTTTGGATACTTAAATATGTCTGGTTCTGAAACCTATGATACAAACAGTGCTAGGGCCAACGGTGTTCATACTTTTGTTGATAAGCCTATTGATATTGGTAATTTAACAAGCGCAGAAAGTCATACATTTCATGGTCCTCAATTGTCCATGATTTTTAATGATGCTTTATTGTTTCAAGCCGAATATCAAATCGGTAAATATACATTTGATCCACGCAATAGTGGTCTTGGGACTCGTGATGATTACAATATTTATGGTGGTTCGGCTAGTCTTTCTTATGCGATTACTGGTAAGTATAAGCATAGCGGAAAAAAAGGAGCCGTCGGTGGTCTAAAATGTAAAAGGCATTGTTTTGTTCCTAAGTATCAGTATGAATGGATTGACGCTAATGACTTTGACAATGTCGGCACAGGCGTAGGTTCACGTGATGGTGGCGGTGGAGCTGGACAAGTTCATACTGTTGGTTTTAACCACTACTTTAATTCCAATGTTAGAGCCATGCTTGAGTATGCTTACGGTGAATATGATTATGATAATGCTAGAGGTACACCATCTGACATATCTACCATACAAGCAAGACTACACCTGAAATGGTAGTCGCTAATTTCCTTTCCTTACCCTAAATAAAAGGCCCTTCGGGGCCTTTTTTACTATATATAGTTTTTTGTAATAATTTTGACACAAAATATTGTTATTAATTTAACATGGATGGATATTCCACAAAAATAAAAAAAGGATACAGGACTGTTTGGATTTCTGACCTACACCTTGGAACTTCTGGTTGCAAGTCAGAACTGTTATTAGACTTTCTTAAACAAATTAAAACTGAAACTATATACTTGGTCGGTGATATTGTTGATGGTTGGAGACTTAAAAAAAAATGGTATTGGCCACAATCGCACAACGACGTTGTTCAAAAACTTCTTAGAAAAGCTAGAAAAGGTATCAAAGTTATTTTTATACCTGGAAATCATGATGAGGCTGCCCGCAAATATATTGGTGTAAACTTTGGTGACATAAAAATTATGAAATACGCTATTCATAAAACAATTAAAGGAAAAAAACTTTGGACTATTCATGGTGACCAATTTGATGGCATAATAAAACATGCCAAATGGCTTGCTTATTTAGGTGATAAGGGCTATGTAGCCTTAATAAAAATTAATACGCTATTTAACAAGTTCAGAAGATTCTTTAAGTTACCCTATTGGTCTCTATCTCAGTTTTTAAAACATAAAGTAAAAAAAGCTGTATCATTTGTTTCAGCTTACGAACAGATAATGGCTAAAGAGGCAAAAAGAAGAGGCTATGATGGGGTTGTGTGTGGTCATATACACAAAGCAGAGTTAAAAATAATTGATGGGATAATCTATGCTAATGATGGTGATTGGGTTGAATCCCTAACTGCTTTGGTTGAGAATTATGATGGGACACTAGAGATAATTGATTGGTCTGAGAAAGTTAAGCAACAACACAACAAATTAATTTTAACACACTCGAAAATTTAAAAGAGCAATGAAAATATCCATAATTTCAGATGCGTGGATGCCCCAAGTCAACGGCGTTGTTCACACCTTAAGTCATACTAAAAAAATACTAGAAAAAAGAGGCCACCATGTTCAAATGATTACTCCAAACCTTTTCAATACTTTTCCCTGTCCCACATATCCGGAGATTCGTCTTGCTTTATTTCCTTACAATAAAGTAAAAAAAATGATCAAAGACTTTTTACCGGATGCTATTCATATTGTAACGGAGGGTCCCCTTGGCCTTGCTGCTAGGAATTTTGTTGTAAAAAATGGTTTTACTTATACGACATCTTTTCATACACGATTTGCGGAATATATTTATGAAAGGTCAAGATTACCACTTTCTTTAAGTTACAGCTACTTGAGATGGTTTCACAATAAAGCTTACAAAATTTTAACACCAACTAAATCTATTATGGAGGAATTAAGTGATTGGGGTATTAAAAACACAACAGAATGGCCTCGAGGAGTTGATACAAGCTTGTTTAAGCCACCAAAAAAAAAAATTAAAAATTCCAGGCCAATTTTGATAAATGTTGGACGCGTTGCTGTTGAAAAAAATCTTGAAGAATTCCTTAGTCTCAATATTAATTGTGACAAATGGGTAGTTGGTGATGGTCCGGATAAACGTAAATTGGAAAAAAAATACCCTAATGTCAGGTTTTTTGGACAAAAGTCGCCCAAAGAACTTCCTAATCTTTATGGAAAAGCCGATCTTTTTGTTTTTCCTAGTAAAACTGATACCTTTGGCCTTGTTATTCTTGAAGCTATGGCATGTGGGCTTCCTGTAGCAGCTTTTCCCGTTTCAGGTCCTCTAAATGTAATTGGTAACAGTGGTGCTGGAGTTTTGGATAAAAGTTTACAAAAAGCTTGCGAGAAGGCAATTCAAATTAAACCCTCAGTGCCAATTAACCATGCAAAGAAATTTAAGTGGGAACGAGTGGCTAGTATATTTGAATCAAATTTACAAATCGCATCTAAAAGAAATCCGAAAACTTATATTTTTAATGATAATCCTCACAAAAAGAACACTGGATTTAAAAGACTTTTTTTTGCATTAATAAATAGTCTTTCCGGTTTTGTTTTTGCTTTTAAAGAGGAAAGCGCTTTCAGGCAAGAGCTTCTATTGAGTGTACTTCTTTTTCCCTCCATATTTTTTTTTCCTACATCTCCAATTGAAAAAATATTAATGATTGGTAGCTTGTTAATTTTATTAATAGTTGAACTTCTTAACTCTAGTGTTGAAGCAGCTATTGATAGGATCTCTTTTTCTCAACATGATTTATCTAAGCGTGCCAAGGATCTTGGAAGTGCTGCCGTTTTTCTTTCTTTGCTTTTGGT
This sequence comes from uncultured Alphaproteobacteria bacterium, assembly GCA_902618535.1. Lineage (GTDB taxonomy): Bacteria > Pseudomonadota > Alphaproteobacteria > Methylaequorales > Methylaequoraceae. Next base: position 45,818 of record CACNAV010000009.1, on the reverse strand, counting down.
TTTAATAACCTTCACAGTCATAATCACAAAGCATCTAATCTAAGTAAGTGCTTATACACTTATTTAAATCGCCACTAGTTATTATACAAAAAGAAAAAAATGTGCGTATGCACTTAAATAATAATTTGTGCTTACATATTATAAGTGCATATACACTATTATTTATCTAGTTCTTTTTGATAGTATTTATGAATAATCGAGTCCTGGTTTTCTAACAACCAATCTATAGAAGGTTCATTGGTCATAGCTTTTTTAATAGCATTAGTTGTTGCCTTCCTATGAATATCAAAAAGTATTTTATGATCTAGACTCTCATCCTTAGCTACTAAGGGATTTAACCAGACAGAAACTATTATTCCCAAATCATTTGCCCTATCTTTGGGTATATATCCTTCTTTAACTGAATCTAAAACACCATTAGCAATCGCGCCCTGTACTGTTCCCATTAAAATATTGGTGTATTTATCATCCTTAACTGTAACTTTGCTAACCATAAGGGTTGCGGGCTTTACCATAACATCAGTATTCATTATTGCCAGGACCTTAGTATGGCCTTTGATCTGGTTTCCAATAAGAGTAGCAAAAGCAGTCCCAAAGGGACCGTCTAATTCACCAATAACTACTTCTGGCTCCGCTGCGGTTCCTGGAGGCCCTCCTGCAACTAAAGACTCCCCAATTTTCATTACAAAACTCTTACTCATTTATTTTACTCCTTTTAACTAAATCATTTTTTTTAATTTTTTCTTAAGATCAATGGCTTCACAAGCTAATTTGATATATTTTGGAATTTTCACATCTTTCTCCCCCTTTTTTCCTTTTTCATAATACTGAATCATCCTCCTTTTTAAACCAAGGGTAATAGCAGCCTCTGATTGAGACAAATTGTGCTTTTTTCTCCATTTTTTGAATTGCTCGTTATTCATGAATTCGACCAGTTTTTAAGTATAGATAAATAATAAAAACAAACAAATATAAAAAATAATATTGACAAATACGCAATCGGTGCGTATTTATTAATTATAGTGCGCAAATATTGCGTGTGGATAAAACTTTGAAAGGATTTATATGCTTGGACATTTAGTATATTGGCAATTTGTATTAAACAAAAAAAAAACTCAGGACAAAAAAAAAGTTAATAAATGAATTGGGTGTTAGTTTTCATAACCTTTATTGGACCACTCTATGATTCTGAGGGTTTTATTAAAGATATTGAAGCAGATAATTCTTTTAGACACAATTCAGAAGTAGTCTGTACGTACACTTCGAGAATTATTAATGGAAAGTTAAAAGCTTCTAGTAATTTTGAAAATAATGGGATAACTCTAGAAAAAAAGATTACTATTTGCTTAACCCATAGTCAGCTTGATTACCTCAAGAAAACCTCCAATGACAAATTATTCAATCGAATTGAAATTAATAATATAATTAAGAATTTCTGAGTAATAACATATTGACATTACGCAATAAGTGCGTACAATAATCACTGATAATTTAACTATTTAAAGAGAGGAAATTAATGAAATTATTAACAAAACCTAAACAGCTTCAACGCTGGGAAAAAAAAAACAAAATATCAAATAAAAGATTTGCTAAATTAACTGGTCTAGATCCAAAAAAGTTAAAAAGATCTAAGAAATTGCCAAAATTTGTAGGTCTAAGTTGCTTAGCAATTGAAAGCGCCAAAAAGAAATCTGATGCACAAAAAGCTATTAAAAGTTTAAAAAAAAAGAATGCAAACTTAAAAGCTAAAGTTATAAAGTTAAACAAACCTCTTAAAAAACTTGATATATTAAAAAAGTCAAAAAAAAAATTAGAGGGTAAATTAAAAAAACCAAAAAAAACAATTAGTAAGCTCAAAAATACAAATAAAAAATTAGCGAGCAAACTAAAAAAACCAAAAAAGACAATTAGTAAGCTCAAAAATATAAATAAAAAATTAGTGAGCAAACTAAAAAAACCAAAAAAGACGATAAGCAAACTAAAAAATAACAATAAAAAGTTGAATAAAAAAATCAGTTTGATGAAACCCAAGAAACCATCGAAATCAAACAAATTAAAAGCTACAAAGCCAAATGGTTCTCTTGATAAAGTTTCCGCTCAAAATATAAATATAAAAACTGATATCACATCTCCTACTAGTGCAACTAAAAAAGAGGAACCTAGTCAACAATAGTGTTTAAATCCATCATGACCTAAAAGTATAATTAGGACATGGTGGACTTAACTATTAATTTGATAGGACGTTTGTAAAACACCGTTAAAACAGTCATAAAACTGTAACAATCTCAAAGTAACGATATCAAATGGTTACATACGGAATCAACGGAATTGGAAGGATTGGAAAGTTTGCACTTAAAGCACTTATTGAGAGAGAGGCTAAAGTTTCCTGGATAAATGATTCTTCGGGAACGATTGATTTACATCGTCATCTTCTTGAATATGACTCAGTTCATGGAAAATGGGATGCTGATTTTAGTAATGATGAGAAATCTATCACTATAAATGATAAAAAAATAATCTTTCAAACAAGCTCTACTATTGAAAATATTGAGTTGGAAGATGTTGATATTATTATTGATTGTACTGGTTATTATAAATCAAGATCTAAACTTTTGAATTACTTTAACATGGGTGTTAAAAAAGTTGTCGTTTCTGCTCCCATTGAAGATGAAAATATAGCTAACATTGTTTACGGGGTTAATCAAGATATCTACGATTCCAAAAAATACGATATAGTTACTGCTGCAAGCTGTACTACTAACTGTCTTGCACCGATTGTTAAAGTAATTCATGAGAATATAGGTATAAAACACGGGTCAATTACAACAATTCACAACCCAACAAATACCCAAACAATAGTTGATAAGGCAAATAAAGAATTTCGAAGAGCAAGATCTGCACTGAATTCTCTAATTCCAACAACCACAGGAAGCGCTAAAGCAATTACTCTAATTTATCCTGAATTACTAGGAAAATTAAATGGTCAAGCCGTACGAGTACCTCTTTTAAATTCATCCTTAACTGATTGTGTATTTGAAGTTTCTCGGAAAACAAACAAGAAAGAAATAAATAATCTTCTTAAAAAAGCTTCTGAACAAGAACTTAGAGGAATATTAGGTTATGAGGAAAAGCCACTCGTTTCTACTGATTACCTAAGTGATAAAAGGTCAGCAATAATTGATGCTGATTGTACAATGGTTATTAACGAAACACAGGTAAAAATTTATGCGTGGTATGATAATGAAATTGGTTATGCTGAGCGACTAATAGATGTATCCCAGATGGTAGGGTCATTTTTGTGAAAAATATTTATCAAAAACAGAAAACTTTCTTTTTAATAACACTTTCATATTGGTCTTTCATGCTCACCGATGGTGCTCTGAGAATGATAGTTTTATTACATTTTCACTCTATGGGGTTTACACCCATTGAACTAGCTTACCTATTTCTTGTTTATGAGTTAGCAGGAATTATTACGAATTACTTCGGAGGTTGGTTAGCTTCACGATTTGGTCTAAAGAGTACGTTGTTTTCTGGTTTGTCAATTCAAATAGTCTCTTTAACGCTACTTTTAATGCTTGATAAAAGTTGGGCTTTAGAGCTGTCAATTATCTATGTTATGATCGTACAGGGCTTTAGTGGAATTGCAAAAGATCTCACAAAAATGTCGTCAAAATCAGTTGTAAAGTTTATTTCATCAAAAAAAAAGGGAAACTTATTTAAATTAGTTTCATTTCTTACTGGCTCAAAGAATGCCTTAAAGGGGTTAGGTTTTCTTGTTGGAGGCTTATTACTTTCAACTATTGGTTTTGAACCTTCTTTAACTCTGATGATTCTTTTATTAGTTGGAATATTAACAATAGTTATGATTTCTATCTCCTCTGAACTACCAAGCGGTAACAAAAAGGTAAGGCTTTCTGATATTAGATCAAAATCAAGAAATATAAATTATTTATCTTTAGCAAGAGTTTTCCTTTTTGGCTCTAGGGATGTTTGGTTTGTAGTTGGTGTTCCTGTTTATTTTTATAGTTTTTTTTCAGTTTCTGAACAGCAAACTAATTCAACACCATTTTTTATAGTTGGTAGCCTAATGGCTATTTGGGTTATCTTCTACGGTATTGTTCAAGCTATGGGACCATCTATAATAAATTTAAAAATAAAATCTGAACAATCATTAGTAAATGAATCAAAAAAATGGTGTAAGTTTTTATTTATAACATTGTTAATATTCACTTTTTTAATTTACTTAGTCAGCAAATCCGAACAAATACAATTAATAATTACTATTATTCTGTTGATTACTTTTGGATTTATCTTTGCCGTAAATTCGTCTTTACATTCATATTTAATTTTAAAATTCACGAAAAAAGAAAGGGTTGCCTTAGATGTAGGTTTTTATTATATGGCAAACGCATTTGGAAGATTCTTTGGAACACTATTTTCTGGAATTTCATATCAATTTGGAGGCATAATTGTTTGCTTAGCAACTTCAACAATAATGATAATGATTAATGTCTTTTTTACAAATAAATTGAGTATTAACAAAGAGGCTTTTTAAAGAATGGTAAGGAAAAATAAAAATAATATTAAAAAAAGTCCCCAAAGATTTATTAACAGAGAATTATCCTGGTTAAATTTTAATGAAAGAGTTCTAAAAGAAGCGCAAAATAATAAAAACCCTATTCTTGAGAGATTAAGATTTTTATCGATTTCGGGAAATAATTTAGATGAGTTTCATATGGTAAGAGTTGCTGGTTTATTTAGGCAACTCAAAAAAAAAATTTTTATCCGAACCTCTGATGGACGAACTACAAGACAGCAATACCAAGAGGTTGCTAAATCTATGAAAATACTTCTAAAAAAACAACAATTAATCTTAACTGATTTGAGGGAGAAGTTAGAGAAAGAAAAAATAAGAATCATTGATTCCCCAAAAAATTTAAAAAAAAAACGTGAAATAATTTATACAATCTTTGAGAAAAAAATCTTTTCAACACTAACACCCCTAGCAATTGATCCTGCACATCCTTTTCCTTTCTTACCAAATCTGAGTTTGAGCTTAGTTTGCTCATTAAAAAATAAAGCTGGAAAAACCTCTTATTCCTTAGTTATTCTGCCTCCCAAGTTAAAAAGGTTTTTTAAAATAAGTAAAAAAGAAGATATTTTCGTAAGCTCTGAAAATATAATCTTACAAAATTTAAAATCTATTTTTCCTGATTATAAACTAGCTCATTATACATTTATCAGAATAATCAGAGATAGTGATATAGATTTCGAAGAGGAAGCTGAGGATCTTCTTCTATCATTCGAAACAGCATTAAAAAAAAGACGTCGTGGTGAGGTTGTTGGTTTATACGTTCAAGGTAGAGTAGAAAAGAAATTACTAAACTTTCTAAGAAAATCTTTAAAGGTTAAAGATGAAAGTATTTTTCGCTTAAAATCAATTTTAGATGTTAGTTCTCTTAATGAACTAATTGATGAAAAAAAATTATCCCTTTGCTTCAAACCTTTTAAATCAAGATACCCGCAAAGAATACTAGATTTTAAAGGAAAATGTTTTTCTGCCATTAAAAAAAAGGATATACTTATACATCATCCATTCGAAAGTTTTGATGTTGTAGTTAACTTTTTACAACAGGCATCAAAAGATCCTAAGGTTATTTCAATTAAACAAACTCTTTACAGAACTAGTTCTGAATCACCAATTATCGAGGCATTAAAGACAGCATCAAATAATGGGAAGTCTGTAACAGCAGTAGTTGAATTAAAAGCAAGGTTTGATGAGGAAAAAAATATACAGTGGGCAAAGGATCTTGAAAAATCAGGGGTAAACATTGTTTATGGTTTTCTCAAATGGAAAACACATGCAAAAATTTCTTTGATTTCAAGACAAGAAGATGATGATATAACCTCTTATGTTCATTTTGGAACTGGAAATTATCATCCGATTACAGCTAAAATTTATACAGACCTATCGTATTTTTCTTGTAACGAAGAATTGGTCAATGATGCCTTAAAAATTTTTAATTTTATTACAGGTTATACAAAACCTCAAAAAATGCAGTTGGTTTCATATTCGCCAACTTTACTTAGAAACTTTATGATAGAGCTCATTGATAACGAAATAATTAACTCAAAGAAAAAATTGCCAGCAGAAATTTGGATTAAAGTTAATTCATTAATTGATGATGAAATCATCGATAAACTTTATGAAGCCTCTCAAGCAGGAGTAAAAATTTTTCTTATAGTTAGAGGAATATGTGGTTTACGTCCTGGTGTTAAAAATTTATCTGAAAATATTTTTGTTAAAAGCTTGGTAGGTAGATTTTTAGAACACAGTCGAATATATTGCTTTGCAAATGGAAAAAAAATGCCAGATAGACAAAATAAAATTTTTATTTCATCTGCTGATATGATGACAAGAAATCTCGATAGGCGAGTCGAAACTTTTATTCCAATTATCAATGATACTGTCCATAAGCAAGTTTTAGAACAGATAATGATTAGTTATTTAAAAGACAATACAAACAGTTGGGTTTTAGATCATAATGGTGTATATAAAAAAATTAAAAAAAGAAATGTTTTTTCTGCACATAATTTTTTTATAAATAATCCATCGTTATCTGGTAGAGGTTCACACTTACAAGCAAATGAAAAAAAATAAATCTCCTTTCGCTGTTATAGACATTGGATCATCTTCAGTTAGATTAGTTATCTTTGACTCAGTTAGTTATTCAGCAAATACAATTTTCAACGAAAAGGTAGTTATGAATTTAGGAAAAATTATATGTTCTAATCGATCTTTTTCAAAAGAAATGATCGAGGAGTTAATAATTGTTTTAAAAAGATTTTTTGAGATTTCAAAAAACATAAAGAAAAAAAATATCATTGTTTTTGGATCTGCAGCTGTAAGAACTGCAAAAAATAAGCAAATATTGGTAAACTTAATTTTAAAAAAATTTGGAATTCGATTAAAAGTTTTAAGTGAAAAGGAAGAAGGCCTTCTCGCTGCAAAAGGTTTATTTTTTTCAAGAAATATAGTTAATGGATTAGTTGGAGACTTTGGTGGAGGAAGCCTAGAGTTAGTTAAAGTAAAAAAAAGAGACCAATCGGAATTTCTTGGGTCATCAAATTTAGGTCATGTAGTACTTCAAGGTTTAGGTCAGCCAGATGGAGTCATTGTTTCAAATTTTATAGATAGAAATTTAAAAAAAATTGAATCTAAAAACTTTAAAAATTTCTATGCAATAGGTGGGTCCTTTAGGGCATTAGCAAAAGTTCACATGCATATCGAAAATGATGAGATTAAAATAATTCAAGACTACTCAGTTAATGCTGAAAATTTTATTCACTCAATCAGAAAAGTAATATTTAAAGAGGGTACAATTAACGAAAATTTCCTAAAAAAAATTTCTAAGTCTAGGTGTCAGATAATTCCTTACAGCCTTGTTATTTTAGAAAAAATTGTAAAAAAATTTAAAATAAAAAATATCTATTTTACAAATACAGGAATAAGAGAAGGAATACTTTACAAAAACATAAGTGAAAAGGAAAGTGATCCCTTTTTTTCGCAGGTTAAGAAAATCTCAAATTTAGCAAAGACCAGAGATGTAAAAAAAATTTTCGACTGGGTAAAATCATTTGATGGTAACATAAAATTGTGCGACAGAATTGTCAAAGCAGCTTGTTGGTTGATGAATATAGGGGCCAACATTCATCCAGAGCACAGACGTGTTTTTGCATTAGAAGAGATTCTATATTATCCATTCAATCATTTAGAAAGAAAAGATAGGTATCTTTTATCTTTAATTCTTTATTTCAGATATTCAAACTCTATAAAAGATAATTTTGTAACAACTTACACAAACAAAGTTTCACCGCGTGAATTGGAAAGTTGTAAAGTTCTTGGGCAGTTGCTTAGAATAGTCCATCATTTGACCGGAAGACTAAACTACAAAGTTCTTAAGCTTTGTAAAATTAGTATGACAAAAAAAAATAAAGTATCCTTGAAAATTAATAAAGATCCTCATTTAGTTTTCAGTCAATCTCTTAATAGGGGAATTGAAAACATATCTAACATATACAAAAATAATTAAAAAAATTATGTCATAAAACTGTAACAATTCTGTAATATTTGTTTCCTCATTATTCTTTATTTTTAAATCTTAACTTTTCAACAAAGAGAGGAAAATAATGAAAAAAACTATGTTAGTCGCAGCTGCTCTGACTATTGGTTTATCTAGCCAGGTCAGTTCACGTGATCAAATTAAAATCGTTGGGTCTTCAACGGTATATCCTTTTGCAACAGTTGTTGCTGAAAGATTTGGAAAAACAAGTGGTTTTAAAACGCCAGTTATTGAGTCAACTGGCTCAGGGGGCGGATTAAAGCTTTTTTGTGCTGGATTAGGTACAGAACATCCAGATATAACTAATGCTTCTAGAAGAATTAAGATGAAAGAAGTAAAAAAATGTACTGAAAATGGTGTTACCGACATTACTGAAATTAAAGTTGGTTTCGATGGTATTGCAATGGCAAATGCTAAATCTGCACCAATGTTAGAGCTAACTTTAAAAGATGTTTACTTAGCTTTAGCAAAAGATGTTCCAGCTGACCCTGAAGGAAACACAGTTAAACCTAACCCATACAAAATGTGGAATGAAGTTAACCCAGCTCTTCCTGCCAAGCCTATTGTAGTTATTGGACCGCCTCCAACTTCTGGAACGCGAGATGCTTTTAACGAGCTTGCTATCGAAAGAGGCTGTAAAAAGTTTCCCGGAAGAAAAGCTTTAAAAAAATCTAACAAAAAACTTTATAAAAAGCAGTGTAGAAGCGTTAGGGAAGATGGTCCATTCGTTGAGGCTGGTGAAAATGATAATTTAATCATTGAAAAATTAGTTGCTGATCCAAACGCATTAGGAGTTTTTGGTTATTCTTTTTTAGATCAAAATAGAGATAAGGTGAAAGCCGCCAAGGTTGATGGCGTTTTTCCTGAATTTGAAGCAATCTCCTCTGGAAAGTATCCTGTTTCGAGATCTTTATTCTTTTATGTAAAAAATGCTCATGCATCTGTAATTCCAGGTGTTAAAGAATATGTAAGAGAATTTACAGCAAGTAAGGCAATAGGAAATGATGGTTATTTAGTCCCCAAAGGCCTAATACCACTCCCTGAAGGTGAAAGAGCAAAATTTGAAAAAGATGGTAAATCTTTGGCAAAATTTGATGCAAAAGTTCTTCAGAAGAAGTAAGCTTTAAATATGGGGTTTTGGTCCTTTTTAATCATCTTTTGTTTTCTTAGCTTTTACATCCATTGGTATGGAACTACAAAAGCTCTTAAAATTAACGAAGATATTACAAAAGGATCAAAACTTCCTTCCCTTCCTTCTTATTATGGAACATATTCTCTTTTGTGGTTGTTGTTACCCAGTTCAATAATACTTATTTGTTGGTTTTTTTTTAAACCTTACATAATTGACATCTTCCTTAAAGAATCTATTCCACTAAACCTTGTTGATAACTTCAAAGGCAACCCATCGATGCTCATCGATACAATAAAAGCAACAAACCCAGAAAAAATTTTTCCAGGGACTAATCCTTTAATTATTGATTCCGCGGCTTATTATCAGACATTAACAACTAATTCTGATTCATATGTTTTTCTTTTAGTACTAGTTGTAGGTTTAATTTCAAGTTTGGTTTCACTGAGAAAAGTCTCTACTTTTTTCAGGGCACGTCAAGCAGTTGAAAAAGCAAATATAAACCTTTTAATTTTTTGTTCAGTAATTGCAATTATTACAACTATAGGAATTGTTTTTTCATTAATTTTTGAGGCCGTTAGGTTTTTTGAAAGAGTCCCTTTTTTTGATTTTTTATTTGGTTTAGCTTGGAGCCCTCAAACTGCTATTAGAGAAGATCAGATAGCAAGCCAGGGTTCATTCGGAGCGATACCAATTTTCACAGGAACACTTTTAATTACCTTAGTTGCAATGGCAGTTGCTATCCCTGTTGGCCTTCTATCAGCAATTTATCTGGCAGAATACGCCAGACCAACTGTAAGAAAAACCTTCAAGCCAATTCTTGAAATATTAGCTGGAGTTCCAACAGTCGTTTACGGTTTTTTTGCTGCAATAACAGTTGGTCCATTTTTGAAGGATTTTGTTTCATCATTAGGGTTGTCGATGGCTTCAGAAAGTGCATTGGCAGCAGGAGGGGTTATGGGAATAATGATCATCCCGTTTATTTCTTCATTATCAGACGATGTAATAACATCTGTTCCGACGTCACTTAGAGATGGATCATATGCTATGGGTGCTACTAAATCAGAAACTATTAAAAAAGTTATTTTACCTGCTGCACTCCCAGGAATAGTAGGAGCAATTTTATTAGCGATTTCACGTGCAATTGGGGAAACAATGATTGTTGTAATGGCTGCAGGTATTGCAGCAAATCTTACTGCGAATCCTTTAGAGGCAGTAACCACTGTAACTGTTCAAATTGTAACGCTATTAGTAGGCGACCAAGAATTTGATAGTGCAAAAACCCTCGCTGCATTTGCTCTCGGAATAACTTTATTTTTTGTAACTTTATTATTGAATTTGTATGCACTTAAAATTGTCCAAAAATACAGAGAAAGATATGAGTAAAAACACTGAATTAATAAGCAAATCGCTTGAAAAAAGGCATAGAAGTGAAAAAAGATTTAGATTTTTTGGAATTCTGGGAATTGGTACTGCTGTTATATTTTTAATAACGATTCTGTCTTCAATTTTCGTAGAAGGAAAAGGTGCATTCAAAAGTACTTTTATACAATTAGAGATTAATTTTGACCAAGAAATCATTGATCCCAACAAAACCAATAACCCCGAAGAATTTAAGTTTGCAAATTATAAATTATTAATAAATGACGCTTTAAAAAACTATTTTCCCGAAGTAAAAGATAGAAAAACTTTCAGGGACCTTTCTGTTTTTATTTCATCAGCAGCAGAGCAAAATCTTATGAAGCTTGCTATGGAAAATATTGAAATAATTGGAGAATCAAAAAAAATTTGGTTATTAGCATCATCTACAATTGATGTTATCCATAAAAACCCTCAGATGGAAAATTTTTTAGAAGAAGATAGATTGATAAATAACATTCAAATGAGCTGGTTTAATGCCTTGAAGAAAAATGGAGATATAAAATTTGGGTTAAATACGAATTTCTTGTCAAATGCGGACTCAACAGAACCTGAGCAAGCAGGTATTCTAGGGTCAATGTTAGGTTCTTTTTTTACATTACTTGTTACATTATTATTATGTTTTCCTGTTGCTGTCGCCTCGGGTGTGTTCTTAGAAGAACTAGCTCCCAAAAATAAATTTACAGACTTTATTGAGATTAATATCAATAATCTTGCGGCAGTTCCTTCAATAATTTTTGGGCTTTTGGGCTTAGCTATTTTTTTAAACGTAATGCATTTACCAAGATCAGCTCCAATTGTAGGAGGGATGGTTCTGGCTCTCATGACCTTACCAACAATTATTATTTCTACAAGAGCATCACTAAAAGCTGTTCCCCCTTCAATCAGAGAAGCGGCTATTGGACTAGGTGCAACAAAATTCCAAGCAGTAACTCATCACGTTTTACCACAATCTATGCCTGGAATACTTACAGGAACCATTATTGGTATGTCACAAGCCTTAGGGGAGTCAGCTCCTCTTTTAATGATAGGTATGGTTGCCTTTATTGTAGATATTCCAGGATCTCTTACTGATTCAGCAACAGTTCTACCAGTTCAAATTTACTTATGGAAAAGTACTGCAGCTAGAGGTTTTGTGGAACTAACCGCAGCTGGAATAATGGTTCTTTTGACATTTTTAGTAATTATGAATAGTGTAGCAGTTTTCGTTAGACAAAAGTTTGAAAAGAAATGGTAGTAATATCATGAAAGAAACTGTCAAAATTAAGAGTAAAAAACTTAATGTTTTTTATGGAGAAAAAAAAGCTCTTTCTAACATAAACTTGGAAATCCCTGAAAGAAAAGTAACATCTCTTATCGGTCCTAGTGGATGCGGTAAGTCCACTTTTCTTCGTTGTCTAAATAGAATGAATGATAGCATTGAAATATGTAAGGTAGAGGGTCAAATCTTTGTAGACGAACAAAATATATATGAAAAAAACCTTGATCCAGTTTTGCTGAGAGCAAGAATTGGTATGGTTTTTCAGAAACCCAATCCTTTCCCGAAATCAATTTTTGAAAATGTAGCCTACGGGCCAAAAATACATGGATTAGCAAACAGTGGGGATGAACTTAACAACTTAGTCGAAGTAAGCTTAAAGAAAGCTGGTCTTTATGATGAGGTAAAAGATAGAATAGATGAACCTGGAACATCTTTATCCGGTGGACAGCAGCAACGATTATGCATTGCAAGAGCTATTGCTGTTAGCCCTGAAGTAATCCTCATGGATGAACCTTGCTCTGCTCTTGATCCGATAGCAACAGCTAAAATCGAAGAGCTAATTGACGAATTATCAAAAAATTATACAATTGTAATAGTGACCCATTCAATGCAACAAGCAGCCAGAGTGTCCAACCAAACTGCTTTTTTTCACATGGGTAGTCTTATAGAAGTTGGAAAAACCGAAGACGTTTTCTCAATGCCTAAAGAAAAAAAGACCCAGGACTACATAACAGGAAAAATAGGTTAAGATGAAAGAACACATTGTTTCAACTTATGACGAAGATTTAAGTTTACTCAAATCAAACTTGGTTGAAATGGGTTTGAATTGTGAAAAACAGTTATTCCATGCAATAAATATCACTAGAATAATTAATATAGCAAAAGCCAATGAAATCATTACGAATGATGATGAAATTGATGCTCAGGAAACAAAAATAAGAGAGCTTGCAACAATAACCCTTAGTAAAAGGCAGCCTCTTGCAGATGATCTTAGAAAAATAATAATTTCACTTAAAATCTCTAGTATTTTAGAAAGAATAGGAGATCATGCCTCAAATATTGCAGGTAGAATTCTTCATGTAAAAAAAGCTCCAGAAAATTATTTAACAGATTCAATATATCAATTAGGTCAATTGGTTCTAAAAAATTTTTCAAAAGCCTTAAGCTCATATGATCAAGAGTCGCAAAAAATTGCTCAGATAGTCCCTGCAGAGGATGTTACAATTAACTCTGTCTATGAAACTTGTTTTAGAGAACATTTACACTTAATGATGGAAGAACCAAAGATTCTAGGTTTTTGTACCCAAATGTTATTTATTGCCAAAGAGCTAGAGAGAATTGGAGACTTATCAAAAGTTATTTCAAAAGAAGTAATTTACAACTTAAAGGGTAAATTAGTAAAAAGATGAGTGAAAAAAAAAGAATTTTAGTAGTTGAAGATGACGCTGCTTTACTTCCTATGATTTCTTATAATCTTCAAAAAAACGGGTTTTCAGTTAAAGAAGCAACGAATGGCGAAGAGGCCTTATTACTTATAAAAGAAGAAATACCATCATTAGCTATAATTGATTGGATGATTCCTGCTCCTTCAGGGTTAGAGGTTTGCAGAATATTGAGAAGAAAAAAAGAAACTTCATCTATTCCAATTATTATTCTTTCAGCAAAAGGTGAAGAAGAGGATAAAATACGTGGCCTGGATACAGGAGCTGACGATTACATAACAAAGCCATTTAGCCCAGCTGAACTCGTTGCAAGAATTAACTCTCTCTTAAGAAGATCATCTTCCAACACAACCGAAATAATTGAGTTTCAAGACATATCAATAAATCTTAACGAACATAAAGTTTACAGAGGAGAAAAAAAGATTCACCTAGGCCCAACAGAATATAAACTTTTAAAACATTTAATGGAAAATCCAGGAAGAGTATATTCACGAGAACAACTTTTAGATTCTGTCTGGGGTCATGGTATTTATGTTGAATCGAGAACAGTTGACACTCATATTCGACGACTTAGAAAAGCGATTAATACTAAAGGAACTAAAAACTTTATCAGAACAGTTCGCGCAGCAGGATACTCTATAGACTACGAATAAAATCTTTGTCCTTATCTTGTTAAAAAAACATTGTAACTTATTATGAGAAAATGAAGTTTAGAGACGGCATCTCAATCATTGTGACTGTCTATAATAAAGAACAGTTTATTTCTAAAACCTTAGAAACAATATCTAAACAAATGAGTGGGAACTCTCAACTTATTATTATCAATGACGGATCAACGGATAAGTCAGAATTAGTAATTAAGAAATTTATTAAGTCACAAAATAAAGACATTAAATATATAAAACAAAAAAATGCTGGTCCTAGTAAAGCCGTAAACTCTGCGTTTAAATTTGTAAAATATACCTATTTAAAGTTTGTTGATGGTGATGACATTATTGCACCTGACGCACTACTTTATATGAAAAAAGAAATGGAAAAATTAGACCTTGATCTTCTCTATGGTCATTGGGGTTGGGAAAAAAATATTAACGATTTTAAATTTAAAAAGGACAATCAACCAGCCTTTCTTATTAAGAATCCTGTTGAAAAATTCTTACCAGGGGGATGGGGAGGTTCAAGTAATTCAATGGTTAAAAGCTCAGTATTTAAATCTATTGGTGGTTGTGATGATGAAGTTTTTGTTCAAGACTTTTCTTTACCAATGAGAGTTGCAGGATTTCACCTAAAAAATAAAGGTAATAAAAAATTTAAGATTGGACAGAGTCAGAAATTAATGTGTGTGGCGCCAGAATTTATTGAAAATAGAATTATAAGCAATAATGGACAACTTCTTTATGACCTATCAATAGCAACAATAAACTTTTTGGAAAATCATAAATTTGTAAAAAAAAGTTTAGTTAAAGAATGTAAAATAAAAATTCTCTCTCGATGCTGGTCGTGGCAAAGAAGACACAATAAAGTTTCATTTTTTAATAGATTATTTTTAACGTACTTAAATAATAGAATATTGAAAAAAGTATCTCTTGAGATACTTAGGCTTACAGTCTTCGATACTTGGAAAGGTGAATCCCTTAGAAAAATTAAATTAAAAACTGAACCGAAGAAAATTTTAATCTATGTTGGTTTAGATCTTCTTGGGGATGCCTTATTAAAGTTTCCTTTTTTAAAACACCTTAAAGATATATTTCCACAATCAAAAATAGTTTGGAAGTCAGGAAAAGGATATTCAATTTTCAAAAGAGGATTAAAGCCATTAGCAGAAAAAATTATTCATTCAGTTGATGAAAGAGAATTTGGTTCTTCTATTTTGGATTTTTTTAAAATACAAAAATTCAATAATTACGACATTGTAATCGATACTCAAAAAAGATTTCTTACTACACTTTTACTTAAAGCCATACCTACAAAAGTCTTTATATCATCGTCAGCAAATTACCTGCTATCAGACTTTGTTCCCTCAAATAGAGGCGAAAAAAATCTCACAAAACAATTAATTAATCTTGCTAATGTTTTTTCTCCTGAAAAATATAAAGAATCTTTATTGAATAAATCAAGCACATCAAGAAAAGTAGTCATATGCCCAGGAGCTTCTGTTAACTGGAAGATGTGGGATATTAATAATTTTTTGAAAGTAGGGTTATTTATAAAAGAAAAAAAACATATTCCAATTTTTATTCTCGGCCCAAAAGAAAAAAGACTTTATTCAGTACTAAAAAAAAAACACTTTCCTGGACTTAAAATTGTAGAAACTAATAATCCCTTAAAAACTATAAATATTTCAAAAGATTGTAAGTTTGGTATTGCAAATGACACTGGCTGCGGTCACTTAATAGCTAACAGTGGAATTCCTCTAATCTCACTGTTTGGACCCACAAATCATCATAAATTTGCTCCAATAGGTAACTCTAAGAATACTGTCATCTCATCACAGGATTTATACAAAAATAATAACATCAACATGATCAAGACTGCGGATGTAATTGAAACCATAAAGACAATAATTGATTAATTTTATCTAATTATTGAATTTTTTAACTAAGGAGAATAAGTAATGAATAACTTGAAGTGGCTGGGAACTTTTTTTGTTTTAATAGGAATACTTCTCACTAATATAAATATCTATCCCCTGAATATATTTTTTCATGGTTTTGGAGTTGTTCTATGGACAGCCTATGGTTTTTTAGGTAAAGACAAAGCTATAATGACAAACTTTGGCTTCCAAATTCCAATTTTTGCATTCGGTATTACAAATTACTTTTTCTAGATTGAAGATTTGAAGTCATCGTTTGGCCTCGCACCAAACTGGGTGATAATTCTAGCAGCCACCTTACATCCAAAAATAGCGGAGTCTTGCGCTGAAGAATTGTTTTGAAGCTTAAATAATGCTCCTGCAGCAAACATATCTCCAGCTCCAGTTGTATCAACTACATTGTTTACTGGTGGAGTTTTTATTTTATCAAATTGTTTATTTTGAAATAATGTAGCTCCATTTTTACCTTGCGTCATAAAACCAATATCAACCATCTTTGAAATTTGCTTTGATATAGAATCTGTGTCTCTTGATTGAAAGATTTCGTAAAATTCGTTCTCATTTCCAATTAAAATATCCACTGATTTATCTATAAAGCTCGTAAAGTCATTTGCATACATTTTAGTTAGTCCTGGGTCAGATAATGAAAAAACAACTTTAATGTCTTTTCTTTTTGACAACTCAACTGCTTTCCTAATTGCATTTTGTGCCGATTGAGAGCTCCATAAATATCCCTCTACAAATAAAAATTTCACATCGTTAAAAAAATCTTCTACTATATCGCTTTCACTTAAAGTAGTACTTGCCCCTAAAAAAGTTTGCATAGTTCTTTCTCCATCAGGAGTAACTAACACAAGACATCTCGCTGTTGGCAAGCCAGCGTCTGATTTTGTGCAAAGAAACTGTGTTCCAGTGATTTGCATTCTTTTTTCAAAGTCTTGACCAAGCTCGTCATTTTTTACCTTTCCACAGAAAGATGCACTTCCTCCTAAAACAGAAATCCCAACCATTGAATTCGCAACTGAACCACCAGAATCTTTTTTGGTTGGCGTAACGTCATTAACAATTTTATCTGACTCTTCCTGCTCAACTAAAACCATTGACCCCTTAGACAAGTTATTTTTTTGTAGGTAGGAATCTGAGGTTTCAACTAAAATATCTAGTACAGCATTTCCCATACCTAAAACTTTTTTAACCATAATAAATCTCTTTTTTAAAAAATTCGCAAAACTCTTTTATTTTACATACATTACATTCAGGGTTTCTCGCTTTACAAACATATCTTCCATGAAGAATAAGCCAATGATGTGCATCTTTCATAGCCCAGTTAGGAATTATTTTCAAATAATTATTTTCAACCTCCAAAACATTTTTCCCTTTTGCTAATCCAATTCTATTTCCAAGCCTAAACAAATGAGTATCGACAGCTATAAAAGGTTTATTAAAATATGTATTCAAAATTACATTTGCTGTCTTTCTTCCTACACCGGGTAACTTAATCAATTCATCACGATTATCAGGGACAACAGAATTAAATTCTTCAATTAATTTTTTACTCAACAGAAAAACATTCTTAGCTTTGGAGTTAAATAAACCAATGTTCTTGATTAAATTTTTAATTTTCGAAATACCAAGTTTGTACATCTTTTCAGGTGTGTCTGCTTTCTTAAATAGCTTTTCTGTAACTTTGTTAACACCCTTATCTGTCGACTGTGCTGATAAAACAACCGCTACTAATAAAGTAAATACATCTTTATAGTAAAGTTCAGTCGTTGGTGACGGATTTTCTTTTTTTAGTATTTTAAAAATTTTATTTATATTTTGTTCTTTCCCCATTCTTAAATTATAGCTTTAAAATATAAAAAAAAAATTCTATATAATCTTATGACAAATAATTTTCTCGATATAACTGTTCTCCCATACAGAAGCTTATCAAAAAAAAACTTTAGAAACCTTATGATAATTGTGAGCATCATTTTCTTTTCTATTGGAGTTTTTTTTTGGAGCCTTGGTGCTTGGCCTGTTTTTGGCTTTCTTGGTTTAGATGTGCTTCTTTTATATTTAGCCTTTAAAATAAATTATAAAAAAGGAGAAATTTTCGAAAACCTTAAGCTTTTTAAATCTAACCTAGTAATTACGAGAGTCTTTCCATCAGGAAAAGCACAAAAATGGAGTCTTGAGCCCTATTGGACAAAAGTAGATCTATTAAATACTTCACCGAATGAGTATAAACTTGTTCTTAAATCCAAAGAGAAGGTTGTTTTATTAGGAGCATTCTTAAATTTAAATGATAAAAAAAAATTAATGAAAAGAATAAATGAAGCTCTTCTAATGTATAAAACAACTGCCAAGGCTTAACTCTGACAAACATTAATTTCAATTTTTATCTCAGCTATTTTGGTCTTTTTTTATTATCCGCTATTTGGGGAAGTTCTTTTATATTTATAAAACTAAGTGTTGATTCAATTCATCCTGTTTTATTAACGTCTTACAGATTAATAATCGCGTCCGCAATTCTTCTTTTTTTTTGTAATTTAGTTAAGATTAAGAAACTTTTTAAAAATAATAAAAAAGACCTAATTATTATAGCTTTGTTTGGAAATGTTTTACCTTTTAATTTAATAAGCTGGAGTCAATTACATGTTGACAGTTTAATCGCCTCTACATTGATAGGTACTATGCCCCTTTTTACTTTATTAATTTCTTTAAATTTTTTTAAAGAAAAGTTTAAAATTCAAACAATAAATGGTCTAGTCTTGGGTTTTTTAGGCATGATCATTTTTTTAAAACCTAACCATGAATCGGTTCCAAATAGTAATTTATTTTATCCACTACTTATAATATTTTCTTCAATATTTTATGCCTTCTCAGCAAACTGGGTTAAAACTGTTAAAGAAAACGCCTCATTTGAGTTAGCTTGTTCCTCGATTGGAGTTGCCGCTTTTTTTTCTATTCCTTTATCCATTTTTCTTTTTTTTATGGGTGATAACCAAGTTTCCGTCCTTGTTTCAAACATAACATTAAAAAGCTTTATCTCAGCAAGTTTGTTAGGAGTTTTATGTACCGGTATAGCTATTTCAATTTTCTTTAAGCTTATAGAGAGTAAGTCGGCTGTTTTTGCAAGTCAGAGTAATTATTTAATACCCTGCTTTGGTTTCCTTTGGTCATACATTTTTTTAGAGGAGGTGTTTACTTTAAATTTAATAGCTGGTTTTCTATTAATCGTAATTGGTGGTTTTTTAGTTAACAGACAACTTAAATAGTTATTTTTTAAAATCAAATCTTTCTGGTTTTTCACCTACTTCATATTCTTGAGGTTCCATGGCTGGTTTAACTTCTTTATCATCGTCAATTGCATATATTTCTTTAATTGCGGTTTGAAAATTTACCCGCGCAATTTCAAGGTTTCGCTCAGCATAACTCACTGAACCACCTAACCATGCGTTGTCTTCTAACGCGTTGCTAGCTTGAATGAGAAGTTCAGATGCTTCTATCAGTGAACTGTGAATTTTTCTCAGCTTTCCAGAACTTGGAATAGATAATTTCTTAAGCTCGTCAGGTCTTCCAAAAAGCTCAAGATTTCCTTTTACCAACTCCTCAGCTTCCTTAAAATGATCTTCGTCTGCTCTGTCGTTTCTAAGGTTAAATGCATCTAATAAACGTCCTTGAATTATTATAGCGTTACCTAGATGACCAAGCCTTACATCCATGATCGATTTGTATGAATTTAAGTCATCTTCAGATATTTTTTCCTCACAAGAAAATGCAAATAAAGAACAAAAAAGAACGCAAAATAACTTTAACTTTTTCATAAAATTAACCTAACATATCTATTAATGAGTACATACCAGGTTTTTTATTAAAAATCCAGGTTGCAGCTTTTAAAGCACCATTTGAGAATATTTTTCTATCTACTGCCCTATGTGTTAATTCAATTCTTTCACCATCCATAAAAAAGTAAACTGAATGCTCTCCTACCACATCTCCACCTCTGACCGAAGAAAAACCTATTTCATTTTTTTTTCTAAGTAAGTTAGTCGATTGTAATCTATAGCTATTTTTTTTTTTCACCTTCATTCCTTCATTAACAGAATCTGCAAGTGTTAATGCTGTGCCAGATGGCACATCCCTCTTCATATTGTGATGTATTTCACTAATTTCAATGTCGGATTCTTCTGAGATGATTTTTGCTGTTTTTTTTACTAATTCTTTAAGAATATTAATTCCCAAGCTCATATTAAATGATTGAAGAATTTTTAAACCTTTGCATAATTTTAAAAACTTTTTTTCCTGACTTTTTGTAAATCCAGTTGTTCCAGTTACGACTGCTGTTTTCTTCTTACTTTTTCTTAATTCTTCCAATAAATTTATTGTCGCCTCAGGAATAGTAAAATCAATAATTACGTCTGATTCATTAACTAATTTCTTTAAATCAGAGTGAACTAAAATTCCCGCAAGTTCCTTGCCTACAATTGAATGTTTTTTATTCTCGCATAAGCTGGAAAGTTTTAACTCACTAAAATTTTTAATTTGTTCCAGAATGCTTTCACCCATTCTTCCTTTAGGTCCAAAGATACCTATTTTGATTTTTTTCATTAGAATCCCTAAGTCAATCCTTCCCAGAAGTCTTTAACCTTAGAAAAGAAACCAGAGCTTTCTGGACTATTTTTTTGAGTTAATTCCTCATTAAATTCCCTTAACAACTTTTTTTGTTTTTCTGATAGATTTTTTGGTATTTCGACAGATAAAGAAATAATCATATCACCAAAGTGAGTTGACCTCACAGTTGGCATTCCTTTTCCACTTAATCTAAACTGATCTCCATTTTGCGCTCCTGACGGAATCTTAACTTTAACCTTGCCACCTGAGACTGTTGGAACATCAACAGAACCACCTAATGAGGCATCGACAATAGAAACAGGTACATTGCAAAAAATATTTAGACCGTCTCTGTCAAATATAGGGTGGTCTACCATGCTCACAAATAAATACAAGTCACCTGGTGCTGCTCCATGAGGACCAACGGCTCCTTCTTCTTGTAATCTTATTCTACTTCCATCTTCAACCCCAGCAGGAATGTTTACTTCTATCTTTCTATTTTTTCTTTTTCTTCCTTCTCCATTACAATTTCCGCAGGGGTCTGTAATAACTTGGCCTGCCCCATTACAAGCAGAACAAGTTCTTTCGACTGTAAAAAAACCCTGCGAGGCTCTCGTTCTTCCTGAACCACCACATGCACCACAATTTTTTAATCCCGAGCCTTTTTCTGAACCAGAGCCATTACATGAATCGCACCTTACGAGCGTATCAAATGAAATTTCTTTTTTAACACCAGTATATGCCTCACGTAAATCTACGTCGACCTCATACTTTAAATCTTGACCACGTTGTTGTTGTTTTCTCGAAGACCGGCCTCCACCCATATCACCAAAAAAATCTTCGAAGATATCTGAAAAACTTCCAAAACCGCTAAAGCCGTCAGAAAAACCGCCACCACCACTTTGGTTGAATGCGTCGTGACCGTAAGCGTCGTACGCTTCTCTTTTTTCCGAGTTTGAAAGAATTTCATAGGCCTCAGAAACTTCTTTAAATTTTTTTTCTGATTCTACGTCTCCAGGGTTCTTATCTGGATGGTATTGCATTGCTAATTTTCTATAGGCTGATTTAAGGCTGCTAGAATCAGCATCTTTTGAAACACCTAAGACATCATAATAATCTCGCTTTGACATGGCGCATTCGAAATAATTAATTAAGCTGATTTTTCTTTATTATCATCAGAGTCTTTTTTATCTGTAACATCTTCAAAGTCTGCATCCACAACTTTTTCATCTTTTTTAGCTTTTTTAGCTTTATTCGCCTTGGTGTCGGCTTTGCCTTTACCACTATCTTCAGAGGCCTTTTTTTCTTTCTCAGCTTTTTCTTGAGCCTCCTTATACATAATTTCACCTAATTTCATAGAATTCTGAATTAAGGCATCTGTTTTTTCCTTTAAAGCAGCAGTCTCTGCCTTTTCATCCTTGAGAAGGTTTTTAAGCTCTTCTAAGGATTTTTCTATTTTATCTTTGTCTTCTTTTGGAACTTTATTACCATGATCTTTAAGGCTTTTTTCTGTACTGTGAACTATTGAATCTGCATTATTTCTAGCTTCAATAGCCTCGAGTTTTTTCTTATCAGACTCAGCATTAGCTTCAGCGTCTTTAACCATTTTTTCGATATCTTCTTCGCTTAAACCACCGGATGCTTTTATCTGTATCTGATGCTCTTTTCCTGTTGCTTTATCTTTTGCTGAAACTTTTACAATCCCATTGGCATCTATATCAAAAGTAACCTCAATCTGTGGTGTTCCCTTTGGTGCTGGAGGAATTCCTACCAAATCAAATTGACCTAACAATTTATTATCTGTTGCGATTTGCCTTTCACCCTGAAATACCCTTATTGTAACCGCGGATTGATTATCATCAGCTGTGGAAAATACTTGGCTCTTATTTGTTGGAATTGTTGTATTCTTCTCTATTAATTTAGTAAAAACCCCGCCTAATGTTTCAATACCAAGCGAAAGTGGTGTAACATCGAGCAGAAGTACATCTTTGACATCTCCGGATAACACGCCGCCCTGAACAGCTGCCCCAAGTGCCACAACTTCGTCTGGGTTAACACTTCTGTTAGGTTCTTTTCCAAAGAAATTTTTGACTGCTTCAATGACCTTAGGCATTCTAGTCATACCACCAACAAGGATGACGTCATTTATCTCACCGGCGCTTAGCCCTGCATCTTTTAGTGCCTGCTTGCAAGGTTCGATTGATCTGTCAACTAACTCAGAAACTAATGATTCAAATTTTGATCTAGAAAGCTTTACGTTCAGATGCTTAGGACCAGAGGAGTCAGCAGTTATGAAAGGTAGGTTTACTTCTGTTTGAGCAGATGTTGACAATTCAATTTTAGCTTTCTCTGCTGCCTCTTTAAGTCTTTGTAACGCTAATTTGTCGTTTTTGAGATCTATTGATTGTTCTTTTTTAAATTCAGCTGCAAAATAATCTATTAAAACATTATCGAAATCCTCTCCGCCTAATTTTGTGTCTCCGTTTGTTGCTTTAACTTCAAATACACCATCACCAATTTCAAGAATAGAAATATCAAACGTACCTCCACCTAAATCATAAACTGCAACCGTACCTGCTTTTTTCTTGTCTAGCCCATATGCAAGGGCCGCTGCTGTTGGTTCATTTATAATTCTTTTAACATCAAGACCAGCTATCTTTCCAGCGTCTTTGGTAGCTTGTCTTTGAGCGTCGTTAAAATATGCTGGAACAGTAATAACAGCTTCTTTGACCGGTTTTCCTAGAAACTTTTCAGCAGTTTCTTTCATTTTCTGAAGAATCATTGCGCTAATCTGACTCGGTGAATGTTTTTTCCCTTCTATCTCAACCCATGCATCGTCATTATCACCAGCAACAATTTTATATGGAAGAACCTCTACATCTTTTTTCACTGCTGGGTCATCCATTCTTCGTCCTATAAGCCTTTTGATTGCAAATAAGGTTTTTTCAGGGTTGGTTACTGCTTGTCTCTTAGCTGATTGCCCGACAAGGTTTTCGTTGTTATCAGTAAAAGCAACCATTGAAGGAGTTGTTCTGGTACCTTCAACATTTTCTATTACTTTAGGGGATTTACCATCCATTATAGCAACACATGAATTAGTGGTGCCTAAATCTATTCCAATAATCGACATATAACGCTCCTTTTCTTCCTACATATAGTAAATTGGACAGAATTTGTTTAATAGCCCTAAATTAGGCACTATTAAAAAATGTTAATAAAGCATATAACTTATATTATGAACATAACCTTGAAAGCAAGAAAAAAATGAAAATTTTTGTCGATGTTCTTAATCACTATATCCAATAAAAATTGTAGACTTAATAAACACTATCCCCGCAAAAGAAGGGAGAATATATTTTACACATAGATTTTAAAAAATTGAATTTCTACTATTTTTTTATTTCTGGTCCCATGGATACTACAACCATTGCAGGCCTTAAAAGTCTATCCCCAATTTTAAAACCTTTCTGCATTTCCTCTACAATCGTTCCGTCTACTTTTTCATTATGAACCTTTGAAACTGCTTGATGAATATCAGGGTTAAATTTTTGGTTAATTGAATCAAACCTTTTAACTCCGTGCTTTTCTAAAGAATCAATAAGCTCCTTCTCAACGGCTTTAATTCCGATTACAAGGTTTTTAATGACGTTATCATCCAAGCCACTAGCTTCTGAATTGGGAATCGATTCTAATGCACGCTGTAAGTTATCAGCAACATTTAATAATGAATAAGAAAGATTTTTGATTGCATATTTGGAGTTATCTTCAATTTCTTTATCATGTCTTTTTCTGAGATTGTCGTTTTCAGCTAGTGACCTAAGAAGTTTATCCTCAGTATCTTTTAATTTTAATTTAAGTTCATCGACTAAAACGTCTTGATTGTTTTTAACTTTTTTCTGGGTATTTTTATCTTTATCTGATAACTTTTTTTCTTTTACTAAGTTTTCTTGTTTTTTTAGATTCAAACCTTCTTTCTTTTCATTTTTACTTTGCTCATTCATTACTGTCTCCTCATCTAAGTAATTTGAAACTTTTTACCAATAACATTAGCTGTATAGTCTACAACTGGAATTATCTTAGCATAATTTAATCTCATAGGTCCAATAACACCAATTGCACCGATAATCTCTTTTTCTTTATTTTTAAAGGGACTAATTATTGTTGTACAACCAGTTAACCCAAACAAATTATTCTCAGAGCCAATAAAAATTTGAAGGCCCCTAGCTTCATTCGTCTCATCAATAATACCCATTAAATTCTTTTTGTTTTCCAATTTTTCAATTAATTCTCTTGTATCTTCAAGTTGGTCAATAGCGTGAACATCATCTAGTAATTTTGAGGTTCCTGTCACAATTAGTTTAGTTTTTTTGCTTGCATCATCCCAGCAGGCTATTCCGTCATCAATTAATTTTTGTGCTAACTTATCTATTCTAATTTTATCATTTTTAATCTCTTCATTAATCATTTTTTTACTTTGAGTAAGGGTTCTGCCCTTGATTATTGAGTTCAAATAGTTAGTTGTTTCAGTTAGCAGAGAACCAGGTAATCCTTTAGGTAGCGAGATAATTCTATTTTCAATAATTCCATCATCAGTAATTAAAATCACAAGTGCCTTATCTTTACTAACTGGAACAAATTCAATGTGTTTTAGCGATCCATTTAATTTTGGGGCTATAACAATACCAGCACAATCTAGTAAACCTGAAAGCATTGAAACGGCATCACTACATATTTGGTCAGGGTTCGCTGAGTTTTTGCTGATCGTCTCTTGTATCTCTTTACTTTGTAAAGAAGTAATCTTTTTGACTTGAAGCAAACCGTCGACAAAGAACCTCAAGCCTAGGTCTGTAGGAATTCTCCCTGCCGATGAATGATTTGATTTTAATAGGCCCGCTTCTTGAAGGTCAAACATAACGTTTCTAACTGATGCTGGGGAGAGCTTCTCTCCCAATTTTATAGATAATTTTCTGGAACCGACAGGCATTCCATCTTTTAAAAAATCATCAACAATAAGCTTAAATATTTTTCGTGACCTCTCGTTTAATTCGAGAATCTTAGAATTTTTTTTTTGAAAGGTTAAAATGTTAGAGAATTTTAGATTGTCTTTTTTTCTCATAGTGTTTATTAGTTTATCATAGTGTTAATTACTAATATATTTAACGATGAGAAATTTCAATAGAAAAAATAATCAAATCAGACCAATTTCAATAAAAAAAAACTTCAACATTAATGCTGATGGTTCATGTTTGATATGCCTTGGTAATACAAAAGTAATTTGTACAGCTACATTTGAAACCGATGTACCCCCATGGCTAAAAAATAAACAGTCTGGTTGGTTAACAGCCGAATATGGCATGTTACCAACATCAACAGATTCAAGAAACAGAAGAGAAGCAAAGCAAGGGAAACAAACTGGCAGAACTATTGAAATCCAGAGATTAATAGGCCGTTCATTAAGGACAGTTTTGGACCTTAAGGCTTTTCCATCAGGGCAGTTTATTATTGATTGTGATGTCATACAAGCTGACGGAGGGACAAGAACAGCAAGTATAACTGGAGCATATGTAGCTTTAGCACTAGGAGTTAAGAAACTTTTGAAAAACGGCGTCCTTACGAAAAACCCAATAAAAGATTCACTTGCGGCAATTTCTTGTGGCATTATTAATGACAATATTTTAGTTGATCTTGACTATACGGAGGACTCAATGGCGGATGTCGATGCTAATTTTGTTTTTGCAAAAAAAATGGGAGTTTCAGAAGTTCAAATTTCTGGTGAAAAAACAACTTTTAATTTAAAAGCAGTGAATCAAATGCTTAAATTAAGTTTCGAATCTACAAAAGAAATTTTTCGCTTGCAGGAAAAAATAATAGGAAAAATTTGAAAAAATTTAAATTAAACAACAGAACAATCATTCTCGCCTCTCATAATACCGGTAAAATTGCCGAGTTCGAATCTTTATTCTCAAAATATAATGTTAATATTAAAACAATATCAATGCTTGGAATTGAAGACATTGATGAAACAGGAAAGACATTTGAAGAAAATGCTATAATAAAAGTTAAAACTGTTCCAGATGGTTCCATCGGTTTATCGGACGATTCAGGTCTCTGTATTAAAAGTTTAAACCATGCACCAGGTATTTATTCTGCAAGATATGCCAAAAAACTTGGTGGATGGTCAAAAGCTATGGAAAAACTATATTCTGAGACTAAAAAAAAAAATAACTTTTCTGCTACATTTCACTGTGTTTTAGCACTAAAGTCAGAAAATTCGGAGATCAGTATTTTTAAAGGAGAAGTAAACGGAAAAATAGTATGGCCTCCAAGAGGAGAAAATGGTTTTGGGTATGACCCCTTTTTTATTCCTCGAAACTCGAAAAAGACCTTTGGTGAAATGTTCCATAAAAAAAAAATTCTACAAGATCACAGGTTTGAAGCCTTTAAAAAAATGGCTAAATTTCATTTAACTGACAGCTAAAAACATTTTTTGTTTTTCCTGACTTGTTTTTCTTAATAAATGTTTCTCTTTTAACATAACCAGACTTAAGAAGGCTATTTGTGTATTCTCCAAAAAAAACTTTATCCTCTGGATAGATATCATAAAATTTAGAATCGTTAACTAAATCAATAAGATCAAAAAGATGAAAGCTTACGGAGGAGGGTTCTCTGGAGAAAACATCTTTATAATTTTTTACGAAAGAAGATTCTTTAGATTTTAAATTGCTAACAAAATAAGTATTCTCGAACACTTTGTCTTTTTTATTGGTATCCTCCCACAAACCTGTTCCGTAAATAAAAGTGTTGTTGGCGTTTATATCATAAAAAGCTAAGTGCGATAAAATTTCTGTTAATTTATCACCATCTGAAGCAACTATAACAGAGTCAAAAGGAACGCCCAGAGTAAGTTGTCTCTCTAACTTCTTAAGCTCATTTTTTCTTTCAAATTTTGTTAAAGACTTGTCGTTTTCAATAAATTTTCGTTTTTCTTTTAAAGCAAGTTTTCTGCTTTCAAAGTTACTTATCGCCATAATATCTTTGTTCAAGTTTTGCTCTGGATATACTGTAAAAAATGATAATTCAAACTTATTAAATGCATTAGATTTGTTAATTCTTTCTTCCAAGCTTTTTTTAACAACCTCCCCATATTTATCGTTGTGATGTATTAAAAGAATCTTTTTTAGCTCT
This sequence comes from uncultured Alphaproteobacteria bacterium, assembly GCA_902618535.1. Lineage (GTDB taxonomy): Bacteria > Pseudomonadota > Alphaproteobacteria > Methylaequorales > Methylaequoraceae. Next base: position 18,067 of record CACNAV010000009.1, on the reverse strand, counting down.
TTACTCTCAATATCATCTAAAATACAAGAAATTTGGTCATTGGGGTTTTGTCCAGAGACAATTACGTTTCTAGAAACATTTTCTAGATCAGGAGACAAACTAAAAAACTTTACTTTCGAATCTCCTAGAAAAGCATTCTTGACTGCCAATGTTTCGTAAGAAAAAACTGGTCCAATGAATGTATCAACATTGTCTTTCTTCCCCTTTTTAGCAGCTTCTACAGCTCCATAAGAGGTACCTTTTGTATCATATATTTTGAATACTATGTCTTTAGGGTTAGAAACCAAACTATATCTAAAGGTGTTTAAAACTAAATTCCCTGCTGACCTTTTTTCACCTGTCAAGGGAAGCAAAAGACCAATTAAATTATTGGATCTTTTTTTCTTTTTGTAAGCAGACTTTCTTGTATCCAAAAATGCTAATTGATTTATTTTATCAACATTATCTTTTTCAATGGGGGAACTAAATTCATTCGTTTTGTCCCGTGCGTTTTTATCCAATGGATCTTCTATTGACACAATTTTAGGTTTGTCCGGAGTTTCTTTGTCAATATCAATAATTTCTTCTATTTTAATTTCTTTTAAACTGACTGTAACTTCTGGCTCAGTAGTAACGACTTCTTTTTTAAAATCATTGGTCATTTTATATTTATCATCCTTTAGTCCATCTAATTTTAAATTACCTTGTTCTAAGGTTTCATCAAATTTCTTTTTTTGTTCTTCGCTATCATTATGTTTTTCTCTTGAAATCTTAGCTTGTTTAGTCGCAGATTCCTCTTTGAGGGTTTCACCTTGACGCTTTTGATCTTCTGAATCAAAAAATTTTGTAAAAAAATCTAGAATTCTTTTTTCATCTTTGGGTTTTTCTGGTTTAAAAATTTCAATCTGTTCTTCTCGCAAATTCTTATCGACTTTTTTATCGTTAGAAGCGACCACTTGTTTTTGAGTAGAATCACTTTTTTTTTTATTTTTTATTTCTGATTCTTTTAATTCTCCCTCGTCAGATTTAAAAAAATCTGAGAAAAAGTCTAAAATTCTTTTTTCGTCTTTGATTTTTTGAGCTGAGGAAATATTCTCATAAGTCTCTTTTATTGGGTATTGTTTTTCAACAGTTCGTTCTTTCTCACTAACTACGAAATCTTGATCTGATTGCTCAACAAATTCTTCATTAGATTCTTCTTCTGTGAAATCTTTTTCAAGGCTTTGCGCTTGTTCCTCTGTACTTGAGCTTTCATCTAAAACAGACTTTTTTTCACCAGTTGTTGTTAATTGACAGCTACTAAGAACAATCGCTACGGCTAAAATAAAAATACGGTTATCTCTTAAAACTTTGATTGTCATAGTATATAATTATCTTGTGTTTCGTTTACTAATTTCAAATTTTTTAATTATCATTTTTATACATAAAACTTCCTTTGGCAATGCAAATCAAGAAAGGGTTTTAAATTTTTTGCAGAGTTTTAATACTTTAAATGCCGAATTCATTCAAATTAATAACAACGGAGAAGTTCTTTCTGGAAAAATTTTAATTACACGTCCTGGAAAAACAAGAATTGAATATAATGAAATTCCACTTTTGTTAATTAGTGATGGTAAAAGGTTTGCTTCAATTAATAATAAAATAAAATCCATTACCTTTTATAATCTAGCTGACATCCCAGTAAGTCTTTTTCTTTATAAAAATTTTGAAAAAAAAGATATTGAAATAATTGGATTATACGAAAAGGAAAATCAAATTAAAATTAGAATTCGCCATAAAAAAAGAAATGATGAAAGTTTTTTAGAAATAGTTTTTGAGAAAAACCCTTTCCTTATGAAAAAATGGACAATTTTTCAAAACGCCACTAATAAAATTGAGGTGCTTCTCAACACTTTAATAGTAAATGAGAAAAATTATGTCTCAAGCTTTGATATTGATAAAGAGGACCCTCGCCCTAAAGTTTTTCGAAATAATTAGTTTTTTATAAAAAAATATTTTTTTTCTGTTAAAACTAAAAGTTTAGGTTCGTTGGGGTTAACTTCAATTTTTTTTCTTAATCTATAAATCAATGTTTCTAACGTGTGTGTATCAAGTAGTTTATTATGCCCCCAAACTTTTGACAATAATTCTTGTTTAGTTGAACCGTTTACATTTTCTGATAAGAATTTTAAAAGTCTCCCTTCTAGTTCTGTCAGTCTTATTTTTTTATTTGTTTTGTTGAAGATTATTTGATTTTTTTTTAAGTCTAGTTGAAAGTATTTTAATCTTACAACACTACTTAGATTTTCACTTTTCTCACTAATTTTATAAAGTTGATTAACGAGTTCTTTAAAAATGATTGGAGGTTTTAATAATAGAACATCTTCAATATCAATTTTTAAATTTTCGTTATGTATTACAAAAATACTGCAATTACTGACTGATAATTGTATGAATTTTTTTACGATTTCAAGTTTTTTTTTTGAATCAATATCAATAAATAAAATTTTGTTGGAAACAGGTTTATCAAGTTTATGAAAATCGTTAACTTTTTTAATTTTAAAACCCTCATCTTCCAAAATAACAATTAATTCCTCCAAAAAAAAATTTTTATTGAATATGGCTATAATCTTTTTTTTGTTTAACATATTCTAGAATGAATTTGTTTGTAAAAAGGTCTCATAGAAAAAACATAGCATATGTTTATCATGAAAAAAAAAAATTTGTTTGCTTTGTCGGTAAGAACGGAATTGGTGCAAAAAAAAGAGAAGGAGATCTAATAACCCCAAGGGGTAAGTTTAAATTAAAAAAAATTTTTTATAAAAAAAAAGAACTAAATAAGACAAAAGTCAAAATTCCTAAGATTGAAATAAAGAAAAGTTTTGCTTGGTGCACAGATTCAAACAACAAAAGATATAATTCTCTAATAAGTAAGCCAATGGGTTGTGAATATGAAGACATGTTTCGTAAAGACAGTCTTTATGACATTGTAATCGTATTGGATTTCAACTACACCTTACCAATAAAGCACAAAGGAAGCGCCATATTTCTTCATTGCTCAGAAAATAAAACAAGATTTACAGAGGGCTGTATAGCTATGGCAAAGAAAGACTTGCTTGAATTAATTCCTTGTATCACTGTATCATCAAGCCTTATTATCAACTAACTTCTAGTCCCAAAAATAGCCGAACCAACTCTCAGATAAGTTGCCCCAAATTGAATGGCTTTTGCAAAGTCGTTTGACATTCCCATGCTTGCATGTTGGAGCTTAAGTTTCTCTTTCAAATTAGAAAGTAAATTAAAATAATAAGATGATTCTCCATCAATCGGAGGAATACACATTAGTCCAGTTACTCTCAAATTCATATCATTAACACACCACTTAACAAAAGCATCAACCTCCGAAATCTTTAAACCATTTTTTTGTGGTTCATCACCAATGTTAACCTGAACAAAAAAACTCGTCTTTTTGCCATTCAAATTATCTTTTATTTTTTTTACAATTTTTTCTCTATCAATAGTTTGAATTACATCAAAAACCTCCAGCGCTTCCTTTACTTTATTGGATTGAAGTGGCCCAATTAAATGAAGTTCAATTTTTTTATTTCTTTTTTTTAAATCTATCCATTTTCGCGTTGCCTCTTGGACCTTGTTTTCTCCAAAAATATGTTGTCCTTGATCAATTACTAATTGTATTTTATCTTCTGCAAAGGTTTTTGAAACTGCAATTAATTTTGGGTTCTTACTCGTTGCTGAAAATTCTTTATTATATCTTTCAATTTGAATCAAAATTCTTTTATAATTTTTAATAATTTCAGTCATGGAAAATCGGTTACGATATAAATTAAAAAAAATTACTATCCCAGAAGAATGGTTTTTTTGCAATCCTTTTAAAAGCTTCAGTGAAAAAATACTTAATAATCTAACCTGTAAAACTGGTGTAATCTTTTTTTTTGAAGAGCCTTTCAAAAAAAAAGAATTCTTAAAAAATATCGAACCATTAGTTCAAATTTGTAGAAAAAACCGTATTATTTTTATTATACAAAGCTCTTTTTTCTGGGCTAGCAAATATAAGGCAAACGGGATATTAATTGATTTTAAAAATAAATTTTTTAGTAACATGATAAATTTTAATTTAATACAAGATACGTTTCTGCTAGCAGTAAAAATTCATAACTACCAAGAGGCTCAAAAATTTGCAAAGAACATAGATATTGTTTTCATTTCAAATGTCTTTAGAACAAAAACCCATCCTGAAAGAAATGAACTTGGAACAAAAAAACTTTTTAAACTTTGTATATTGTTAAAAAACAAATTGAATTTTGCTTTAGGGGGTGTTAACAGAACAAATATAAGGCGCCTTAAAAATAAAAACCTAAAGGGTTTTGGTGCAATTTCTTGCTTTAGAGATTAAAATGGATTACTCAAAACCATCAATAATAGAAAAAAAATGGCAAAATCTTTGGCATTCAAGGAAATTATTTTCAGCTAGTAAAGAAAAGAAAAAAAAATTTTATGTATTAGAAATGTTTCCCTACCCATCTGGTAATATTCATATGGGACATCTGAGAAATTATACAATTGGTGATGTCATTGCAAGATTTTTTAAAAACAATCAATTTAATGTTCTTCATCCAATGGGATGGGACAGTTTTGGAATGCCTGCAGAAAACGCAGCTATAGAAAATAATCTAAACCCTAAAGTTTGGACAGAGAAAAATATAAACAATATGAAAAAACAGCTTAAGTCAATTGGTTTATCGATTGATTGGGAAAGAGAAATTTCCACTTGTAATGATAAATACTACAAGCATCAGCAAAAGCTTTTTATTGATTTATACAATGCAGGGCTCGTTTATAAGAAAGATAGCTATGTTAATTGGGACCCTGTTGATGAGACGGTTTTAGCAAATGAACAGGTAATTGACGGAAAAGGTTGGAGGTCAGGGGCAATTGTAGAAAAAAAAAAATTATCTCAATGGTTTCTAAAAATTTCTAAGTTTTCTAAAGAGCTCCTCAACGAACTCGACAACCTAAATCAATGGCCAGATAAAGTTAGAGCAATGCAAAAAAATTGGATTGGTGTATCCGAAGGTGTTGAAATAATATTTAATATTTCTGAAAAAAGTCAAAAAATTAAAGTCTTCACTACAAGGCCGGAGACAATATTTGGTGCAACCTTTATTGCACTTTCTGTGGAACATGAAATAGGTAGTTTTTTTAATGATGATTTGGAATTTACCAAATTCAAAAACCTCTGTATTAAAGATCAAAAAAAAAAAAATAGTGATGAGAAGTTTGCATTTAAAACTGGACTACACGTGATACATCCATTTAGTAAAAAAGAAATACCGATTTTTTTTGCTAATTATGTCTTAATGGATTACGGATCTGGGGCAATTTTCGGTTGCCCAGCTCATGACAAAAGAGATTACGATTTTGCCTTAAAAAATAACCTAAATATTATAAAAGTTATTCAAGATACTAATTCATCCACCCTTCCCTACTGTGAAATTAAAAAAGAAGATAAAATAATTAATTCAGACTTTCTCGATAACCTTCACCCATCTGAAGCAAAAGAAAAGATAACTGAAGTAATACATAAAAGTAAAACTGGGAAAAAAAAAACCGACTATCGGCTTCGCGACTGGGGAGTGTCTAGACAAAGATATTGGGGATGCCCAATTCCTATTATTTACACTGAGGATGGAAAAACTCTTCCAGTAGATGAGGAAGATTTACCCATTAAACTTCCAGAAAATATAGATTTTAAAAATTCTGGGAATCCTCTGAGTAATCATCCAACATGGAAAAATACCAAATGTAATAAAACTGGCAAAAAAGCAATAAGAGAAACAGATACCTTGGACACTTTTTTTGATTCTTCCTGGTATTTTTTAAGATTTTGTTCACCAATTGAAGAATCTATTCCTTTTAAAGAAGATGACACAAGCTATTGGATGCCAGTCGACCATTATATTGGTGGTGTTGAGCATGCAATCCTTCATCTTCTTTATTCTAGGTTTTTTTCAAGAGCGCTTAAATATTGTAATTACAATGTTCCTGAAGAACCATTCAAAAAATTAGTTACTCAAGGTATGGTCTGCCATGAAACCTTTAAAACAGCAGACTCAAAATGGATTAACCCTAGCAACGTTTTTAGTGAAAAAGACACAAAAGGTAATACCAATTACTATACAAATGAAAATGGCAAAATAACCAAAGTTTTTAAGGGGAGATCAGAAAAAATGAGTAAGTCAAAAAAAAATGTTGTAGACCCTGATTCAATAATATCAACTTACGGAGCTGACACTGCTAGACTTTTCATGATATCTGACTCACCCCCAGAGAGAGACCTAGAATGGTCAATTGACGGAATTAAAGCAACGTATAAATTTTTAAAAAAAATATACGATCATTTACAAAACAATTTTTTATTCATCATAGAATTAGAACCAACAGTAATTTCTAAAATCAAAGAAAATGAAACAGAAACTTATAACTTAATACAGAAAACGATAATCGGTTATACAGATGATATTAAAGGCTATAGATTTAATACAGCTGTAGCTAAATTAAGAGAAATGGCTAACCATGCTTTGAAAACTAAGATGAGTAAAAATCTTTCTGATTACTGTTGGTCAATATTCTTAAGGCTAATTTCCATAATTACTCCTCACTTTTCTGATGAATTAGCAGCAAAATCAGGTTTCAAGGAAGTTCTAATAAATTTAAAGTGGCCTGATTTAGATAGTTCAGGCTTAGATGAAAAAATTGTTAGTATTGTTTTTCAAGTTAATGGAAAAAAGAAATCTCTTGTTAACGTGCCATTAGAGTCAAGCCAAGAGGATATTTTAGAAATCATTAGAAAAAATAAGAATATTCCGTCATCTTATTATAATAATGCAAAAAAGATTATTTTTGTAAAAAATAGAATTATTAATTTTGTCGTATGAAAAAAATAATATTCCTCAAACTCTCTATATGTTTATTTATTTTTTCCAGCTGTGCCTATAAACCAATTTATAAGAAAAACCCTGCTTTTACACATAAGATAAATATTCTTGTGAAATCTAATGATTACGATAAAAAAATACCTCTTTTGATGAAGGCTTTTCTAAACCAAAAACTTAATTCAAAAAAGTCCAAACCATCTAACCTCAAACTAGTTGTCTCTATAAGTAAGTCAATCTCTGGATTAGCTTTCAACAAAGACTTTTATTCATCAGGAAAAATAATGCGAATAGATCTTCAGTATACATTTTATGATAAAAAAGGAGTAATTCTCTCAGGAATGTTACAAAATAAAAGCTCATATTTTTTGGGTGCTAGCCCCTATGCAAACATTGTTTCAGAAGAAAGTGCTGCTAAAAATATTCTTTCCTCACTTTCCGAAAGCTTAAGCCATATAATAACTGCATCAAGATTTAATAAATCAATAACTCCATGATCTTAAAGTATTCCTATTTTAAAAAAAGTTCCCTAATAACTAAAAAAAAAATTTTTCTTTTTTATGGTCCTAATTTTGGAAAAATTGAAAGTTGTGTTCAATTCTTAAAGGATAAGCTTTCTAGTGACGAAAACTCCCTAAAGTTTTTAAGTTTTTTTCAAGATGACTTTTTAAATCACAGTTTTACAGAAATAGTTAACCAAAACACTCAAGAAGATATTTTTGGAAATAAAACAAGTCTAATTTTTTCACTTAATGACCTTAAATTTTCCAATGAAATTATAAAATTAATTTCTCAAAATTTAAATATTCAGAATATTATTTTTAAAACCGGTCCCATTCAAAAAGGATTAAAGTTTAGGAAGTTTTTTGAAGATTCACCTGATTGCCTAATTATTCCTTGTTATGAAGACACTCTTTCAGAAAAAAAAGAAATTATTTTGAAATTTTTTAATAAAGAAAATATCAAAATAAATCCCGACCATGTTGTCATGATCAGCTCCCTTTTAAGTAACGAAAGATTAGGATTTATCAATGAATTAAACAAACTTATTATTTATATAAAAATTACTAAAATCAATGTAGTTGACGCACTTTCAATTCTTGTAAATAATAATCATCAGGACCTGAATAACTTGGTTTATTTACTTGCATCAAAAAAAAGAAAAGACTTTTGGAATGCATTTCTTAAAGTCCAACAGGTATTTTCTGATGAAATAAAATTTATAAATATTTTTTCAAAACATTTAGAAAAATTATTATTTGTTAAAAATAAAATATTGCTTGGTTCGAGCCCAACTGAATCTATGAAAGCACTCAGACCACCAGTTTTTTTTAAGCAAGAAGAGCTTTTTTTGTCACAGCTTGATTTATGGAGTTATAAAAATCTAGTAAAAACAATCAAACAGTTACATTTTTGCCAAATGTCAATTTTAAAAAATGAAAAATCATCTAAGTCCAACCTTCTTACATTAATAACTAAAATTTTAGATGTATCTTTAATATAGAACTTTTTTGTTAATGAAAGAACTTAGGTTTTTTTTAATTTGATCTAGATCTTTTGATGTATCGATTTTTATTGATATAAAGTCATTAAATTCTTTTAAATTGTAATTTTGTGTACTTAAAATTTTTTCAAATTTATCTTTATTCATTTTTTTTCTTTTTAAAGCTCTTTCCTCTTGAATTTCCTTCTTTACATGAAGATAAATAATAAAATTATACTCATTAAAAAGCTTTTTTTCAAACAGTAGGGGAATATCGAAAAAGAGTATTTTTTCATTTTTATTTGAATCAATAAATTTTTGTTTTCTTTTATTCAGTAATGGATGAATTAAATTTTCCAAATTTTTTAACTCTTCTTCTTTTAAAAAAACATAATCACCTAAAAGAGCCTTATTAATAGAACCATCTTTTTTGATTAGGTTATCTACTTTATCAAAAAAAAGGTCTTTAATTTTTATTTTCACAACTTGTTCTCTAAAAAGTTTGTTAACCTCTTTATCTGATTCAAAAACTGAAAAGCCAAGTTTTTTTACAATTTCTGAAATCGTAGATTTTCCAGAAGCTATTTTTCCGGTTATTGCAATTTTAATAGGATGCTTCACAAATATTTTTTACCTCCTCAATATCTTTGTTATTTAGAGATATATTAAACCAGAGTTCAAAAGAGACCGCTGCCTGTTCAATCAACATATTTAATCCATTCATACAGACAAAACCTTCTTTTTTGAATAATTTAAGTAACTCTGTTTCCTTAGGGCTGTAGATAATATCAACAAAAATTAATGTATCTCTAAGATTATTCATGTTTATTTTAATACATTCGTTATCTTTCATTCCAAAGGAAGTAGTATTTATTATTAAATCAACATCTGAATTTGGTGCCAAATCTTTCCACTCAACAAATTCTAATTTAATTTCTTTATTTTTAGTCTTGAAGTGTTTTATTAATTGAATTGTTTTTTGTTTTGTTCTGTTGGTGACATAAATTTTTGCCACCTTTTTGCCAATTAACTCGGAAATAATACCATATGATGCTCCACCAGCTCCTAAAATATAAATTGATTTATTAGAGAAGTTAAATTTTGTTTTTTTTTCAAGGGCTCTGGTAAAACCAATTCCGTCAGTATTTTCTCCATAAACTTTATTTCCCCGAATGAAAACTGTGTTAATGGCGCCTATATCTTTTGCTGTATGCGAAACTTTATCAAGATAAGATATTATATCCCTTTTATAAGGTAAGGTTATATTTAGTCCGGTAATTTTTCCTTCTCTTAGGTTTTCTACCAATGAAAAGAGTGATTCCTTCTCTACTTCCATTTTTTTATATTCTAAACCTAATTGATATTTCTTAATCCAGTAATTATGAATAAGTGGAGAAAGTGAGTGCTTTATCGGCTTCCCGATTACAAAAAGCGTCATTTTTTATCCCTCAAAAACTTTTTTATAAAATTTTTTAATGGAAAACCTATGATTGTTTCATGATCACCCTTTAAAATATTTAGAAAATTATATTTGCTATTATCTTCTATTCTATATGATCCAACAGATTTCAAAACTTCCTTCTTTTGTTCACTGAGATATTCATCAATTTTTTTTTGGGGGATTTTTTTAAATAGCATTTCGGCTTCTTTTGTTTCTTCAAAATAAAACTTTTTATTTTTAATAACATATAAGGAGCTTATAAGTGTGTGTCTTTTTCCCCTTAAATTAATTAAATTATTCTTTGCGTCTGAAAGGTTTTCAGATTTGTTTATTAATTTTCCTTCACAAACTAGAATTTGATCGGAGCCAATGATTATGTTTTTTGTATAATCCTCCATAACAGATTCTGCTTTCTTTTTTGCTAATAGCCTAGCTAAATCTGTGAAATTTGTTTCTATAAATTCATCTTTTATTTTTTTTTCATCAACTTTATGTCGGACAACTAATATTCTGTCTAAATGCTGTTTTAAATAATTTACTCTTGTTTTACTTGATGAAGCAAGGATAACTTGTTTATGTTTTGTGTATAGTTTCACCTTTTTTCTCTAACCTTTTTTTGGTTATATTTTTCCTTTTTTTCTCCACATGTTTATAATGTTTACAATGTTATCAACATTTTCTCTCACACTAAATATATATCTTTTTTCCACATTCTTTCTTTTAATTTCTTTTTCTTTTTTTATTTTATTAAGATTTTATTAACATACTTTTTCTTTAGATGTTAGTTAGTATAATGTTAATAAAAGATATTAACGCTTCTAACCTTACAACAACAACAACCACCTTATTATACAATATAGTAGTAGTAGATATATGGATAAACTTTTCTCACAAAAAAGAATTCCCATCTGGTTTATGAGACAAGCAGGAAGATATCTACCTGAATATAAAAAAATACGTTCAACAGAAAAAACCTTTTTGGATTTATGTTTTAATTCGGAAAAAGCAGCAAAGATTTCTTTACAGCCCATAGAACGTTTCGACCTAGATTTTATTATTTTATTTTCGGATATTCTTGTTGTACCTCATGCTTTGGGACAATTTGTAGATTTTAAAGAAAATATAGGCCCAATTTTAGAACCAATAAATAACAAGCATGATTTAGATTATAAAAGTTTAACTAAGAACCTGAAGATCTTAGAACCAGTATTTAATACAATAAAATTAATTAAAAAAAATAATAAGGATAAAAATTTGATTGGTTTTTGTGGAGGACCGTTTACAGTACTCACATATATGATAGAAGGAGGAACGTCAAAGAATCATCAAAAAGTAAAAACGAAGCTAAAAAAAGAAAAAAAAGAGTTACTAGAAATAATAGAAATACTCGTTGAATTTTCTAGCATGTATTTAATAGAACAGATAAAAAGTGGAGCAAATATAGTTAAGATATTTGAATCGTGGGCAGGTCTACTAGACAATGAGTTATATTCTGATTTTATTATTAAACCAAACAAAAAGATTTTGGAAAATATTAAAATGGTTTTCCCCGATATTCCCGTGGCTTGTTTTCCCAGAAGGTCAGAATTAAAAATCCTTCAGTTTATAGAAAATGTTGATTGTGATATTCTTTCCCTTGATGAGAACTTTCCTGAAGAGCTTTTGGAAATTGCAAAAGAAAAAAGCATAGTTTTGCAAGGAAATCTTAACCCAAATTTGCTTGTAGAAGGTGGAAAAAAAATGGAAGAAATAATAAAAAAAATTCTTTTAAGATTTAAGCACAATAGACATATATTTAACTTATCGCATGGAATTTTACCACAGACACCTATTGTTAATGTCCAAAAAACGATAAAACTAATAAGGGATTTTAATGAAGCCAGATAACCATATTTTTATACCAGAAAAAAAGATAGGTGTTCTGATGGTCAATTTAGGAACACCTGATAATACAGATTATGTTTCAATGTGGCTGTATTTGAGGGAGTTTCTTAGTGATAGTAGAATAATAGAGCTAACAAGGTTTCTTTGGTTTCCAATTCTGTTTCTTATTATCTTAATCATTAGACCAAAAAAGTCAGGAAAACTATATGAGAAAATCTGGGATAAAAAAAGGAATAAATCACCATTGAAAGTATTTTCTGAATCGGTGGCGGAGAAACTTCAAAAACAATACGATAAAAAAAAAGTAGAGATAAAAAATGCAATGAACTATGGAAACCCAAAAATTAAAGATGAATTAAAAAAATTGATGAAAAGAGGGTGTGAAAAAATTCTGATTTTTCCGATGTATCCTCAATATTCAGCTACAACCACGGCGTCAGTAATAGATAGGGTGTTTGAATTTTTGAAGGAAACAAGATGGCAGCCGACGATACGAGTTGTCCCGCCATACTTTGACGACCCTTTATACATAAATGCGTTAAAGTTAAATATGGAAGAACATTTAAGAAAAAAAAAAATAAAGGAAAAGAATATTGTGTGCTCGTTTCATGGAATTCCCAAAAAATATTTCCTTAAAGGAGATCCTTATCATTGTCATTGTGCAAAAACGGTAAGACTGTTAAATGAAAAAATGAAAGGGAAATATATCTTTCAAATGTCGTTTCAATCGCGATTTGGACCACAAGAATGGCTTAGGCCATATATGAATGAAAAAATGGATGAGCTGATAAAACAAAAAAAAGAGAATATGGTAATTATGGCACCAGGGTTTTCGGTTGATTGCTTGGAAACATTAGAGGAAATTAAAATGGAAGGAGAAGAAGAGTTTCTAGAAAAAGGAGGAAAAAGTTTTTCTTATATTGATTGTTTGAATGATTCATCTGTTGCAATAAAAATGTATCAACAAATAATTAATCGAGAATTGCTGGGCTGGCTAAAGTGATTAAATTTAATGACATATAGTATACTAAAATCTCTGCATATTATCTTTTTCACTACTTGGATGGCTGGTTTATTTTATTTACCAAGATTATTCGTCTACCATTCAAGCTGTAAAATAAAATCTAATGAATACAAAACTTTTACGACTATGGAGAAAAAATTATTGCGATTTATTATGAATCCGTCAATGTTTTTAACTTGGTTTTTAGGAATATCTTTAGCTTTACTTAATAACTATTTTTTATCTACATGGCTTATTATAAAAATTTTATTAGTAGTTATAATGTCGGGCTTTCATATGTACTGTGCCAAAATCAAAAATGATTTTGAAGGGAATAATAATAAAAAAGAAGAAAGCTTTTTTAGAATTATTAATGAAATACCAACTATACTTTTTATTTTAATTGTTTTGTTAGTAGTATTTAAACCATTTGATTGACAAACTATTATTTATAACTTATAAAAAAAACTTCTCTTAATTTCCCTTTTTTATTTATGCACTTAAAAGATTTAAAATCAAAGAATCCCTCTGAACTTCTAAAAATCGCTGAAGAACTTAGGATTGAAAATGCTGGGACTCTAAGAAAGCAAGACATGATTTTTGCTATCTTAAAACAAATGGCATTAAATAAAGATGCTATTTATGGAGAAGGCGTTCTAGAAATACTTCAGGACGGCTTTGGATTTTTAAGATCATCTGATGCAAACTATTTGCCGGGTCCAGATGATATTTATGTTTCACCATCACAAATTAAGCAACATAGTCTTCGCACTGGTGACACTGTTGAGGGAGAAATGCGGTCTCCGAGAGAATCCGAGAGATATTTTGCTATCACTAAGATTGATAAGATTAATTTTGAATCAACTGAAAAAACTAAACAAAGAATAAATTTTGATAACCTTACCCCACTATATCCTGATGAAAAGTTAAGAATGGAAGTTGAAAACCCGATGGCTAAAGACATTACGCACAGGGTAATGGATTTAATTGCGCCTCTTGGTAAAGGACAAAGAGCACTTATTGTTGCTCCACCTAGAACCGGTAAAACTGTAATGTTACAAAATATTGCTCACTCAATTACTTCAAATCATCCAGAAGTGTATCTTATAGTTCTTTTGATTGATGAGAGACCAGAGGAGGTTACAGATATGATTAGGTCTGTAAAAGGGGAGGTTGTTTCCTCTACTTTTGACGAGCCAGCTAGTCGACATGTCGCAGTATCAGAGATGGTCATTTCAAAAGCAAAAAGATTAGTTGAACATAAAAGAGATGTTGTAATATTACTAGATTCAATTACAAGACTAGCAAGAGCGTATAACACCCAGGTACCAAGTTCTGGAAAAGTTTTGACTGGTGGTGTTGATGCTAACGCACTTCAGAGACCCAAAAGATTTTTTGGTGCAGCTAGAAATATCGAAGAAGGTGGATCTTTAACTATTATTGGAACCGCTTTGGTTGATACGGGGTCAAGAATGGATGAAGTTATTTTTGAGGAATTTAAGGGAACAGGAAATTCAGAAATAATACTTGATAGAAAACTTTCTGATAAAAGAGTTTTCCCCTCTATTGACGTTACCAAATCAGGTACGAGAAAAGAAGAACTATTAGTTTCAAAAGATGATTTATCAAAAATGTGGATTCTTAGAAAGATTTTAATGCCAATGGGTGTTAACGACTCGATGGAGTTCTTAATTGACAAGATTAAAAATTCAAAAAATAATTCCGATTTTTTTGAATCTATGAAATCTTAATGAAAATCCTCAGTTGGAATGTCAATTCTATTAGAGTAAGAAAAAATCAATTACTTTCCTTAATAAAAAAAGAAAATCCTGATATTGTCTGTCTTCAAGAAACAAAAACAATTGACGATTGTTTCCCAAAGGAAGTGTTGGAAAAAAAAGGTTATTTTGTTTATATAAATGGCATTCAGTCATATAATGGAGTAGCAATTATATCAAAAATCGAAGCAAATAAAATAAATTCACACAAGTTTTGTAATCTCGATGATGCGAGACACATTCAAGCAAATTTTAAAAATTTTTCAATACATTCAATTTATGTTCCCGCTGGAGGAGATATACCAGATATAAATGAAAATGAAAAATTTGAACACAAATTAAGGTTTTTAGATGAAATGGAAAATTTTTTTGAGTTTAATGAAAATCAAATAAATGTAATCTGTGGTGACTTAAATGTTTCCCCAAATGAAGATGATGTTTGGTCTCATAAACAATTACAAAATATTGTAAGCCATACAAAAGTTGAGAGAGAAAAATTAATTAAAATTATGAATAAAGGAAAATTTATTGATACTACCAGAATGTTTATTTCGCCGCCAAAAAATGTGTTTACTTGGTGGAGCTATAGATCCAAAGATTTTAAAAAGAATAATAGAGGAAGAAGGTTGGATCATATTTGGATAACCGACCACCATAAGGTTGTGTCTTTGAATGCTAAAATTATCATTGAAACGCGTTCTCTCCCCCAACCATCTGACCATGTTCCGATCAGTTATGAGTTTGACTTAGGTTGAAACCATCTTTCCAATTGGTCTTCCAGATAATAAGTGAAAATGGAAGTGGGGAACTTCTTGCCCACCATGTTTTCCAATATTTGTTATTAACCTATATCCCTCCTTAAGTTCTAGCTTTTCTGCAATAAGGTCTATAGATTTTATAAACTCACAAATAAACTTTGAGTCAGCTTTTTTTGAAAAATCTTGAAAACTACAAAAAGACTTTTTTGGTATTATTAAAATGTGTATAGGCGCTTGAGGATTTATATCTTCGAACGCGTAAACGTATTTGTTTTCAAAAACTTTTCTTGAAGGTATTTCTTGTCTCAAGATTTTCGCAAAAATATTGTCATCGTCATAATTAGTAATGTCAATCATTCTTCATTCTCTTTGAAAGTGTTTTTTCTACTTCTTCAATTGTTAGACCTGAGTCTTCTAACATAATCAATAAATGAAATATGAGGTCAGCAGATTCTTCAAGCAATTCTTTTTTTCCTTCATATAAATATGCTGTTATGGTTTCAATGGCCTCTTCCCCAAATTTATTAGCAATTTTTACTTTCCCTTTTCCAAAAAGCTTTGCAACATAGGAGTCTTTAGGAAGGTCTTTTTTTCTCTTTTTAATAATTTGTGACAACTTGAAAAATAATTTATCTTCCATATTTTACCTTGAAATATAATCCATTCTTACATCAATATCATTTAAAATTAAATGTTTTTTAACTTCACTGATAGAAAATTTTCCAAAATGAAAAACGGATGCGGCAAGTAAAGCTGAGGCTTTACCTTTTTTGACACCATCAACGAAATGATTTAAGGTCCCAACGCCACCAGAAGCAATCACAGGAACATTTACTGACTCAGAGATTTTTTTTGTTAAATTTAAGTCAAAACCAGCCTTGGTTCCATCTCTATCCATAGATGTTAAAAGAATCTCGCCTGCTCCTAAATCTTCGGCTTCTTTAGCCCATACGATGGCATCTTTAAAAGTATTTATTCTCCCCCCATTTATGAAAACATTCCAAGCGCCGTTCACTTTTTTAGCATCTATGGCTACAACAATACATTGATTGCCAAATTTTTTAGCACCCTCACTTATTAGGTTTGGATTGTTAATAGCGGCACTATTCAGTGAAACTTTGTCAGCACCAACGGATAAAAATTTATCCATATCAGTGATTCCTCTGACCCCCCCACCAACGGTTAAGGGGACAAAGCATTGGTAAGCAGTTTTTTCTATTATATCTACCATTGGATTTCTTTTTTCGTGAGTTGCGGTAATATCAAGAAAAGTAATCTCATCTGCACCATTTTTGCTATAAATTTTAGCTTGTTCAACGGGATCACCTGCATCAATAAGGTCGACGAAGTTAATTCCTTTAACAACTCTTCCTTTATCAACATCAAGGCAGGGTATAATTCTAATCTTCATTTGTTTTATTTAAAAAGTTTACAGCATGTTCTACTTGAAGCCTTTTTTCATAAATTGCTTTTCCTACTATGACTCCCACTAAATTTTGATAATTAATACTGATTTTCTTTAGCTTTTTTATATCTTCTAAAGATGAAACACCCCCTGATGCAATTACATTAATTTTTGTTGATTCTAATAAACCCTGAAGTTGATCATAACTCACTCCCTCGAGAACGCCATCTTTATCAATATCAGTAAAAATAAGATGCCTTATTCCCATATCTTCGTATTGTTTTGCAAGTTCATTTACGGTAATTTTTTTTATTTTCGACCAGCCCTCAGTGGCAACAAACCCTTTTTTAGCATCTAAACCTATCGCAATTTTACCAGGAAATTGTGTAGATACTCTTTTTACCAATCCTGGGTTTGTAACAGCTACAGTCCCTAAGACAATTCTATCTATGTTATTGTCAACGAGATAAGCTACTGTTCGTTCATTCCTAATTCCTCCTCCAACCTGAATAAAACATTTTATTTTTTTTTTTATTTTTATAAAAATTTCATGATTACAGTTTTCCCCTTTGAAAGCACCATCTATATCGACCATATGAATCCAATTTGCACCAAGCTTTACAAATTCTTTTGCTTGTTCCAAAGGATCGGAGTTGTAGAAAGTAATTTTTTCTAATTTTCCCTTTGTGAGACGAATGCATTTTCCACCTTTTATATCAATTGCAGGATATAGGTTCATATAATTTTCTCGGATTCAAGGAAAGTTTCTAAAAAAATAAGTCCAAAAAAATTACTTTTTTCTGGGTGAAATTGTGTTCCAATTATATTGTTTTCTGAAACCATTGCTGTGATTTCTTGGCCATAATTTACTGTCATTATTTTGTTATCTTCATTTTTTGTTAAAAAATTATAACTATGTACAAAATATGCTGACACTTTTTCAAATTCTAATTTTGTCTTTAATTTTTTTATAAATGCTGTTTCTTTCTTTATTTCGAGGTTGTTCCAGCCCATATGAGGTATCTTAAGCCTTTCTTTGGTTTTTTGTACTTTTTTTACTTCACCTTTTATCCAGTTTAGTCCTTCATACTTTCCATTTTCAAAACTATGAGTAGCAAGCATTTGCATCCCAACACAAATTCCCAAAAAAGGAACATAGTCATCTTTAACCTTCTGTGTGATAATACCTAATAAATTTGATTTTTTTAAACCTTTAATACAAGATTCAAAAGAACCTACCCCTGGAAGTACTAAATAATTAGCCCTTTTAATTTCCTTTTCCTGGCTGGTTACAAGAACTTTAATATTTTTCTTTTCTCTAATTGCATTAAAAGCATTAAAAACCGATCTTATGTTTCCACAACCATAGTCAATTATTGAAACTAACTTCATTTTTACTTTTCG
>CACNAV010000008.1 GCA_902618535.1 uncultured Alphaproteobacteria bacterium | reverse complement strand
CATGTATAAACTATCACTTCCGGAATATTTCATGAATTTACCTAGTTGGAATCTTAGCGAATTTTACTTATCATTTAAAGATAAGCAAATTAATAAAGACCTTCATAGTCTAAAAAAAAAAATTACCCTTTTTTCAAATAAATATAAAGGAAAGCTTGATGTATTAAAAAAACAAGAACTAGTAAAAACTTTGGTTGAATTTGAAAAAATTGAAGAAGCAATTTTAAAATTAAGAAGTTATGCTTATTTAGTGTATTGCACTGACCAGCTCAACAATGATAAAGCGAAATTTTATCAAAAAATTGAAGAATCCGTGCTTGATTGTGAGAAGGACTTAATATTTTATGGCATTGAATTGAATAAACTTGATGATACTAAAACATCAGTGTTTTCTGAAACCAAGTATAAAAATTGGATTAAGAATCACAAGAAGTTTAAAAAATTCCAAAAGCAGGAAAATATTGAAAAAATATTAGCTGAAAAGTCTCTAACAAGTTCTTCAGCTTGGGTTAGATACTTTGACCAGTTAATGACACGTTTAAAATTTAAAATTAACGGAAAAGTTTTTTCGGAAACGGAAGTTCTTAACTTATTAAGTTCTCATAATAAAGTGAAAAGAAAAAATGCTGCCGAAGTTTTTGGTAAAACACTTAAAGAGAATATTTTTAATTTTTCTTTTATCATTAATACAATTTCTAAAGATCTAGATATTGAAAAAAATGTAAGAGGTTTTGAGCACTCTGAGTCTTCAAGACATCTATATAATCAAATTGAAAAGTCTGATATTGATTCTTTAGTTAAAACAGCTACACAAAATTATGGTGATATTTGTCATAGGTACTATAAATATAAGGCTAAATATTTCGGAGGAGTAAAGCTTAATTATTGGGATAGAAATGCACCATATCCAAGTTATAAGGAACCCAAAATTACCTGGAATGAGGCTAAAAGTATTGTTGTCAAATCCTACACGTCTTTTGATAAAAGATTTGGAGAGATTGTTAAAAAATTCTTTGATAACTCTTGGATAGATGCTCGAGTTTTAAAAGGAAAAACATCAGGAGCTTTTTCTCATCCAACAGTTCCAAGTTGTAACCCAAAGATTTTATTAAATTTCCAAGGAAAAATTAGAGATGTAATGACATTAGCTCACGAATTAGGGCATGGAGTACATCAATTTTTAGCTAACAGAAACGGAGTTTTGCTGGCAGACACTCCTCTTACATTAGCCGAAACTGCCAGTGTTTTTGGTGAGATGTTAACATTTAAGTCACTTCTGAATAATGCAAAAAGTCTTCCTGAAAAAAAATTTTTGTTAAGGTCAAAAATCGAAGATATGTTAAATACTGTTTTTCGCCAAATTGCTTTTTTTAAATTCGAGAGACAGTTGCATTTAATGAGATCAAAAGAGGAGTTGACCGATGAGCAGATTTGTGAAATTTGGATGAGTACTCAAAAAGAATCTCTTGGAAATGCAGTTGTACTAGGAAAAAATTATAAATACTTTTGGGCTTACATTCCTCATTTTATTCATTCTCCATTTTATGTTTATGCATATGCATTTGGAGATTGTCTTGTAAATTCATTATATTCAAAATTTGAAGAAGGAGATTCCTCTTTTAACGATAAGTATTTTGACCTACTAAAATCAGGTGGGTCTATAGATTACAAAACACATTTGCAAAACTTTGATTTAAACCCAAAGGATAAAAATTTTTGGCAGCTAGGCATGAATTTAATTAAAAATCTTATGGATGAGCTTGAAGAATTAGGATAAGTTGTGTCAATGAAGTTAGTAGTACCAACAGAATTATACGAGAATGAAAGTAGGGTTAGCATAACACCTGACATTATACCTTCTTTAATAAAAATGGGATTTAAGGTTTTTGTTCAATCAAATGCAGGTCTAGGTTCATCTTATACTGATGAAGATTATAAAAAAAGTGGGGCAGTTATCTCCTTTAAGCTTAACGATCTATATTCAAAAGCAGACTTAGTTGTAAAGGTTCAGAGACCTTTTAAGCAAAAAAAAACCGATGAATTTAAGTTGCTTAATAATTGTAGCTTAATTACGTTACTATATGAGCAAAAGTTTAAGAATGAGTTTTCCTCTCTAAAGAAATTAAATATTAATGTTTTTGCTCTAGAGAAAATGCCAAGAATTTCGAGAGCACAAAGCATGGATGTTTTGTCATCCCAAAGTAACTTATCTGGATATAAGGCAGTAATTGATGCAGCTAGCCTATTTAATAAAGCATTTCCTCTTATGATGACCTCTGCAGGAACAGTTGCACCAGCAAAGGTTTTAGTTATTGGTGCAGGAGTGGCTGGTCTTCAAGCAATTGCAACTGCAAAAAGATTAGGTGCTGTTGTTTCTTCTTTTGATGTAAGAGCTTCAACTAAAGAACAAGTTGAGAGTTTAGGTGCAAAATTTGTTCAAGTTGAAGAAAAGGGTGATTCTGGAGAGACTTCAGCTGGATACGCAAAAGAAATGTCAGCAAGCTACAAAAAAAAACAAGCAAAATTGCTCGAGGATAGTATTGCAAAAACAGATATTGTTATTACAACAGCTTTAATTCCAGGTAAACCTGCACCTAAATTAATTACAAAAAAGATGGTTGAATCAATGAAGGTTGGAAGTGTGATTATTGACTTGGCTTCTGAATTTGGTGGAAATTGTGAACTAACAAAACATGGAGAAACAGTTAATTTTAAATCAAAAAAAATTGTCGGTCCCCAAAACCTTCCCGCATCAGTTTCGCAAGATTCTTCTAGACTATTTGCAAAAAATGTAATTAACTTTTTAATGAACTCATGCGAATCCGGTAAGTTTGCTGATTTCAACTGGGATGACGAAGTTGTAAAAGACACTTGTGTTATTCGAAATTTAAAAAAATGAAAGAAGATATCCTATGGAAAATATTGATCCGTTTATAAATTTATTAATGATTTTTGTGCTAGCGTGCATAATTGGATACTACGTCATATGGGGTGTTACATCAGCTCTCCATTCCCCATTAATGGCTGTAACAAATGCCATTTCAAGTGTCATAATTGTGGGAGCCTTAATTGCAGCTGGTCCTGAGGAAATAAACTTTTCGTCGTTAATGGGATTTTTAGCTATTATTTTGGCCTCTATAAATATATTCGGAGGATTTGTTGTTTCTCATAGAATGTTATCAATGTTTAAAAAAAAAGATAAAAAGAAAGAAATAAAATGAGTGAAAACTTAACCGCAATTAGCTACCTTATTTCGGCTATCTTTTTTATATTAGCCCTAAAGGGATTATCTCACCCTGAGTCAGCTAGAAACGGAAATATGATGGGAATAATTGGAATGGTTATAGCCATCATTACGACCGCTTTTAACCCTAATGTATTATCTTACGAAATGATTATTTTAGGAATACTAATTGGGGGGGGTATTGGCACCTATATCGCTCTTAAAATTGAGATGACAGCACTACCTCAATTAGTTGCAGCTTTTCATTCATTGGTTGGACTAGCCGCTGTATTTGTAGCTACAAGTGCATTTTATTCGCCAGGAAGTTATGGAATAGTTAATGAATATAATGAAATTTTTCCTTCTAGTTTAGTCGAAATGTCAATAGGGGTTGCTATTGGGGCTATTACTTTTACTGGTTCAATAATAGCTTTTCTTAAGCTACAGGGCTTAGTTAGTGGTGCGCCTACAACTTTTTTTGGTCAGCATTTTTTAAACTTAGCAATTTTTGTCACATTGGTTGCTTTAACCGTCTTTTTTACGATTAATTCTTCAATAGACATTTTTTGGACGATTGTTGGTTTATCACTCTTACTTGGTATTTTATTAATAATTCCAATCGGTGGAGCAGATATGCCTGTTGTTGTATCAATGCTTAATTCTTATTCAGGTTGGGCAGCAGCTGGAATTGGTTTTACCCTCTCTAACCATCTACTAATTATTGTAGGTTCTCTAGTGGGTGCTTCTGGCGCAATACTTAGTTACATTATGTGTAAGGGAATGAACAGGTCTTTTATTAGTGTAATACTTGGAGGATTTGGTGTAGAAGAGGGTTCAAGTGTTAATAAGAACGAAGGTAAGACTGTCAAGACAGGAAGTCCAGAAGATGCAGCTTTTATAATGTCTAACGCTAACAGTGTAATCATTGTTCCTGGATATGGAATGGCTGTCGCTCAAGCTCAACACGCTCTTAGAGAAATGTGTGATATTTTAAAGAAAAATGGGGTCACAATCAAATATGCTATCCACCCTGTAGCTGGAAGAATGCCTGGGCATATGAATGTTCTACTTGCGGAAGCTAACGTACCTTATGATGAAGTCTTTGAGCTTGATGAAATTAATAGCGAGTTTTCTAATGCTGATGCTGCTTTTGTGATAGGAGCAAATGATATTACCAACCCAGCAGCTAAAACAGACAAAGCAAGCCCAATTTTTGGCATGCCAATCTTAGATGTCGAGAATGCGGGAACCGTATTATTTATTAAAAGATCTATGGCTTCTGGTTACGCTGGAGTGGATAATGAGCTATTTTTTAGGGATAACACAATGATGCTTTTTTCTGACGCAAAAAAAATGGTAGAGAATATTGTAAAGAGTCTAAACTAAGAATGTCCTAAGTATTCAGTAACCTTGAATTTCGATTCGTTTTCTTAACATTTTCTTAAATCTTCTTGTAGAATCATTGATTAGACGGGCTTTTTTTTCAGACGGTTTCTCGTAGGCTCTTCTTTGCTTCATTTCTTTAAAAATGCCTTCTCTCTGGAGCTTTTTTTTCATAGCTCGTATGGCCTTTTCTAAATTATTATCTCTAACTTGTACTCTAATAATTTTGAATCTCCTTTTTATTGAAATTTATTTATATAAGATATAATTGTAATGTAAACTTTTTTTTTAAAATGAAAAAAAATAATATAGATAAAAAAAAATTTCTTATTAAATTTCTTGAAAACTTTTCAGGTTCATCTGATGTCGATGAAACTATAATAACCACATTGTCTCAAATGAAAATTAGTAAGGATAAAATTCAAGAGGTAAGAAACGAAATTCTTCCGAATGGTTTCAAGTCTCTCATGATAGAGGTAAATCAAATAATTAACGAAAGGCTAAGGAGTCAAAAAACTCCTAAAAATTTTAAAACTTTTAGAACTCATGAAAAAGTTATTTTTTTCGTATTGAGAAGATTAGAGATCTTTAATGAAATTTTAGATAAACACAAGTTTTTTAAAGAAACACTAAAACCCTTTGTATTCCTGAATACAAGTAAAACATTATTTCAGATAGCAGACGAAATTTGGTTTTTGTCAGGAGATAAGTCAACAGATTATAATTATTATACAAAAAGATTTTTATTAATGAAAATTTATGCACTTACATTTTCATTTTTTATATATGATAGATCGGAAAATTTTCAAAATACAAAAAAGTTTTTAGAAAAGCAAATAGAACTTGTTCTTGGTTTTGGAAAATTAAAGCAAAAATTTAAAAAAAAAAACTAACTCTTCACTGTATAATGTCCCATTTTTCTTAGTTCCTTGATTTCGTCTTTGAAGTAATCGTAAAATTTATATTTTCTCGAAAAAATCTTTTTTTTTTCATAATCCTTACCAATTACATTAATCATTTTACACTTGTTTATTGGTTCAGGATTCATTAATTTTTTTTTAAAAATAGAGAAAATTAGGTTTTCAAATTGATTATATTTGCAGAAATCTAAAGACCAATGACCAGAATTATGTGGTCTAGGCGCTAATTCGTTAATAAGCAATTCATTATTCTTCATTAAAAACATTTCGATTGCTAAAATTCCTTGTAATTTGAGTTCTGATGCTATTTTTGTTGCCAACATAACTGCTTTATTTTTAATCTCATTACTAATTCTCGCAGGATGAATGGTCTGCCTTAAGATCGCGTTTTTATGTATATTTTCAACTGGAGGGTAAAAAATGATATTTTTATTTGAGCAACAAACTAAAACCGAAATTTCTTTTTTGAAATCTAAAACTTCCTCTAAGACGTAACCATCAAATTTATAATTTTTAAAATTTTGTATATTTTTATTATTAATATGATGTTGACCTTTTCCATCATAACCCATCTCGCATGATTTTAATATTCCAGTTTTACCAAATAATTTGTAAAACTTTTCAAGATCATTGAAACTATTTATTTCTTTGTACTTAGCTGTTTTAATTCCACTGATTGAATTTAAAAATTTTTTTTCTTTAAGTCTATTTTGTGTAATTTCTACAATATTTGAGGATGGGAATATTTTCTTTTTTTTTTCTATTAATTTTAGAACTTGAAGGGGAATGTTTTCAGTTTCTATAGTAAAAAAATCTGAAGAATTTATAAACTTTTCGACTAGTATCGTATCAGAAAAACTACCAATTAAAAAATTATCACAAAACCCTCTGGCACTAAATTTTTGACTATTTGAGAAAATAGTTGTTTTTATATTATGTTTTTTTGCAGCCTGACAAATGAACATACCAAGTTGACCACCACCCAAGATACCAAGTTTATTTTTCATTGAAAGGTTTTTTTTTTATAGATTTAGTTTGTTTGGATCTGAATAATATTAGTTTTTTTCTAATATCTGGATATTTATTTCCTAGTATAGAGGCTGCAGCTAGAGCAGAGTTTATAGCGCCAGCTTTACCAATTGCTAGGGTTGGAACAGGAATTCCTGCAGGCATTTGAACTATAGATAATAAACTATCAAGACCTTTAAGTGTCTTTGATTCAACTGGAACTCCCAGAACGGGTAGGTGAGTCAAAGAAGCAATCATTCCTGGTAAGTGAGCAGCACCACCGGCTCCTGCTATCACAATTTCTATATTTGATGTTTTTAAATTCTTTGCAAATTCATATAATCTATCAGGTGTTCTGTGTGCAGAGATAATTTTTTTTTCATAACCAACTTTAAGGTCTTTAAAAATTATTTCGCAATTTATGAGCGTCTTCCAGTCTGATTGACTACCCATAACAATAGAAACAAGTTTTTTTTTTTTCATAATTATTCAAAAAAAATAGTAGATTAAATTTTTAAAACATTATAGCATAATATTATGAGTAGACTTGCTTCAAGGCAAAAAAAAATTGATTCTTTGATGTCTAAACACCAACATTTTGAAAGTATTCTTAATCAAGTTAATAAAAGTATTAGTGTTGATGATTTAGTCATTACAGATATTAAAAAGAGAAAATTAAAAATACGAGATCAAATTCAGATGTTAAACAAATAATTTAGGTTTGTTTTTCTCTGTGCTTCGTAATGATTAATTCTAATTCCTCTCTGGAACAAAGCCCTAGTTCTGACGGATTTTGTGCTCTTAGGTTTTGAATATTCCAGTAGGATCTATCTTTTATAGACTGAACAGTTTTCTTGGTAGTCCCAATTATTCTGCATATTTTTGAGTCAGGAAGGTCTGGAAAGTTCTTTACTAGCCAGTATATTCCATTCGGCTTATCTGCTCTTTTCGAGAGAGGTGTGTACCTAGCACCTTTGGTTTTTGACTGAGGAAGCGGTATTTCTGAAGTTTTAATTTTTAAATAGAGATTTTGATTATTTTCACATCTAACAATTTCATCTTTTGTAAGCTCTCCATTTTCAATTGGATTTCTTGGAAGCATACCACTAGAAACTTCTCCGTCTGCTATTGCTTGAACCTCAAGCAAGTGCAACCCAACAAAATTTGATATTTGATTGAAAGACAACGTTGTATTTTCAACAAGCCAGCTTGCTGTGGCTTTAGGCATTAGGGGTTTTCTCATAATTTTTCCTTAAATATTAAGTACTATTTTACCAATATGTTTACCTTCGTCGAGTCTTTTATGAGCTTTAACAACATCATCTAATTTGTAAATTGAGTCAATAAAAATTTTAATTTTTTTTTTTTCTATTTGAGGGAAAACAAACTTTATAAGACTATTTAAAATTTTACTCTTGAATGAATTGTCTCGAATTCTTAATGTAGAACCGGTAATTGTAAGTCTTTTAAGCATTATTTTCATCAAATTAATTTCAGCTTTTGAACCATTTTGGAAACCGATATTAACTAACCTACCGTCATTGTTTAGAAGGTTTATATTTTTGTTTATATAATCCCCACCAATAAAATCGAGAACTAGGTCAACACTAGAAATTTGTGAATTTTTAATTTCTTCAAAAAAATTTGACTCATTATAGTTAATAGTTTTATCAACACCAAGTTTTTTACAAAAAGAAACTTTTTCATTGTTACCTACAGTTGTAATAATGTAGGAGTCAAATAATTTAGCAATTTGTATTGAAGCAATTCCTACACCACTTGTACCACCGTGGATAAGGATTTTTTGATTTTTTTTTATTTCACCTCTCATTACTATATTTGACCAGGCAGTAAAAAAACATTCTGGGATACAAGCTGCTTCGTTAAACGTAATATTTTTTGGAATATGAAAAACTAAACTTTCGTTGGCTTTACAAAATTCTGCATAGCCTCCGCCGTTAACCAATGCGGCAACCTTGTCACCCACTAAAAATTTTTTTACATTAATTCCAACTTTTTCAATTATACCCGACACTTCTAAACCAAGAGTTTTTGAATGTCCCGGAGGTGCTGGGTAGTTACCTTCTCTTTGAATAATATCAGGTCTGTTTACACCAGCTGACTTTACTTTAATAAGAATTTCGTCCTTACTAATATCTGGTATATTGATTTCTTTAAGTTTGAGAACTTCTGGTCCCCCTGGTTCATCATAATCTACAGCTAGCATTAAGGGTTATTTTTTGAAACCAAGATTTTGAAATTTTTTTTGAAATTTTGCAACTTGGCCATCTGAATCAAGAATTTTAGATGCCTCTCCTGTCCACGCGGGATGGGAAGTTGGATCTATGTCTAGTTTAAGAACATCGCCTTCTTTACCATAAGTAGATCTGGTCTCAAAAACAGTTCCATCTGTTAGTTGAACCTTAATTGTGTGATAATCTGGATGTATTTCTTTTTTCATAATTCTTGACTCGTTTTATATATTCATTAGATTTAATTTGCAAGCTTTAACATTAATAACAACCTGTGATAGATAATTTTCAAAACTTAGCAAAAAAAACATTAGATGATATATTTAACTTGGCTGATAAAAAATCCCAAGATTTTGATGTAGATTTTGAAGGAGAAAATTTAATAATAGAAATCAATAATTCTACTTTTGTTCTAAGTATACACAACCCAACTCAACAAATATGGATGTCCTCACCAATAAGTGGTGCGCATCACTTTGAATGTAAAGAAGAAGGAAGAGGATTTAAATGGATTAGCACGAGAGATAATTCTATCAATTTATTAGATAAAATAGATTTGGAGTTATCTTCCCTTTTATGATAAAGAAAGTCCAAAAAATTTTCAAAGTTGAAAGCTTTTCCAGATTGGCTGTAATCTTTATAGTCTTTGCTATAACTGGCTCACTATCAGTTTATCTAGGAAAATATGTACTTTTATTTTTTTTTTCTGAAAATTTAGAAAAAAACTTTTTTTACTGGTCAATTAGAATTTTGATTATTTTTCCTTTATATCAAATTCTACTTATTATTGTTGGGACAATTTTTGGTGAATTTAAATATTTTTGGGAAATGGAAAAGAAAATACTAAGACGTTTTGGTCTATTAAAATCATAGTATATTATTTGAAACTCTGCATTTGAAAGATATTTTGGCATAAATAATGCTGTCTTATAATTAAAAACTATTTTGGAGATTTTTCAAATTGTTATCTGTAATAAGTTCAGTAAGTGATTTTTCAAATAATTTAAGTTTTTCAATGGCATCAGCGCTTGAAAGTAAAAGCATTTCTGAAATAATCTTAGTCGATGATTGTTCTAATTTAAACCATTCAATGAAAATACAAAACATTACAAAATCAAACAATAAAATAAATTATCATAAAAATTCAAAAAATGTGGGAAAGCATCTTTCATTAATTAAAGCTCTGGAGAAGTCTGATTCTAGATATGTTGTGTTCTTAGATTCAATGGATTTTTTAATTCCTAATGCAATTGATAAATTATTCGATTATACACTAACAAATAATTTAGATTTAGCTTATGGCAAAATAGCCAAAAAAATAAATAATGAAATTTTTGACTTTCAACACCCTGGATATAAAGAATCAAGCTACGTTAACAGTAGAAATGAATTAAAGGACTTATTTTTTTATGATAACTATATTCCAAGTTTTGGTACAATTGTAAAAAAAAGCTCAATTTCACCATATTTTAACAGCAACTATTATAAAAAATTAACCAAGGAATTTGGGTCTGAGTTTAGTTCATTCGATTATGATTTATTTATTAATTTAGCAAAGAAAAATAAGAAGTTTGGATTTTTAGATGAAGTCGTATGTGTTAATTGTGATTATGAAAAAAATCTTAAAATTCGTTTGCTTAATGAACGAAAGGAATCTTTAAAATTCCTAGAAAAAATATTTTTGTTCAATAAAAATTTTTATAACAAGAACACTGATGAAATTTTGATTTACACTGTTGAAAATATTATTGAAGAAAATTTAAATTTCAAAAATAAACCTTATCTAGACTTTGAAAATAAAACCTTACTAAAACATTTTGATGATTTTCAAAAAATAAAAAAAAATCACTTTAGTAATAAAAAAATAAAAAATAAAAAATATATGGATACAATTGTTGGGTTTCAATCTGGACACGACGTCAGCTATTGTTTGTTAAAAAATGGAAAACCATTAATTCACGAGGAACTTGAAAGGTTTACCAGGATGAAGGAAGAGGTAGGAGATGGTTTAAAAATGTTTTTTGATTCTAAACATCAATTACATCATAAAAATATTAAATACTTTACTTTTGGTAATTTTGGTATGAGACATAAAAAATGGGGAAATAATACATCCGACAGTTTATCTACCTCTAAAATGGATAAATTATTATATAAAAATAAAGGTCAGTTTTTAGAGTTGTCTCATCACATGACACACGCGGCGAATGCCTTTTTTTCTAGTAACTTTAAAAACTCACTAATACTTACAATAGATGGTGGTGGAAATGAGTCAGAGAACACTTTGACCTGTGCAACAATTTATGAGGGTAAAAATAATCAAATTAAAAAAGTTAATGTATTCAATGCTGGTGAACTTAATTTAGCTTCAGGTTGGAACTTAGTAGCTAGATTATTTAATCTTTCCGTCGGTTTTCCAAAAGGAAATCAAGCCGGTACAGTAATGGCTATGGCATCGATGAGCGATTCAGAAAAGTATGTCGAACCATTAGTTGATTTAATGACAAATTTATACCTTCAGAAAGCGTATTTTGAACTAGGAATTGAGAGTATAAAGCTTTCTGATCTAAAGAAAAATAAATTAGTAAACAAAATTTTTGAAACCACACAGTTTAGTGAACAAAATAAATTTGATATTGCCTCAAGCTTACAGAAAGCATCTGAATTGATTGTAAAAGAAACAATAGAAAAATTTATAGGAGAAAATAAACAATTATGTGTTGCTGGAGGTTGTGCTTTGAATTCCGTAATAATTGGAAAAATTCAAAATTGGTTTCCTCAGATTAAAAATATTTATGTTCCGCCTGTTCCTTACGATGCTGGTTTAGCAATAGGTTCTGCTCAGTTTCTTTGGCATCAGATTTTGGGTAATAAAAGAATTAAATGGAAGGACAACTTCACGCCATATCTTGGAAGAAAATATAATCAAAATGATATAAAAAAATCTCTAAGTAAATTTAAAGATTTTATTACGTTTAATGAGGATGATGATGAAAAAGTTTTAAAATATCTTGATGAGCAAAAAATTGTATCTGTATTTGGTGGTGGCTCTGAATCGGGACGTAGAGCTCTCGGTAATAGGAGTATCATTGCCGATCCTAGAAATGAAAAAATGAAAGAAATAATTAATGAAAAAGTTAAACACAGACAATGGTTCCGTCCTTTTGCCCCTTCAATTTTAAAAGAAAGGGTGACTGATTGGTTTGAAAAAGATGTTTCAAGTCCATATATGACTCACGTCATAAAATGGAAAAAAAATAAAAGGAAATTGGTACCTGCAGTTGTTCATTTTGACGGGTCTGCTAGACTTCAAACTGTTACTGAAAATGATAATTCTTGGTACTATAATTTTATCAAGAAATGGGAAAAAAAAACCAGTGTTCCTATTGTGCTAAACACAAGTTTTAATGACTCAGAACCAATTGTTGAATCTCCTGATGATGCAATAAGATGTTTTTTAAAAACAAATATAGATCACCTGTATTTTTTTGATTATAAAATTTTGGTTAGCAAGCAATCAATTAACTAATTTGAATTTTAATTTTTTTTATCTAGTTGTTAGTTTAATTTCTATTCTTCTATTCTTTTCATAGGCTTGTTCATTATCATCCAATAGAAGTGGTGAGTATTCACCAAAGCCTGCAGCTACAAGTCTGTTGGGAGAAATACCTTCTTCAATGAAAAATTTTACAATATTAATTGCTCTCGAACTTGATAAATGCCAATTTGATTTGAATCTTTCATTATTTATTGGAACTTTGTCTGTGTGTCCATCAATTCTGAGAATCCAGTCTATTTTTTTGGGAATTTTTTCTGAAATCTCTTTTAGGCTCACAGCAATTTCATAGAGTTTTTCTCTACCAGCTTCTTGAATAATATCAGAACCAGACTCAAAAAATACCTCAGAAGGAAATATAAACCTATCGCCAGAAACTATAATATCCTCTCTATTTCCTAGAGCTTCTTTTATTTTTCTAAAAAACTCTGACTGGTATTTACTGATTTCCTGAAGTTTTCCAGCAAGTGCTTGATTAAGTTTTTTGCCTAAATTTTCAATTTTAACTTTATTAGTTTTATCCTTTTCTTCAGCGGCAATTAAAAGGCTAGAAAGTTCGTTTAGTCTGTTATTTAATTTTTCAATATTTCTTTTCATTTCAAACATATCTATTTCATATTTTTTATTCTCAAATGAAAGCGTGTCTAGTTTTTCATTTCTTTTTTGAATTTTTTCTAAAAGACTTCCTCTTTCCGATACAAGATCACTTAATTCTTTATTCTTCATTTTTAAAATGTATTGATTTTTTGAAAATTCTTCCATTAACTGATTTTTTTCAGCCTCAAGCTTTTCAAATCGACTTTCCAAATCTAAAAATTTCTTTTCGGCTTCCTTTTTTTTTTTTGTTACACCACCAAGTTGCTCAATAAGATTATTAATTTCTTCATCAAGGTTTGATATTTCACCTCTTTTAACCTCTAATTGATCGTTAAAATAAATCTGAGTTATGGTTGAAATTAATACTGTGAAAATAGTAACAATCAATAATGTACCTAGAACATCAACAAATCCAGGCCAATAATTGATTTCATAAAGATTTTTTCTTGTTGTCCTCACTATTTTTTACTTATATTGGCTATTGTTTTTGACAAAATCTTAATTTCTTCTTTTATCTCTTTATTAAGTGAAGTATTTTCAGCTAAAAATTTGTTAACTTCATAAATTGATTTTGAAATAGATTCTTGATGAATATTTTGTTTGTCAATAACCGATGTAGACTTTTTAAGATTTTCTGTCGTTACTTCTATCAAAGATTCAAGGTAAGCAGGTGGTAAACTTTTTCTTTCCGATTCATCCATGTTGATTAGAGTAAATTTAGTTTTTTGAGATAGTCTTTCTTCCACTTCATTATAAAATCTGTTTTGTGCCTGTCCTGATTGGATGTCAAGAAAGCCAAGAATTAAAGAGCCACCAAGTCCAAACAAAGATGAACTAAAAGCTGTACCCATACCACTTAATGGTTCCTCTAGTCCTTGTTTTAAAACTTTGAAAAGTTTTTGAGTATTCTCGGAAAAATCTAAACTCTTTACTGTAATTGCGACTGAGTTGATTGTTTCTAAAAGTCCCCAGAATGTTCCTAATAAACCTAAAAAAACTGATAAACCAATGAGATATCTTGTGATTTCTCTGTTTTCAGCAAGTCTTCCATCAAGGCTTTCCATAATTGATTTCATTGATGATTGGGAAAAAATAAGACTGCCTGATTGTTCCCTAAGAAATGTATCTAAATATTTTAGAAGATTTGGAGATTTTACACTTAATTTTGTTTTACTTCCTTTAAGCAATTGGTTTAACCAATTAAGTTCATTTACTAAAATAAAAAGTTGCCGAAGAACATAAATAATCCCAGAAAGAATAACTATCAAGATGATTGAATTTAATGTCTGATTAGTAAAAAAAAAATTTTTTAAATCATTTATGTAAAAAAAAAGGGCCACTGAGACTAATATTAAAAACATTAGTATTCTCAAAATATATTTCCCTATAATTTTCATTAACTGCCAATAAAGATTAATGTTAGCTCATTTTTCCAGTTTTTTGAAATATTTCTTTTTTTATCAAATTTTATTGAAATTCGATTATGAGAGATACCTTGGTTAATAAGAAAAGTTCGTAAATACAATGCTCTTGTTTTTTGTAATTTTTTTTCAACCTCTAAGCTTTTGAATCCCATAGGTGTAGATAAATCAATAACAATTCTTACAGGTCTGTCCAAAATTAAATTTATATATTCTTTAATTCTTTTTTTTTGCTTTAAACCAATTTCAACCTCTCTATCGCTAAAAAATAATGTCTCTTTTTTTTCACTTGATTTAAACTCTTTGACTTCCATTACAGATCTTGGAGAACTCAGAGCTGCAATTAAATCTCCACTTTGTTGAGTGTTATTAATATCAGCATTATCTTGGTTTTTTTTTGGAAGTTTTTTCTTGTTATCATTTACTTTGAAATCTTGAATTATTTGATCTTTTTTTAAAAATGACTTTTTTAGAACATTTTCATCATAAAAAAGCTTTGTATTATCTTCTTCAATTTCTTCAATTTTTTTTTTCTCTTTAAAGTAAGAGAATTTTCTTGCCATTATTTCTTTCTCTCTTTTTTTTGCTAATTCATTCTTTTTTATTTTTTCTTCAATATTTTTTTTAACCATTTGAACGT
The DNA here is from genome assembly GCA_902618535.1 of uncultured Alphaproteobacteria bacterium. Lineage (GTDB taxonomy): Bacteria > Pseudomonadota > Alphaproteobacteria > Methylaequorales > Methylaequoraceae. The sequence continues at coordinate 51,132 of CACNAV010000008.1, read as the reverse complement.
CTTTCTTCATGTCTAATACACTATCTTCTTTTTTGCTAAGTGTTAGTTGATTTGATTTTAAATCCGATTTATTAATTACTGTTACTTGAGTTACTTTGTCGTTTGTAACTAGTGTTTTCTTTTTTGCATCTATGATTTTTTTCTTTTTTTTATCACTTTCCAAAGTGCGATGATCGATTTCTTTTTTCTTAGATTTTTTTTTGAATAAATCATTTTCATTAGCATTATTTCGATCTAGCTTCTTTGTTTTTTCCCACTTTTGAACTTTTTGTTGAGCTAAAACTTTCATTTTTTCCTCTTCTTCTTCTTTTCTTTTTTCAGAAAGCTTTCGTTTTTCCTCTATTTTTTTTTGTTCAAGTAAACGTTTTTCAAGTTCTTTTCTTCTTTCTCTTTCTTCCTTTAGTTTTAATTGCTCTGCAAGCTTTTCTAACTTTAATTGTTTTCTTTTTTCCTTTTGTTCTTTTTTTATTTGTTCTCTTAGTTTTTTCTCTTGAATAATCCTTCTTTTCTCAATCAGTTTTTTTTCTTCTTCTTTTTTTTTTGCTAATAATTTTCTTTCGTTTCGTTGCTCTTTAAGTTTCTGTTGCTCTGCAATTTTTTGTTTTCGTAACTCAATTCTTTTTCTTTCCATTTCCTGCTTTTTTTTGAGTTTCTCTGCAATAATCTTTTTTTCTTCAACCTTAATTCGTTCTTGCTCTGAATATTTCCTTTTTAAATCTTCTTTCCTTTTTTTTTCTGACAGTAATTTTGCTTCCATTGATTCTCTAATTTGTCTTTCTTTATCTGCTTTCCTAGATTTCTCAATTTCTTTTTTTCTTATTTTTTCTGCCTTTTCTTGTTCTTTTAATTCTTCTAGTCTTTGCTTTTCTTCAGCTTTTTTGAGTGCCTTTTCTTCTTTGATTCTTTTTTTTTCTGCTTTTTTTTCTTCTTGTAGTCGTTTCTTTTCAGCTTTTTCTTGTTTTTTTTGTTCTTGAAGTCTTTTCTTTTCTTCAGCTTTTTTAAGAGCCTTTTCTTCTTTGATTCTTTTCTTTTCAGCTTTTTCTTTTTCCAAAAGTTCTTTGATTCTTTTTTTCTCATCAGCTTTACGGGCTGCTTCTTGTTGCTCTTTTAGTTTACGTTCTTCTTCTGCTTTACGGGCTGCTTCTTGTTGCTATTTTAGTTTACGTTGTTCTTCTGCTTTACGGGCTGCTTCTTGTTGCTCTTTTAGTTTACGTTGTTCTTCCGCTTTACGGGCTGCCTCTAATTCTTTTTTTTGTTTTTCTTCTATTGCTTTTCTTTGCTCGTCTTGTTTTCTTTGTGCATCTTGGATTTCTTTTTTTCTTTTTTCCTGAATGGCTTTTCTTTTTTCATCCTGTAATTTTTGAATAATTTCTATTTCTTTAGGAGGAATAAGTTTTATAGCATCTTTTTTTTGCTCTATTGGTGGAGATAACAATCTCTCATTAGTAGGCTTATCAATGATTATTTTTTTAATTTCTTTTTCTTGACTATCCGAATAAGACGGTACTGCAAAAAAGATAACTATTATTAAAAATTTAAAATATTTTATGTATTCTTTCATCTTTAATTATATTTGTTTCTACCATCTCTTTGACTGTTTTTTCAATTAATTTATTACTACAAATAAATATTTTAGATTCCTTAAATTCACTAATATTTAATTTACCGCCACTCTCAGACAATATTAAATTTAAAACTATTTCTGTTTTTTTTGTTGGGTTTACAAAAATTGCACAATCAATTTTTCCACTTGCTAAATCACACAGAGCGTAATTTAATGAACCTAGTTCTCTTTGAATTACAGAGTGGTCAAAAAAGATTTTTTTTAAAAAACTCAAGGCTTCTTTATCATCATTCTCATTTACTTTTTTAAACAAACTAACTATTGTTTCTTTCATATTAGTTTCATTAGAGACTCTAATTCTAAAGTCATTTTTAAATGCACCAGTTCCTTTTTCAAAAAAAAAGGAATCATCTTTTATGGGATTATAAAAAAAGTAGCTTTTAATATGACCTTCTTTCATGAATGCTATTCCGATACCTAAATTGTCGTTAGCTCTTTTAAGGTTTGAATAATAGTCTGAGTAATCAATTATCCAACAATCTTTGGTTGGAAGTTTGTTGTTGGTAATAATTTCTAATTCAGGGTTGAGCTTATTTAAAACTTTGTTTACTTCAACTTTTAGTTTAGATACCGAATTGTCAACGAAATGATTATTTTTTTTTATTGAACTTTGTAATTTTTCAATTTCGTAAAAGTCTCTTAAAACAAATTTTCTTATTGTTCTAATGGATCTACCGAGTATGTTAAGTAAAGGTGAAATTACTACCATATCTAGCTACTTTTTTGCTTTTTCTAGGTATTCATAATTATCAGTATTAATTATTATTTTATCTCCTTCTTTTATATGAGGTGGTACTAGAATTTTAATATCATTGGTCGTGGTTGCGTTTTTAAAGGAAGATGATGCTGTTTGACCCTTTACAACAGCATCAGCCGTTTTAACCTCAACCATTATTGATTTAGGTAATTTAATATTTACAATCTCATCACCAATTATGTCAACAGTAAGTTGAATGCCATCAGAGAGAAAATCTTTATTTCCTGAAAGGAGACTCTTATCAAGAGAGGATTGTTCAAAATTTTCATTGTTCATAACAGTTATAAAGTTGTCATCAATAAATAAAAATGTAACTGACATTTCATTTACAGATAGCTTTTCAATGTTTTCCGAAGTTCTAAATCTCTCATTAACTTTTGTACCACTTTTAATATCCCTCATTTCAACCTGAATATATGCTCCACCTTTTCCTGGTTTGATTGTATTAGTACTCAATACATTAAATTTTTTACCTTTATGTTCTAATACGTTTCCAACTTTGATGAGATTAGCAATAATTTTCATGAAACCTCCAGATTTTCCTTAAATTTTAATGCTGATTGCACGGGTCCTTGTTTAAAATTCCATAAACTATCAATAATTGCAACGTTATTTGGTTTGAATCTTATTAATTTTTTAATATTACTGTGATTTATACCTCCAATAAAAACATAGGGTAAACTTATTTTTTCTTTAAATTTGTTAAATTCTAAAAGACTTATAGCTTTTTTTTTTTTGGTTTTGGATTTAAATGTAGGTCCAAAAGCAATGTAATCTGCTCTATTCTTTTTTGCAATTTTATATAAATAATAAGAATTAGAACAGCTTATACCTACAATAAAATCACGACCAAATTTTTCTTTTGCGTCTGAACAACTTTTGTCATTTTGACCAAGATGGATCCCATCAAAAAAAAAATCTGTAGCTATTTCAAAGTCATTATTAATAATTAACTTGATATTTTTATTCTTACAAATTTTGCTAAATGGATTATAAAATTTTTTTATAAATTTTTTTCTTTCTAAAAGTTTTGAAAATTTCGGTCTAAATTGAAAATATTCAACAGATATTAAATCCGTTACCTTATCAAAATTTTCTGCACTAAAATTTTTATTATAACTTGGGGGTGAAACAATATAAAATTTCATATGTTATTCTTTAAATTTAAAAAATTTTCTGTGTATAGAACAGTTACTTTTTTTTTTTTTGCTATAGATTGAATTTTTTTCATAATTTCATCGTCTATTTCTCGACTTAAAGAAAGATACTTAAAGTTTTGCCTGATCAAGGAAAGAGCAAGGCCAACATTCAAATTTGCTTCTACAATAAAATTCATTTTTTTTCTTTTTAAACTTTTTTCTATATCTTTAACTAAAGAAGGGCCTTGCCATAAAATAGATTTAAACGAGTAAAGAATATTAATTTTTTTATTCTTATTTTTTTTGTAAAAATTTAGAGCCTCTTTGTAATTATGAGATAAAAAAGTTAAATTTTCATAAATTTTCATTACTAAGTTCTAATACTATATCAACAAGCCTGTTAGAAAACCCCCATTCGTTGTCATACCAAGATAATATTCGACAAAATCTATTATTTATTACTTTTGTTTCGGCTAGATCAACCACCGAACTATGTGGGTTGTGATTAAAGTCATTTGATACAAGAGGAGCAGATACTGTTTGAATAATTCCTTTAAATTCATTTTTTTCAGCATTTAAAAAAAATTGGTTAATTTCATTTTCAGAGGTATTTTTTTTTGTCATAAAGCTGAAATCTATCAAAGAAACATTTGCTGTTGGGACTCTTATTGCACTTCCGTCTAACTTTCCTTTTAAACTTGGTAATACTTCGGATACAGCTCGAGCTGCTCCTGTTGAAGTAGGTATCATGGAAAGTAAAGAGTTCCTGGCTCTTCTTAAATCTTTGTGAAATGTATCAATTGTATTCTGGTCTCCAGTAACTGCGTGAACTGTTGTCATATAACCTGATTCAATACCAATATTTTTATCAATCAAGAAGGCTAGAGGTGCTAAACAATTGGTCGTGCAAGAACCATTAGAAATAATTTTATGGCTATTGTTTATTTTTTTTTCATTTATTCCACAAACAACTGTTATATCAGGGTTTGTTGCTGGAGCAGAAATTAGTACTCTTTTTGCCCCAGAATTTAAATGTCTTTCAGCATCCTCTCTTTTTGTAAATATCCCTGTACATTCAATAACCAAATCAATATCGAATTCACTCCAATTCAGCTTTTCTGGGTTTGATTCTTTTAAAAATAAAATTTCGCTATCTTCAAATGTTAACTTATTGTCAATAACATTAAATTCTTTATCAAAAGCTCCATGAATGGAGTCATATTTGAGTAAGTGAATGTTTGCATCAATTGGTCCTAAATCATTAACTGCCACAACTTCTATATTTTTTACGCTTTTGTCAATTAGCGCTCTTAGTGTAAGTCTTCCTATTCTTCCAAAACCATTAATTGCAATTTTATATTTCATAACAAGTATTTTATATTTATTAGATATTGAATTATTATATATCTTTAAACAATATACTTATTTGAGTTGATGAATAAAGAGCAGATTGCAATAATTCTTAAAAAAATAAATTCCTTAAAAAAAAACTTAGGTAATAATTCTAAAAAAGACTATTTAATGATTGATAAAAAATTTATTGAAAAAATTGTGAATACTTTAGAAAGAACATTAAAACTCCTTGAAAGTAAAGAAAATCGATAATATTGATTACGAGATTGAATGTAAAAAAGGAGAAGAAAATCTCCTTAGAAAAGCTGAACAATTATTAAACTCAAATTTGAATAATAATCCTCACCTTAAAACTTTATCCCAATCAAAAAAATTTCTCATGCTTTCATTAGTTTTAGCTGCGGATTTAAGTTCTAGTAAAAAACAGATGAAAGATGAAGAAGAGAATTTTAAAAAAGTTTTGAATGAACTTTCTGAATTAGAAGAAATAATTGGGGTTAAAAGTGATTGAGAAAAAAAAACTTCGTGAAAAATTTCTTAAAATTAGAAGTTCCATTAAAAATAAAGAAGAAAAAGAAAAAAAAATATGTAATTTTTTGAGTTCTTTGAATTTTGAAAAAAAAACAATTTTATCGGGGTATTATCCAGTTAGAAATGAAGTAAATATATTACCATTCTTGAAACACTTACAAAGAAAAGAGTACACTATATGTCTTCCATGTATTGTAAAGATTGAATCTTTTTTAATTTTTAAAAGATGGGGTTTAGAAACAGAAATGAAAGAAGGTAAATTTAATATACATGAACCTAATAATAATTTATTAGAAGAACCCTCAAAAATTCTAGTACCCTTATTGGCATTTGATAAAAATAACTATAGGCTTGGGTATGGTGGAGGATTTTATGATAGGACGATAGCTTATCTAGAAAAAAGAAAAAAAATAACTACAATTGGAATAGGATTTCATGATCAAAAAATTGATGATCTTCCAAGGATGAAGTTTGATAAAAAATTAGATTTAGTAATTACAGAAAATGGGGTTCAAAATTGAAAATATTGATTTGTGGTGATATTGTAGGAAAATCTGGTAGGCAAGTTGTTCAAGAACAGGTACCAATTCTTATTAAAAATAAAAAAATCGACTTTGTAATAGTAAATGGTGAAAACGCAGCAAATGGTTTTGGTATTACAAAAAAAATTTGTAATGATTTGTATTCTTCTGGTGTTGATGTAATCACATCTGGAAATCACATATGGGATCAAAAAGAAATCATAGAACATATTGAATGCGATAAAAGATTACTAAGACCATGCAATTACCCAATTGGAACACCTGGCTTGGGTTATGGTGCGTACGAATTAAAGAATGGATCAACAGTGATAGTTATTAATGTAATGTGTAGATTATTTATGGACATAATTGATGACCCTTTTAAATCAGTAGATGAAATTCTAAGTTTTATTGAAAAAAAGTTTTCTAATGCAATTATAATCTTAGATATACACGGAGAATCTACCTCTGAAAAAATGGCTCTTGCTCATTTTTTTGATGGAAGAGTAACCGCAGTGGTAGGAACCCATACGCATATACCAACTGCAGATCAACATATATTAGAAAAAGGTACATTCTATCAAACAGATCTTGGTATGTGTGGAGATTATGATTCAGTAATTGGAATGAAGAAAAGTCTTTCAATACAAAAATTTACAAACAAATTCTTGAAGTCAAGGCTTGAAACTGCGTCTGGAGAGGGTACATTGTGTGGAGTATTGATTGAAATAAATAACGAAACTAAAATAATAAGTGGATTTAATCAAGTAATTATAGGCGGGAAACTTAACCCAAATTAAAATGGCAGGTCATTCTAAATTTAAAAATATCATGCATCGAAAGGGTGCACAGGATAAAAAAAGAGCAAAACTTTTTTCAAGATTAATCAGAGAAATTTCAGTTTCTGCAAAACTTGGTTCGCCGGACCCCGATTCAAACCCAAGGTTACGATCTGCTATTAATAATGCCCTATCTTCCAACATGACTAAAGAAAGTATCGATAAGGCAATAAAAAAACAAACTTCGACAGATGACAAAGATTTAATTGAAGAAATAATATACGAAGGATTTGGACCTAATGGAGTCGCAATTATTGTTGAAACAATGACAGATAATAAAAATAGAAGTGCGGCGGAAGTTAGGTCAACTTTTTCTAAATATAATGGTAATCTTGGTGTTAGCGGTTGCGTGAAACATAATTTTAAAAAAGTTGGTATTATTTCCTACAAAAAATCAATAAGTACGTTCGAAGACTTTTTTGATTATTGTGCCTCTTTAGATGTAGATGATGTTGCTGAAAACGAAAACGATTTTGTTTTAGAAACAAATATAGACTCTTTTAATACTGTTCTTCAAAAATTAGAAGATAAATTTTCTATTCCAAAGTTTTCTGAGATAGAATGGAAACCTCTAAATTTTATCGACATTTCTGATCAAGATAGTGCTAAAGTATTAATAAAACTCCTGGAGACACTTGAAGACTTAGATGATGTTCAGAGCGTATCTTCAAACTTTAATATTAGTGATTCTTTGATGGATAAAATAATTTGAAAAATTTAATTATAGGATTTGACCCAGGTTTAAACAATACTGGCTGGGGAATAATAGAAAATTTGAGCAATTCGGAAAAATACGTTAATCATGGTTTGATATCAACAAAAAAAGATATTCCTCTTGGACAAAGATTAAACATAATTTACGAGGGTGTTTCAGAATTGTTTTTAAAATACTCGCCAGAGTCCATAGCAGTGGAAAAAATCTTTTCTAATAAAAATCCCCAGTCTACATTAAAATTAGGAAAAGCCAGGGCAATAATCTTTTTAGTTGCAGCTAGATTTAAAGTAGAAATTTTCGAATACTCTCCAAATACTGTAAAAAAAAACCTTGTTGGTTATGGACATGCTGAGAAAACACAAATTATAAAAATGATTGAAAGGTTTTTTCCAGGCCTTAAGGCCTTGAATCATGATTCTGCAGATGCTTTAGCGGTTGCAATTTGTCATTCGATGCAGAAAAAGTCAAAAATAAATTTATTTGTATGATTGTAAAATTAAAAGGTTTTATTGAAGATTGGTTTGAAGATTTTGTTGATTTAGATGTCAAGGGTGTTGTTTACAGAGTATTTGTTCCCAGAAATATTAATAAAATTTCCGAGAGAGGTTCGCTAGTAACTTTTTTTATATTCGAGATCCTTAAAGAAAGTGAAAGGCTGTTTTTTGGTTTTTCAAATAAAGATGACAGAGAATTATTTTCTGATTTACTTAAAGTTCAGGGTGTGGGTGGAAAAATGGCTTTAAATATTATGAGTAGTTTGGATTCAGAAACTATACAAGGTTCAATAATAACAAAAAATCAAGAAGTTTTTTCTTCAGTATCTGGGGTAGGTGCAAAATTAGCTGTGAGAATTGTAAATGAACTTTGCGAAAAACTAAAAAAGAAAGAGGAGAGTGCAAAAGTTATTTCAAACTTTTCTAAAACAATTTATAATGATTTGGTTTCATGTCTTTCTAATTTAGGTTACTCTCAAAACATATGTGAAAAAACTGCATTTGAAGTTATTAGCAAAAATAAAAAAATGAATTTAGAGAAATTAATACCTGTAGCTCTGAATTATCTATCAAGACCAAATTTATCTAAAAATGAATGAAAGAAATAAAAAAATTGATTTAAATTCGGCTAAATTGGATGAGGAGAAAAAAAACAGTTTAAGGCCTTTATCGTTGAACGAATTTATTGGCCAACAATTTATTAAATCAAACTTAGAAGCATATATAGAATCATCAAAAAAAAGAAAAAAAAATTTAGATCATATAATTTTGTATGGACCACCTGGATTAGGCAAGACTTCGTTAGCGCACATTATTTCAAACGAAAAAAATGTCAATTTTCATTCAACTTCTGGCCCTGCGTTTACTAAAAAAGGTGATTTAGTTACATTATTAAGCAATATGATGGAAGGTGACATATTATTTATAGATGAAATTCATAGATTGTCACCAATTATTGAGGAAACACTTTATCCTGCAATGGAAGACTACAAATGTGACTATGTAATCGGGTCAGGACCATCTGCAAGAGTTGTTCAAATTTCTATTGAAAAATTTACTCTGATTGGTGCAACAACCAGGCTTGGACTTCTCTCAAGACCTTTAAGGGATAGATTTGGGATTCCTTTACAGTTGAGTTTTTACGAGCCTGAGGATTTGATGAAAATTATTATTTTAAATTCCAAAAAACTTAAATTTCTTATAAGTGAAGATTCAGCTTATGAAATTGCAAAAAGATCTAGAGGAACACCCAGAATAGCAATAAGACTATTGAAACGTATTATAGATTTTTCCATAGTTAATGAAGAAGATAAAATTGATTTAAAATCAGCGAAAGAATCCTTAAAAAAAATGAAAATTGATTCAGAAGGGTTAGATTATATGGATAGAAAATACATGAACTGCATTGCATATGATTTTCATGGTGGCCCAGTTGGTGTTGAGACTCTTAGCGCTGCTTTACTAGAACACAAAGATATAATTGAAGATGTAATAGAACCTTATCTAATGCAAAGAGGTTTAGTTCAAAGAACTTCACGGGGGAGAATTTTGTCCCAAAAGGGACTTGAACATATAAAGAAATAATTTTTGATGAAAAAAATACATCAAACAAAATTTGAAATATTTTACGAAGATACAGATTCTTCAGGTTTTACCTATCATACAACTTATCTGAAATTTGCGGAAAGGGCACGAAGTCAATTCGTAAAGGAAAATTTAGAAGAAATTAAGAATTGCATGATCAACAATTCTTTTTTTTTTGTAGTTAAAGAAATTAAAGTTAATTTTTTTAAACCCACATTTTTATATGACCAACTAAACGTAAAAACTTTCTTTCTAAAAAATACTCTGGCATCTTTAGATTTAAAGCAACTAATTTTTAAAAACGATATTGTTATATGTGAAGTTTTTGTTAAGTTGGTTTGGATCGATGGAAAATCAAATAAACCCTCTAAAATCTCAAAAAATATAATAGCTAGATTTAATTCTTTTGAGATAGTATAAAACTCATATGGACGAAACAATTGAGAAAAAAATCTTGGAAGAATCTTCAAATGACTTTTCAATACTTTCACTTTTTTTTCAAGCAGATATTGTTGTAAAGATAGTAATTATTTTATTAATTCTCTCATCAATTTGGTCATGGGCAATAATTTTTTCAAAATATACACTTTTAAAAAATATATTAGTTGATACTGAGGATTTTGAAGAAAATTTTTATGGAAGTGAAACTCTTAGTAAGCTCTCAAAAAAATTAGGTTCTCAGCCTACTCACCCTATTGAATCTGTTTTCTTTTCAGCAATGGTATATTTTGAAAAAGTAAAGTCTGGATTTTCAAATAAAAATTTTGATTTCAAAAAAGCTTTTTGCGAAAATGTTAAAAAAGAAATGCTTATTGTAATTAATAAGGAATTAAGTACTTTAGAGAAGGGACTGAACTTTCTTGCCTCAGTAGGGTCAACAGCACCTTTTATTGGACTTTTTGGAACAGTGTGGGGTATTATGAATAGTTTTACAGCAATTGGTATATCACAAAATACCAGCTTAGCTGTGGTAGCTCCTGGAATTGCCGAAGCCCTTTTTGCAACTGCCCTTGGTCTTGTAGCAGCAATTCCTTCGGTTCTTTTTTTTAATAAATTTAATAATATGTTAGAAAATATCTCAAACAAGCTAGAAGTCTTTTCAGAAGAAATAATTTTAATAATATCGAAGGAAATTTTTAGGTAAAAATTTGAAAAAAAACTATCATTCTAGAAAGTCAATTTCTGAAATAAATGTAACACCATTTGTTGATGTTATGCTTGTTTTACTTATAATTTTTATGGTTACAGCACCTCTTTTAACAGCTGGTATTAAAATAAATCTTCCAGAAAGCGCCTCAGTTTTAAAAAATGAAAAAAATGATCCAGTAACGGTTTCCATGAATTCAAAAGGTGAGATATATATACAAAAAAAAAAAATATCACCTGATGGTCTTATTAAAAAGCTAATAGCATTAAAGGGGCAGAATAAAGATTTAAAAATTTATATCAAAGGTGATAAAAATTTGAATTATGGTAAAATAATGGACTTAATGTCTTTTATTAATAAATCGGGTTTTAAAAAAGTTGCATTAGTTACAAAACTTAAATAGATAATTATGACCAGAGGTCTTTTTAAATCTATAACACTTCACTTTGGAATTTTATTTGTTTTTTTGTACGGAGCAGAGATCTTCAAGCAAAATAAAAGATTTGAAATTTATGAAATTCCTTTAGAGATTGTTGACGTTTCAGATGAAACTGTGAATAAAACAGATAAAGTAAAAAAACAAAATAAAAAGAGTCTTTCTAAAAACCAATTTTTCTTACCACCAAAACCAAAGTCGAAACCTACACCTCCAGAATTTGCATTAAAATAAAAAAAAAAAAAAGAAAAAGTTAAAGAAACAGAAGAAATACCACAACAAAAAAAAGAAAACATAAATAGAATGGATAGTATTCTTAAGTCGATCGAAAAAATTAAAAAAGATAGTCAAAACCAAATAGACGAAAAAAAAGATGATGAAAAAATTGAAGATAAAGAGGAAACGAAAGAGGTAAGATTAGGTGAAAAATTAACAATTTCAGAAAAAGATGCTATTAGAAGACAATTTTACAGATGTTGGATAGTTCCTGCAGGAGCAAAAGATTTAAAAGATTTGATTGTTTCAATTAAAATTAAATTGAACGATGAGGGTGAGGTGATCAATACTAAATTATTAACAGATAGAAAGCTTAATAATCCTTTTTTTCGTGCAGCATCAGAAAGTGCTATGCGAGCCGTCAACCACCCTGAATGTAAAAAACTTCAAGTACCAAAAAAAAAATACGAGACATGGAAAGAAATTATCCTCGATTTCGACCCATCACAAAGTTTAAATTAATTTCTTTTGAAAATATTCTGTATAGTTATAGAATTGATTTTTATGAGGAATCTTATATTTCTATTTTTATCAATAGTTTTGCCTTTAAAAACTTTTGCAGAACTAAGGATTGATATCACAAGGGGAAATACTGAACCAATACCCGTAGCCCTATTAAAGTTTAATGCCAATTCTAATGAAGAAGAAAAAATATCAACTAAAATCAACAATGTTGTCTCTAATAATCTTGAAAGATCCGGTTTATTTAAGGTTTTACCCGAAGAGATATTTTTAGAAAAAAATATTAAATTTAATGATACTCCTTCGTTTTCTAACTGGAAATTAACTACCTCTCAGGGTCTAGTTCACGGTAGGTTATCATTTAAAAGAAATAAAAGTTTAGTGCTTGAATTTAGACTTTGGGATGTTTTTTCTGAAAAACAAATGGTAGCGCAACAATTGACAACTGAAATTAGTAATTGGAGAAGAATTGCCCATGTAATTTCTGATATAATATATAAAAGGATAACCGGTGAATCAGGTTATTTTGATAGTAGAATTGTTTACATTTCAGAATCAGGACCAAAAAGTAGTAGAAAAAAAAGGTTAGCGATTGTTGACCAGGATGGAGAAAATCATAAATTTTTAACAGACGGATCATATTTAGCTCTTACACCTAGATTTTCCCCTGCCGCACAAGAAGTAGCTTATTTGTCATATAACAATAGAATTCCCAGGATATTCATACTCGATTTAGCAACAGGCTTTCAAAAAATTTTAGGTGATTTCCCGGGAATGACTTTTAGTCCTAGATATTCTCCTGACGGAAAAAAATTGATAATGAGTTTAGCCAGATCCGGAAATACAGATATTTATGAGATGAATTTAAAAACCCAAAAACTTAACAGATTAACAAGATACGATGGTATAGATACAGCACCCTCTTATTCACCTGACGGAAATTTTGTTACATTTGAGTCAGATAGAAGTGGGAGTCAAAAAATATATGTTATGAACCTAAAAACCAAAAAAACAAAAAGAATTAGTTTTGGTAGTGGTAAGTATGCTACTCCTGTCTGGTCGCCTAGGGGAGATTTAATTGCTTTTACCAAATTTTTAAACGGTGAATTTTACATTGGTGTTATGTATACCAATGGAAAAGGAGAAAGAGTTGTTTACAGGTCATACTTAGTTGAAGGACCAACTTGGTCACCGAATGGCAGAGTATTAAGTTTCTATAGTCAGGCAAAATTATCAGATGGAAAAATTACAGCACCAAAAATAAAACTGATTGATTTAACTGGTGTGAACTTAAGGGAGTTAATTACTCCATCTGACGCATCTGATCCAGCGTGGTCGAGTTTACTTCCTTAAAAAAAAAAAATCATAGCATTGACTTATCAACATATAAGCTGTAAATATATAAAAACATATAAAGGTAAGTTCATATGAAATTTAAATCTCTAGCGCTGTTAATTGGAATATTTAGTCTTTCCTCATGTGGAGCCTTCGACGATTTTACTTACAGTGGAATTTTCGATGATCAGGAAGCTATAGGAAGGGATGCTTTATTCTCAGATACTACATTTGAGTCCATACCAACACATGACCACATTGATTGTGCTGGTTCCTGTACAGTCAAAACATTTAACAAATAGACTTTTTCGATTCCCCACAACGGCAAAACTATTAACAATAGTTTCAATGCAACGTTGACTTATTGTCCTACAGATTGTAAAAAGATAACTGTTATTATTTATTTTTACTTAAGGATATAAATTATGAAAAAAAATTACTTATCATTGCTGTTAGTAGGTTTCCTTTTCCTTTCTGGTTGTGAAACTATTGGTGGTGCATCTTCCTCGTCAGACTCTCCATCTTATGAATATGGTGACTCAAAACAAGCTAATCTTCAAGCTTACCTTCAAAATGAAATAGGAGACAGAGTTTATTTTGAAACTGATAAACATAATATAACCTCAGCTTCAGCTTTTGTATTAGAAAGTCAAGCAAATTGGATAAAATCTACTCCTGGTTTTCAATTAATCGTAGAAGGTCACTGTGATGAAAGAGGCACTAGAGAATATAACCTAGCATTAGGTGAGAGAAGAGGTAACTCCGTTAAGGACTTTTTAGTTTCTCTGGGAGTTGATGCCGGTAGAATTACAGTTATAAGTTACGGTAAAGAAAGACCCGCTGCGGAAGGAAGCACCTCTGAAGCTTGGTCAGAAAATAGAAGAGCGGTCACTGTAGTTGGAAGCAACTAATATTTATGTAATAATATCCTTTTTTGATAAGGGCTAGTAAGAAAACTAGCCCTTTTTTTTATGAAAAATTTCTCAATTATATTTATTTTTCTAGTTGTGTTTTTTTCTTTTATGAAAACCGAATCACAAGAAATTGATATTGACAACGTTTTGGAACGATTGGAAAGAATTGAAAAAAATATTTCAGATCTTCAAAAAGGCAAAGTTGATGAATTTGAAAAAAACATTTCCTCTGGCTACATCTCGAGAAATGAATCAAGATTTGATGAAATTGAAACAAAAAATAGATTAAATTTCGGGTTAATTGAAGAAACTCAAAATAAAATCAATGCCTTAGATGAAAAATTAAAATTAATAGATAGTGATTTTCAGGCTAGAATAAAAAAAATAGAGGAACAACAAAAAAAAGAATCAAATTATGAACAGCAAGAAACAAATACAATTGATGATAAAAAAGCTATTAAGATGTTTAATCAAGAAGATGTGCCAGCTAATGTTAAGGATCAAATTTTGGGTTTACAGAAATCAACTAACGAAAAAACTCAACTTTCAGACATAGAAATTAAGAAAAAGTATGAGAATGCAATTAAATTACTGTGGGCTAGCAAATTCAATGAAGCTGAGAGTGAATTACAAAATTTAAAAAAAATCGAACCTGAAGATTTAATGCCCAACATACAATATTGGCTTGGTGAAGTTTACTATGCTCAAAAAAACTTTGAAAAAGCTATTATCGCCTTTGGAGAGGGTTTAGAAAAATATCCTGAGTCAATTAAAGGTCCAGATAACTTACTTAAGCTTGGGTTATCTTTTTCAAACTTAAAAAAAAAGGATGAAGCTTGTAATATCTTATTAGAATTAAAAGTTAAATATGAAGATGCGCCAAAAAATGTTCAAGAAAGAGCATCATCAGAAATAAAAAAACTGGAATGTCCCAAGGAATAGCGTGGATCACATTTCTAAAGAAGAGTTTAGTTCCGTAATTAATTCTGGTTTTACTTTTGAAAAGAATCCCCACATAGGATTAAGTATATCAGGTGGCCCAGACAGCATGGCATTATTACTGCTCGTAAAGGACTGGATAAGAAGTAAATCAGGAAAAATAACAGTGTTTCATTTTGATCATAAAATGAGAAAAAATTCATCAAAAGAAGCGAGATGGCTTAAAAACTTTGTTTCAAAGCTAGGAATTGAATTTTATTTGTTAAATTGGGACAGAGATGATGAATTGGTATTAAATATGAAAAATGCAAGAGAGGCACGTTATGAAAAAATCTTAGAATTAAGCAAAAAACTTAGAGTAATTCATTTAATGACGGCTCACCATTTCAATGATAATTTAGAAACATACTTCATGAGAAAAAAAAGAAACTCAAGTACCCTAGGACTTTCGTCAATTCCAAAAATATTAATTAAAGAAAATCTACAAATCATTAGACCACTATTAAGTTTTAGTAAGAAAAGGTTAATAAGTACGTGTAATTTTTATAATGCTACATGGATTGAGGATTCTAGCAACCTTAATATGCAATATGAACGACCGAGAATTAGAAAAGAGTTAGGAGATAAATCAACTAGGCAGTTAACAAAAATAAAAAAAGAATTTGATAAAATTAAAAAATCTAATGAAATCATAGAGGAAAAAATTAAAAATTTTTTTTTGAATTATTTAATTTTTTTTGAATACGGAGTGTTCCAGATTGATAAAAATAAATTTTTAAAATGTAGTAAAGAATTAAAAGTTGAAATTTTAAAAAAAATTTTAACTACATCTTCTGGTAAAATATTTCCGCCAAGAGAGTCATCTATTATTAATTTGATTAAATCAATTCAATCAAATCATTACTTAAGATATACCTTGCATTCATGCTTGCTGGAAATTAATTCAAACAAAATACTAGTATTTAGAGAAGCATCACATGTTAAAGAAGAGAAAAAAATAATTCCAAAAGGAAAACCTTACCTGTGGGATAACAGATTTTTTTTATTTTCTAAAAACTTTAAGATTGAATGTGAAAAAATTAATACTGAAAACTGGGTTTTTTTAAAAAAATATTTTTCCTTTAAAAAAACTCACCTAAATTTCTTCATATTAAGCTCCTTACCTCTCATAAAGATAAAAAGAAAGTTATTTATACCTTTTGTAAGTTTATGTAATGTAGATTACGATTTTTACTTTAAACCTACGATACCAATATCCAGGAAAAATTATTTTTAAATATTAATTGAGATTTTTGAGTATATAATTATATAAAGTTTATGAATAACACTTTTTTAAAAAACCTTGCTGTTTGGTTGCTAATCGGTTTTTTAGTATTCCTTATTGTCGATTTCTATAATGCTAATAATACGCAAGTAAGCACAAAAAACATTTCATATTCCAGCTTTCTAGATGACGTTAAAAACGGAAATGTTTCTAGCGTTCAAATGAGAGGGAATAATATAGTTGGTAAATATAATGATGGTAGCAGTTTCACAACATATTCACCGAATGATTTAGGACTTATTGACAAATTAGAAAAAAATAATATTGAAATAATAGCACAACCTTTAGAAAAAAACTCACCAGGACTACTAGATGTCTTAATCTCCTGGTTTCCAATGCTTCTGTTGATTGGTGTATGGATTTTCTTCATGAGGCAAATGCAGTCTGGTACAGGTAGAGCCATGGGCTTTGGAAAATCTAGAGCTAAGTTGCTTAATGAAAATAAAGACAAAGTCACTTTCAAGGATGTTGCGGGTATTGATGAAGCAAAAGCTGAACTCGAAGAAATCGTTGAGTTCTTGAAAGATCCTACTAAGTTTCAGAGATTAGGTGGGAAAATCCCTAAAGGCGCTCTTTTGGTTGGTCCACCCGGAACCGGTAAAACCCTTCTTGCAAGAGCGATTGCCGGGGAAGCTAACGTACCTTTTTTTTCAATTTCTGGTTCAGATTTCGTTGAAATGTTCGTTGGCGTTGGTGCGAGTAGAGTAAGAGATATGTTTGAACAAGGAAAAAAAAATGCTCCTTGTATTATATTCATAGACGAGATAGATGCTGTTGGAAGGCATAGAGGCGCTGGTCTCGGAGGTGGAAATGATGAAAGAGAACAAACGCTTAATCAACTTTTAGTTGAAATGGATGGGTTCGATGCAACAGAAGGAGTTATTTTAATTGCAGCCACAAACCGTCCGGATGTTTTAGACCCAGCATTACTTAGACCTGGAAGATTTGACAGACAGGTTGTAGTTCCTAACCCTGACATTGAAGGAAGAAAAAAAATACTAGATGTTCATACAAGAAAAATAGCTTTAGCGCCTGACGTTGAAATTTCGGTAATAGCGAGAGGAACACCTGGTTTTTCTGGGGCTGATTTAGCTAACTTATCCAATGAGGCAGCCTTATTAGCTGCCAGACGTAACAAAAGATTGGTTACAATGCTGGACTTTGAGGATGCAAAGGATAAAGTTTTGATGGGTGCTGAAAGGCGTTCAATGGTAATGACGCAAAAAGAAAAAGAACTAACTGCTTATCATGAAGCAGGTCATGCACTAGTTGGTATTTTTACACCAGGTAACGACCCCCTTCACAAAGTTACAATTATACCAAGAGGTAGAGCATTAGGCGTAACCATGAATTTACCTGAAAGAGATAAATATTCTGAAACTAAAACAGAGATGAAAGCAAAACTAGCCATGATGTTTGGTGGAAGAGTTGCCGAGGAATTAATTTTTGGTAAAGACAATATAACTTCTGGAGCATCAAACGATATTTTGCAGGCAACACAAAAAGCTAGAGCAATGGTTGTTGAATGGGGGATGAGTGATTTGTTGGGGCCATTAAGATATTCCGAAAATGAAGAAGACGTTTTCTTAGGTAGATCTGTTACTCAAAGAAAAAGTATGTCTGATGAAACTGCTAAATTAATTGACAATGAAATTAGAAATTTAATTGATAACGCAGAGAATCATGCAAGAAAAGTTTTAAGAAAAAATATGAAACACCTCCACAGTTTAGCGAAAAGTCTCTTAGAGTATGAAACATTATCTGGAGATGACGTTAAGCAACTCATTAAAAAAGGGAAGATAAATAATAAAGACAACAATAGTGATAACAAATCAGACGGTATCAAAACATCACTTCCAGTAGACAGTACTGGAAGAAAAAGTAAAAAGGTTGGAGGGTTAAACCCTAAACCTGCAATGTCTTAATTCTACAAATCTTTTTGCCGTCCAATAATACTAAATATTATCTTAGACCATTTGGTTTCATACCCTTAAAAGATATAGATTTACAAAAAAATAAAGTTATTGAAGTAAGAGGAAATCACTATTCTAATATTGAATTGATAAAAAAAGAAAAAAGAAAAGTTTCCAGAACTAATTTTTTAGTTGAAGATTTCTACAAACTTGCTGATGGTAACAAGTATTTACAAAAATATCTAAATTCATTAAAAAATAAAAAGATTGAAAAAAATCACATATTAAAAAAAAAAAAATCATTAATTTTTTCGATACTTAATATAACGCCTGATAGTTTTTCTGACGGTGGAGAAAATTTAAATTTTAAAAATAATATAACTAAAGCTGAGCAAATGATAAAAGATGGTGCAGATTATATTGATATTGGAGGTGAATCTACCAGACCAGGTGCTAGTAAAGTTAAGGCTAGCGACGAAATACTTAGAGTGCTTCCAACAATACAATCCTTAAATCATAAAAAAATAAATCTGTCATTAGATACAAGAAATTCGTCTACTATGGAACTTGGAATTTTGGCTGGTGTCAAAATAATAAATGACGTAAGTGCTCTCAAAAATGACAAAAAAAGTATTGATATTCTTAAAAAATATAAAATACCTGTAATTCTTATGCATATGCCAGGTACACCAAGAACAATGATGAAAAATACAAATTATTTTGATGTTGTTCTTGATGTATATGATTTTTTGGAGGAAAGGATAAAATTTTGTGAATCAAAGGGTATTGACAGAAATAACATAATTATTGATCCAGGAATTGGTTTTGGTAAAAAATTAGATGACAATATTAAATTATTGAAGCAATTATCAATTTTCCATACGTTAGATTGTCCCATTATGTTGGGAATTTCTAGAAAAAGATTTATTTCTGCAATTAATAAAAATTCAGAGCCTAAAGACCGCTTGGGTGGTACAATTTCAACAACAATTCATGCGATGATGCAAGGTATAAGGATTCATAGAGTACATGACGTTAAGGAAGTAAGACAAGCGATTGATGTTTTTGAAAAAATAAATGAAAAATGAAAAAAAAATATTTTGGTACCGATGGAATTAGGGGTAAAGTTGGAAACTTCCCAATTACTCAAACATTTTTTTTTAAATTAGCTATTTCTCTTGTTAGTTCAAAAAAAAATATAAAAAAAATAATAATTGGAAAGGATACAAGGCAGTCATGCTCTTTATTAGAAAGTGCTCTTCTTAATGGGTTCAACTCTGTTAAAATTAAAAGTGATTTCATTGGGGTTGTTTCAACTCCAATTCTTTCATTTTACACAAAATTTTTAAAATATGATTACGGAATAATGATTTCTGCATCACACAACCCTTATCATGATAATGGTATTAAAATTTTTAAAAAAAATGGAGAAAAACTTAGTGACGGTGAAGAAATTAAAATTGAAAAGATTCTAGATTCCCTTAACATTAAACCGAACTTAAGAAAAAAAAAAATAGTAAATAAAGTTCTTAATTTTGAAAGCTATAAAAAAGCAATATTAAAAAATTTCACTCAAAATAATTTCAGAATAAAAATAGCCTTAGATTGTGCCAATGGTTCTGTCTCTCACATCGCACCTCAATTTTTTAAGGACGTTGGATGTGATATAATAAAATATTCATCAAAACCAAATGGAATTAACATTAACAAAAACTGTGGTGCAATGTATCCAAGAAAAATTGCTAGATTAACACTACAAACTAAATCGGATATTGGACTTTCTTTTGATGGTGATGCGGACAGAGTAATCATTTCTGATGAAAGAGGTCAGGTATTAGATGGTGATACAATAATTGCAACTATTGTAAAATATTATGGTTTGAAAAAAAAATTTAAAATTAATTCCATAGTAAGTACCTATATGTGTAATATAGGTTTTAGAGAATTCTTAAAAAAATTAAAAATTAAGCTTCACCTAACAAAGGTTGGCGATAGATATGTGATAAAAAAAATGAAGCAAACTAATGTAAACTTGGGTGGAGAACAATCAGGTCATATTATTTTCTCAAATAACGGATACTGCGGGGATGGCATCCTCACAGCTATGTTCATTATCAATGTAATGAGTACGCAAAAAGTAAAACTTTCTAAATTAACAGAAAACTTATTTTTTAAAAGTTTTCAACAACTTACAAATATTAAAACAAAAATTGATAGCGAAAAAATTATTAAAAACTCAGAAATGCAAAAACTATTAAAAAATATCAAAATTAAATACAAAAAGGTGGATTACCTTATCAGAAAGTCAGGTACAGAAAATTTATTAAGGATTATGGTCCAATCAAAAAATAAGGTTGAAGTTAGTGAAGTTTTAAAAGTCTTAGTAAACCTAGTAAAAAAATTAGATGGTTAAACAAACAACAATTTTAACTATTGCTGGCAGTGATAATACTTCTGGTGCTGGAATACAGGCTGATATAAAAACATCCTGTATTCTTGGTGTGTACTGTTTATCAGCCATAACTATCGTCACTTCACAAAACTCTAATAAAGTTTCCAAATTATTTAATATCCCCAATCATATTTTAGAATCTCAACTTAGAGCTTCTTTAGACGAGTATGAAATTAATGGCGTAAAGGTGGGATTGGTTAATAATTTGTCAACAGCTAAAGTTATTTATGATTTTTTAAATCATTTTAAAAAAAAAATTCCTATTGTTATTGATCCAATTTTTGAATCGACAAATAAAAGAAAATTTTGTGATTCTGAGGAGTATCAAAAAATTCACAAAGTATTTTCAAAATTACAACCAATATACACACCTAACCTTTACGAAGCAAAAGCTTTAATTGGTAGTAAAAATAAAAAGATGAATATTGAAAAAATATATCAACTTTTAAAAAAAAAATATAAATGTGAATTTGTTATTACTGGTGGAGATTCTATATCAGATCATTGTTTAGATTACTTGGAAGTAGATGGAAAAATTCAAGTTTTTAAATCAAAAAAAAAAAGTACCACCTCTACTCATGGTTCCGGTTGTATATTTTCATCAGCGCTTACAATTTTTTTAGCAAAGAAATACTCTTTAATCGAGTCACTAAAAAAATCTAAAAAATTTATCAATAAACAAATTGAACTATCACCAAAATTAAATGTAAAATATGGACCTTTAATTTAAAACTAGGTTTTAATGTAAATTTCACTTCCGGAGTCTTTGAATTTTTTGGACATTTCTTTTTTACCTTTTTCACTAGTTTCTCTGATTTCTTGAGAAATTTTCATTGAACAAAATTTTGGACCACACATTGAACAAAAATGCGCAACTTTAGCACCTTCGGCAGGTAACGTTTGATCATGATATTTTTCTGCTGTTTCAGGATCTAATGAAAGATTAAATTGGTCTCTCCATCTAAATTCAAACCTTGCTTTAGATAGTATATAATCTCGATAGTAGGCTCCTTTGTTTCCTTTTGCTAAATCAGCTGCATGAGCAGCAATTTTATATGTAATCACTCCAATTTTTACATCATCTTTATCCGGAAGTCCAAGGTGCTCTTTTGGGGTAACGTAGCAAAGCATCGATGTTCCATACCAGCCAATCATTGCGGCACCAATTGCACTAGTAATATGATCATATCCTGGAGCAATATCAGTTGTTAGAGGACCAAGTGTATAAAATGGAGCATTTTTACAAATTGATTCCTGCTTTTCTACATTTTCCTTAATTTTCTGCATTGGAACATGACCTGGGCCCTCTATCATGACTTGTATATTATTTCTCCATGCAATGTTAGTTAATTCACCTAGGGTTTCTAACTCAGAAAATTGAGATACATCATTAGCATCATGAATTGAACCTGGACGAAGTCCATCACCTAAAGAAAAACTAACATCATAGGATTTCATTATTTCACATATTTCTTTAAAATTAGTATATAGGAAGTTTTCTTCATGATGAGCTAAACACCATTTGGCTATGATAGATCCTCCACGAGAAACAATTCCTGTAAGTCTCTCAGCCGTAAGTGGAATATAATGTAGTCTTACGCCTGCATGTATTGTAAAATAATCCACACCTTGTTCAGCTTGTTCAATTAAGGTTTCTTTAAAAACGTCCCAACTGAGATCTTCGGCTATTCCATTTACTTTTTCAAGAGCTTGATAAATTGGTACAGTTCCTATTGGTACTGGAGAATTTCTAATTATCCACTCTCTGATTTCATGAATATTCTCACCTGTTGAAAGATCCATCACTGTATCACTGCCCCATCTTATAGCCCACAACAGCTTTTCAACTTCATCATAAACGCTTGAAAGAACCGAAGAATTACCAATGTTTGCGTTTATCTTTACAAGAAAATTCTTTCCTATAATCATTGGCTCTAGCTCAGTGTGATTTATATTTGAGGGTATGATTGCTCTACCAGATGCAATTTCATTTCTAACAAATTCAGCTGTAATTAAGTCTTCTTTTTTAAATCGTTTTCCAATTAATTTTTCTCGTCCTTCATTTTCCCTAATAGCGCAATATTCCATTTCCTCGGTAATAATATTATTTCTTGCGAAAAAAAGTTGGGTAATTTCATTACAAGGCCTTTTTTTAAAGATATTTTTTTTTGTAGATGGAAATTTTTCTACTACTTTAGACTCTTTAAGAAACTTTAACTTAGTTTTAACACTTTCAGTTAAGCCTTCTCTTTTTTTTATCCATGATCTTCTAATTTCTTTAAGGCCATTGTTGTAATTATGTTTATATTTTGGACAAGTGTATAAACCTGAAGTGTCGTAGGTTACGATGGATTTAATTTCGTTGTCATCCAGAGAAATTTCTCTCATTCCAACATTTACGGACGAAAAAATTTTTCCCTTTGTATAAATTTTTTTTGATCTTGGAAAACTTTTATTAAGGCTCTCGTCCTTTATCTTCTTTTTATGATGTGATTGTTTTACTTTATCTAACATTTAAAATTATAATAATTTCTAATTATTATAATGTTTAAATTTTTAAAAAAATAGATATATTTAAATTTCCTTAAATTATGTTTTTGTTAGACGATAATCAGTTCATTTTTTTTAGTTTGTTAATAGTTTTTTTTAGCATGTTTTTTTATGCTATTGATAGATTTTCAATGGTTTTTAAGTCAATTGTTATTTTAACATTTCTTCTGATTTTTTTTTCAATTTTTCCTTATAAGAATCAAGATGGTATGAATTTATTAAATCCTCAGACTATTCTAAGTGGGTTTAGTAACACATCGCTTATAACAGTTATCTCTTTATTAATTTTAGGTCAAGGTGTTGTTCAGACTAGAGTGCTAAATGGGTTTATAACTAATTTTCTTGGATTTTTCTCAAATAATACAAAAATAATAATTTTTGTGACCCTTTTTATCGTTTTATTTTTGAGTGCTTTTATTAATAACACACCTGTTGTAATTATTTTTATTCCCATAATCCAGGGAATTGTTAAAAATTTAGATTATTCAATGAGTAAATTTTTAATGCCATTAAGTTTTGCAGCTATTTTAGGTGGGATGATAACAATTGTAGGTTCAAGTACAAATCTTTTAGTCTCAAACTCATTATATAACTATTCAAAAATTGAAATAAGCTTTTTTGAGTTCGCATTACCAGGATCGGTAATTGCGATGGTAGGCTTATTTTATTTAATTTTTTTTTCGAAAATTTTACTCAAGGACAGAGCCCCGATATCCAACCAATTAGTGGATGATAGTAAAAATAGTTTTATAACTAAAATTATTTTGAACCAAGGCTCATCTTTGATTGGGAAAGCTATTAAAGACTCAAATTTAAAAGAATTAGGACAAGCTAAAATTTTAATGATTCAAAGGGGCGAACACGCAGAACACGGTCCTTTTTATGGTTTTATACTTGAAGAAGGAGATATTTTGGTTGTCTCAATATCTAGAGAGCAATTGACAAATATATTGTCTCAAAAAATTGGCTCTATTGAAACTTTTGAAAAAGATGATCAGAATGACAATCAAAAAAATCAAATAATTACTGAGGTTATGGTTACCCCATCTTCAAGTTTAGTTGGAAATACAATTGAAAATGTAAGCTTTAGATATAGATACAACTGCTTTGTAATAGGCTTACAAAGAAAATCTAAAATAATTACAAGTCATATGAGTGAACTTGCGTTAGAACCAGGTGATACGCTTTTAATACAAGGTGAAAAAGATTCAATTAAAGCTCTAAGAACACAAAGTGATTTGTTACCGATGGAATGGGCAACATCTGAAATATCTTCAAAAAATATTTCTAAAAAGTCAATTTACATATTTTTGTCAGTGATATTTCTTGGTGCCTTTGAAGTACTTCCTCTTGTAGTTGCTGCACTAATGGGTGTTGTATTTATGATTATGTTTCAAGTACTTTCCATAAGGCAGGTCGTAAGAAGCGTGGATAATAATTTACTTCTTTTAATTGTAACATCCCTAGCACTAGGCAGTGTTATACAAATTACCGGGACAGCAAACTTTTTATCTCAATCTTTAGTAGATTTTCTTGGTAACTCATCCCCTTTAGTTTTATTACTTTGTTTTTATATGCTTGTTTCAATAACTACTAATTTTATTTCAAACAACGCGTGTGCTGTATTATTTACTCCAATTGCAATTGATATCGCAGAAAAAATAAACGTGGACCCTAAGATTTTTGCTATAGCGTTAATTTTTGCTGTAAATACCTCATTTGTGACCCCTCTAGCTTATCAAACAAATCTTTTAGTAATGGGTCCTGGTCATTATAAATTTATTGATTATGTAAAATTTGGATTACCATTAACTATTTTATGTTGGGTTGTATTTTTTATTACTTTCCCATTATTTTATCAATTATGACTTTCCCAGATCTTAAAAAACCAAAATCTCCTAATTTTTCGTCTGGACCGACAAAAAAACCAGACGAATGGTCAGTTAACGACCTGAATACTAGTTTTTTTGGAAGATATCATAGATCCAATGATGTTAAAAAATTTATTAATGATGTGTTAAATAAATTAAAAAATATTTTAAATATACCAAAGAACTATAAAGTTTTGTTATTTCCTGGATCATGCTCTGGAGCGATGGAAGCTGTTATCTGGTCTTTTCTTGGAAATAAGATTGTAACAGCATTAATCTTTGATTACTGGGGGGTAAGTTGGTATGAAGATTTACTAAAGCTAAATTTAAAAGTAGATTTAAGAAAGAACTTGGAGGGTGATTTACCTGATTTAAATAATATTCCAAAAAATAATGATATTATTTTTGTTTGGACTGGGACTTCAACTGGAATGACCATTAATAATATTGACTTCATTAAAAGTTCTCATGATGGATTGGTAATTTCAGATGTAACTTCAGCTGCTTTCATAGAAGATTTACCATGGGAGAAAATTGATATTTCAGTTTTTTCATGGCAAAAAGCTCTTGGTTCAGAATCTCAACATGGGATTATTGTAATGAGTCCTAAAGCAATGGAGCGTTTAAAAAAAAGAAATAAATTACCGAAGGTTTTATCAATTTATGATCATGACTTTTTAGTAAATACACCTTCTTTATTATCAATTTCTGATTTTGACCTTTGTTTGGAAATCTTTAAGAAAAAAGGTGGTTTAAAGTTTAGTAAAAAAACTTGCATTAAAAATAGAATTATTTTAGAGGAATGGGCAAAAGAAAATAAATTTATAAGTTTTTTTTGCAAAAAAAAAAAATATAGAGCCTTCACACCATGTTTTTTTATATTTAAAAAAGAATTAAAACATAAACAAATGTTTTCTTTTTTAGGTAAAGAAAAGATTGCTTTTGATATTGCTAATTATAGAAAAGCTAAATCAGGAATTAGAATTTGGAACGGATCAAATATTAAAAAAAATGATTTGATTGCTCTTACAAATTGGCTAGATTGGTCTTTTAATTATTTTAGGTTATAGAGTGAAAAATCAGCTTTTACCAGAGGGGTTTCGAGATAGTCTCCCTGAACTAGCAACTAAAGAAAATAGAGTCAATTCAACATTTATTAAATTAATGGAAATTAATGGATTCTTACTTGTGAAACCTCCATTATTAGAATTTGAAAGTTCACTTTTTTTTCTTTTAGATGATAATGAAGATGCAAATTCATTTAGAGTTCTTGATCCAATTTCTCAGAAAATGATGGGAATCAGATCTGATATTACAGTTCAGATAGCAAGAATTTCTTGTGGTTCATTAGTTGAATTACCTCGACCGTTGAAGGTATGTTATTCTGGAGAGGTTTTGCGAGTAAATAATAATAACCTTAATCTTTCTAGACAATCAACTCAAATAGGGTCTGAAATTATTGGTATTGAACAAAATGATTGCGAAAATGAAATTATTACTCTTATGATAGAGTCTTTGAACTGTTTGAGAATTAAAAATTTTTTCATTAATTTCACAATGCCTACATTAATTTCAGCTATTGTAAAAGATTTTAAGCTTTCAAAAACTGACTTAGAATTTGTTAGAGATAGATTTAATAACAAAAATTCAGACGGACTAGAAAAAATATCTAAACGGCTAAAAATCATTTCTGATGCTCTAATTGATAGTGTTGGCGATGCGAAAGTAAACCTTAGGAAACTTAAAAAAATTAAATTTACAAAAAAAATTAAACTTGAAATTCAAAGTTTTATTAAAATTATTAGTAGAATAATAAAAGACTTTCCCTGTTTAAAAATACTTATTGATCCTTTAGAGATTGATGAATCCAATTATCATACTGGAATTGCTTTTAAGGTTTTTTCAGAAAATTTTAAAGAACTATTTTCAGGAGGAAATTATAAAGTTTCGAATGAAAATTGTATTGGTTTTTCTGGTTTTACTGAATCATTATTATTGGAATCATTTATGAAAAAAAAATCAATCAAAAAAATTTTAATTCCCAAATATTCTGATCCAGAATTGAAGAAAAATCTTCAAAAGAAGGGTTTTTTTACCTTTCAGGCAATAAAAAAATTAAACAAACAACAGATAAAAATAGAAGCAAATAAACAAGAGTGCAATTATTATTTTTTTGATAATGATATTTTTAAGGTGAATTAAAATGGGAAACGTCACAGTTGTAGGTGCTCAGTGGGGTGATGAGGGTAAGGGAAAAATAGTAGATTGGTTGTCAAATCAAGCAGACATAGTTTTTAGGTTTCAAGGTGGAAATAATGCTGGTCACACAATTGTAATAGAAAAGAAAAAGATTGCATTAAGCTTAATTCCATCTGGAATTATCAGGAAGGGAACCCTTTCAATCATCGGTAATGGTGTTGTTGTGAATCCTAAAGCACTTTTAGATGAAATAAAAAGTTTAAAAAGGCACGGTGTGAATATTAGTTCAAAAAACTTGATTTTATCTGACGGTGCCTCAATCATTTTTAGTTTTCATAAAAATATTGATAAAATAAGAGAGGAAAGAAAAGGTGTTAATAAAATTGGAACAACTGGAAGAGGTATTGGTCCAGCTTACGAGGATAAAATTGGAAGAAGGGCAATTCGTTTTGGGGATTTGATTGATGAGAAAATTTTAAACGACAAAATTAAAAATATCTTAGATTATCATAATATAATTTTAGCTGGATTAAATTCTCAACCCTTAAAATTTGAATCTATTAAAAAAGAAATTAATTTCTTTAGAAAGCCAATTCTTAAATTCGTAAAAAGAACATCGCCTATAATAGAAAATGCAAGATTGAAAGGAAAACGAATTTTATTTGAAGGAGCACAAGGAGTTCTTTTAGACGTTGACCATGGGACTTATCCATATGTAACATCTTCTAATACTGTTCCTAGTAGTGCTTCTGTAGGAACTGGTATTTCTGTTAAACAAATTGGTTTTATATTAGGCATAGTCAAAGCTTACACTACTCGCGTTGGAGGAGGACCTTTTCCTAGCGAGTTAGATGGTGACATTGGAAAAAAACTTGGAGAAATTGGGAATGAGTTTGGTACTGTGACTGGGAGACAAAGAAGATGTGGATGGTTCGATGCAATTTTACTTAGGCATTCTATAAATGTTTCAGGCATTGACGGAATAGCACTAACAAAGTTAGATGTTTTAGATAGTTTTAAAGAAGTTAAAATTTGCATAGGTTATAAATTAAATGGAAAAAAGATTGATTACTTCCCTCAATCAGAATCTGACCAAAATAACATCGTTCCTATTTATGAAATTCATAAGGGGTGGCTGGAAAAAACAAAAGGAGCTAAATCCTGGACAGACCTGCCGGCATTAGCAATTAAATATGTTAGAAGGATAGAAGAATTGCTTGGTGTTCAGGTTTCTTTATTGTCAACTAGTCCAAAACGAGAAGATACCATACTAGTAAAAAACCCATTTATTGATTAAAGTTTTTACTTCTGTAGTCAACATTTTTAACAAATTTCTTTAGCTTTTCAAAGGCTTTAGCTTCAACTTGTCTAACCCTTTCTCTAGAAATACCGAAGGATTTACTAAGTTGGTCAAGAGTAAGGGGGTCATCAACCAACCTACGATGTGTTATTATATATCTTTCTCTATCGTCAAGGTCTTTCAGAGCGCTTTCAAGCATTTCTTTGCGTCTGAAAAGTTCTTGTTTGTAAATAAACTTGCTTTCGTGATTTTCCTTATCATCTACTAAACTGTTAATCCATTCATCCTCATTATCTGCTGAAAATGGGTTATTTAGAGATTGGTCATGACCTGTCATCCTTCTATTCATATCAATTACGTCGTTCTCGGATACATCTAATCTGTCAGCAATTTCTGTAACAAGTTCAGGAGGTAAATCACCATCTTCCAAGGCCTTTAGCTTTCCCTTTAATGAGCGAAGGTTAAAAAAAAGTTTTTTTTGTGCTGCGGTTGTTCCAATTTTAACTAAAGACCACGAGTGAAGAATAAATTCTTGGATCGAAGCTCTTATCCACCACATCGCGTATGTTGAAAGCCGGAATCCTCTTTTTGGATCAAATCTATTGAGTGATTGTATTAAACCAATGTTTCCTTCAGAAATCAATTCACTCAAGGGCAAGCCGTATCCTCTGAATTTCATTGAAATCTTTACAACTAAGCGTAAGTGAGCATTAACAAGTTTATGTGCAGCATTTAAACACTTATTTTTTATCCAGTCATCTGCAAGACTATATTCCTCTTCATGAGATAGTAGAGGAAATTTATTAATCTCTTTCAAATAAGAGGATATATCATTTTGATTAAGATTTTTTATGATACTTGATTCTAATTTAACAGACATGATCTTATAATAATACCGCAAAAATAAATTTCAAGCGAAAAATGAATATGAGATGAATATTTTGTTAATTTTATTAATTTTTTTTTAATAATGACATAAGTTCCTTGAATTCCGTGGGTTCTTCAGATTCAAAAAACATATCTTTTCTCTTGTATGGATGAAAAAAACCAATTGATTTAGCGTGTAAAGCCTGTCTTTTCGGGATGATAAAATTCTTTTCAACGTTTTCTTTTACTTTAATTGGAAGATAATTCTTATTAATATTCTTTTTATAAACAAAATCTCCAATAATAGGTACTCCAATGTGATTAAGATGAACTCTTATTTGGTGTGTTCTTCCTGTATGAAGTTTACATTCGTAAAGAGAAATTATTATTTTTTTTAAATCAAATGTTTTTATTATTTGATATTCAGTTACAGCATCTCTGCCCAAATTTTCGTCACAAACTACCATTTTTTTTCTATTTACCTTCGACCTAGTTATATTTGTTTTAATTAAACCCTTTTTAAGATTTGTTGAATTCCATGTTAGACAAATATATTTCCTATTAATTTTTCTATTCTTAAATTGCTCCGATAATTGATTATGAGTCATATCATTTTTAGCAATAACTAATAGTCCACTTGTCATTTTATCAATCCTGTGAACAATTCCAGGCCTCATTACACCACCTATACCGGATAAAGATTCTTTACAGTGATATAAAAGGCCATTTACTAATGTGTTTTGATAATTTCCTGCACCTGGATGTACAATTATTCCAGCTCTTTTATTTAAAACTAGCAAATGTTCATCCTCATAGAATATATCTAGGTTAATTTTTTTGGGAATTAATTTTGAAGGTCTAGGTTTAGGCAACTTTACTAACAAGGTGCTTTCTTTCTTTATTAAAAATGATTGGTCTTTAATAATTACATTTTCTAGAGTTATGTTTCCATTAGTTATAAGAGTTTGAATTTTATTTCGTGAAAAACCATCAATTTTTTCAGATAAAATTTTATCAATTCTTTTTCCCAAATCGTTGATAGATACTAATATTTTTATATAATCCTTATTCAATGAATAAATACCTAAAGTTTATAGTTAGTTTTTTAGCAGTTTTAATCCTAATTCTCTTTTCAATAACAATTATTGTAATTATCAAAAAATATAGTCATGTTGAAGACAAATATATTGAAAATACTGAAATCTTTCCTAAATTAAAC
Source organism: uncultured Alphaproteobacteria bacterium (assembly GCA_902618535.1). Taxonomy (GTDB): domain Bacteria; phylum Pseudomonadota; class Alphaproteobacteria; order Methylaequorales; family Methylaequoraceae. Next base: position 20,371 of record CACNAV010000008.1, on the reverse strand, counting down.
GAAAATGAATCCGTGCAATCTTTTAACATTAATGGTAATAAACTATACCTTTATGTAAAAAATAAATCTAATAACAAAACCTACATTATTATATATAATCTTAAAAATAGTAAAAAAGTTGGCAGCATAATAATTAAAGACTAATGATAACCAAATCAATTTTAACATTTCTAACAACCTGGATTATTTCAAACACCGAATTTAACCAAGAAGTTGAACCACCACCATTTTTTCAGTTGTCAAAGAAAGAAATGTCAGATAAAGCATGCTATTCATCTGAGAATTGCAGAGTTAAAGCCTATTATGTTAAAAATGAAGGAATTTTTTATAGAGATAATCTTTTGCCTGACGATAATATTTGTGATTTATCAATAATTCTTCATGAAATGGTTCATCATTATCAGAAGAATTCTAATAGGACCATTGATCTAGATGAGAGAACATTATGGACACTACAAGAAAGGCAAGCTTTGTATTATCAAAATTTATTTCTCATTTCACAAAAAAGACTTAATAATAACAAAGGACCAGAAAATATCCTCCAGTGTGAAGGTGGCTCATATCTAGATTTACAGTATAAATATCAAGAAACTAATCAATAATCTTATTAAATGTATGTCTTCTCACAGACTCAACTGAAATAGGGTTTTGCTCACCAGCAAAGTATATTAATTTTTTCTGACTATCAAAGATAGGTATAATTCTGAGTCTGTTCCAAAATTTTTCACCATTTTTTTTATAATTTAGAATGTCAATTGTTATTCTCTTTTTAAGCTTTAAATATAGTTTAATTTGCTGAATATCATTTTCATCTGTTTCGGGCCCCTGAAGAAATCTACAATTTTTCCCCAAAGATTCTTTAATACTATAGCCAGTATGTTTTGAAAATTCCCTACTGATATAGACCATTGGACAATCTTTTTGTGAAGGGTCACTAATGACAATACTTCTATCTATTTTTTCTAAGTTAAGAAGTTTTAGTACTATCTTTTCTGAGAGATATTTCATAGTTTATATAATAATAAATTCTTATGAAAATTAAAAAAAAAAATATTTTTGAAAAATTTCATCTTGTCGATAAAGTTGACTTAAACAAATTTAAAACCTCATTATTTAATGGAAAAATCTTAATACCTCATGGTTTTTCAAGTTTACTCTCCTTAATAAATGAAGTGGAGCAGTACTTTTTAAATTTTTTTAATGTTTCCATAAACGAATTTGTAAAAGATAATTCAATATTTCTAGAAGAAAAAGAGATTATTCAGTTTCAAAAATCAATAAAAAAATCTAAAGTTTTATATAATAAGTTTATAATATTTTTAAAAGATTTGAATTTTGATATTGGTGACACTTATTGTGATCAAATGACAATTAGGTTTAGTCCATCAATTAAAGAACGGGCTAGGGGGCTTTTAAAACCAGTAAAGCCTCATAGAGATACATGGGCATCCAACTTTCAGCATCAAATAAATTGGTGGATTCCTTTGCATGATCTATCAAACACAAATTCTATTTTTTTCATTCCAAAATATTTTACAAAAAAAGTTAAAAATAATTCAAAAGAATGGAATTTTGAATTATTTAAAAAAGGATATATAAATAGTTCAACACCAGTTTCTATTCAAAATTTCAACCTTGTTGATTATAAAACAAAAAAAATTAATTTTGGAAATGCTTTTTGTTTTTCAGGAAACCATATTCACGGAAGTAATTTAGGAAATTTAAGAAGGTTAAATATCGAAACAAGAACATTATGTAAAAAAGATGTGATCAAATTTGATTTACCAAAAAATGTTGATAATTATAATTTGATTAAACAAGGCAAATGGTTTAAATCCCTCAAAGATTCTAAGTTTTATAAGAATGATTAATCATTTTTTAGAAAATTAATTAAAAAAATATGAGATATCGTCAAAGAGGATAGGGCAACTATAATATGATTTAAGTTTAATATATCAATTTGAGTAATAGTAAACATTAGAAAAATGATGAATAAACAGCTTAATATTGTCATTGGTAATGTCTTTATAAATAACTTTTTAAATGAAAGGTTAAGCTTATACTTTTCATGAAGAAGATGTTTTATAGAGTGCAAAAAGCAAAAATATATAAAAAAAGACACTAATGGTTTGAAATATATAAAACAAAATAAAAGCAATGTGAACTCTATAAAAAGATTTACAGATATCTTTTTAAACACAAAGTTAATAAGAAAAAATAAAAATATGAAAATTGTTAAATATAAAAAAAATTCACTCAAGTGAAACAATAAAGAAATTAAATTATCACTTACAAAGAAGAACATAAAAATTTCTTTTATTTCATAAATATAAAACTTAATAGGTAAAAAAATTATGATAAGTGCTCTAAGCAAGACCTCTAATTTTTTTTGTGTAGAAAGCTTACTTTCTCTATCACTAATTCCAAAATGTAAGCCAGATAATACTAAAAATAACACAAAGAATACATCAGGAAATTTTAACCAAAAAAAGAAAAAAGAAATTGGTATACAGACATAAATTGTAATAAAAAAAAAAAAGGTTTTTTTTGATTTTATCAAATTCAACCTTTTAGCAGTTAAAATATCTAAACTTCCGTGAGCTAATCCAGGCCATATTAAAGGTATAGAGAATATGATTACTTGATTATAAAAGTTTAGATATATAAAGTTCTCAAATAGATTAACGAATATTAAAAAAAAAAAAACTGAGAATACGAATATTTTTAATTCAAGTGCTTTCATTATATAAGACTCTTTTCTTTATAACATCAAAAGCTGAGATAAATATTTTCTTTTTTGGCAATGTAAGTATAATTTTTAGTAGATCAAAAAAATTGATATTACCATTTAGAAACTTTACTATTAACATTAGGTTGTTTTTTTTAAAAAAATATAAAAAAAATATTTTTAAATCTTTCGAACTTTTCATAATCAGGTTACAAAAAACTTCATCTAAAAAAATAAGAAAAAAATTATTATTGATTCTTATTTTTTTGTTATCAATAATATTTTTTGTAATTAACTTTGAATTTAAGAAGCAATTTTGAAAACTATAGCCTGTAGAAGACTTTAACCAATTACCAGGAATCCCAATAGGGAAATAATTAAATTGTTGTTTAACATTGTGATTAAACATAGGAAGAACACCTTCTTCCTTGAAATTAATTTTGTATTTTACATTAGGAAAATTATCATCTAAATACTTGGTGATATTATTTTTATATTTCAATCTCGAAAAAGTCTTTTTTGAAAAATATGTTGATTCAAATAAAGCTTTTTTTGAAGAAAATGGTAGGATATACATAAAATTAATTCCATCAGAAAAACTTTGAAAATCCATAAAAGTAACCTGTTTATTGTTAAGTACGTTTTTATAAAATATTACCTCATATCCCACAAAATGCTGAAATAGTCCGTTTCTTTTTTTAATAAGACTGGGTCTGCTATCAAAAAGAAATTTACATTCATATTTAAATTTTCCAATTATTACCTCATTTTTCTCTGGATATTTTTTAATTTTATTTATTTTTTTTCCTTTTAAGATTTTAATATTTTTTTTTTTTTCTAGCCTTTCAGTCATGTATTTATAAAAGGTAGATGATTTTAAATGAAGGTACTTAATATTATTTTCTTTATAAATTATTTCTTCTTCATCAATTTTAACCTTTATTGATTCCCAAGATGTATCATATTTATTTGTAAAGATATTATGTGGTTTATTCCAAAAACACCAATTCTTTTCGTAGCCTATTTTGTTTTTTTTTTCAATTATTAGAATACTTTTTTTTGATTTCTTTGAAATTTCGTTAGCAAGTATTAATCCAGAAAGTCCAGCTCCTATAATGATAATATCAAACTTTTTTTTACTAAAATTTAACATTAAATTTTTTCAGCATAAGTATTAAATTTTTTTCAACATCATTGTTATGGAATAAGTTTCTGGAAAAATATAATTTAAAGATTACAATTATAGAAAAAAAAACTTTTTCTACGAAGTTTATATATATTCTATTTACCCATATGTTTCCATTTTTTTGGATTATTTTTTTACCAATCTTTCTGTAAAGTTCTGCTGCTATTGAGATTGGTATACCATATTTTTTTTTTAATTTAATAATAGAAATCCAAGAATTTTCATAAAATAATTCTGCTTTTTTTAACAGTACTAACAAGTCTTTTGATAGTTGTTTTTTTATGCTCTTGTTACGAAATATCCTTTCTTTATCATTACTTTTATAACTTCTCATTGATTTTGGTAAATAGACCCTATTCATTTTTAAATCTTCAGCAACATCTCTACTTATGTTAGTAAGTTGCATTGCAATTCCTAATTGAATTCCTCCTAAAATTAATTTTTTCTCTTTAACTCCTATTATTTTACAAAACATATAACCAACTGTTCCTGCAACTTGATAACTGTATTTCACTAATTCTTCAAAAGTTTTAACGTTAACTTTTCCTTTAAGATCATACTCAATTCCCTTTATTAATTCGATGGGAACGTTTTCATTAATTTTATGTTTAATCATCAATTCTATGAATTTTTGTATAACTGGAAAAGTTGATTTTTTTTTTTTAATTTGTTCTTTAACTTCCTTTAGCTTTTTAGATGATTCAATCTTACTTAAATTTTGGTTATCACCTAAATCATCTAGGAGTCTGCAAAAAATATAAAGATTTTCTATATCTTTCTTAATTTTTGTTGGGAGAAATAGAGAAGCAAAATAAAAAGTTTTTGCACGATATTTAAGTGTTAATTTTTTTTCATTTATTTTCATTGAGAATTAAATTTTCAATAATTTTCGCAGAACTTACAACTCCAGGAACTCCTGCTCCAGGGTGACTGCCGGCACCTGTAAAATAAAGATTTCTAAAGTCTTCTGATTTATTATGAAATCTAAACCATGCAGATTGTTTAAAAATAGGACTTATAGAAAAACCCGAACCATATGTTGATAAATAATCATTTTTAAAATTTTCTGGTGTCATGAAAAAACAAACTTCTAGATTTTTCTTTAACTCCGGCATTATTGTTTTTTCTAGTGCTAATAATATTTTATTTTTATATTTATCTCCATTTTCTTTCCAACTTAAGTTACCTTTGAGATTTGGGACTGGTGATAAAACGTAGAAACAATCACATCCTCTAGGAGCCATTGATTTATCCGTTGCAGTTGGTCTGTGAAGATATAAGCTAAAATCGTCAGCTAAAATTTTTTTTTTGAAAATATCGTTTAATAAACCTTCATATCTTTTTCCCATCCATATTGTATGATGAGCAATTTTTTTATATATCTTTTTTGTTCCAAAAAAAATTACAAATAGTCCCATGGAATAATCCAGGTTATCAACTCGTTTTTTATTCCATTTTTTGTTATAAGGCGTTTGTAACAAGTTTTTGTATGTGTAAGTTGGATCAGCGTTTATAACAATTTTATCGGCAAAAAGTTTTTTATTTTGGTTTACCTCTACACCAATGACTTTATTTTTTTCTGTAATTATTTTTGTAACTTCTGAATTTTTTTTTATAATAATTTTCTCCTCTATCATGAGTTTTTTTAACCCATTAATGAGTGCACCAGTACCACCCATAGCATAATGAACTCCCCACTTTCTCTCAAGAAAGTGAATTAAATTATAAATAGATGTAGTTGTAATTGGATTTCCACCTAATAGAAGAGGTTGTATACTTAAAGCCTGTTGTAATTGAGTATTTTTAATAAATTTACCTACTAAACTATAAACACTTAAATAACTTTTTAATGTTAAAAGTGTTGGTAGTTGTCTTATCATAAACCAAAAGTTATGAAATGGAGTGAATGATAATTTTAAAAAACCAATGTTAAAAATTTTTTCAGAGAATTTAAGAAGCTTTCTGTAACCCTCTACATCTCTATGACTAAACTTTTGAATCTCACTTTCTGTTTTTTTTAAACTATCTGAATAGTCAAAAACTTTTTCATTAGATGAGAAATAAAACCTATACCATGGATCTAACCTAACAAATTTCACGTATTTTTTTCTATCTTTTTTAAATAATGAAAACAGCTCGTCGAACAAAAACGGTGCGGTAATAACGGTCGGACCGGCATCGAAAGTATAGCCTGATTTTTTGAAAACTCTTGCTCTACCACCAATTTGATCAAGTTTTTCTAAAATTGTAACTTTAAAACCAAGTTTTCTAAGTCTTAACGCAGATGCAATTCCTCCAAAACCGGATCCTACAACCAATGCTTGCTTTTTCATTATTTGACTTTAATTTTATCTGAAATCCTTAATAAAATATTCAGAATTACAAATTCTGTTATTTTATTAAGTCCGTTACTTACTTTCCGAGATTTTTTAATAGCATCTTTCGATACTTTAATTAAATGTTCAATAGATTTTTCTATTATTCCTCTACTTTTTATGATTTTAATCCAGTTAAGAATGTCATCCTCTGATATTGATTCTGATTTTTTTGTAAAAAATTCTTTGAGTAAAAACCTTTCGCCGCTTGTGGCTGTTTCTAAAAAATGCATTATTAAAACATTCATTTTTCCTTCTTTAAGATCTCTACCTGGAAGGCCTCTATCTTTAATACCAAGAAAGTCTGAAAGATCGTCCTGTATTTGGTAAGCTAAACCTGCCTCATAAAGCGGGTTAAAATTAAACTCATCAATGTTTTTTTCTCCATTTAAGATCATAATAAGCTTAATTGGCCAACAAATCAGTCCTCCTGTTTTTGCTTTAGCTGTAGATTCATACTCTTCCATTCTTAAATTCAGATTAGATCTCTCCAAAATCTCAAGTGATTGTCCTTTAAGAGTTTGTTGAATTGTGTAACTTAAATGTTCAATAGCTTTACATTTATTTTCAGGGTTACCTTTTATTTTGGATAATGCTTCAAATGAACCAGCAATAAAATAGTCACCCAAATTTATCGCTGTATGGTCTCCAAATCTGTTCCAAATAGTAGGAAGTCCTCTTCTCAGAAGGTCTCTGTCTTGGAGATCGTCATGAATTAAAGAAGCATTATGAATAAATTCACAACAAACAGCTGCATAGATTGCACTTTCATGACTTATCTTAAAAATATCTGCAGCAATAAGAGCTAATAATGCTCTTAATCTTTTTCCACCAGAATGAAGTTGATATTTTGCACAATGCCCCATCCAAGAGTCGTCACACAAAATGACATTCATTTTTTTTTCAACTGCTCTTAATTTACTTTTATATTTTGAGTTTAGTAAGAATTTTTGATTTATGGTTTTTGATAGTTTGTCTAGTTCACCCCAGTTAGAACATGAACGTACGAAATCAAGATTTTCTTTAAAGCTTTTATAACTTTGATTTTTAAACATAACCAAAAAATAGGGGAAACACCAATTTGATGTTCCCCCTAAAATTAATAATTACATTACTTAGGCTTTTGAAGTATCAGCTTTTGCAGCAGCCCAAATAATTACACCAAATGCTATTTTATTGATGTAGTCAGCTAAGTTATACACCCAGTTTAAGGTAGCTGCGTCAGCACCCGCACCTGATAAATAACCTAGGAAATACCCTATAGGATAAATAGACCAACCAATGGAAACAATCCACTTAAGCGCATTAAAAGCGGATTTCATACCTGCAGAATTACTTGCAGCACTGGCTTGAGCAGCCTCACCTGCAAATACTTCATAAAGTATGTATATCCATCCAGCCATACCGATGATGAATCCTACAGTTGCATTAATGTAACCAGCTTCGCCCATGAAACCACCAACAAGCATTATAATAGTACCAATTAGTAGTCTCCAAAATATTCCAGCCGTAGCCGCACCGACCGCAGCAAGAATTAGGTAAAATTCAATCATTTGAAGTGGTACAGTAAGTAACCAATCAATGTATCTGTAAACGGTAGGTGATTCACCTGTAGAAACCCACACATCTCTCATATAGTAGTAGTGCACAGCAGCGATTAATGTTACTAGACCGGCTACTCTGACAGATGTTGCCCAATGCTTTGAAACACTGTTTGCTTCTAGGAAGAAGAAAGCAGTTGAAGCTACCATTGATACTGAAATAATCCAAAAAGTAACACCAACAAAATCTTCTGGTTTTAGCATATAATCCATATGTCTATCCTTTCGTAGTTAATATGTCTAATCACAATACATTTGTGACTAAATGTTTTTACAAATAGAGTAGATGTATGGGTTATAAACTAATTAAAGCTACCCAAAATCTCCCCATATACTTCGATATAGAATGACTTAAAACAAATCGAATTCAAGTTAAAAAACTTTTTTTCTTTATATCTTATTGATTTTATTGATAAATAAATTGTAAAGAAGTGGTAAGATTGCTGCAAAAGTAATAATTATTCTCATTTTTTTAAACCATCGTTTATTTACTCTTTTTAAAATTGAAATATCAACTATAAGGCACCACAAAAGACTGATGATAACAGTCAATTGAAAAAATATTTTATCTAAAAAAAAAAATGAAATCCAAAGTAGAATGGATGGGATCATTGGAATGTATAAATTTTTTTTTTTTATATCAATAAATTTTACCCACTGCATTCCGCACAAAAAACAAGAAATCAGGGCACCATAAAAATAACTCACTAAATTTGTTTTTTGGAATAATTTAACATTATAAAAGTTATTTATTAAACTAAATAAAATATCAGAGTAAAAGGGAATAACTCCCAAACATGAAAGAAGAATTACTTTTTTTTTTACAGTCAACATATCTTCTTGCCTGATTTAGATTTATCATTATCATAAAAAATAATTTTTATCTATAAAATGACAGAATTTGAAATTAAACAACTACAAGATTATTTAAACCATAAGTTTAAGACTGATAAATTTATTGCAAAAAAAAGAAAGTCTATTGACGACTCCTGTGAAATATTCATTGATGACGAATTTATTGGTCTTGTTTACATTGAAGATGATGAAGGAGAGGTTTCGTACCAATTTCACATGACTATTCTTAAAGAGGATTTGTTAAATAGTTAACTTAATATTTTTCTAAGTAACTTTTTAATAAATGAAAAATAACAATAAAAACAATACTTTATCATTTAAAAGATGCTTAAAAATTCAATGAAAACAATAAAGTTTAGTTTAAGTAAAATTAGAATTTTTTTATTAATTTTAATTTTTCAACTAATGTATTATAAGCTCTTACTTTCTCATCATAAAATTTATAGTCCAATAGTCGAGGAGGGAAGACAATCATTTGAGTGGCGAGGTCATTTCGATGTTGATGATAGAGTTGAAAAAAACAAAGCTCATCATCATGTGCTTGAAACAGAATATTCATGGACGAGCTTTTGGCAGAGTGAGTTAGAGTTTCATCTTTCTGATAAAGAAAATACTCCGATGGATTGGGAAAAAACAGAGTTTCAAAATCAATTGCAAATTTTTGACTATAAAAATTGGGCCTCAGCGTTGTATTTCTCATACAATGTTGTTTCAAAATCAGATACTGCTGATGAAATAGAATATAAATATCTTAATCAGTTTTATAATGAGTCTTTTGGATTTATTTCAAACTTTATTTTCGAAAAAGAAGTTGGAAAAACTGCTGAGGGTTCAACTACTTTTTCATTGAGTAATTATTTATATGTGAAGGATATTTTTTTTGATTTAAGTTTTGGTGTTTTGGGTTTTAGTGAATTTGGTGAAATTTCAGACACAAATACATTCGGCAATCAGGAACATCAGTATGGGTTTCAGTTTGAATATGAGTTTGAGCTTTCAGATTCAGAAATTGAGCTTGCATTAGGTTATTTACATGGATTAACCGATGCTTCATCCAATCATGCTTTATTGTGGAATTTTGAATTTGAGTTTAATTAATAACCAAACTCTTTAAGTTTTTTAAGATAATTTTCTTCGCTTATTAAACCTCTTTCTCTCATCTTTTCTAATGATTTTAAACTAAGATTTTGAGTTTGTGGTTTTTGAACTGGATAATACTGTTGAGGTGGCACTTGATACCCATACGGAGGTGGTGGAGGGTAGTAGGGATAGGCTCCTTGTTGTGGTGGAGGGTATGCCGGTTGTTGATAAGGCGGTATTTGCCCATATTGATATTGAGGATATCCATAAAGACCTGGTTTTCGAGGGTTCCTGAGTGATTGCAGTTCTTTTTTAAGCTGTTGAACTTCATTACGTAAGCCTTGTACTTGAATATTTGCACCAGTTGCAAATTTTTTTTGATCAGCAGTTAAATCACCTCTAGCTTGTAATGCTTTATTAGTAAAAACAAGCCAATCTGTTCTTCCCTTAGCTTCTTTAGGTCTGAATACACCAGAGTTTGGTATCGTGGATAGAATATATTCGCTTCTAATTGATTGATATCTTGATCCTGGAGCGTAAGGATTTTTTAATAAGTCTGGGTTTATACCGTAAGATATCATCGGGTCAGTATCAGACATACTACCTTTTCTCATAACTGATCCAAAAATTAAATTTAAACCATTTTTGTTATAAAAAACTCTACCAGAGGTTACTCTGTTATCTGAAAGAGTTTTTTTTTTGTACCACCCCTCAACTGTAAACACTACATCTTGATTGGGCTTTGCTTCAGCTAAGGCCTCACTGATAGAAACAGAATACGGCAGAAATTTTTGTTTTTGAAATAGTGGTTCAGCTCTGGTACCATATTTGGTAACAATAAGTTTTAACGCACCCTCGATTCTCTGTGGACTTATTTTGATAGGGTGAATGTTTTTAATATTTTCATTTTCAACATCTAATTGAACTCTTTGGTAACCATTTTTGTAATAAAATTTATTATCCTTAAAAGGGTTAAAAGATGAGCAGGACGATAGTAATCCTAGAATTAAAAAGAGTGAAGTTTTTTTTAAATACATTTTTATAAAAGAAACTTAACAAAAAAAAAGGGAGAGCTCAACACTCTCCCTTTTTTTTTTAAACACAATGATTGTGCTAGAAATATCTTCTACCAGAAGAAGAAAGCTCCAACACCACCAAAAGAATCTTCTTGTTCTTCAAGAGCAAGATACCAAGTTTTTTCTGTGTATCCACCTTCAGCAACAAGTCTGAAATTATCAGTGACGTTATGCCAGATCATACCTGAATGCATAGTTTGACAATTCATAATACCAGTAGCATCAGAACCATCAGTTGGCGCATAAAGATGCATATCTCTACCAGTTCTTGTTAGACAGTTTCCGCCGTAAGAATAACCAGCTGATGTACCTTGACCGAAATCATAAGTACCTTGGATATAACCACCGTAAGATCTTCTTTCAGTACCTTGGTCATCTAATGCACCAGTAGCGCCAGCTCCAGTTTGCAATGAATGTTGACCTCTTACACCCATACCAGAACCGTAGAAACCAGATGCTACTAACGCGAAGCCTTGGTAACTTAATTTAGTACCAAAACCTACAGCAGCCGAATCAACATCATTATCTTTACCAGACTCATACTGATCAGCAGCACCAGCAGTAGCTGTGAACGCGTTATCAAATGCTGCAGCTTCTGCAGCAGTTCTTTCAGTGTTTTGATACGAACCATCAACCCATAGGTTAACGCCTAAATCGCCAATACCACCGTTATATGTGATTTGAGCTTCAACTCTAGGAGCGTGTTTGTCACTCGCACTCACAGCAGCTGTATCAGCAGCTACAGTATTTGGATCAAAAATACCAATTTTTGCACCAAAGTTACCGTTTAAAGCGTCCACTCCTGGAAGTGTCCATGAAATTTGAGGTTGAAAATCCGTGTATAAGTAACCAAGACCAATTCTACCTAAAGTAGTATTTGAGTTATTAGCAGTTGCCGCAGCACCAACACCAAATAAAAGCATATCATTTAAGATCGCATTACTTTGGTGAATACCAAGACTTCTACCAACTAATACAGTACCGAAACTTCCGGATACAGAACCACTAGTTTCACGAAGGTTGATTTGACCATTACCTAATGAATTGTCACCACCGTTCATGTGAGTATATAAACCCAATCTTGCAGAAATGTCTAAACCGTTAGCAGTAGGAGCTTTTAAAGTCATACCCCAAACATTCGGTAGAAGACCAGTGACAATGCTAGTGTCATCGTTACCACCAGCAACTCCACCAAAAGTTTTGAAGCCACCAGCTAGACGCTCCCCTTCATTTGTGTCAGTTGGAATGTCTGAAACACTATTTTTCATAACGAAAGCGTTAGCAGCACCGTCAAAAGATACTTCCCATCCCTCTTGACTCATTAGTAAGATTTTTGAGTCAACGGAAGTAGAAGCAAGTGCCATTACAGCAGGAACAGCAGCAATAGCAATTTTTCTTTTAATGTTCATATTATTTCCTTCCTTAGTAAATTAATAATATATTTTTATACTAGTCTATTATTAACTTAATTGAAGATATTTATTGATAAAACAAAATAAAAACTGATTTTTGTTGTTTTTTTACAACAATTAAGCAATTTGTGGTTACGTGTTATTTTAAAATAAAATTAACAGAAATTTTAAATTTGACTAGTTTTTGATTGTTTAAGATATTCTCTGGTGGCTTTGGAAAAATATATCTTTTAAAAATTTTTTCAGTTGTTTTATAAAGTCTTTTTGGCTTTTTCTTGTCAAAAGCTATGTTACGTAGATTTCCATCTTCGCTAATTGTGATCGTTGCTACTATTGTGCCTTGTTCTCTTCTTTTAATTGATTGCCTTGGATAGGATTTTGCAGCAATTAAGTTTATTTCCTCAGATATTTTACCAAGATAAATACTCAGCTGTTTACTGAGTAGTTCTGCTTTAATTTTGGAGGTGATAACTTGTTGAGGTTTTTGAGTTTGCTGACTTTTGGAAGCAGGATCCTGAATTTCAACTTTTTTAGGCTTAATTTTTTCTACGTTTAGTTTTTCTACTGTTTTAGACTTTTCTTGTGTTTTTGGTTTATCTAAGGCAATTTTTTCGTCATTTTTTTTGATTGGTTTTTTTTCAATTATTTTCTCCTCTTTTTTTGGTGAATTTTTTTCAATTATTTTTTCATTATTTTTTTGAGGAGTGGGAGCTAATTTTTTTTCAACCTTAAACTCCTTAAATAAACTAAGATCCATGACAATTATTTCCTCATCCTTTTTTTTAAAAGTTTCAAAAAACTGAATGAAAATCAAATGACAAATTATTGAGAAAAAAGCTGAAAACGTTAGAAAATTAGTTCGAAGCATTTTTTTCAGTAACATTTATAAATACTTTTTCAAATCCTGCTGATTTTAGGTTTTTGAAAATCTCGTTTGTTTTTTTTATTTTTACGTTTTTATCTATGTTAAGAATCAATATATCTCTACCTTCAGTCTTAAGCATATTTAAATCTTCACTACTTATTATTTTTTCATTTAATTTTAATATTCCATTTTCATTAACTTGAATGGTTTGCTCATTAGAAAAATTATCCTTCTTCATTCCTTGATTCGATTCAGGGATTAAAATACTTGGGTCTTCTTTCTTTTGAATAATACCTGTAAGTAAAAAGAAAATAAGAAGTAAAAAAACTAGATTAATCATTGGTATAAGATTGATTGATTCACTTAAATTAACTTCTTTTTTAAATTTAAATTTTTGGATCATCTGCAAAACTTACATTTTTAATTTCATTTTTTTTGAGTATATCTAGAATTAAAATTAATTCCTGAAGATTAGAGTCTTTATCATTTAAAATTATGATATTTTTATAATTTTTTGAATTCCAGTAACTCAGTACTTTTTCTTCAAGGTTACCGTTTTTTATAGATTCTTCATTAATTACAAAAGAATTATTTTTTATGTAAATTAATAAATTTTCTTGGCTATCGTTTAATATTTCAATACTTTGTTTTAGTTTAAAACTAATTTCTTTTTTTTCTGAAAAATTAGTTGCTAACATAAAAAAAACAAGCATTAAAAAAATAATATCAATTAAAGGAATTATATTAATTTTTATATTTTTTTTTTTTATATTGATCATTAACCTTTGGTTTCTTTCAATTAGCTTTGTTTGTCAGTTTTGTTAAAAAAACACTTGAGGATTGAACTGTATTGGTTAATTTTTTATCAAAAAAATAATGAGATATTAAAGCCGGTATTGCAACAATTAAGCCCATTGCAGTTGTCAGTAAAGCTGTCCATATTCCACCAGCTAAGATGGATGGGTCTACTAAACTACCCCCTAATTCTAACTCATTAAAAGAGTCAATCATTCCTATTACTGTTCCCAATAAACCTATAAGTGGACTAACTTGAGCAATAATTTCAAGCGAGGGTAAAAATTTTTGAGAACTCAAATATTTTTTTTGGAGAAGGGTTTCTATTTCTTGTTCTTTCAGGGCTTTTGAAGTGTTTTCTTCAATGATGTTTAATGTTTCAATTAAAAACATCTTTTTTTCTGAACTGGGTTTTAAATCTATTAATTGCCTAAAATCACTTATGTTCGAGGTACTAGTCAAATCTTGTTCAAAAGTTTGTAAATCAAGGTCATTGAAAAAATTTATTTCTATAAATTTATAGGTTATAAGTGTTATTCCAACTGCAGACATAGCTAACAAAATTGAGAAAATGATTCCACCTTTTTCAATATAATCGTAAAAAATTTCCATTTTTACATCCTTATAATTCAGACCAAACCTTCAAGTAACTGAGGATATTTACTTTTAAGTTTTTTATATTCACTATCAACGGATTTATTATCCAGTGTTAGAGGTTTTCTAATTGATTTTACTCTGTAATCAAAAACTACTGTACCAGGTTTTTTTGAAAAGAAAAGTATTCTGTCCCCAAGAAGGATAGCTTCTTTAAGCATATGCGTTATGAAGATTACTGTGATGGGCTTTTCTTTTCTATAGCTAACTAGAACATCATATAAACTTTCTGAAGTAGGTTGATCCAATGAGACAAAAGGCTCGTCCATGAGTAAAACTTTCGGATTATTTATTAGGGCCCTTGCTAAGGCAACCTTTCTCCTCATTCCTCCAGATATAGCTTTGGGATAAAAATTCATAAACTCTTTGAGTCCAAAACTCTCTAATAAAAAATCAATGTTATCAGAATCAAAGTTCGGTGAATTTGTATCACAAACAAGTTCAACATTTTCTTTAACAGTGAGCCATGGGAGTAATCTAGATGTTTGAAAAACATAACCAAATTTTTCGACTTCTACAGTATCTCTACTAGTTGATTTAATGACCTGACTCTCAGAGTCAATCAATCCCCCAATCATATTCATCAATGTTGTTTTGCCACAACCAGATGGACCAACAATACAAACAAATTCCTTAGGTTTTATGGTTATGTTAATATTTTTTAAGACATTTGTCTTGTTTTTATCATGTTTGTTACGGAAGAATTTCTCTTTGATTTTAATTTGAAAACTCACTCTGTCATCTCCATACTGAAATTTTTCTCTCAAAGGGTCTAACTATTATGAATTCGATAATTATAATCAAAAAAACGAAAGCTAATGTATATGCGAGAATTCCAGAAATATCAAAAAATTGAAAAAAACCATATAATTTAAAACCAACTCCATTACTTCTACCTAATAATTCAACAACTAATACAATTTTCCATATTAGGGATAATCCAGATCGTGCTGATGACAATAGGTAGGGGTAAAGTTGAGGAAAAATAACTTTAAAAAAAAGTTTACTTTTATTAACTTTATAAAATTTTGCAACCTCAACATAATCTCTTTCTATTGATCTCGCACCCTCTCTCATTATGACTGCTACCATAGGAATTTTATTAAGAGAAACAGCTAGTATTGCTGCTGCTTCATTTAAGCCAAACCATACGTAACAAAGGATTATAATTACAAGAGCAGGAACATTGAGTCCAAGAACTAACCAATCATCTAAGAAGATATTTAATTTTTTGTTTCTTCCCATATAAATCCCAAAAAAAGTACCAATAAACATTGCTATAAAAAAAGATATAAAAACTCTTTTGAGTGTTATAAATGTATGAAAAAATAATTCATTTGTTTTTGCTTCTTCTATTACTTTTGACAAAACCTCAGCTGGGGAGGGTAATAGTTCAATGTTAATAAACAAGCTGGCGGTTTGCCATATTAAAAAAAACAGAGCAACTGAAGCAATTCTTAAAATTGCATTAGATTTATAAAACTCCACAATTAATTACTCCAAAAAGTTCCAGGAGATAATTCTTTGGCGTTACCAACAAGTTCTTTACCTCCAATTTTTGAAAGAATGGAGTAAAGTTTTTTTGCGCCTTCTATTTGTGTTTTTGTGAACTTCTTTTTTGGAATTCCTTCTCTGTATATTTCGCGAAGATTACTGAAAAGTAAATCATCTTCAGCCATCATATTGGGCCTAATTTTTTCCCAAATTTTATCAGATTCAAGCATAATTTTTTTCGCTTCATCTGACGCTTTCAGGAAATTATTCAGAATATCATTATTATTTTTTCCCCAATTGTCTCTGAAAACCCAGCCAATGACAGGAATTCCGTCAGGAATGCCTAATTCATTTAATATTTCATTAATGTTAATAATTTTTTTAAAATTATCATCAGTTAGAAGTTTTGCTTGATACGGCCAATAAGTTAGGATTGCATCAAAACCACTCTGTTGCATTTTTTTATTTAACAATGGCGGTGCGCCAAAGATAGGCCTGCTTAAAGAAATCAAATCTGTACCATGTTTTTTCTTATAATAAGCTCTAAAAATTAGCCAGCCTTTGTCAACCTGGCCTCCAGCTACACCAATTTTTTTATTTTTAAGATCTAAGTCGTTAACTATTTTAGAGCTCTTAGAGGCAATCAGGCCTCCTGCTGCCATGGAATGTGGTATGAAAGAAAATAATCTTTTTTCATTTCGTTGTCTAGAAACCCAAAACCAATCTGTGACAATAAGGTCGACTGCTCCCCCCTGTAAAGCAACAGCAGCGGCGTTCTTGCTTGCTAATTCAACTATTTCTAAATCGAAAGAATTTTTTTTGTCAAGCTCTAGATCTTCAATTAGTTTTAATTCCCAATTAACGCTACCGTATTGCAAAGTACCTATTCGTATTTTTTTTGCAAAAGAACTGGAGTAGCTTAAACAAAATACAAATGCGACGAGAAAAAAAAACTTGTATATTTGGTTTGTCATAACTTAGAATTAATAATAATTAACAATAAAAATGTTATCAAATGTTTTTAGAAATTATATAATGTTTTTTTTTAAAAACGCTATGATAAAAAAAACAAAATTGATTGATCTCATGGGTTTAAGATGTCCGCTTCCTGTCTTAAAGATTGCAAAAAAAATTAAAGAGATTAGAAAAGGTGATATTATTAAAGTTAAAGTTGATGATCCTAAAGCAGAAAACGACATAAATGAACTAAACAAACAGATAAATATTACAATAATAAAAAAAATTAAACATAACGATTTCATGTTGTTTGAAATAGAAAAGAATTAATTATTAATGGATTTACTTAATAAAGATGTTACCAATCTCTCATTCGAGGAAGCTTTTGAACGTTTGAATAAAGTCGTGAAGTTGATTGAAGGCAGTGATGTTAGTTTGGATGAATCAATAAAGTATTATGAGATAGGAATTCTCCTCAAAAATCATTGTGAAGAAAAATTAAAAAATGCAGAGATAAAAATTAAAAAGGTTGTTGATAATAAATTAGAAAATATTGATGAACAATGATTTCATAAATATAGAAAAGCTAATAAGTGTTTTTTCAACAGATTTTGAAAAAACACTTATTAGCTTTTTACCAAAGGCTCTTTTTTTTTCTGATAAGTTAGATAAGGCTATGTATTATGTTGTAAAGGTAGGTGGTAAAAGGCTAAGACCTTTAATATTAAGCGAAATTTCTTCGATTTTAGGTATCAAGAAAGAAAATTCAGACAGAGTTGCTGCAGGTATTGAGTTTATTCATTGTTATTCTTTAGTTCATGATGATCTTCCTGCAATGGATGACGACGATTTAAGAAGGGGACATCCAACTTGTCATATTAAATTTGACGAGGCTACAGCTATTTTAGTTGGCGATGCTTTTCAATCACTTGCATTTGAAATCATCTCTCATGAAAAAACCCATGAAAATTCTGAAGTAAGATGTAATTTAATTAATGAATTAGCTAAATCATCTGGTGCTGAAGGAATGGTTGGTGGACAAATGTTAGACTTAGAAGCTGAAAAAAAAACACTAACTTTGGAAAAAATTTTTCAATTACAGAGATTAAAAACAGGAGAATTATTTAGGTTTTCTTGCATAGCGCCATGTATTTTAGCTGAAAAGTATGAGGAGCTCCAAGTTTTTGAAAATTTTTCATCCAAACTTGGCCTAGCATTTCAGATAAAAGATGATTTATTAGATGTTGAAGGAAATATACTTGAAGTTGGAAAAAAAACAGGAAAAGATCATAAACAAGGTAAGGAAACTCTGGTTTCATTGCTTGGAATAGAGAATGCAAAAAAAAAATCTAAAGATCTGATAGAAGAATCTATTAAAATAATTGAACCATTTGGAGAAAAAGCAAAAAATTTGATTGATTTAGCAAATTTCATAATATCTAGGAATAAATAGATTTTAAATGTTTAGCTCTAGTATTGTCTCAAAAAAATATAATAATAAAAGGTTAGACCTATTTTTAGTAGGAATGGGTATAGTTAAATCTAGACAAAGAGCTGTTTCACTTATAATGAGTGGTAATGTTTATATCACTGGTGAAAAAATTGATAAACCTGGAAGACTAATTAAAAATAAACAAATTATTCGAATAAAAAAAAATGATAACCCATGGGTTTCTAGAGGAGGATTAAAACTAGCAAAAGCAATTGAGAACTTTAAAATAAATATTGCTGATAAGGTTTGTGCTGATTTAGGATGTTCAACGGGTGGATTTAGTGACGTTCTTCTTAAAAAGGGTGCAAAAAAAATTTTTGCCATTGATGTTGGATATGGTCAATTTGATTGGAGGTTGAGAAATTCAAAAAATATTATTTTACTAGAAAGAACAAACGCCAAGTTTGTTAATTCAAAAGTAATAACAGAATTAGTGGATTTATTGGTTTGCGACGTAAGTTTTATTTCTTTGAAAAAAGTAATTTTACCTTTTAAAAGTTTGTTAAAAGAAAAATTTGAAATAGTAGCACTTATAAAACCTCAATTTGAAGCATCTAAAGAACTAGTTGGAAAAAAAGGAATAATTAAGAATGAGAAAATTCATAAAGATATTTGTGTAAATATAAATTCTTGGTTTGTTGAAAACTTTTCTCCTGATTTTATAGAAATTATAGAAAGCCCAATTTTAGGTCAAAAAGGTAATAAAGAATTTTTGATTTATTTAAAAAAAGCTAATTATTAATTTTGTTTATAAGAAATAAGTCAGCTAGTACAATTGCGACCATTGCTTCTCCAATTGGAACTGCCCTAATACCCACGCATGGATCATGTCTTCCTTTGGTTCTTATGTCAGTATTTTTACCGTCAACATCAATAGTTTTTTTTTTGGTTAATATTGAGCTTGTTGGTTTGACAGCAAACTTAATTACAATATCCTGACCTGATGTAATCCCACCAAGGGAACCACCTGAATTGTTTGATTTGAAAGAAATTCTATCTTTCAAAATACGAATTTCATCTGCATTTTCTTCACCACTAAGTTCAGCTGATTTAAACCCTGAACCGATTTCAAAACCTTTTACTGCTGGAATACTCATTATCGCTTTAGCTAAAAGAGCTTCAACCTTATCAAAAACAGGTTCACCCAAACCTATTGGAACTCCTGAAACATTAATCTGAATAATTGCACCTATAGATGAACCATTTTTTCTCACGCTTTTTAAATAATTTTCCCAGCTTGGAACAGTTAATTTATCAGGACAAAAAAAATCATTATTCTTTAACTCGTCCCAATTCCACCTTTTTTCATCAATTTTTTTTTTTCCTATTTGAATTAACGCACCCCTAATTTTAACTTTATTTCCCAGTATTTTTTGTGCAACAGCCCCAGCTGCCACTCTCATTGCTGTTTCTCTTGCTGATGCTCTGCCTCCTCCCCTGTAGTCTCTAATTCCAAATTTCTTGAAATAAGTAAAATCAGCATGACCTGGTCTAAACTTTTTTCTAATTTCCTCATAATCTTTTGTTCTAGTGTCTTGATTATAAATTATCAAAGAAATAGGAGTCCCTGTTGTGACACCATCGAATACTCCAGATAAAATTTTAACTTTATCACCTTCCTTTCTTTGTGTAGTATACTTCGACTGGCCAGGTTTCCTTCGTTCAAGAAATTTTTGAATAAATCGTTCAGATATTTTTATTTTGGAAGGCACTCCTTCTATTATACAACCCAAAGCTTCACCATGACTTTCGCCCCAGGTTGAAACTTTAAAAAGCTTTCCAAATGTACTTCCAGTCATTT
>CACNAV010000007.1 GCA_902618535.1 uncultured Alphaproteobacteria bacterium | reverse complement strand
TTTCTGATCTGTTGTTTTAAATTCATTTAGCTTCATTTTTTTACCTGTTGTACTTCTAGCAGATGCTTAATTTTATCAATCATACCTAAAATTGATGGATGATCATTGTGAACTTTAACTCTGTTAATTTTATTAAGTCCAAGCGATATAAGTATTTTTCTTTGAGATGAGTTTCTTCCAATTGGACTCTTTATTTGCTTAACACTAATTTTTGGCATTTTCAGAAACCTCATTAAATTTTCTTCTTTTAGTAATATCATTTATTTTTAAACCTCGCCGCATTGCAATTATCTTCGGTGAAGATGACGACTTTAATGCTTCAAATGTAGCTCTAATCATATTATGAGGGTTTGAACTTCCGACAGATTTTGCAACAATATCTTGAATTCCGAGGGCTTCAAAAACAGCTCTCATAGGACCACCTGCTATTACTCCTGTACCGGAAGGGGCACTTCTTAAGTAGACTTTTCCAGAATCAAACCTACCTTTTATATCATGGTGAAGAGTTCTTCCATGCCTTAAGGGCACCCTTATCATATTGGACTTAGCCTCATCAGTAGCTTTTTTTATTGCTTCTGGAACTTCTTTTGCTTTTCCTTTACCATGCCCAACCATACCGTTACCATCACCTACAACTACCAATGCTGCAAAGCTAAATCTTCTTCCACCTTTAACAACTTTGGCGACCCTATTGATGCTGACAAGTTTTTCTACAAACTCACTTTGGTCAGTGTTCCTAGATGAAGAATCGTCATTTTTAATTTCTTGAGAATTTCTAGCTGTATCTTTCTTTACACCTTTGGAACCATCAGTTTTTACAAATAGCTTTGATTTCTTATCATTTTTAGGTTCATCCGACTTGTTATTAGGTTCGATATTTTTTTTAGTTGATTTGACGTTTTTATTTTCAGGACCCGACTGAGGTGCTTCTCTAACTGGCTTATTATCTGCATTAGAAGTTTCGACAGCTTTCCTTGGTGAAGTTGTAACAATATTAGGATTGTTGGAGGAGCTGGTTTTAGCAATTTTTTCGTCTTGCTTAATTTCTTTTTTTTTTCCTGAATTATTTTCTAAATTGTCCGCCATAACAAATTCCTAAAACTTTATTCCTTTAGATCTTACACCCATTGCAAATTCCTTAACTCTTCCGTGAAAAAGGTACCCCCCTCTATCAAGACATATTTTTTTATTTATTTTTTTTTCCAAGATCTTATTCCCAACTGACTCCCCAATTTTAAATGCGATTTCTTTTGGGGAGCCTTTAATATCCCTAAATTCTTTTTGAATTGATGATGAAGAAAGTAATGTTTTACCTTCAGAGTCATCAATGAGCTGAGCATAAATAAATTTGTTTGACCTAAACAAGCTTAATCTCAGATTAGCTTTTTTTTTAATCTTAAATCTTACCCTTTGGGTCCTTTTCTTTTTATTAGTTAATTTACTCATTATTTTTTCTTACCCTCTTTTCTTCTTACATATTCATCCTTGTATTTCACCCCTTTACCTTTAAAAGGTTCAGGTTTTCTGAAAGATCGTATATTAGCTGCAATCTGACCAACTCTTTGCTTATCAATTCCAGATATCTTAATAGTGGTTGGTTTAGGGACTTCAATTTTTAAGTCTTGTGGTATTTGAAAGTTTATTGGATGAGAAAAACCAAGATTCAACTCTAAGGTCTTCCCTTTTGGAGCTGCTTTATAACCTACTCCCACTAATTCAAGTTCTTTTGTATAGCCATTTGAAACACCTTCAATTAAATTGAAAATTCTTGATCTAACAGTACCCCACATTTTCGCAAAATGCTGACTGTCTCCACCCTTTGATACAATAACGGTATTTTCCTTGATTTCAACTTTAGCATTATTATCAAATTTAAAAGAAAGCTCTCCTAGTTTACCCTTTGCAAAAAAAACACCACTTTCTACTTTTACTTCAGTATTTTCAGGAACAGCTATTGGTATTCTTCCACTTCTAGACATTAAAAGAATCTCCTAGAAAATTTTGCATAAAATTTCTCCTCCTACACTTTCAACTCTAGCTTCACTGTCTGAAAGAACGCCTTTAGAAGTCGATAAAATATAAGTGCCAAGTCCATCGAAGTTTCTTTGCAAATCTTTAATATTAGAATAAACCCTCCTGCCGGGTTTAGAAACTCTAGATATGCTTTTAATAACTGGTTGACCGTCAACATATTTTAGCTCAATTCTAAATTCATTCTTATTATTAGCTATTTCAAGTTTTTTAAAACCTTTTATATACCCTTCTCTTTGCAATACATCAAGAACATTTCCTCTAAATCTGGAGGCAGGCATCAAAACAGATTCTTTTCCTCTCATCTGACCGTTTCTTATTCTTGTTAACATATCTCCAAGTGGATCTGACAAACTCATAATTTATTCCTCACTTTCTACCAACTAGATTTTGTAATTCCAGGAATGTGTCCTTTAGAAGCCAACTCTCGAAAAGCAATTCTTGAGAGTTTAAATTTTCTATATACTCCTCTGCTTCTTCCGGTGAGAACACATCTATTTCTAATACGACCTTTAGAGGCGTTTCTTGGTATTTTAGATAATTTTAATCTAGCCTGAAATCGCTCCTCAGGTGTAAGCTTTTTGTTATTAGCTTGTTTTAAAAGTTTGTCGTGTTTTGCTTTGTATTTACTGTAAAGCTTTATTCTTTTCTTATTTCTTTCTACTAAACATAATTTTGACATAAAATTAACCCCTTATTTATTATTTTCTAAATGGTAAGTTAAAGCCCTTAAGTAATTCAAAGGCATGGTTGTTATTACGAGTTGAAGTAATAATGCTTACATCCATTCCTCGAACCTTATCTATTTTATCATAATTAATTTCTGGAAAAATAATTTGCTCTTTAATACCTATTGAGTAATTACCACTGTTATCAAATGATTTTTTTGAAAGACCTTTGAAGTCTCTTACTCGAGGCAAGGCAATATAAATTAATCTATCTAAAAATTCATACATCCTATCTTTTCTCAGCGTCACTTTACACCCAATATTTACACCTTTACGAAGTTTAAATCCTGCAATTGATTTTTTAGCTTTAGTTACCATAGGCTTTTGGCCTGTAATAGTAGTAAGATCAGATGTAGCTGATTCTATTTTCTTTGAATCAGAGGCAGCCTCACCCACTCCAATATTAACTACAATTTTTTTTATTTTGGGAACTTCAAAAATATTTTGTAGCCCAAGTTTATTTTTTAATTCATCTCTAAGTTTAGTTTGATAATATTTTTTTAATCTTGCCATCATATATACCTAATTTTAGTTAAGGGTTTCTCCAGATTTTTTTGCAAACCTGACTTTTTTTCCGTCCTCAAGTTTTTTAAAACCAACTCGCGATGGTTTTGAAGTTTTTGGGTCTTGGATTGCTAATTTACAAAGATGTATTGGCATTTCAATGCTTTCTATCCCGCCTTTACTAGTCGCAGATTGCTTAGTGTGTTTTTTTACAATATTTATACCTTCAACCACAGCCTTAATTGTCGAATTGGTTTTTAACTTCAAAATTCTTAATACCTTCCCATTTTTTCCTTTATCTTTTCCCGATAAAACTATTACAGTATCACCTTTTTTAATTTTAATCGCCATGGCTAGAGTACCTCTGGAGCCAGTGAAATAATTTTCATGTATTTTTTGGCTCTTAACTCTCTAGTAACAGGACCAAAAATTCTTGTGCCAATTGGCTCTCCATTATTATTTATTAAAACAGCTGCGTTTCTGTCAAATCTGATTGATGAACCGTCTTGTCTGTAAACTTCCTTAGCAGTTCTAACGATAACTGCTTTGTGAATATCGCCTTTTTTTACTTTTCCTCTAGGTATCGCATCTTTTACTGTGATTACAATAATATCACCAATAGACGCAAATCTTCTTTTGGAACCTCCTAGTACCTTAATGCATTGTACTTTTTTAGCTCCCGAGTTGTCTGCGACGAATAATGTTGACTGCATTTGAATCATAAAACTTCTTCTCTAATTAATTACTACCCATTTTTTTGTTTTTGAAATAGGTCTGTTTTCTTGAATACTAACAACTTCACCATTTTTAAATTTATTGTCCTTATCGTGAACTGAATATTTTTTAGATTTTTTTATATATTTTTTATAAACAGGATGCATAACTTTTCTACTAACAAGAACAGTAATGGTTTTATCTAATTTATCAGATACAACAATTCCTTTTAAAACTCTTTTGGGCATGTTATTTTTTGCCTTTCATTTTAGAGGTTATTGCAGTTTTTATTCTCGCAATTTGCTTTCTCACTTGAGAAATTCTTGCAGTTTTTTCAAGCTGGCCTGAACTCTTTTGAAATCTTAAGTTGAGTGACTCTTTCCTTAAAACAAGTATTTTATCTTTTAAGTCCTTCATCTCTAGTTTCTCTAATTCTGAATATTTTTCCATTTATAAACCTAACCTTATTACAAATTTATTCTTATTAGGAAGTTTAGCAGAGGCTAATTGAAAAGCCTCTTCAGCTAATGTTTTTGGAACACCATCTATCTCAAACAAAATTTTTCCAGGCTTGACTCGAGCAGCCCAAAATTCGACAGCACCTTTTCCCTTTCCTTGCCTCACCTCTGCAGGTTTTTTTGTAACGGGAACATCTGGGAAAATTCTAATCCAAACTTTACCCGATCTCTTTAAGTGACGAGATATACATCTTCTAGCTGATTCAATTTGCCTAGATGTTATCCTTGCTGGTGTAAGTGCTTTAAGTCCAAATGAACCGAAGTTAAGGTTGTTTCCCCCCTTTGAGCTTCCATGCATTCGCCCTTTAAATTGCTTTCTAAACTTAGGTTTTTTTGGTTGCAACATATTTATTCCTCAGCCTTCTTTAAAATGTCATTTGAAGGTTTATCTTTTTGAATATCATTGACATCTTTATCAAACTTTTCACCTTTAAAAATCCATACCTTTACTCCACATATGCCATAAGTAGTATTAGCTCTAGATACGCCATAATCAATGTCGGCTCTAAGCGTATGAAGAGGAACCCTCCCCTCTCTATACCATTCTGTTCTGGCAATTTCTGCACCACCTAATCTTCCACTACAATTAACTCTTATACCTAGTGCACCAAGCCTCATGGCTGACTGAACCGCTCTTTTCATAGCTCTTCTAAAGGCTACCCTTCTTTCTAACTGCTGAGCAATATTATCAGCAACTAATTGCGAGTCTAGCTCAGGCTTTTTAATTTCTAAAATATTTATACTCACATCACCTTCAGTAATATTACCAATATCTTTTTTCAATTTTTCAATGTCTGACCCTTTTTTACCAATTATGACACCTGGTCTCGATGTATGAATAGTAATTTTTGCCAGCTTTGCAGGACGCTCAATAACTACCTTTGAAATTCCCGCTGACGAGAGTTTTTTTATGAGGAATTTTCTGATAGTGATATCTTCTTGTAAAAGCTTTGCGTAATCTTTTTCAGAAAACCATCTCGATTCCCAAGATTTAATAACACCAAGTCTAAAGCCAATAGGGTTAGTTTTTTGTCCCACTATTTTTTCTCCTCTAATGAATTATTGTTTTTTTCTTTTTCTTTTTCTTTTTCTTTTTCTTGTACTAAAATTTTTACTTTTGAAAAAGGCTTAAGTATTTTTCCCGATCTTCCCCTTGCTCTGGGCCTAAATCTTTTTAATACCATTGATTTGCCAACAGTTGCTTCTTTAACAACTAATTTATCTATATCAAGTTGATGATTATTTTCAGCATTTGCAATTGCTGACTTAAGTATTTTTGTAATTTCATTAGAAATTCTTTTTTTAGAAAATGCAAGAATGTTAAGTGCATTCTCAGCTTTTTTACCTCTTATCATTTTTAAAACCAAGTTTACTTTTGTCATGCTTGTTTTAATAGACTTTGCTTTTGCCGATGCTATATTTTTATTTTTTTCACTCATATTTTAATTATTTAGTTTTTTTATCTGCGTTATGTCCTTTGTAGGTTCTTGTAGGAGAAAATTCCCCTAATTTATGCCCAACCATATTCTCATTAACAGTAACTGGTATGTGTTTTTTTCCGTTGTGAACTCCGAAGGTCAAGCCAACAAATTCAGGAAGTATTGTGGACCTTCTTGACCAAGTTTTAATTACATCGTTTCTGCCTGAACTTCTGACCGCTTCAGCCTTTTTAATTAAGTACATATCAACGAATGGTCCTTTCCATACTGATCTAGTCATAATCTGTTACTTCCTTCTTCTATCCTTTAAAATTAGTTTATCTGTTCTTTTATTATTTCTAGTTTTCTTACCTTTTGCTGAAATTCCTTTACGTGAAACTGGGTTTCTACCTCCAGAAGTTCTTCCTTCACCGCCACCATGAGGGTGGTCTACTGGGTTCATAGCAACTCCTCGTACAACAGGTCTTATTCCAAGCCATCTTTTTCTTCCAGCTTTACCAAGTTTGATATTCTTTTGGTCAGGGTTTGAAACCATGCCAACAGTTGCTCTGCATTCAACTCTAACAACCCTTATTTCTCCAGATGATAATTTTATCTGAGCGTAATCTGCATCTTTTCCAATAAGTTGTCCATATGTACCGGCAGATCTAGAAAGCTGGCCACCTTTGCCCGGCTTCAGTTCAATATTATGAATTATTGTATCAGTAGGCATATTTCTTAGCTGTAAACAGTTACCAACTTTAATATCTGCTTTATCCGAGGATAATACTGTATCTCCTTTCTTTAAATTTTGAGGACATATAATATAAGAAAAATTGTTATTATCATATTTAACAAGTGCAATGTAGGCAGTTCTGTTGGGATCATATTCAATTCTTTCAACTTTAGCACTGACATCTAACGTATTTCTTTTAAAGTCAATTATTCTATATTTTCTTTTATGACCCCCACCTTTTCTCCTCGAAGTTAAGTGACCGAAGTTATTCCTACCACCAGATTTAGTTAGTCCTTTGGTGAGTTTCTTTAAAGGCTTACCCTTGTGCAACTCAGCTCTATCAACAAGAACTAAACCACGTTGTGAAGATGTAATAGGCTTATATTGTTTTAATGACATTTACTTTACCTCCACTGTCGTATCAATGGTTTGGCCTTCTGCAAGTTTTACAAAAGCTTTCTTTATACCAGCCCTGACTCCAACTTTACCTCTGAACCTTTTCTTTTTACCTTTTTGATTCAGGGTATTAACTGACTTAACTTCAACCTTAAAAATATTTTCAACTGCGTTTTTAATTTCCATTTTAGTTGAATTAGGAGAAACTTTAAATACGTAGTAATTGAATTGTGAAATGAAGGTTGATTTTTCAGATACCAAAGGCGACCTAATAATTTCATAAATTCTTTCATTAGAAGTTTTATTCATTTTTAAACCTCTCGTTGATTCCCATAAGTGCTTTCTCGGAAATAATCAAAAAGTTTCTTCTGATGATATCATAAACATTAAGACCAGCGATTGGTAGAAAATCAGTTTTGGGAATATTTCTTAAAGCATTTTCAAAGTTTTTTTCAACATCTTTTCCGTCTATAAATAAAGCAGAATCAATTTCCATTTTGGCAAGTTTGGACGTTAAAAAAGAGGTTTTAGGCTTGCTAATTTTAAAGTCCGAAATCACTTTCAGTTTTCCCTCTTTAAGTTTGTTTGAAAGTGCCATTTTTAAGGCTAAAGATCTAATTCTTTTTGGAAGCTTATGCGCGTGAGAGCGGACTTGGGGCCCGAAGATTACTGCTCCGCCTCTCATTTGTGGAGATCTTCGACTACCCTGACGAGCACTTCCCGTTCCCTTTTGCTTAAAAGGCTTACGGGTGGTTCCTGATATTTCCGAAATACCTTTAGTTTTATGATTACCTGATCTTTTTTTTGCAAGTTGATATCTTATCATTCTATGAATAATTTCATTTTTAATTTCAACACCAAAGATTTTTTTATCCAAATCAATTTCCTTAACAACTTTGTTTTCTAGGCTTTTAATTTCTTGTTTCATTATTTAACTGCATCCTTATTATTTTCATTGTCAGTTTTATTTGGTTTTTCATTAGATTCCATTTTAGAATCTACCTCTTTCTCAGTATTATTCGTAACTGGTTGGTTTGTTTGATTAGATGTTTCTTGTTCTGGTAAATTTTTATTCTGTTCAGGTTCTCCTTTATTTTCTGGAGTATTTGCCTTAGATTCATTGGGCAAGTTTGATGAGTCATTCTTAGGTTGTTGTTGAGTAGAATCTTTTGTTTCATGACCTTCGCTTTTATTAACAGGCTTTATTTCTTGATTTTTTTTTATTGAGTCAAAAATTTTCAAAACAGAATCTTTATGCCCTGGAACAGCACCTTTCACAAGAATAATTCCATTTTCATTATCAACTTTTAAAACTTTCAAGTTTTGAATAGTAACCTGAACATTACCAAGCCTACCTGCCATTTTTTTTCCCTTAAAAACCTTACCTGGGTCCTGACATTGGCCAGTAGAGCCGTGGGATCGGTGCGATATTGAAACACCATGGGTAGCCCTGTTACCACCAAAGTTATGCCTTTTCATCCCACCAGCAAAACCCTTTCCTTTTGAGTTAGATGTCACATCAACAAATTGACCTTCGATGAAATTGTTCACTGATACCTTCTCACCAACTTTATAATTATCGGTTTCACTAACTCTAAATTCCTTTGAAAATAAAAATGCAGGAATATTTTGTTTTTTTAGAAAACCTTTAACCGGTTTATTATTATTTCTTTTTGATTTTCCGAGTGATAATCTAACAGCTGAATAACCATTTTTTTCGTTTGTTTTAATATCAACAACATTTGACTCATCCACTTTCAGTATAGTAACTGGATGATTGATACCAAGGGAGTCATAAAACCTACTCATTCCAACTTTTTTTGCTAACAAACCTAGTCTCATCTTTAAACCTATAACTTTATCTCAATATCAACACCAGCCGCTAGCTCTAATTTTTGAAGAGCATCAACGGTTTGTGGTGTCCATTCGGTAATATCCATCATTCTTTTATGAGTTCTAAGTTCAAGTTGGTCTCGAGATTTTTTGTCAACATGAGGTGACTTTAGGATGGTAAATTTTTCAATAACTGTTGGTAAAGGTATTGGTCCTTTCACATTAGCACCTGTTCTTCTGGCAGTACTAACGATTTCCATGGTGGTTTGATCAAGAACTCTATGATCAAAAGCCTTTAACCTTATTCTAATATTTTGGCTAGCCATTTTACCTTACCTCAATACTGTTATTTATTACTCAATAATCTCGGCAACTACTCCAGCACCTACAGTTTTACCACCTTCTCTGATAGCAAATTTAAGTCCTTTGTCCATTGCTATAGGAGTAAGTAGTTCGACTGTTACCGAAACGTTATCGCCAGGCATTACCATTTCTGTTCCAGAGGGTAGTTCAATTGTTCCAGTTACATCTGTTGTTCTAAAATAAAACTGAGGTCTATAGTTTTTAAAAAATGGGGTATGTCTACCTCCCTCATCTTTATTTAAAACATAAGCTTCAGCCTTGAATTTTTTATGAGGTTTAATTGAACCAGGTTTTGCAAGAACTTGGCCTCTTTCAACTTCCTCTCTTTTTGTTCCTCTTAAAAGAACGCCAACATTGTCTCCGGCTTCGCCTCTATCTAGAAGTTTTCTAAACATTTCAACTCCAGTACAAACTGTTTTTTGCGTGTCTTTAATTCCAGTAATTTCTATTTCGTCGTTAACGTTTACAACTCCTCTTTCAACTCTACCTGTTACAACTGTTCCTCTACCGGAAATGGAAAAAACGTCCTCTATAGGCATTAGAAAATCCTGGTCTAATGGTCTTGCAGGTTGAGGGATGTGCTCATCAACTTTTTGCATCAGTTCGAGAATCGCTTTTTTACCCGTCTCTTCATTAGAATCCTCAATAGCAGATAAAGCTGAACCTTTAACTATAGGAATGTTATCCCCATCAAACTCATATTTAGATAATAATTCCCTCACTTCCATTTCTACCAAATCGAGTAATTCAGGATCATCAACTTGATCTACTTTATTCATAAACACCACTATAGAGGGAACACCAACTTGTCTGGCCAAAAGAATGTGTTCTTTAGTCTGAGGCATTGGACCATCCGCTGCAGATACAACAAGAATGGCTCCGTCCATTTGGGCGGCTCCAGTTATCATATTTTTTACATAATCTGCGTGTCCTGGGCAATCAACGTGAGCATAATGTCTTTTTTCAGTTTGATATTCAACATGCGCAGTCGATATGGTTATTCCTCTTTCTTTTTCTTCTGGTGCCTTGTCAATTTGGGCATAATCCATTGCAGTAGCACCTCCTGTTTCAGCTAAGACTTTAGTTATAGCCGCTGTAAGCGTTGTCTTACCGTGATCTACGTGACCAATTGTCCCAATGTTACAGTGCGGTTTACTTCTATCAAATTTTTCTTTTGCCATTTTATTACTCCTTCATAAAATTTAGTTAACCAGAAACTTTTTCTTTAACTTCTTCTGCGACATTATGAGGTACTTCTTCATAATGGTCAAAAGTCATTGTATAGCTCGCTCTACCCTGGCTCATAGAGCGCAAATTGTTTACATATCCAAACATATTAGCAAGAGGTACCATACTGTTTACAACATGATTTACCCCTCTTTGCTCCATGCCTGAAACTTGGCCGCGTCTGGAGTTTAAATCTCCAATAATGTCACCCATATATTCCTCTGGTGTAACAACTTCAACTTTCATCATAGGTTCTAACAACACTGCTTTAGCCTTAGGCATAGCCTCTCTAAAAGCAGCGCGAGCGGCGATTTCAAAAGCCATTACACTTGAATCAACATCATGAAATGCGCCATCAACTAAAGTGCATTTAAAATCAATTACAGGGAATCCAGCCAAAAAACCTGTTTCTGTGGATAATTTAATACCTTTCTCTACTCCAGGAATATATTCTTTAGGTACTCTGCCTCCGACAATCTTACTGTCAAAGATAACACCCTCCCCTTTTTCTAAGGGCTCAAAATCTAGGACAACCTTTGCAAATTGGCCAGCTCCTCCAGATTGTTTCTTGTGTGTATAGTCAACTGAAGTTGGTTGGGTTATTGTCTCTCTGTAAGCAACTTGCGGAGCCCCAACGGTTGCATCAACTTTAAATTCTCGCAACATTCGATCAACTAAGATTTCTAAATGCAGTTCTCCCATTCCTTTCATAACAGTTTGACCTGACTCATGATCAATACTAACTTTGAAAGATGGGTCTTCAGCAGCTAAACGCTGTAGCGCAATTCCCATTTTTTCTTGATCAGCTTTCGTTTTGGGTTCAACGGCAACTTCTATAACGGGGTCAGGAAATTCCATTCTTTCAAGGATGACAGCTTTTTCAGAGTCACATAACGTATCACCTGTCGTTGTATCCTTCAATCCAGCTACAGCTATAATATCTCCTGCATATGCAGTTTTGATGTCCTCCCGTGAGTTGGAATGCATTTGTAACATTCTTCCAAATCTCTCTCTCTTATCTTTAACTGAATTAAGAACAGAAGAACCTGCCTCAACTGTACCAGAATATATTCTTAAAAAAGTAAGAGAGCCAACAAAAGGATCATTCATAATTTTAAAGGCTAAAGCTGCGAATGGTTCATCGTCAGAGCTTTTTCTTACTATTGAGTTTTCCTCATTTTTATATTCGATTCCTTTGATTGCCTCGACATCTAATGGAGACGGTAGGTAATCAACAACTGCATCAAGCATTGGTTGTACACCTTTATTTTTGAAAGAGCTGCCACATAAAACGGGGACAAATTTACTCTCTATCGTACCTTTTCGGATAAGTTTTTTAATTTCTTCTTCAGATGGTATAGTTCCATCCAGGTATTTCTCCATGATTGAATCATCAAGCTCAACTACCATTTCTATTAATTTTTCTCTATACTTTTCGCTATCAGCTTTAATATCGTCGGGAATCTCTTCATAGGTGAATTTTGCTCCCAAGGTCTCTTCTTGCCAAATTATTGCTTTCATTAAAATAAGATCAATAACGCCTTTAAAATTTGATTCAGAACCTAACGGGAGTTGAAGAACCAATGGTGTTGCTCCTAACCTATCAACAATCATGTCAACGCATCTGTAAAAATCTGCTCCAACTCTGTCCATTTTATTTACAAAACACATTCTAGGAACACCATATTTGTCCGCTTGTCTCCAAACAGTTTCAGACTGAGGTTCAACACCAGCGACCGAATCAAATACACACACACTTCCATCTAATACCCTAAGGGATCTTTCCACCTCAATTGTAAAATCAACATGCCCAGGTGTATCAATTATATTTATTCTTTTGTTTCCCCAGAAACACGTTGTAGCTGCCGAAGTTATCGTTATTCCTCTTTCTTGTTCTTGTTCCATCCAATCCATTGTAGCAGCGCCATCATGAACTTCTCCAATCTTGTGGGACACACCAGTATAATACAAGATTCTTTCCGTAGTGGTTGTTTTGCCAGCGTCTATGTGTGCCATAATTCCAATGTTTCTGTAGTCTTCTAAAGGGGTTGTTCTTGACATTGTTACCACCTGTAATGAGCAAACGCTCTGTTAGCTTCAGCCATTTTATGCGTATCTTCTCTTTTCTTTATCGAGGCACCCTTATTCTCATTAGCATCTATGAGCTCTTGAGCTAAACGATGGGTCATCGATTTTTCTGATCTTTTTCTGGACGCATCAACTATCCATCTGATAGCAAGAGCAAGTGCTCTCTCATTTCTTACTTCAACAGGAACTTGATAAGTAGCACCGCCTACTCTCCTAGATCTAACTTCAATTCCTGGCTTTACATTATTTAGAGCAGTTTTAAAGAGGTCTAGGGAATTCTTAGACTTAAGTTTTGTAGAGGCAATTTCAAGAGCTTCATATACAATTTTTTCTGCGGTGGATTTTTTGCCTCCATACATCACTATGTTTATAAATCTCGATAGTACCCTGTCATTAAATTTTGGGTCTGGAATGATGTCTCGTTTATCAGCTTTTCTTCTTCTGGACATTTTTATTTAGGCCTTTTTGCACCGTACTTTGATCTACGTTGTTTTCTATTTTTGACACCCTCTGTGTCTAAAATTCCACGAAGAACATGATATCTAACTCCCGGTAAATCTTTTACTCGGCCTCCACGTATAAGAACAACCGAATGTTCTTGGAGATTATGACCTTCTCCAGGTATGTAAGAAGTGACTTCAAACCCATTAGTTAGCTTAACCCTAGCAACTTTTCTAAGTGCTGAATTAGGCTTCTTGGGTGTTGTGGTATAAACACGCGTACATACACCTCTTTTTTGCGGGCAGCTTTCAAGAGCAGGAACCTTATTCCTCTTAAATTGCTTAGATCTCGCAGATCTAACTAACTGATTTATAGTTGGCATTTAATCCCCTAAAAATAAAAAATGAAATTGTGTTTGGTTTAAAACCACTACCAATTATTGGTGCATACTAATATATCTTTATTAGCTGTCAACTAAGAAAAAAAAAATTTTATATTTTTATTTAATCTTTTACCGTAGCTTTGCTAAGAAGTTCTCTGTCTTTTTTTTTGGCCTCAAGTTTAACTTGTGACATGAAAGAACCGGTCCCACAAGGGACAAGTCTGCCAACAATTACATTTTCCTTCAGACCTTGAAGATTGTCAACTTTACCAGAAACAGCTGCTTCAGTTAAAACTCTCGTAGTTTCCTGGAATGATGCTGCAGAAACAAAGCTGTCAGTTTGAAGAGATGCTTTTGTAATACCTAAAAGAATCTGATGACCTTTGGCCAATTTTAATCCTTCAGCAGATGCGTTAGAGTTAACTTCAGTGAATTCTTTTTTGCTTACTTGCTCTCCAGTCAGAAAAGTTGTTTGACCTGGATCTGTTATTTCAACCTTCTGCATCATCTGTCTCACAATAACTTCTATGTGCTTATCATTTATTTTCACACCTTGAAGTCTGTATACGTCTTGAACTTCTTTAATTAAATAACTTGCCAAAGCTTCAACACCCTTTATTCTTAAAATGTCATGCGGCACCGAGGTCCCGTCCACTAAAACATCCCCAATTTCAACATAGTCGCCTTCTTGAACTGTCAAATGTTTTGATTTAGATATGACGTACTCTACCGGTTCAATTTCTGAATTTTCAGGGACAATTTCTATTTTTCTTTTCATTTTATAATCTTTACCAAACTTAATTTTTCCTGAAACCTCGGCAATAATTGCATGATCTTTTGGCTTTCTAGCTTCAAAAAGTTCTGCTACTCTCGGCAAACCACCAGTAATATCTTTGGTTTTTGAAGACTCTTTTGGAATTTTTGCAATATAATCGCCCTCTTTAATCTTCATTTTATCAGTGACAAGAATGATAGAATCAGTAGTAAGTTCGTATGATGCTAAGCTTCCATTTTCAAGTACTAAAACCTTTCCATCACTCTTTTTATCATGGATTTCTACTCTAGGAACAAGATGTTGATTTTTGGCTTGTTGTTTCCAATCAATTACTATATTGCTAGATAGACCTGTTGAATCATCAACAATTTGCCGTGTGGTAACTCCTTCTTCAAGATCTTGAAAAACTATATGTCCATCTGTTTGAGCTACAATAGGTAAAGTAAAAGGATCCCATTCAGCTAAAACATCAGAAGCATTTATTTTTTTGTTATTTTCAAACTTAAGTTTACAACCAAAAGGAAGTCTATGCTTTGCTCTTTCTTTATTTTGTTCATCTAATACTGACAAACTACTATTTCTTGACATGTTAATTAAATTACCAGAGCTATCTTTTGCAGAAATTATATTTGTGTATTTTACTATTCCATCGTATTTAGATTCAATATTGGAAATTTCAGTTCCCTTTTGAGCAGCACCACCAATATGAAAAGTCCTCATGGTCAGTTGAGTTCCTGGCTCACCAATTGATTGAGCAGCAATAACTCCAACAGCTTCACCAACATTAACAGGAGTTCCTCTAGCTAAGTCTCTTCCATAGCACTTTGCACACACACCAAATTCAGCTTCACAAGTCAAAACAGATCTAACTCTTACACTAATTAAACCTGCAGAATTAATAAGTGAAAGATGCTCCTCAGATACAATATCGCCAGTTTTTGCAATAACATTGTTTGACTTTTTATCTATTATATCTTCAGCTAAAGTTCTTCCTAGACATTTCTCCCCCAAAGTTTCAATAACTTCTCCATCCTCAACTAATTCTTCTAGTGTGATATATTGGGTTGTAAAACAGTCATCTATTGTAATTATAGAGTCTTGAGCAACATCAACTAATCTTCTTGTTAAATATCCAGAATTAGCTGTTTTTAGGGCTGTATCAGCAAGTCCCTTCCTCGCTCCGTGACTAGAATTAAAATATTCTAGAACACTTAATCCTTCTTTGAAATTTGAAACAATAGGTGTTTCAATAATTTCCCCAGATGGTTTAGCCATCAAACCTCTCATTCCAGATAATTGTTTCAATTGTGCAGCAGAACCTCTAGCGCCTGAATCTGCCATCATAAAAACACTGTTAAATTTATCTACATTGTCTGTTGTCTGTGGAACCATGATTTTTGTCATTTCTTCTGCAACTCTATCCGAACATTTGGCCCAGGCATCAACAACTTTATTATATTTCTCACCTCTTGTGATAAGACCTTCTGAATACTGTTTTTCGTAAAGTTTAACTTTTTTTTCTGTCTCAAGTAACAAATCATTTTTATTGCTAGGAATCAAAAGATCATCCTTACCAAAAGAAATTCCAGCTTTACATGCTTCTCTAAAACCAATTTCCATAAGTTTATCAGCGAATATTACAGTTTTTTTCTGCCCACAGTGCCTGTAAACAACATCAATGGTATTACTTATTTCTTTTTTAGTAAGCACCCTGTTAATCAAATCAAAACTAACTTTTGGATGTTTTGGTAGAATTTCACTTATCATCATTCTACCAGGTGTTGTTGAAACTGTTAATGTGATTGGTTGAAAGTTTTCATCTAATGTTCGATACCTACATTTTATTTTTGTGTGAAGTGACACTACACCTTGATCCAAAGCCATGGTCAATTCATCAATACTTGAAAAAATCATACTATCTCCCTTGCCCTCATGACTGACTAGGCTAAGGTAATAAAGACCTAAAATCATATCCTGAGACGGAACTATAATTGGCTTACCGTTCGCTGGCGAGAGTATATTGTTAGTAGACATCATTAAAACTCTTGCCTCCAACTGAGATTCAAGAGATAACGGAACATGAACTGCCATCTGATCTCCATCAAAATCTGCATTAAAGGCAGTGCAGACAAGAGGATGTAGTTGAATGGCTTTTCCTTCAATCAAAATTGGTTCAAATGCTTGAATACCTAACCTATGAAGAGTTGGAGCTCTATTTAGTAAAACTGGATGTTCTCTTATCACCTCCGCTAAAATATCCCAAACTTCTGGTCTCTCCCTTTCAACCATTTTTTTTGCAGCTTTAATAGTTGCCGCTAAATTGTATTTTTCTAACTTTGAATAAATAAAAGGCTTGAATAATTCAATAGCCATTTTTTTTGGAATCCCACATTGATGAAGTTTTAATTCAGGTCCAACAACAATTACCGATCTCCCAGAATAATCGACTCTTTTACCTAAAAGATTTTGTCTAAATCTTCCCTGCTTACCTTTAAGCATATCCGACAATGACTTTAGTGGCCTTTTATTAGTTCCGGTTATAACCCTTCCTCTTCTACCATTGTCAAAAAGAGCATCGCAGGCTTCCTGAAGCATTCTTTTTTCGTTTCTTACAATTATGTCTGGAGCTTTAAGAGTTAGAAGTCTCTGAAGTCTATTATTTCTATTTATAACTCTTCTGTAAAGGTCGTTTAAGTCTGAAGTTGCGAAGCGTCCTCCATCAAGCGGAACAAGAGGTCTTAGCTCAGGCGGAATAACTGGGATAACATTAAGAATCATCCACTCAGGTTTCAGTTTTGAAGAAATAAATGCCTCAACGAGTTTTAATCTTTTAACAAGTTTTTTGATTTTAGTTTCTGAGTTAGTAGATTCTAAATCTTCCCTAACCTTTTTTTGCTCAGCAATAAGGTCAACCTCAGATAAAAGCTTTTGAATTGCTTCAGCTCCAATCATACTTTGAAAGCTATCTCCATATTCTTGTTTTAGTTCGGTATTTTCATCGTCAGAAAGAATTTGATATTTATTTAGTGACTTAACCATTCCCGGCTCAGTAACAATAAAGCTCTCAAAATAAAGAACCTTTTCTAAATCTTTTAAGGCGAGGTCAAGCAAAAGTCCAATTCTGCTTGGAAGAGATTTTAAAAACCATATGTGTGCAACTGGCGCAGCTAGAGGAATGTGTCCCATTCTCTCTCTTCTAACTTTAGATAATGTGACTTCAACACCACATTTTTCACAAATAATTCCTTTAAATTTCATTCTTTTGTATTTACCACAAACGCATTCATAGTCCTTTATAGGACCAAATATTCTTGCACAAAATAAACCGCTTCTCTCCGGTTTAAATGTTCTATAGTTTATTGTTTCTGGTTTCTTAATCTCTCCATGAGACCACGATGTAACTTCGTCAGGACTTGCTATCGAAATTTTAATTTGATTAAAATCTACCGACCCTGGTTTTTCAATTAATTTAATTATTTCATTCATTTTTTAAATTCCTAGCTAACACTATTTTCTAACAACTCAACATTAAGCCCAAGAGATTTAAGTTCCATAATCAAAACATTGAAAGATTCGGGTATACCCGATTCAATATTATCATCTCCTCTAACAATTGTTTCATAAGCCTTTGTCCGCCCTGATACATCATCTGACTTAACAGTTAACATTTCCTGAAGTGTATAAGATGCTCCATACGCCTCGAGCGCCCAAACCTCCATTTCACCAAATCTTTGTCCTCCAAATTGAGCTTTTCCACCCAGTGGTTGTTGGGTAACGAGACTGTAAGGTCCAATTGACCTCGCATGAATTTTATCATCAACCAAGTGATTGAGCTTAAGCATGTAAATTTGTCCGACTGTAATTTTTCTGTCAAAGTGATTACCTGTCCTACCATCAATCAGGTTTTGCTGTCCACTGGTATCACTTCCGGCTACTTTGAAAAAGTTATTAATGTCTAACTCCTTAGCTCCATCAAAAACAGGAGTCGCGAAAGGAACACCATCTTTTAAATTAATCGCTCTTTTAATCAATTCATCAGCTTTCAATTTATCAAATCTTTCTTTATAAATGTTATCTCCGTAAACTTTTTTAAAGAGATTTTTAAGTTCATCAATTGAACTTTTATTGTTTTTAAGATTGATTGCTATTTCATAAAATTTTTTGCCAAGATCGACAGACACTGCACCTAGATGTGTTTCTAAAATTTGCCCAACATTCATCCTTGATGGAACCCCTAAGGGGTTTAAAACTATATCAACTGGGGTACCATCTTCCATGTAAGGCATATCCTCAACAGGAATGATTCTTGAAATAACTCCTTTATTACCGTGTCGACCAGCCATTTTGTCCCCTGGTGCTAGTTGCCGTTTGACGGCTACAAAAACTTTCACAAGTTTCATAACACCTGGCAGAAGTTCGTCGCCTGACTGAACTTTATCAACTTTTGATTGAAAAGTTTTATTGAGTAAATCAAGACTTTTTTCAAAGGCTTCATTTAAAAGCTCGATTTTTTTCATTACTGCATCTTCTTTAACAGAAATTTCTTTAAGGTTTTTTAATGATAGCTCATTTAGTGAGGCCTCAGTAATTTTTGTATTTTTTGAAAGATTTGAAACACCGCTTAAATGTGTTTGATTTAGTAAAAGTTTTTTTAAACTATCTGTAAAACTACTTTCAAGAATAAATCTTTCATCTTCCATGTCAGTGTGCAATTGTTCAATATGCATTCTTTCATTTGATAAAGATCTTTCATCTTTATCAACTCCTCTTCTAGAAAAAACTCTTACCTCAACAATTGTTCCTGATACTCCAGGAGGTAATCTTAGTGAAGTATCTTTTACGTCTGCAGCTTTTTCTCCAAAAATTGCTCTCAGTAGTTTTTCCTCTGGAGTCATTGGAGACTCTCCTTTAGGAGTAACTTTTCCAACAAGAATATCACCAGGATTTACCTTAGCACCAATATGCACTATTCCTGCCTCATCTAAATTTACTAATGATTCCTCTCCGACATTAGGAATGTCTCTTGTTATTTCTTCCTGACCAAGTTTTGTATCTCTTGCCAAAACTTCAAATTCTTGAATATGAATGGATGTAAATACGTCATTAACAACTAGCTTTTCAGAAATTAAGATAGAATCTTCGTAATTATAGCCATTCCACGGCATAAAAGCCACAGTAACATTTCTTCCTAATGCTAATTCTCCAATTTTTGAGGCTGGTCCATCTGCTATAATATCACCCTTTTCAACATAATCACCAATTCTTACAAGAGGAGACTGATTTATGCATGTATCCTGATTTGATCTTTGGAACTTACTCAATCTATATATATCAACACCGGTGTCATTATCACTTTTCTTAACGGCACTTATAACAATCCTTGAGGCATCAACTTGATTTACATAACCAGACCGTTTTGCAACTAAAACAACACCTGAATCCCTAGCAACTACTGACTCCATTCCGGTACCAACATAAGGTGACTGACTTTTTAAAAGTGGAACAGCTTGGCGCATCATATTAGAACCCATTAAAGCTCTATTCGCATCATCATTTTCTAAAAATGGAATTAGTGCTGCAGCAACAGAAACTAACTGCTTTGGTGAAACATCCATATAGTCTACTTCTTTAGGATCAACCATTAAAAAGTCTCCACTTTTTCTACACGAAACTAATGACCTTTCAAATGAACCGTTACCTTTGAGCGGTTCGTTAGCTTGAGCTATTGTATAATTCTCTTCCTCCATTGCAGAAAGATAGACAATTTCTGAAGAAACTTTTGCATTATCAACCTTTCTGTAAGGGGTTTCAATAAAACCATATGAATTTACTTTTGAATAGGTTGCCAAAGAATTTATTAAACCAATATTAGGACCCTCAGGAGTCTCAATTGGACATATTCTTCCATAATGTGAGGGATGAACATCTCTTACCTCAAACCCAGCTCTCTCTCTAGAAAGACCACCAGGGCCAAGCGCAGATAACCGTCTTTTGTGAGTTATCTCTGATAATGGGTTGGTTTGATCCATAAACTGAGACAATTGACTTTGTCCAAAAAACTCTCTTATAGAAGCTGAAGCTGGCTTGGGGTTTACTAGATCATTTGGCATCACGGTTTCAATATCAGGAGCGTTAGTCATTCTCTCTTTTATAGCTCTTTCCATTCTTATAACACCAAGAGTATATTGATTTTCTAACAACTCACCTACAGACCTAACTCTTCTGTTCCCTAAATGATCAATATCATCTATATGTCCAAATCCATCTTTTAAGCCCGCAAGATATTTAACAATTTGAATTATATCATTATTTTCAAGTACTCTTTTCTGACTGTCAGCATCAAGTTTTAATCTAGTATTAAGCTTCAACCGACCTACTAAAGAGAGATCATACCTTTCTCTGTCAAAGAATAAACTTTTAAATAATTTATCTGCAGCTTCCAAAGTTGGTGGTTCACCAGGTCTTAAGATCTTGTAAATTTCTGTGACTGCATCGTTTCGATTTTTATTTTTATCAGCGTTGAATGTATCTCTAATATAGGATCCTAGACTGTTTGAATTAATTTTTAAAATCTCAAGAGTTTTTATATCATTTTCCTCCAGGTATTTAAAAGTGTTCTCGGTTATTTCATCGCCCGACTCAAAATAAATTATTCCTGTTTTTTCATCAAATATTTCATTAGATAAAAAAGAACCAATCAGGTTTTCATCATCAATATATAATTTTTTAACAGAATCTGATTTTAAGCTTTTAGAAACCAAAGCATTAAACTTTTCACCTTTTTTCGCGTAAACTTTTCCATTTACTGAATTAATTAAATCAAAGTCCAACTTATTACCTATAAAATCTTTTTCAAAATATTCAAATTCCCATCCTTTATCTTTCTTAGTTAATTGTGTTTTTTCGTAAAAATATGAAAATAATTTTTCTTGGCTTAATCCATTAATTTTTGTGTAATCAATCTCTTTTCCATTCTTTATGCATTCACTTCTATATTTAGCAGATTTCTCATCATCAAGTGCTAGTAGAAGAGATGAAGCTAAAAGCTTTCTTCTTTTGTCAATTCTTACATAAATTAAATCTTTACCATCGAATTCGAAATCTATCCACGAGCCATTGTAAGGAATCAGCCTAGAAGCAAATAAAAATTTACCTGTGCTGTGACTTTTCCCCTTATCATGATCAAAGAAAACTCCAGGTGATCTATGCATTTGAGAAACCACGGCTCGTGTAGTACCATTAAAAACAAATGTCCCTTTGGAAGTCATTAATGGCATATCACCTAAATAAACGTCTTGTTCTTTAATATCTTTTACAGAGGAAATACCTGTTTCTTCATCAACTTCTCTAATAATTAAGTTGAGAGTTACCCTCAAGAGTGAGCCAAAAGTCCCCCCTCTTTGAATGCATTCTTCAACATCATACCTTGGTTCTTCAAGATCATATTTTACGAATCTTAATTCGGCTATACCTGAAAAATCTGTAATGGGAAAAACTTTGTTAAAAACAGCCTGTAAACCAATATCTTCTCTATCTTCTGGTTTCACATCCTTCTGAAGAAAA
Source organism: uncultured Alphaproteobacteria bacterium (assembly GCA_902618535.1). Taxonomy (GTDB): domain Bacteria; phylum Pseudomonadota; class Alphaproteobacteria; order Methylaequorales; family Methylaequoraceae. The sequence continues at coordinate 55,691 of CACNAV010000007.1, read as the reverse complement.
AGGTCATAAGAGTTCTTCTGAATCTCTAAAAGATTTGGCATATTGACCAGTTCTGGAATTTTGCCAAAACTTTTTCTTATGTTATGTTTGAGTGTAAATGATTTTGTCATAGTTAATGCTTACTTCAGTTCAACAGTTGCTCCAGCTTCTTCTAACTGTTTCTTGAACTTTTCAGCATCTTCCTTACTAACTCCATCTTTAAGCTTACTAGGTGCTCCCTCAACTAAATCTTTTGCTTCTTTCAAACCTAAGCCTGTTATAGTTCTCACCTCTTTAATGACGTTTATTTTTTTATCACCTGCGGCTGCTAAATGAATTTCAAACTCTGTTTGTTCTTCAGAAGCCGCGGCATCACCGGCAGGCTGACCACCAGGAGCTGCTGCTACTGCTACTGGTGCAGCAGCAGATACTCCCCATTTTTCCTCTAATATTTTTGTTAATTCAGATGCTTCCAGAACTGTTAAGCCCGATAAGTCATCAGCAATTTTTTGTAAGTCTGCCATTTTTTTCTCCTTGATTATGATTTATTGTTATTTATAACTAATCTTATTAAATTGGATTGGTTAGCTTGCAGAGCACCCATTAAACTTCTTTGAGAGGCTGACAAAAGACCAATAATCTTTGCTCTAAGATTTTCCATACTTGGAAGAGAAGCAAGTTTTTTAATCTCGTCTATATTTAATTCTTTACCGCTCATTGCTCCACCGAGGATTTTTAAGTTTTCATTTTCTTTGGCAAAATCAACCATTGCCTTTGATGTGGAAACCGGATCATCAGAGTAAGCAACTGAAGTTGGACCGACAAAAAGTTTATCTAAAACCTCAAAGCTTGTGTCCTTTAAGGCCCTTTTTGCAAGAGTATTTTTAGAAACTCTGAAAATTGAATTGGCTGATTTAATTTTTTGTCTTAAAGATGAGATATCTGAAACAGTTAGACCCTTATAATGGGCAACTACAAGAAAGTCCTTGTTTTTAAGAGTCTCATTAAAATTTTTTACAAATTCTTGTTTTTCAGCTTTTTGCACAGTAATCTCCAAATCTGTCTGAGTAAATCAAAGATAACCATCTATTCAGAAATTAAGGCTACGCCATCTGAAGTCTAGGACAGATTAAAATAATTTTATATTACATAGCACTACTTGGATCAACTTGCAAGCCTGGACCCATAGTTGTGTTAATAAAAATTTTTTTCAAATAAATACCCTTGGAAGATTCAGGTTTTTTGTTCTTTATTTCATTTATTAGGAAATTGGTATTTTTAATTAAGTCATCGTCAGAAAAGCTAACTTTACCTACACTAGCGTGAACAATTCCAGCTTTATCAGTTTTATATTCAATTTGACCAGCTTTAACTTTTTTTATAGCATCCGCAACATCACTTGAAACTGTTCCTAACTTAGGATTAGGCATAAGACCCTTAGGTCCTAAAATTTGACCTAATGCACTAACTTTAACCATCATCTGAGGAGTAGAGATGCATTTGTCAAAATTAATTTCTCCACCTTTAATCTTTTCGATCAAATCGTCGCTACCAATAATTTCCGCACCGGCCTTTTTAGCATCATCAGCATCTTTTCCTTCAGCAAATACTGCAATCTTAACTTTTTTTTCAGGCATTTTAGGAAGACTTGTAACACCTCGGATTTGTTGATCAGACTTCTTCGCATCAATACCCAAAACAACTGAGACATCTACTGATTCATCAAATTTTTTTGATGAAAACTTCTTTGCAATTGGAAGCGCCTCGCTAAGTTTAAAAATACTAGTTTCGTCTAATTCCTTTTTAATTTCTTTCTGCTTCTTATTCAACTTCATTATTCTACCTTTATTCCCATTGACCTAGCTGTCCCAGCCACCATTCTTTCTGCAGACTCGGCATTATCAGTATTTAAATCCTGCATTTTTGTTTCAGCGATGTTTTTAATATCATTTTTTGAAATAGATGCAATAAATTCTTTACCAGGTGTTTTTGATGCTTTTTTTAATTTTAAAGCTTTTTTGATAAAAAAAGATACTGGGGGTGATTTAGTTTCAAATGAAAAACTTTTATCCTGGTATACTGTTATCACAACTGGAATTGGCATGCCCTGCTCAAGTTTTTGGGTCTTGGCATTAAAAGCTTTACAAAATTCCATTATATTTACACCCTTTTGTCCTAAAGCAGGTCCAACAGGTGGAGATGGGTTTGCCTGTCCTGCAGGAATTTGCAGTTTTATGTAACCATCAATTTTTTTTGCCATAATAAACTGAACCCTTTCTAATTAAATTTTTTCAACTTGTGAGTAATCGAGATCAACTGGTGTGGATCTTCCAAATATGGAAACACTAACTTTTAATCTCGCTTTTTCTTCGTCAACTTCTTCAACCATTCCATTAAAAGAAGAAAAAGGACCGTCAGAAACTCTAACCTGCTCACCAATTTCAAAGCTTACAGAAGGTTTAGGTCTGTCTACACCCTCTTTCATTTGATTAAAAATTGAGTCAATTTCACTTTGAGGCACTGGAATTGGCTCACCTTTTTTACCACCCAAAAAACCATAAACTTTAGGAATAGATCTAACTGTATGCCAAATTTCATCATCCATAATCATTTTTATCATCATATATCCAGGAAAAAACTTTCTATCGGTATTTACCTTCTTACCCTTCTTCATTTCAACTACTTCTTCAGACGGAATTTCAATCTTTTCGATATTGTTTTTCAAGCCCTTTTTATCAAGCTGAGCTAATAACTCTTTCTCAATTTTCTTTTCGGTACCGGAATGTACTTGTAAAATATACCAGTTCATATGAATCCCTAGAACAAAAGATACTCGACAAGAAAGGATACTATTTTATCAACTAATAAAAAAAACACCGAGGCTAATATTACAAAAATAAAGACCATTATTGTGGTGGTGATAACTTCCGGCTTTGTTGGCCAGGTTATTTTTAATCCCTCTTGTTTAACTTCTTTGTAAAACTTAACAATTTTTTGCATTTTATATGAAAATTTTTTTTTGTATTGTTAACATAATGTATAGAAATTACAAATAATTAATTCAATAAATTATGGATATTAAAAAAAATATTTTTATCCTTACTGGGGCTGGAATTTCTAAAGAAAGTGGAATCCAAACTTTTAGAGAAAAAGATGGACTATGGGACAACCATCGCATTGAAGATGTATGCACTGTTGACGCTTTTTTAAGAGATCCAACTTTTGTAAACAATTTTTATAACCTGAGAAGAAAAAAACTTAAGGATACTAAAATTAAACCCAATGCTGCACACATTAATTTAGCAATTCTTGAAAATTACTGGAAAGGTGACTTTGTATTAGTCACACAAAATATTGATAACCTTCATGAGCAAGCTGGTTCAAAAAAATTACTTCATATGCACGGCTCACTTGATAAAGCATATTGTATGAACTGTTTGGATAAAATTGACTTAAACTTTGATTTGTCGATAAATTATCAGTGTAAAAAGTGTAAAAAAAAAGGTGACGTCAGAGTTGATGTTGTTTGGTTTGGAGAACAACCTAAGTATCTTGACTTAATTTATGAATATCTTGAAAAAACAGATATTTTTTTATCTATAGGAACATCAAATAATGTTTACCCAGCTGCTGGCTTTATTGACTTTCTTGGTAACCAGCAGAAGAAAGTTGAATTAGTAGAATTTAATATTGAAAAAACAAACAAAAGTTCACTATTTGAAAAATCAATACTTGGACCCGCGAGCATCACAGTTGAAAAGTTTGTTAGAAAAATTGTTTCATATTAATGGCAGGGGCGGAGAGACTCGAACTCACGACCTACGGTTTTGGAGACCGTCGCTCTACCAACTGAGCTACACCCCTAATAAATGGAGCGGGTGAAGGGAATCGAACCCTCGTAACCAGCTTGGAAGGCTGAGGCTTTACCACTAAGCTACACCCGCAATTTATTTTTGCTATAATGTGACAACTATACGATAAATGCAATATAATATGAAAATGATTTTATACCATAATAAAAACTGTTCTAAATCTAGAGAGTGTCTAAGTATCCTATCAAGAGAAAAAGTGAATTTTAAAGTAAGAGATTACATGAAAGAAAATTTAACACTAAATGAAATTAAACATTTAGTTGAAAATCTAAAATCAGATTTAAAAGAAGTTATTAGAGACAAAAAACTATTTAATACAGCTGATATAATTGACAAAGATGAGTTAAGTAATCATTTGTGTGAATTTCCCAAAAATATGCAAAGACCTATTTTTTTTAATGGGAAAAATTATTTTATTTGCCGACCACCAGAATTAGTAAAAAAATTGTTATGAGTTTCACTAAACAAAAAAAAAGTGGTGGAGGGAGTAGGATTCGAACCTACGTAGGCTTGCGCCGTCAGATTTACAGTCTGATGTATTTGACCACTCTACCATCCCTCCGAAGATTATGAAATGTATACTTTGCAACCCTACCACTTGTAAAGTAAAAAAATCAAAATGAAATATGTCATCAAAATCAATTGAAGAAATTTTTGGAATTCACGCAGCTAAAGCAGTTCTTAAAAACCCAAGAAGAAAAATCTATTCCTTAATCTGCACTCAAGATTTTTATGATATGCATTCGCATGACTTAAAAAATAAGAAAATTGGAAAGATTCAAATACTTAAAAGAAAAGAAATTGATTCATTGCTAGGTTTCAATACTCATCAAGGTATTTATCTTAAATGTAATTTTTTACAAAACTATAAAATTACAGAGATAAAAAAAAATGAAGAAATAATTCTCATGCTTGATTCGTTGAATGATTCTCAGAATGTTGGTTCAATATTGAGAACAGCATATTTATTTGGTGTAAAAACAATTATTTACAATAAAGATAATTCATTTAAGCTGAGCTCGTTCATGATTAAATCTGCAAGTGGTTCATACGAAAAAATAAAAATGATTGAGGTAACAAATTTAAATAAAACAATTGCTTTTCTGAAAAAAAATGGATTCTGGATTATTGGTTTAGATTCTAACTCTAATGATACTGTTAACTCTATATCTAGTAATATAAAAAAGGTTATAATTTTGGGGTCAGAAGATAAAGGTATAAGAATGCTTATTAAAAAAAACTGCGACTTTGTTGTAAGAATTGAAACAGTTATAAAAAAGGATGCTATAGTTGATAGCTTAAATGTATCTAATGCATGTGCAATTATTTTAAACCAACTAACCACAAAGAATGAAAGAAGTACCTAAATATTACGACAACTTAGATTTAACACTTGAAGAAATTTTAGGTTTAATTCAAAGAGGAGTTAAAGACAGAAAATCTGGTTTTCACAATTTTGTTTTAGCAACTTCTTCATTTGAAAATGAACCCGATGCAAGAACTGTTGTATTGAGAGGTTTTGACTCAAAAAAAATGGAAATTAGTTTTCATAGTGATTTAAGGTCACAAAAAATCAATCAACTTAATAAAAATAAAAATGTATGCTTGGTTTTTTATGATGAAAAAAAAAAAATTCAACTAAGAATAAGAGGAAAAACAAACATAAAGAAGTCATTTCAAGAGGCCTGGAATAAGTTAACTAACTGGTCAAAAAGATGTTATTTAACAGAAAGTCCCCCTGGACAAGAATCAAGAAAACCAAGCTCAGGGTTTCCTGAAGAATTTGCATTTGATGCACCAAGTTCAGAACAAACGAAGGAAGGTTTCAAAAACTTTGGACAAATAAGAGTTTCTATAAATCAAATCGAATGGCTATTTTTAGCAAGTCAAGGACATAGACGTGCATTATTTGAAGTTGTAAAAAGTGACAGTAAGTTTTTAATTGAGGGAAAGTGGTTGATACCTTAAAGAAAAAATTAAAAATTGAATTTTTAATAATTTTTTTTTTAATTCCTTTAGCAGTAATCTTAGTGAAGTTCTTTTTTTCTGAACAAAAGATTTTTATTTTTTTACCGCTGTTTATAGTTTTTTTTCTTTCGTTGTACCTTCTTAAAAAAACTCCAAGTTTTTCATTTCAATCTTTTAAAAAAAAAACTGAATGGAAATTTTTCTTCTTAATATCCGTGATTTTTGCAATTTCTGGTTTTTTTTACACAATAATGTTAGATAGTAATTTATTATTCAACCTCCCAAAAAATTATTTTGTTCTCTGGGTTTTAGTAATGCTTTTTTATCCAATTTTTTCAGTGATTCCTCAAGAAATTATTTTTAGAGTTTTATTTTTTGAAAGATATTCGTGTTTATTTAAAAATAAGTTTCTGTGTATAGTTTTGAATTCTATTATATTTGCATATATTCATTTAGTTTTTCAAAATTTTCACGCTTTTTTTATCACCCTCATTACTTCACCAATATTTGCGTACGCTTATGTAAATAAGTCTTTCAAGACGTGCTTTCTTGTTCACACAATTGGAGGCCAATTAGTATTTACTTATGGTCTTGGTAAATATTTTTATTAACTATAACTGACTTCTAATCCTTTCAAACCACAATAGCCGTTAGGATTTTTATAAAGATATTTTTGATGGTATTCTTCGGCGTAATAAAATGTCTTTATAATCTTTATCTCAGTTTTAATTAATCCATAATTGTGTAAATTTAGAATTTCTTGAAACTTTTCTTTAGAGTTAATTGCCAACTGTAACTCTTTTTTGTTTTTAACGAAAATTGCAGATCTATATTGGGTGCCAATATCATTACCTTGTCTATTCAATTGTGTTGGATCATGAGACTCCCAAAAAATTTGAAATAATTCATCCCAAGAAAATTTTTTTTTTTCTAGAATAACTCTCACAACTTCTGCATGACCAGTTTGTCCAGAACAAACTTCCTCGTATGTTGGGTTATCTGTTTTACCGCCAGAATATCCAACAACGGTGGTTTTCAAACCTTTCACTTCCCAGAATCTTTTTTCAGCACCCCAGAAACAACCCATCCCAAAGGTGATATACTCACAATCCGTTGGAACTTCCTTGTAAGAATTATGTTTTAAAAAACTCATAATTTTAAGATAATTTAAGTATAAGAAATTTAAAGTAAATTGACATAAAAGTTCTTTAATATATCATTAACTCATACTTAGTGCCTCATTGAGGATAATAGGGAATCTAGTTTGAATCTAGAACAGCACCCGCTACTGTGTATCAGCGTTGTAAGACATACGCCACTGAATTTTTTTTTGGGAAGGCGTCTTGCTGTTAAGCTGTAAGTCAGGAAACCTGCTAAGTTAGCGTCATTCAATCAGGCTACGGGAATGTCTTCTGGTTATGGTTTTTATCCATTGAGGTGACGTGTTTAACCTCAGTGGGAATTTTTCCTACTTAAATATTAATTATTATGAAAGTTAAACTAGCTTTTATAAATGGTAGTCGGGAAAAAATGAAAAAACAGTTTTATTATTTATTTTTATATTCAATTTTAGTTACTTTTTCATCAGAAACTTATTCACAGAATCTTGAAAAAGAAATTACAGTTACGGCATCGAAACTAATCAACAATAGCATAGCAGGAAGCAGTACTATTATATTATCAAAAAATGATATTCAAAAATATCCTGGTGCATCTTTACCAGAAATAATATCAAAAGTTCCTGGAATTTCATTCAAAGATTTATACGGAACAACAGGATTTGGTGCATACCAGACAATAGATTTAAGAGGTTTTGCCGATACCTCATCATCAAACACGCTTATTTTACTAAATGGGCACAAACTCTCAAACATAGATCTAAGTCCAGGAGACACAGACCTTGTAAATATACCAGTTAACAGTATTGAGAGAATAGAAATTATTAAAGGTAATAGTGCTTCTGTTTTGTATGGGGGAAATGCTACTGCAGGAGCTATAAATATTATAACTAATCAACTTCCAGGAACTGAGGATTATTACCAGGTATCAACATCCTTTGGATCATTTAATCAATTTGAAGGGTTTGTGTCAGGAACTAAATCTTTAGAAAATATTTCAGTTACAGGAAATTCAAATTACATTGTATCAGATGGCTATCGCAGAAATAATGCATTAAGACAAAAAACCGGAAATTTAGAGTTTAATTTTAATATCAACCCTAAACATACTTTACATTTTAACTTGGCTGCTCATGATCGATATATTGAATTGCCAGGGGATGTCCCGGTCAACTCTTTTTCGGAGGGACCACTTAATGGGTTAGACGGATTTTCAATTGACCCTCGTTCAACCGATACACCACGTGATTTTGCGACAAACTATGGACAAAAGGTTTTTATAAATTCTGCTTACATGCCAAACAATAACATTGAAATTATCAATGATGCAAGTTATCGATTTACAAAATCACAAGGCTTTTTTTTTAGTGAGGGTTCGTCCTTTACAGATTCAAATATGTATGTTTCGTCTTATAACCCAAAAGCAAAATTTAGATTTAAAAAATTTGGTTTAACATTTGAAAATATTTCAGGACTTGATTTAAATTATACCTATTACAGGTCTGACAGAATGTCAAATAACATTGGCTTTGCTGCTGGGCGTGGAGCAGCCACCACCAATGTGTATAAATTTTCAGATACTAACTTAGGTTTATATTACAATTTTGAAACTGAGTTAAATTCATTAAACAAGATAGGTTTAGGTGCAAGGTTTCAAGGTAACTGGTTAAAAGCCACAGACTTTGTTGGTCCTGCAACTGGAGCTAATAGAACTAACAGCGATTCGTTAACTTATGATCCACAATACTCATATCATCTAGGTTATGAAAGGAGCCTTAAAGATTATGGAAATATCTTTGCCCGTTTAGGAAGAAGCTTCACCTACCCCAATGTTGATCAAAGAGTAGGGCAAAGCGCCTTTAATGTCAGTCATGACTTTAAGTTGAGAACACAGACTTCAAATGACTTCGAAATTGGACATAAATTTCAAAATAACAATTTAAACATTACGAATTCATTTTACTATATGATGCTCAGAGCAGAAATTTATTATGATGCTGTTGATTTTCTTAATAAAAATTTAGAGCCAAGCAAAAGGTATGGATTTGAATCTTCTGTAAGTTATACATTAAACAAATATGTCAATTTTAATAATTCATTTGCTTTTACAAAAGCAAAAATGAGAAGCGGTAATTACAAAGGAAATGAAATTCCTGGCGTTCCTAGTTTAACCAATACAATGGGACTGAACCTGAACCTAATTGATAATTTTACACTTAGTACGGAACTATTTTATAGAAGTACTGCAAGAATGATAAATGACACCAAAAATTTTCAACCAAAGATTCCAGAATATTACTTAGTTAATATAGGCTTAAAAGGAAAAATTAAGAATACTAAGGTATCTTTATTAGCAAATAATATTTTAAATAAAAGTTATTATAATTATGCAGTTGCAAGTGGGAATACTCATAATGCCTATAATGTATATCCTTTACCTGAGTTTAATATTTTCTTTAAATTGTCTCAAGATTTCTAATGAAAACAAAATTAAAAGTTTACAAAAAAATTAGTCTTTTTTTTTCAATTACAATTCATGCTATTATCCTAGTGCTGTTGATTGAAGGAAACAAAAAGAAGCTTTTCCCAAAGACATCTATGATAGAAGTTGAGTTAAAAAGCTCTTATCAGAATACAAAAGAAACTCCTAAAAGCAATTACTCTGTTCCTCTTGAATCTATTGATAGGAATATGGTTTCAAAAAGTAAAAAGCTCTCAATTTCAAATAGAACAAATAAAAATTTAAAGAATGAAATAGATAAGTCACAAATCGACCCCTATGTTAAGAATCTTTCAAAATTAAATGAAGAAAACTTTGATAATAGCAACCTTAAAAAAGAAGATTTAAATAAAGAATCTAAAAACAAAATTAAGAATCCAAATTTTTCTTCACATCAGAAATTAAGCAAGATAATTACACCTCCAAAATCTAGTGCAACCTATAAAATTGGCTCTGAGAAAAATCCACATCCAACTTATCCTTTAATTGCTAGAAAAAAAGGATGGGAAGGTAGAGTAGTACTTCAAACTGACGTAGATAAACAAGGAAATGTTAAATTCATAAGAATTTTGGAATCGAGTGGTTTTAAAGTCCTTGATGATATTAGTATAGAAACATTAAAAACGTGGAAATTCAAACCTGCTAAATTGGGAAATAAATTCGTTGATGATATTGTGGACATTCCAGTTAAATTTGTTCTAACTAATTAGCAATATTATTTAAACCAGATTTTGGCGTCCCCTACGGGATTCGAACCCGTGTTGCCGCCGTGAAAGGGCGGTGTCCTGAACCACTAGACGAAGGGGACAAACACTTGAAATCTTTTTATAAACATATATATATCTAATAAAAAAATATAGTAAATCAAATTATTATGAAATATAGAGCACACATTTTTACATTTTTTTTAGCTTTTGCGATGCTAATCCCTTCGCTTTCTAGTGCTAAAGAAAACGTAGACTACACTTGTTACAAAAGAGGTGTTGAAATTATTTATCCTTATGAAAATGCTATTTTTAAAATAAAAAAGATTTTCAATAATCATCCTGATAAAAAAAAAGAATTAGTTAAGTTCAAACAAAGTTTTGAAAAAAATTTTTATGGCATACCGCTTTACAAAGAAGCTGGATGTTCAAATGCTAGACTATCGGAATATTTAGAATGCTTAATATCCACTGATGGTAAGAACTGCAAAATATACTACACACAAATGAGAATAGTAGACTAACTATCTATCACATCTTCAATTCGTAGTTCAATTTTTTCTTGTCCCAGCCAAGTGTTCTTAGATAAAGTAACAATTAAGCTAAACATTTCCTGAATATTAGATACGATAAAGTTATTGATTGAATTATTAATCGCATTAAATGCAATTGACTTAAATTCATTTTTGTACATATCAGATACTATGCATGAAAGGTGCTTTTCACCAACAATTCTTGGGAATTTAATAATGCAGTCTCTAATCAAAAATTTTGGTGTAGAGTTTCCAATCCCAAAAGGAGATATTTTTTGAATTTCATTGAATAAATTCATATCTATTGAGGATAATTTCAGATCATAATCATAATATTTTATATATTCAGATGACTTGGGATTATATTTGTCTTTCAAAAATTTTTTTAATTCTGTAATCTTATCTTTTTTTACAGAGAAACCACCAGCCATTTTATGTCCTCCACCTGTTTCAATGATTTTTTTTTCTACTGCCTCAATTATCAAATTACCTATGTCAAAGTCGTTAACTGATCTACATGACGCTTTGCACACATCAATATTTTCAGAAATTACAATTGAAGGCTTATTAAATTTTTCTACCAATTTACTTGCAACAATCCCTATTACTCCCGGATGCCAATTTTCAGAATTTACACATAAGACATTAGCGTTGTCATCTACTTGACGAATAGCTTCTTTTTCAACTTGAAGTTCTATCTTTTTTCTCAAGGCATTGTATTCATTTAATTGTCTTGCCATTACAAAGTTTAAGTTTTTATCTGAGGAAATAAGAAGTTCTGTGCCTTTAGAAGATTTTCCAACTCGTCCTCCTGCATTTATTCTCGGACCAATAACATAGCCTAAATGATAACAACTTACTTTTTCTTTAATTCCTGACTCATTAATTAATGATAACAGTCCGTCATTTTTTGTATTATTTAATATTTTTAAACCTTGTTTAACAAAAGCTCTATTCATTAAATCAAGTTTAACAAGATCACAAACAGTAGCTAATGCGACAAGATCTAAGTAATTTAGTAAATCAGGAACACATAAATTTGTCTTTTGTTTTAGTTCTCTGTTTACTGAAGCAAGCAAAAAAAAAACTACCCCAGCTGCACATAGATTTTTGAGATTAGAGTTATCTTTTTTTTTGTTAGGATTTATTATAGCAAATGCATCAGGTAGAACCTTTCCCTGTTTATGGTGATCAACAACTATAACATCAACCTGTTTTTTTTTTATGTAATTTATTTCTTTTAAAGATGAGGTTCCACAATCTAAAGTAATAATAAGCTCACATCCCTTATTTTTAAAATATTCCATAATTTTAATACTTGGTCCGTATCCATCTTCAATTCTATCAGGAATATAAAACTCAAAATCAACCTCTAAAGCTTTTAAGTAACTACACATAATTGCTGTAGAAGCAGACCCATCGACATCATAGTCACCCAATAATCCAATTTTTTTTTTTTTTATTATGAATTCAACTATCTTTTTAGTAGCACATTCCATGCTATCTAAAACATGTGGATCTGGCATAATATTTTTGATAAGAGGATTAGAAAATTTTTCAAAGTTTTCAGTATCAATTCCTCGTGATACTAATAATTTTGAAATTATTTGGTTTAACCCAAATTTTTTTTCTAGGATACATTCTAATTCGTGTTCTGATTTCTTTTCTTTCCACTGAATTTTTCTCACAGACTTTAGTTTACTTAAAGTTTGTTTTTTTATTTTTTCTTCTTGAATTTCGACATTAATCTGCATAATCAAAACTTAACATAATTTAAAATGGTTAGTAATAAGAATATTCTAATAGCGCAAGGTGGGGGACCAACTAATGTTATAAATCAATCATTAGTTGGAATCATTCGACAAGAAAAAAAATATAAATCAAAAATTTTAGGATCTATAAATGGAGTAAATGGAATTATAAATAATCGATTTATATCTTTGAATAAAATTTCTGAAAACGATCTTAAAACAATTGCTAATACACCAGGAGCAGCATTAGGTTCCACAAGAGATAAACCAGATAAAAAATACTGTAAGGAAATTTTAAAAATTTTAGAAAATAAACAAATTTCAAAATTTTACTACATTGGAGGAAATGACTCATCAGATAGCTTGAGAATAATTTCAGAATACGCCAAAGACACAAAATACAAACTGCAGTGTATACATATACCAAAAACAATTGATAATGATCTTGTATGTAATGACCACACACCAGGATTTGGTTCTGCAGCTAAATATGTAGCTCAACTTTTTTCGGGAATTAATTATGATGTGAAATCCCTACCAGGAGTTTACTTGGGAATCGTGATGGGAAGGCATGCTGGTTTTTTAACTGCAGCATCATCACTTCTAAAAAAAGAAAACGATGACGGGCCAAATCTAATTTATATCCCTGAATCTCCATTTGAAATGAATACTTTTTTAAATCAGGTCAAAAGTATATTTAATAAATACGGAAGATGTGTGATAGCAATTTCTGAAGGAATTCAAGATAAAAATAAAAAACTAATTTCTCAAAAAATCATTAAAAAAACTGAATATGATGCGCATGGAAATATTCAATTATCAGGAACCGGTTCATTAGGAGACTATTTATCAGGAGAAATTAAAAAAAAGCTAAAGTTACCAAGAGTGCGTGCTGATACATTAGGTTATCCCCAAAGATGCTTTTTAGGTTCCATTTCAGAGATAGATAAAAAGGAAGCATTACAGATTGCTATATTTGCTTCAAAATATTCTAATAAACACAATTCTTCATTTTCAGCCGGCATTCTTGAAAGAAAAAAATTTACTGTTCCCTACAGAACAACCTTCACAGCAAACTCTCTTGAAATGGTTGCTGGAAAGACCAAGATAATGCCTCAAAGTTTTTATAATATAAAAAAAAGCTTCGTAACTAACTCCTTTTTAAACTATGCACTACCATTAATCGGCAAAAAAATATCAAAGACTAAATCAATTATTTAATTTTTTTTTACCCAAAACTTATACATACCAAGAAAAGTTTTAGGATAAATTTTTTCAAACTTATCCCATAATTCAAGATTTACTTCGTCATTTTCATTTGGAAAATGATTTTTAAATGAATTTTTAACATCAGGGTTCATTTCATTAAATGCTATGAAATTTAATTTTTTACTTTCAAGTAATTCCTTAATTTTAATGAAATCATATGTATGCTCAGTGTAATTAAATAATAAGTCTCTAAAATTAGACAAACTAAAAAAATCAAGTAAACTTCTAATTGACTGAAGTTTTTTGTTTTCAGAATTTAATATTTTTGTTCTAAATGATCTCATATTATCTTCTGTAACATCTATTTTTCTTTTTTGAATATATTTTCTTGTCCATTCAATTTCAGACCTAGCCCGATTACTGTATAGACCCAAATATATGAGACCTTGAGGTTTTAGAACATTTACAAGAGACTCTAGTCCATCTTCAGGTTTTTCCATATGATGCAGGCATCCTGTAGAAATTATTATATCAAACTTTTTATTTAATAATTCTAGATCTAATAAATCTAAATGATAAAAATTAATATTTTTAATATTTTTCTCTTTGGCCTTTCTAATAGCATAAGCAAGACTTTCACTACTTAGATCTACCGCACAAATTTTAGAATCCTTGTATGCTGACCACGCCATCGCTTGCTGACCAGTGCCACATCCTGCTATGAGTATTTCAGGTTTTTGGAAAAATGTGTCAGAATATCTATTTGTAAATTCGTTTATGTCATTACCTTTCATTGGTCTTAACGTAAATCTCCATCGTGGAAAAGGATTTTCTTCATATTGTCTTTTCATTAATAGTGAAGTTTTATTTGAAAATTTAGACATTGATTTCATGGAAATACTCGCTTGTTTATCTGTATGAGGATCATGAAAAACATATTTTAAAAACTCTTTAAATTCATTTGACTTAGAAATGTAGTTAACTAGTTTTTTTTGGAGATAATTACATTTATTTAAGGGTTTATACAAAGAGATTAATAAAATACTTAGCTCACAAATATCATCCTTTTTTTTTATTTTATTTTCTAGCTTTTTTAATAATTTCTTTTCTTCATCAGTTACATGGTAGATAAATTCACAGAAAAATTTTTGCTCTGCAAAAACAATTAAAAACTTATAAATTTTCATAAAAAATTGATTATCAGTATTAGAAAGGAATTTCTTTAAAAGTTTTTTTCTTATTTTTGTAAGATAAAATTCAAGATTAAGGTCAGTAATTAAACATTTTTTTACAATTAATTGAAATAATTTTTCATTAATAATATCAAGGTCAATTAGACTTAATTTTCTGCTTTCAGTCTTACTGTTACTATAAAAGTTTGTAAGCTTTATTGCTTGAGGAAAAGCTAATTGATGATAGATAAAATTATCTCTAAAATAATACTCAGCAATAGTTTTTAAAAAATCATAATTCTTTGTGGAAATTTGGTTTCTGCAAAACAAGTCAAAATTAATTAAATATAACTCAATGTGATCTTTGTTATCTTTTAAAACTTTGAACAAGTGATGCATAGCACCATCAATATCATTTTCCTCTAATTTTTGTTTTCCTAACCCTATATTCTCAAAATCATCAGACATTCTAAATTTTTCAAATAGAAATTTTTTATAAATTATTTAAAATTTTCAATCCTTATGAAAGTTGTTTTTTTTACAACAAAATTTAAATTATTTATCCTTTTTAGAGCTTTCATCATATCTTTTTCGTTACAATTATGTGTCGTGACAACAATGGTTGCACATTTTTTTTCTTTTGAAATACCATCCTTTTGTAACATTGACTTCATAGAAATATTATTCTTTTTGAATTCATTTGTAATACCCGAAATTACACCTGGTTGGTCTACAGTAGAAAACCTCAAGTAAAAACTTCCAGATCTATCTAAAATATTGGTATTTTTTACTATATTAATTTTTGACTTCGATTTTTCTTTACGTTCTTTTATTGAGAAATCAATTATATCACTTAGAACTGAGGTAGCTGTAGGCTGTGAGCCAGCACCCTCACCTTGGAAAAAACTTTTTTTACAAAAATCAGATTCAACAACAATTCCATTAAAAACACCATCAACTTTAGATATTAATTCATTGTGATCAACAAGACAGGGATAAACAAAATTAATTAAGTTTTTTTTTCGAATTTGTGTAATACCAAGAAGTTTAACTTTGTAACCTAGTTCATTTGCATAAAGAAGATCGGTGAGTTCAATATTTCTTATTCCATCGACGTAAATTGATTTTAAATCACAATTAACGTTGAAAGCGAGTGAAGATAGAATTGCTAGTTTATGAGAAGTATCTACACCATCAATATCAAAGCTTGGATCAGCCTCAGCATAACCAAGCTCCTGTGCTTTTTCTAAAATTTTTTCAAACTTTGAATTTGTATTTAACATATTAGTTAGTATGAAGTTTGATGTACCATTTAATATCCCATAAATTTTTTTAATTTTATTAGAAATTAAAAAATCATTTAAAACTTTTATTATTGGAATACCTCCTGCAACTGCTGCCTCATACTTTATTTCATTTCTTTTTCCTTGAGTCATCTCATTAAGTTTTCGCCAATGTTTTGAAACAAGAGCTTTATTTGCAGTAACAACATTTTTCCCTTTTTTCAGAGCATCAAAAACTATTGTCTTTGAAATTCCTTCATCTCCACCAATTAGTTCAACTAAAATGTCGTAATTATTAAAATCAATTAATTTCTTTGCATCATTAAAATAATTTATGCCGTTAGATCCTAAATCAGATTTTTTAATTTTTCTTCTTGAAGCAATTGCCGTTATTTCAATACCAAAATTTTTTTGAATTGAATTTTTTTTAAATAGTTTAATTACACCTGAACCAACTGTGCCAACCCCAGCAATGGCAATCTTAGTTTTTTTTAACATAAATTAATATATTAAGAATATTTCAGTTCTTTGGTTAGCGGTAGTACCCGCTGGCATAATTTCTTTAAAGAGTGGTTTTGAGTCTGAAACACCTTGGGTAATTAGTTTATCAGTTGGAAAATTATATTTTTTAATAAAAATATCAGCAACTGAATTTGCTCTTTTATCTGAAATGATAAAATTCACCAACTTATGTTTCGCAATTGGCATATCCTTTGTTCTTTCACTAGCGTGACCAATTACTTTAATTTTTGCATTTCTTTCCTTTGCTATTTTAGCAATTTTTTTAATTTTTTTGAGACCAGCGTTATTAACACTACTTGAGCCAGAAGAAAAGTTAATAGTCGCTACTCTATATTGAATTTGTTCTTCAAGATCTAATTTAGATCTTTCAAAAGTTTTATCAAACGATGATATTTCTTGCGTCCCTGTAGGTTCTTGGACTTCTTTTTCTAACTCCTCATTAATAAGTTCAGAACTTGTTTCATCTTCTTGAACTAAATCAGAAATTGCATCTTCTTCTTGAAATAAATCAGAAATTGCATCCTCTTCTTGAACTAAATCAGAAATTGTATCTTCTTCATTTGTTAAATCAGGGCTCTCATCTTTTTCTATCAAAGCACTGTCATATTCAGTAGTTGGGCTAGGAGGAAGTTTTTCTTCAGCAATTTCTAACTGATCGTCACTCTCAAAATTTGTCTCTTCAAAATCAATTTCGGCGTCGGCAAGTATTTCTTCTAAAGTTGGGTCTCTTCCTAGCTCATCGGACAATAATTCATTATCTGTATCAGAGGATGTAACCTTATCAGTTAAATTTGAAACAGTCTCACAAGAAGAAACTAACAAAAATATTACACTAAGTTTTATAAATAATGAATTTATCACTTTTCGATTTTTCCAGTTATAAAAGTATAAATTAAAAGAAAAAACAACTCAAACTACTTTTTTAAAAATTCTTTACTTAATTTTTCATAGACAACTGGAGTATTTTTCATCAAATCAATTTCTATATCACTTACTTTTCTGATAAATTTAGCTGGATTTCCTGCCCATAATTCATTTTTATTAACTTTTGTTCCAGGAGTTACAACCGAACCTGCAGCAATAAAACCAAAGTCATCTATAAAAGAATTATCTAGGATAACAGCTCCCATGCCAATTAGAGCATAGTTATTTATTTTACACGCATGAATTGTAGCATTATGTCCAATGGTTACAAAATCTCCAATAATTGTTGGAAAGCCTTTCTTTCCATTAGCAGAAAATCCATTGGAGGAAACATGTATTATTGTACCATCTTGTATATTAGTTTTTTTTCCAATTTTTATAAAATTTACATCTGCTCGAATTACGGAATTAAACCATATACTTGAATTTTCATCTACAGTTACGTCTCCAATCACCTTAACTCCGTCAGCAATGAATACGGAACGACTAATTTGTGGAGTTTTATTTTTATATTTAATTAAATTAAAATTCATTTTAAATTAATGATTCATTCTCTTTAAATCCAAACATCAAATTCATATTTTGAATTGCCTGACCCGATGCACCCTTTATTAAATTATCAATGGAGCTGATTATTAAAATTTTTTTTTTTTCATAATCTTCAAATATATTTATTAAAACATTATTAGTTCCCTGAACATCTGATAATTTTACAGGTTTTTTGTTTTTTGTTTTAATAAATAATTCTCCATCATAATAACTATCTATAACTTCTCTTATTTGACTTAGTTCTATATCTTTATGATCAATGTAAATATTTGATTGTAAACCACAAAAAATTGGCAAAAGGTTCGGAATAAAAGTAAACGAAACCTCTTTACTTACTTTTTTTATCTCCTGGTCGATTTCAGGAAAGTGTTTATGAGACGTTACAGAATATGAGTAAAAGTTATTATTTAATTCAGCTGATAAATTTTCTTCAACTCTTTTTTTCCCTGCACCACTTACTCCAGATTTTGAATCAATAATTATATGTCCTGCGTTAATAATTTTTTTTTCTAACAAAGGTATTAAAGGAATTAAAATTGATGTGGGATAGCAACCAGGGTTAGAAATAAATTTAGATTTTTTTATAATATCTCTATTAATCTCTGATAGTCCATAAACAAATTTATCTTTCAAATTAAAACTTTTATGAGAAGTTTCATAAAAACTTTCATATGTAATTTTATTTTCCAATCTGAAGTCTCCTGACAAATCAATAATTGAAATATTAGGGTCTAAATTCTTAATAATTTTTGATTGAAACAAACCTGGAGGAAGACAGCTAAATATTAAATCTACTTTACTGAAATCAAAATCATTATAGTTAGTAATTTTAAGTTTAGGAAGGTTTTTAATGGAAGGATGTATCTCATTTAAATTTTCTCCAACTTTTGAGTTTCCAAAAACACCAACTATCTTAATTTTTGAATGTTTATTTAGATAATATAGCAGTTTTGAGCCTGTATATCCAGAGACTCCAAAAACACATACATTTAAAGACATTGTTTATCTCTTTGAAAATTGAGGGCTTCTTCTTGCTTTATGTTTTCCGAATTTTTTTCTCTCAACTTTTCTGGCATCTCGAGTTAAAAATCCCATTTTTTTTAGTTTTTTTCTTAAAGAAGGTTCAAGGTTTACCAGAGCTCTACTTATTCCATGTCTTATAGCTCCAGCTTGGCCTGACAATCCGCCACCAGATACCGTCGTAAGAATTTCGATCTTATCTAAATTATCAGTTTTAGCTAATGGAGCTTCTAATATTGAAGTGTAAATTTTCCTTAAAAAATATTTCTCTACAGGTTTTCCGTTAACAACTATCTTTGGTTGTCCATACTTTATCCAAACTCTAGACACCGAGGTTTTTCTCCTTCCAGTTGCATAAGCTCTACCTAATTTATCTAATACTGGTTTTTTTTGTTCATCAAGATCAATTGGACTTGACGAGCTGGTGATTTTAGTTGTTATTTCTTCGTCTTGGGCCATTTTTAGCTATATTTATTTTTTCTATTAAGTGAGGCAAAGTCAAGAACCTCAGGTTTTTGTGCCTCAAGATTGTGTTCGTTACCACTAAAAATTTTTAGATTAGAAAGTTGTTTTTTTGACAAAGCATTGGAGTTCATCATTCTTTGTACAGCCTTTGTCAAAACAAGCTCAGGGGTTTTTCCAGATATAATGTCTAGAAACTTCGTTTCTTTTATACCACCAGGATATCCCGTATGTTTAAAATAAGTCTTTTTTTTTTCTTTTGAACCAGTCAATCTTATACCTTTCGCGTTTATAACAACAACATTATCTCCGCAATCTAAGTGTGAGGTGTAGGTTGTTTTATGTTTTCCTCGAAGAATCATTGATATTTTGGCAGCTAACCTTCCTAAGACTAGTCCATTTGCATCGATTAGATACCATTTCTTTTTAATATCTTTTTGTTTTAATGAAAACGTCAACATAATATTAGAAGAACTTAGCTTAAAATTTTAAAGTGTCAACATTAAATTCTACTCTAAATTCTTTGTAAACCAGTTAGCATAATCTAAATTTGGTAATCCTGATTTGATCTCCACAATAAGTGGAATTTCATAATTATGAATTTTGTTAATGTATCTCTCAATTTCATTTTTTTTTAACTTAGTTTTTATAATCATAATTATTTCATTAGCAAAATTTACAGAATTATCGTCTAAATAAAAACTATTTACATTCTTAATCAAATTTATACACACTGCTTTTTTATCATTAAGAAATATTTTACTAATCCTTTCAGCGTTATTTAAGTCAGATGTTGTTGTATAATACATTTTCATTTCGTCTCCTTTAAGTTTAGGAATGGTCGGGACGACTGGATTTGAACCAGCGGCCTCCCGCCCCCCAGACGGACGCGCTACCAGACTGCGCTACGCCCCGATTTTTATGACAAATTTTTAAGTTTGTTAATCAGTTGTGTTATTTCTTTTACTAAACTTTGTTTTTCTCTTACTTCAAAAACACTTTCCGTTAAAACTTTTTTTGCTCCCTCAATTGAATATCTATCTTCATGTAATAATTTTTTAATTATTATTAAATTAGAAATTTGACTTTTATCAAAATATCTATTTCCTCCTTTTCTTTTTATTGGCTTAATTAAATCAAATTTTTTTTCCCAAAACCTTATCACATAAACTGGAACATTAATGATTTGCGAAACTTCACCTATAGTTCTTAAGGCATTAGGATCTTTCATCAAAATTATTCATATTTGAGTTAATTGAATTATGAAGAAATTCAGATACTTTAAATGTCACTACATTTCTTGATGAAATCATTACTTCGACTTTAGTTTTTGGGTTTCTTCCAATTCTAGTATTTTTATTTTTAACTCTAAAAATTCCAAAGTTCACAATCTTTACTTCATTTTTTTTTCTAAGGCTTCCAACAACTAAATTTAACATAGCTTCAAAAAAAACCTTTGATTCTCTTTTGGATAAACCAATCGATTCGTTGATATGATTAACTGTAACTGCTTTCGTAACAACTTTAGAGTTCATTTTACCCTCTTTAACTAAAAAATTATGATTAAACCACGGTGACCTTAATTAATTATGAGTATCTTATTCATGTATAATTTAAGTAATTTTTTTTCTCTTCACTTACTGGTTTCAATTATATTATAACATATTTTAAACTCTAAGAATGCAGCTTCCCCATGTCAACCCACCTCCAATTGCACAAAGTGCAAGGATATCATTTTTTTTTAATTTTCCTGATTTGTGTGCACTTGCCATTGCAAGTGGAATAGATGCAGCTGAGGTATTGGCGTGAAATTTAACAGTACTAATTGTCTTTTCTTCGGAAATTCCAAGCTTTTTTGCTGTACTAAGAATAATTCTCTGGTTGGCTTGATGAGGAATAAACCAATTTATATCTTTAACGGAAAGATCACATTGGGTTAATGCTTGTTCAGTTGATTCACTCAACTTCTTGACTGCATGCTTAAAAATATCCTGACCAACCATTCTAATTTTTCCAACCTTTTGATTTAAAGAAGGGCCGCCATCAGCATAAAGGCTGTCAATCCACTCACCATCTGAATAAATTTTTGATGCTAATATTCCATTTTTTTTTCTCGAAGACGAAATTATTAAAGAACCTGCACCATCACCAAATAAAACACACGTTCTTCTGTCTTTCCAATCAATGATTTTTGATAAAGTTTCCGCACCCACTAGTAAAATTTTTTTATATTTTCCAGATTTAATAAAAGCATCAGCTATTTGAATACCATAAATGAAACCTGAACAAACTGCCTGAATATCAAAAGATGGAATATTACTTATTTTAAAATAGTTTTGTACTTTTGAAGCAGTGGACGGAAAAGTATTATCAGGTGTTGTAGTAGCAATTATAATACAATCGATTTCTTTGGGTTCTATCTTAAAAGAATTAAAAGCATCTTCTGATGCTTTAATTGCTAAATGAGATGTAAGTTCTTTTTTTTCTGCAATATGCCTTTGCTTAATTCCAGTTCTTGAAAAAATCCATTCATCAGATGTATCAACAAATTTTTTTAAATCTTCATTTTTTAATAATGTTTCTGGTAGGTATCGACCATAGGCTATAATCTCAGAAAAACTCATAAAATTAACCTCTATTCTCAATTTTTTTCTTAATTTCTTCAACGTAAGAATTCTCAATCAGAGAAACTGCTACACCAATTGCATTACTAAAACCAAATGCATCTGTTCCTCCATGACTTTTGACTACGATACCGTTTAAACCTAGTAAAACAGCGCCATTATATTTTCTTGGGTCAATTCTTGTCTTAAATCTATTAATTGCTGGTTTTGATAAGAGATAACCAACTTTAGAAATTAGTGAGCTAGCATATGCATTTTTTAAAAAAGTAAAAATTAATTCAGCAACTCCTTCAGCTGTTTTAAGTGCAATATTTCCAGAAAAACCATCTGTGACTATGACATCAACGATACCTTTATTTATGTCATTACCTTCGACAAATCCAAAAAAATTAATTTTAGAGTTCATTTTTTTTAAGTCATCAAAAGTTTTTTTAACAACTGTATTACCTTTTATTTGTTCTGAACCAACATTAAGCAATCCCAATTTTGGATTTTTAATTCCAAGAACGGATTTTGAAAACATATCACCCATTATAGCAAATTGAACTAAATTTTCACTTGAACATTCTACATTGGCACCAAGGTCTAAGATTACAGTTTGACCTTTCATTGTCGGCATTAGAGCAGCAATAGCAGGTCGGTCAATAGCCTTAATCGTTTTTAAAACAAACTTAGATATTGCCATTAATGCACCAGTATTACCTGCTGAAACTAAACCATCACATTCATTAAGTTTAACAGAATTTATTCCTAGCCTCATACTTGACTTTTTAAATTTTCTTAAGGCGTTAACCGGTTGTTCACTTGAGCTTATACTTTCATTGGTATGAACAAATTCATAATCTTTCAGGTTTGAAATCTTTTGAAGTTCATCTTTTGATTTTTTTTTATCACCAAATAAAATAAATTTAATATTTGGGTAAGCTTTGGAGGCCATCAAAACTCCTTCTATGGTCACTTTGGGACCAAAGTCTCCGCCCATAATATCAATGGCAAGAACAATTTTTTTCAAAATATCTCCAGAACTAATTATCAGAATCTAGTTCATTATTTTCGTCAAGGTTTTGCATAGTTACAATAGACTTTTTGTTGTAGTAACCACATGATGAACAAATATGATGGCTTAATTTTAACTCCCCACAATTTGGACATTCCACAAAATTTGCCGATGAAAGCCCTAGATGGGAACGGCGCATTTTTCGTTTTGATGGTGTTGTTTTTCTTTTTGGAACGGCCATAATTTTACCTATAAGATGTTTGTTTACAAAATAAATAGACTCATTACAACGTTTTTTTTTAAAATCATTTATTTGAACAGAAGTCAAATTTTAGATCTTCAAAATCTGAACTTTTAAGCTTGGAGAAATAATTTATGTTCAGAAGAATATATTTACTAAAGCTTGAATAATTTATATTTTCGAAAATAAAATTTTTTTTTAAACATTTTTCTATTTTTTTTAAATCTCCATCTAATAATGTATCAAATTCAAGAGAATATGAGTTTAGTCTTCCATAAAAATTTTCAACCAACTTTCTTATTTTTCTTGGAACGCTGGCATCTGATTCTCCAGCCTCTCTCAATAGAGATTCTAAATCTTTAATAAAAAAACTGATAATTGACTCTATATATTTTTTTTTTAAATTTGAATTTTTGATGTACCAAAGTATAAAGATTAGATTAAGTTGAAAAATTTCTAGTCTAAAATTAAAATCATCAGGTATCAATAAATCATTAAAAAAAAAATTTTTTTTTGATTGTTCTATAATTTTATTATAAACAGAGAGTAGGAAATTATTCATGTTTTTAAAGCTAGTATACAATTTTTTATTTACTCTTTTAATGTTATTTTCATTAAATTCATGTGTAAGTCAAAAATTAGTTCACGGAAACCTCCCTGATGCTCAATTAGTTTCCATTTTAAAAGTTGGTATTGACAGTAAGAAATCAACAACACAAATTTTAGGAGAACCGACATTTAGAGGAGTACTAGGTGACAACTCATTTTATTACGTTGGAACGGTAAATTCAAAATTAGCATTCTTAGACCCTAAGCTAGATACCCAGTTTATTTTAGAGATTAATTTTGATAAAAATAATAAATTAAAAAAACTTTTCCTTTATGACGAGGATGAAAGCATTGATGTTTCAATGTCTTCTTTAGAGACAAAGCACTCTGGAAAAAAATTAACTTTTCTTCAACAAATTTTTGGTAATATTGGTGTCGGAAGTGTGGGAAGAGGAACTATTATTGGAAGTGGAAAAGCAGACAACTAATATTTAGGACAACATTGACAAAAGAAGAATTGAAACAATGTTTACAATCTTGATCATTGGGTTAATGGCTGGCCCTGCAGTATCCTTGTAAGGATCTCCAACTGTATCACCAGTTACAGCCGCTTTGTGAGCCTCTGAGTTTTTACCACCATAATTACCGTCTTCAATGTATTTTTTGGCATTATCCCATGCTCCACCTCCAGAGGTCATAGAAATAGCAACGAATAATCCTGTAACAATTGTACCGAGAAGCATTGCACCTAAAGAGGTAAACGCAGCAGAAGGATTACCTGATATAAATAAAATTAAATAGTACGTAATAAAAGGAGCTAAGACAGGGAGAAGAGAAGGAATTATCATTGCGTAAATAGCACCTTTAGTTAAAATATCAACTGCTTTACCATATTCTGGTTTTGATCTACCTGTCATTATACCTTTGTTTTCAGCAAACTGCCTTCTAACTTCATTCACAATCTTAGTTGCAGTTGTTCCAACGGCAGTCATCCCCATTGAACCAAATAAATAAGGCAACATTCCTCCTATTAACAAACCCACTACAACATATGGGTCATCTAGAGAAAATTTAACATCAAGATTTGGGAAATAATATTTTAGATCTTGGGTATATGCTCCAAAAAGAACCAAGGAAGCTAAACCAGCTGATCCAATAGCGTAACCTTTGGTAACTGCTTTAGTAGTATTACCTACTGCATCAAGTGCGTCCGTTGTCTTTCTTACAGTTTCAGGAAGATTAGACATTTCTGCTATTCCACCCGCATTATCGGTAACCGGTCCATATGCGTCTAAAGCAACAATCATTCCTGCTAAGGCAAGCATGGTTGTGGCAGCAATTGAGATACCATAAAGACCGGAAAACTTATATGAGAATATTATACCTAAAATGATAACAATGGTTGGTAGAGCTGTTGATTGCATTGAAACTGCCAGGCCCTGAATAATATTTGTAGCATGCCCCGATTGAGATGAATTAGCAACAGACTTAACTGGAGAAAATTCTGTACTCGTGTAATATTCTGTAATCCATACAATTAGGCCTGTAACAGTTAAACCAACTAATGAACAGTAGAATAAGTCAATCCCAGAAAAGGATTCGATGAAAAGATCACTATTTACAATTACTTTATCCATACCAATAAGATACTCAGTACCTATGTATATTAAAATTACAGAGGCTAAAGCGGTAATTATTAAACCTTTATAAAGGGCTCCCATTATACTCTGAGATTCTCCCAATTTTACATAATAAGCACCAACTAATGAAGAAATTATACACACCCCAGCGATTAATAAAGGATACATCATGAAAATTTGCTGATCCGAACCTTGAAACAGAATTAATCCTAGAACCATTGTTCCCACGATAGTAACGGCATATGTCTCAAATAAATCAGCTGCCATACCTGCACAATCACCAACATTATCACCAACATTATCAGCAATTACAGCAGGGTTTCTAGGATCATCTTCAGGAATTCCAGCTTCAATTTTTCCAACTAGATCAGCACCTACATCTGCTCCTTTAGTGAAGATTCCTCCTCCGAGTCTAGCAAATATTGAAATTAGTGAAGCTCCAAAACTTAACGCCACCATGCCCTCAATTATCTTCCTGCCTTCAAGGGTAGTAAAATATTCAAGAAAAAAATAGTAACTTACAAGACCTAAGAGGCCCAGTCCAACAACTAAAAACCCTGTTATTGCACCAGATTTAAAAGAAATATCTAAAGCTTTTTCAAGGCTCTCTGTGGCAGCCTCTGTTGTCCTTACGTTTGCTCTTACAGAAACAAACATTCCAATGTAACCTGCAAGACCAGATAAAAAGGCTCCAATTACAAACCCACAAGATACGAATGGGTTTTCCATTAAATAAAAGAGAATTAATGCTATTAAAATTCCGACAACAGAGATTGTTAAATACTGTCTATTAAGATATGCTTGAGCTCCTTCTTGAATGGCAGATGCAATTTCTTTCATTCTATCAGAACCCTGAGGTTCTTCTAGTATCTTTTTAATCGTGAAACCACCATAAAGTAGAGACAGAATTGAACAAATAAATACGATAAAAAATTCTACTGACATGCCTAAGTCAATGTTTATAGCACAAAATATTTCATCTTCAACAGCAAAATTTAAAAATGACTGAAACCATCATTATTAAATTTTATAATCTTTTTATTTTGATCATAAATTACCAAACCACTACCTTTTTGAAAGTATCCTACACGTTTAATATTCTTAATTCTTTTTTTTTTTAATAGATTTTTTTTTTTAGGGTTTACAGAAAAAAATAATTGATAATCCTCACCTGAACAGAGAATAAGCTCCCAAATTTTTTTTTTATTTCCTACATTGTTATATAAATTTTTCAGTTGACGTGACAAAGGAATTTCAGACAAGAAGATATTAGCCTGAAGATTTGAGATTTTAGAAATAAATTTAATTTCCTTTAAAAATCCATCTGAAATATCTTTACAAAAATCAGCAATACCTATAAGTGATTTGCCAAGCTTTATCTGAGGTAATGGTGTATTAAATTTACTAAGAAAAAAAAATTTTTCAGATTTTTTAAGTTTAGAAAATTTACCTTTTTTTATTTGTAGCCCAATGCCAGCATCACCTAAAGTATCAGAAACAAAAATTTCTGAACCCTCATGAGCTATCATGTTTTTATGAAATTTTTTTGATACTAAGCCTAAAATAGTTACTGACATAAAAATATTTTTTGAACTACCTAAATCTCCACCAAATAATTTCAAATTGAATTTTTCGGAATCTTTTGCTAAACCTTTACAAAATCTCTTTAACCACAATTCATGATTAAGCTTAGGTATTGATAAGTTTAGAATATAACCATAGGGTTGGGCACCCATTGCAGCAATATCAGAGAGATTTACTCTCAATAACTTTTGTGCAAGACAAAAAGGATCATCTAATTTATCAAAATGAACATCTTCAATCATCATGTCTGAAGATATAACCATATTTTCTTGTTTGTTAATAAAAGCAGCATCATTTGATAACATAAGCGATTCAGGATTATCAGCTATTGGTAAAAAGTATTTTTGGATGATTTCTTGTTCTTCATTCATTTAAATTATTTTTCTTTTTAAGGTTTATAAAAATTTTTTCTAAAATAGCATTAGTAAATAAGTACTCATTATCAGTAAAGAAACTTTCGGTAAACATTATATACTCACTTGCAATTATTCCAATTGAAGTGTTTTTTGAAACAATCATTTCTGTGACTGCCACTCTTAGAATTGAAAGTAAGACTACGGGGATTCTCTTTAAATTCCAGTTTTTTTGAAGATTAGACTCAATTAAACCATCAACTTTATTTTTTTCTTGATTAAAGGTTACCAATAAAGTTTTTAAAAAATTTTTGTTTAATTTATATCTGTGCAAATTCATTTTAAAATCAAACTGTAATTTGAATTCATTGGTATCTAAAAAATCATTTTTAATTATTTCATAATCATTTTGAAAATTTGAATTATAAAGAGCTTGTATTGCAACATATCTAGAGAAAGTTTTTGGTGAAACTTTTTTATTCATTTATCTTTTTTATTAAATTCAAACATGTTTTAGCTGCTAATCCTCCTAAATCCTTTTTTTTTATATCAGATCTTTCCAATGCTTGAGAATAATTTTCAACAGTTAATAAAGCAGATGATAGTGGCAAAATATTTTCGTAAGCAACTTTATAAATTTGGGAGTATGTGATGTTTTTAACTATTTCATAATGGTCAGTTTCACCTTTAATAACACAACCAACAATTATATAACCTAAATATTGTTTTTTGTATCTTTCTAATAAGAATGGAATTTCTAATGAACCATTTATGCTTTTTAATTCATAATCAATATTTTCATTTTTCAAAACATTTATCACACCCTCTTGAAGGTTTTGTGAAATTTCATCATAAAAATTTGAGGATATAATCAATATTTTTTTATAAAAGTTTTTTTTTTCCATTAATATCTAAACCAAAACCGTCTACTCCAATTATTTTTTTTGTAGAAGTTGTTAATAAAGTAATTTTTTTTGCTCCTAAATCAGTTAAAATCTGAGCTCCAATTCCATATTCTTTAAGTATACTCTTTCGTTTAACATGAAAGTCTTTATCTATAAGCTCCTTTTTTGGGTTTCTTATAATAACAATTATACCATTTTCTTCTTTTGAGATTATATCAATTGACTTTGATAAAATTTCATTTTTAGGATCCAATAAATCTGAGTATATGTTTAAACTGTGCATACGAACTAAAATATTTTTTGTTGATGAAACTTTACCCTTAACCAATGCTAAATGTTCTGTACCATCAAGTATATTTTTGTAAATAAAAGTCTTAAAATCTTTAAGATACTTAATTTTTGAATTTTCAGTTCTAACGCATTTTACTAACTTTTCTTTTTTAACTTTATATTCAATAAGGTCTTTAATAGATGACATTTTCAATTTATGTTTTTTACAAAACTTCACTAAATCTTTAAGTCTTGCCATAGTTCCATCATCATTCATAATTTCACATATAACCCCATAAGGTGACTTTTGATTTGTGGCCATCCTAGCTAAATCTACTGCTGCTTCTGTATGACCAGCTCTTACTAAAACTCCGCCGTCGTTAGCTAACAGAGGAAAAATATGTCCAGGGCTTACCAAATCACTAGGTTTTGAATGAGATGAAACTGCAACTTTTATGGTTTGAGATCTGTCCTGAGCACTGATACCTGTAGTAACGCCTTTTTTAGCTTCAATTGAAACTGTAAATGCTGTCCTATGTCTACTTTTATTGCTATCGGTCATAAGTTTAAGTTTCATTTTTTTAAATCTTTTTTTATCTAATGCTAAACAAATTAAACCTCTAGCAAATTTTGCCATAAAATTGATCTTTTCTGCAGAAACGGATGATGCACAAAATATTAAATCTCCTTCATTTTCTCTTTTTTCATCATCAACAATTACTACCATCTTACCTTGAGATAAGTCTGTTACAATTTCCTCTATTGGTGAAAGAAAACTCTTCATTTTTTTAAAGCCTTAAATACATATCTGGCCAACATATCTATTTCTGTATTCACCAAATCTCCAACCTTATTAAATTTTAGTGAGGTATTTTCCCAGGTGTGAGGAATTATTGCCACTTTAAAAGATTTATTTAGTACATCATTTACAGTTAACGAAATTCCATCAATAGCAATGGAACATTTGTCAGATAGAAATTTCATTATATTTTCATCAACCTCGAATTCAAACAACCAAGAATCTTTTAATTTTTTTATACTATTTATTTTACTAAATCCATCAACGTGACCAAAAACCATATGTCCACTTATTTCTTGTCCCATTTTCAATGATTTCTCTAAATTAATATAATCACCGACTTTTAGTTTTGATAATGTTGTTTTTTTTAAAGTTTCAGGCGACAAGTCTGAGAAAAAAACTGGTTTTTGAATCTTAGAAACTGTTAAGCACACACCAGAACAACTAATTGATTCACCCATTTTTATATCAGTAAAAGAAGTCTCTATTGCAATCACCTCTCTATCTTCACTTATATATTTTACTTGACCAATATCTTCTATTATTCCTGAAAACATTCTTGAATTTACTTTCTGGTTAAAATTTCTAATGTATCATTTCCAAATCTTTTTACATCTTTTTTCAAAAGCTTGATTTTTGATAAATCGTCTAACTCAAATTCCGTTGCATTAAAACCTTTTCCACCAATAAAAAAATTGTTTCTTAAAATAAAAATATCATCAAACTTTCTTTCCTTAAGAAATAGAGAGAAAATTTTTGCCCCCCCTTCAACTAATAAATTACAAACTCCCAAAGATGCAAGTTTTTTTAGAATATTTCCTAAGTTATAATTTTTTTCAACTAAACTAACTATTTCAACATTTAATTTTAAAAACTTTTTTCTCTTTTCTATACTTTTTTGTTGAGTAAAAATTAATGTTTTATATTGTTTACAATTTTTGAAAATTTTTAAACTGGTATCTAAATCAAGTTTTCTACTAAGAATCACTCTTAAAGGAGAAAACTTTTCAAGTCCATTAATTCTAGAAGTTAATAAGCAGTTATCTATCTTGACTGTATTTGATCCAACAAGTATAGCGTCCATTTTAGATCTGAGAAGATGGCTAAATGAATCAGATTGTTCGTTAGTTATTTTTGTTTTTTTATTTTTTCTTGCAATATACCCATCTAAAGATGTTGCAAGTTTTAGAAAAACTCTGGGTCTTTTGACTTTTCTATTTAAAAAATACCCTTTATAAATTTCATCAATTTCCTCTAATAAATATCCGCTGCTAACATCTATATTATTTTCTATAAGTTTTTTTTCCCCTTTCCCATTTACTCTAGTATCAGGATCAATTTTAGCAAAAACAACCCTATCTATAAATTTTGAATTAATAATTTTTGAAACACAAGATGGTCCTCTTCCTTCATGACAACATGGTTCAAGGGTTGAGTAAAGTGTGTATTTTTTGCTTTTTTTAAAATTAAAGTTATGAATCGCATTATACTCAGCATGAGGTCTTCCAGAAAAGCTAGTTATTCCTAAGGAAACAATTTTGTTAACTTTAAAAAGCTTGTCTGATTCAACTAAAATTGCAACAACAGGTGGGTTTGGAAATGTTTTTCCCACAATTTGTTTTAAAACAGAAGAAGCTATTTTTATATAGTTTAAATCAAAGTACACTTATGTGTTATTCACTTTTAAGATTCAAATTTTTATCAATGAATTTTCTAAAGTCATCAGTTTCTTGAAAGTCTCTGTAAACGGATGCAAATCTAAGATACGCTACCCTATCTAATTCCTTCAATGCATCCATTACTAGTTCACCTATTAACTTGGATGGAATTTCTGTTTCACCCGAACTTTCAAGCCTTTTTTGTATGCTGTTAGCTATTAAGTCTATCTGTTGTACTTCTACTGGTCTTTTTCTACAGGAGATTCCTATAGATCTAACAAGTTTCTCTCTATCAAAAGTAACTCTTGATTCATCCTTTTTTATCACCATTAAGTCTCTAAGTTGAACTCTTTCAAATGTAGTGAATCTTGCAGCACATGCTGGGCATTGTCTTCTTCTCCTTATAGAATTGTTATCATCTGAAGGCCGCGAATCCTTTACTTGTGTTTCGTCATGGCCGCAGAAAGGACAACGCATATATTATCCCTTAGATAGCTTGGCTATAAATTGGGAATTTGTCGCATAAAGCCTTAACTTTTAATTTTACTTCAGATTCAACTTTTGAATTGTCATCAGGGTTCTGTGAGAGACCGTCAAGTACATCACCAATGAGGTTTCCAATTTCTCTGAATTCATTTTCTCCAAACCCTCTGCTAGTACCAGCAGGTGACCCAAGCCTAATTCCAGAAGTTACAAAAGGACTTTCAGGATCGAATGGTACCCCATTTTTATTGCAGGTAATACCAGCATTTTCAAGTGACCTTTCAGCAGCCTTTCCTGTAAGTTTTTTTGGTCTCAAATCAACAAGCACCAAATGGGTATCCGTTCCACCAGATACAACTGCAAGGCCTCTTTCTAACATAACATCGGAAAGAACTTTGGAATTTCTTACTACTGAGTCAATATAATTCTTAAATTCAGGTTTAAGAGCTTCACCAAATGCAACTGCTTTTGCACAGATAACATGCATAAGTGGACCTCCCTGAAGACCTGGAAAAACCGCGGAATTGATTTTTTTTGCATGATCAGGATTGTTAGTTAATACTATTCCTCCTCTAGGACCCCTGAGTGTTTTATGAGTAGTAGATGTAACAACGTCTGCAAATTCAAGAGGGTTAGGGTAAACACCTGTAGCAACTAGGCCAGCAAAGTGAGCCATATCCACAAGAAAAAGGGCACCGACTTTGTCAGCAATTTCTTTGAATTTTTTAAAGTCAATGATTCTAGGGTATGAAGAACCGCCAGCAATAATTAATTTGGGCTTATGTTCCAGGGCTAGACTCTCAACCTCATCAAAATCAATTAGTGTTGTATCTTTATTAACACCATATTGAACTGCATTAAACCATTTTCCTGATTCGTTTGGGGGAGCTCCATGAGTTAGATGACCACCTGCGGCAAGAGACATTCCCATAATTGTGTCGCCAGGCTTTAAAAGAGCAAGGAAAACAGCCTGATTAGCCTGTGAACCAGAGTGAACTTGAACATTAGCGAAATCTGCATTGAATAATTTTTTTATTCTATCGATACATATGTCTTCAACAACATCAACGTGCTCACACCCTCCATAATATCTTTTACCAGAGTATCCTTCAGCATATTTATTTGTAAGTATCGTGCCTTGTGCTTCTAAAACCGCTTTGGAAACAATGTTCTCTGAGGCAATAAGCTCTATTTGGTCGTTTTGTCTGTGATATTCATTTTTGATAGCATCTAGAACCATTGGATCTGTTTGCGTTAAACTGCTCTCGAAAAAAACTTGTGGTGTCATAATATCTCCTATTTGATTGATTCTACATGATTAAACTTTTCAAGTCTAGCCTGATGTCGTCCGCCTTCAAATTCTGAACTAAAAAACATATTAAAACATTTAATAGCTTCTTCGGAAGAAATCAACCTCGAACCTAAAACTAAAATATTAGCATCATTATGCTGTCTAGACAACTTTGCCATATTTTCATTAAAACATAGAGCTGCTCTGACGTTTTTGTATCTATTTGCAACCATTGACATTCCCACACCACTTCCACAAATAAGCACACCTGATTGATTTTCTGTTGATATCTCATTTGCTAGTTTGTGAGCAAAATCAGGGTAGTCTACTGATTCTTCTGAATGTGTACCAAAATCAATGAATTCAAATTTTTTTTTAAAATAGTTAATTAATTTATTTTTTAAAAAAAAGCCAGCGTGGTCGCTTGCTATTAATATTTTAATCACTCTGTTCTCCAAATATTTTTAAATCTTTTTTTAACTCTGAGGATAAGAAATAAAGTCCTATTATATTTGGGACTGACATTGCAAAAATCATGGAATCAGAAAAATTAATTACACTTCCTAAATTCATTGATGTTCCGATAATAGTAAAACTTAAAAATATTAGTTTAAATGAATAATCACTTATCTTACTAATACCAAAAAGATATGTCCAACATCTTAACCCGTAATATGACCATGTAATGAGAGTTGAGATTGCAAATAGAGTGATTGCAACAGCTAGTAGAATTGGAAACCATGAAAATACTGACTCAAACGCCTGTGATGTCAACTCAACACCTTGAATTCCATCTGCATTATTATATACACCTGTTATAATAATTACTAAAGCAGTCATGGAACAAACTAAAATT
The DNA here is from genome assembly GCA_902618535.1 of uncultured Alphaproteobacteria bacterium. GTDB lineage: Bacteria > Pseudomonadota > Alphaproteobacteria > Methylaequorales > Methylaequoraceae. The sequence goes on along the minus strand of CACNAV010000007.1, from coordinate 21,875 downwards.
GTGTCTATAAAAGGTGATAAAAGAGACATGAAACCAGTATTTAAGTGATTATCGCTTTTAGCTGGAGCATAAGCAATTGGGGCTGAACCAATACCAGATTCATTTGAAAAAACTGCCCTTTTTATTCCTGCAATCATCGAACCAATCACACCCCCGGTTGTCGCCTCAAGACTAAAAGCACCAACAAAAATCAATTTAAATGTTTCAGGTAATGAAGAAAAATTATTTCCAATAATCAAGATACAAGAGGATACATAAACTAAAGCCATAAGCGGAACTAATTTTTCAGTAACTTTACCAATAGACTTGATTCCACCAAAAATTATTAAACCAACAATAACTGCAAAAACACTTCCCCCAAGCCAACCCTTGTTGTACAGAGGACTATTTAAACCTCCAGATGCCTCTACTATTTGCTGAAAAGCCTGGTTAGCCTGAAACATATTACCACCTCCAAAAGAACCTCCAATGCAACAAATTGCAAAAAAAATAGCAAGAAATTTTCCAAGTTTAGGTAACCCACAATTACCTAATCCATCAGATAAATACCTAATTGCTCCACCTGAAACTGTCCCATCACTGTGAATAACTCTATATTTATGACCTAGGCTAACCTCAACAAATTTAAGGGTCATTCCAAAAAAAGCAGTAATGATCATCCAAATCATCGCACCTGGACCTCCAATGGATATCGCAACTGCAACACCAGCAATGTTACCTAAACCTATGGTACCTGACATAGCTGCAGTGAATGACTGAAAATGAGTAATCTCTCCAGGATGACTCTCATTATCATATTTTCCAATTGCAACACTTATTGCTCTCTTGAAATATCTAATATTAAGAAATTTAAAGTAGATTGTGAAAAACAGACTTGCAAACAACAACCAACACACAATAAATGGGACATTCTCACCAAAAAAGTTGAAACTACTAAAAACAAAATTAGTAATCAAATCAGAAACAGGCCCAAGTATTAAATCTATTTTTGCATCAATTGATTGTTCTGTCATAAAATTTTATTTTTAGAGTTTATTTTAATTTTTCAACCTAATATCTCAATAATTTTTTGGTAACAGTTGTAAAGTGAATTTTCTTCAATGCAATATGGTGGCATAATGTAAATCGTATTGCCAAGAGGCCTTAACAACAAACCATTTTCTAAAAACTTTTTTTTTAAAATGTCACTTTCTTTGGACCCATATTTTGTATCAATTTTATTATAATCAAAGGCGGCTATGCTTCCAATTGTTCTTACTTTTGATACACTGGTTTTTTTTGAAATTTTTTCTAAACATTCCTTATGAATCAAACTAATTTTTTTAATCTTTTTAAGGGTATTTTCTTTTTTAAATAAATCTAAAGAGGCCAATGCTGATGCACAAGCAACTGGGTTAGCAGTATAAGAGTGACCGTGTAAGAAAGCTTTTGAAATATCGCCACCAAAAAAGTTATCATGAATTTTTTTGTCAAATACCGTTGCTGCGAGAGGAAGGTATCCTCCTGTTAAAGATTTAGCCAAACAAATTATATCTGGTTTTATTTTTAAATAATCCGCTGCAAACATTTTTCCAGTCCTTCCAAATCCAGTCATTACTTCATCAAAAATAATTATAATCCCAGAATCTTTAAATTTCTTTAAAACTTTATCAAGAAATTCAGTCCTACAAATTTTCATTCCTGACGCTCCTTGAATAATTGGTTCCATAATAACTGCAGCGATTCTTTTACCATTTTTGTCTATAATTTTTTCTGTTTCTTCTAATGCAATTTTTTCAGCTCTTTCAATATCATTTTTTCCACTCCAGTATTCAGGAAAAGAAATAAAAAATTGTTTTTGAATGACGTCTTCAAAAGGCTTATAAAACCCTGAACTATAACCTACAGACATAGCCCCGAAAGTATCTCCATGATATCCACCAATTATAGAGACAAATTTATTTTTTTTTTCTCCGATATTTGACCAATACTGAATAGCTATTTTCATTGCTATTTCTACCGCGGTTGAACCATTATCAGAGAAAAACACTCTTGAAAGATTTTTAGGTAAGATTGAAACTAACTCTTTTGCAAGATCAACTGCTGGCTTATGGGTAAAATCAGTAAATAAAACATGTTCAAATTTTTGCAACTGCTCATCAATAGCCTTAATAATTTCTTTTTTACCATGACCATGAATGTTAACCCACCAAGATGAAATTAAATCGAAATACTCTTTTCCATCTATATCCACAAGCTTATCGTCTTTAGCTGATGAAATTACCAATGGGTCATAGTCATTTGAAAGCTTTGTAAAAGGGTGCCAAATATATTTTTTATCATCGGATTTAATTTTTTTTTTCATATTAGATTTCAATTTTTTTAGTAAAAGCTTGAATAGTATTTTTAGACAATTCTTTCGCTATCGGTAATCTACCCAGTATTTTTATATTTTTTTTCAAGATTTTTTTTCCAAAGAACTTTATTGTATCCAACGTTTCTAACTCTTTTTTTCCAAAAAAAATGATTCCCAACAGTTTTATTTTTTTTTTTTTTATAACTTCCAAGGACATAAGAGTATGATTTATGGTACCTAACTTTGTTCTGCTTACTAATATCAAAGGAGTATTTAATTTTTGACATAAATCACTCATTAAATAATTTGAATTAATAGGAACATTTAATCCACCAGCGCCTTCAATTACAAGTTTTTTTGTTTTTAAGTTTTTTACAAATTGTAAAATTTTATTAACATCAATTTTTTTTTTTTCTTGCTTAGCAGCTACAAAAGGACTCAATGGTTTTTTTAAAAAATATAATTCATTCAAAATTTTTGCCTTATTAGATAAAGATTTAACAACTTCTGAGTCTTTTAAGTTCATTTTGTTTAAGCCACATTGTATCGGTTTAAAATAATGGGCTTCAAGTTTTGTTGCTAATACCGCTGAAACAATCGTTTTTCCAACATTAGTATCAGTTCCTGAAATAAAGTAGGTTCTGGGCACTATACTTATAATTTTTTAATTAAAACAAAGTTTATATTATAAAAAACTGAAAGATTAGTTTTTTGTTTTCTGAATCTTATCAGACTTTTTTTTTTATTTTCAGTATTCACATTCGCACCAATGCTTCTAAGTTTATAAAAAAAACTAAAAAGATTATTAAAATTTTCTTTGAAAGTGATATTTTTAGATTCTAAAAAATATTTAGTCTTATCTAATTCATTTAATAAATTTTTAATATCAGGAAGTTTATTCATTAAATTATTCAAATTAGAAAAAGATTCTTTTTTTTCAAAGTAAATTGAATTAGGTATTGAAAAAAATAAAAGGGTGTTGTTTGAGATTTTTTCAAGAAGCTTTTTTAAAAATTTATTAAAGTTCTTTGACCAATGAAATGACATATTAGAAAAAATAAAATTAAATTCTTCAATTTCATTCAAATTCTCAAAGTCCGTCACCTCGTATGTAACAAAGTTTTGCTTTATTTTTTTTTTTGCAAGCTCTAACATTTTATCAGAAAAATCAATCAGGTGAAGTTTTTCAAATTTAATAAACCTTAAGAGTTCAATTGATAAAATACCACTACCTGCTCCCAAATCCAATCCTTTAATACCTTCAGATAATGTAATTTTTTCTTTTCTCTCTAAAAAGAAATTTACTAATTGATGACAAATTAACCTTTGGATGTCGCAATTACTTTCATAACTTTTAGCGCCTTTATCAAAAGATTGTTTAATGTTTTGTTTTGTTTTCATGAAAGTGATCGAATAAAATCATATATTAGCTTAGCAGTTAGTTTTGGTTGGTTGAGTGGATAAGCATGATTAGCCCCGGTAATAAATTTAATGGTATGTTTTTTTGAAACTAATAAATTAAACTTTTCTAAAGATGGTTGAAATATTTTATCATTTTTGGATAAAAAAGATAAAACTTTAAAATTCAAACTTTTAAATTTATTTACTAAATCATCATTTTTTAATTTAATTAATTGATTTTTAAGTTTCTTATAATCTATTTTATTTTCAGGAAAATAATTATCATGAAGACCACAATTATAAAAAAATTTTCTTAAAACTTTGTCAGGTTCTTCTTCAAATTTATTTAACATTAAATCAAAAGATTTTTTGGACTTTTCAAAATCCTTCTGAAAGCCCAAAAAATTAGGAGCTGAAAAAAAATTTATTAAAGCCAAACAATCTACCTTCATTTCTAAAAAAAAGTTAAGACCCATAGAATGCGTTATAAATATTGTGTTTATGGGAATTTTTTTTGGAACTTTCTTGTTAAGTGAGTTTTTATCTAAAATTTCTACGGAACTAACGATATCTTTTAAATTAAGTAAATCACAGGTAGGTTTCCAAAAGTTACTCTCAAAGCCCCAACCGTTTATGAAAAAAAGATGAAAGCTCATATTTCTTGAAACTTTTTTATTAAATTTAAAAAATTATTGATTATTTTTTTGCTCATAGTTGCCGTCAATGAGATCCTTATTCTTTCGCTACCTTTAGGTACTGTGGGTGAGCGAATAACTTTTACAAAAAAACCATTTTTTCTCAAAAAGGATTGTAATTCAAAACATTTTGTTTCATCACCCAATATTATAGGAATTATTTGTGAATTTGAGGAACCAGTATTAATGTTGATTTTATTTAATTCTTTTATCAGAAACCTAGAGTTTTCCAGAAGTTTTTTTCTAGATCTTTTAAGTGTTGGAATTATTTTTATTGCTTCAGATATTGCTGCATAATTTCCAGGTGGTAACGCAGATGAATAAATTAAGCCACTGCATGTACTAATTATTTTGTCATAAATTTTTTTTGAGGATGAGACAAATCCTCCGTAGCTCCCAAAACTTTTACCGAAGGTTCCAATTATTACTTCATTTTCATTATAAAGATTAGAGGCTATTCCAAAACCATTTTTTCCCAAAACACCCATTGAATGGGCCTCGTCAATATAAAGGAAAGAATTAAATTTTTTTGCTAAAAATCTTACACCCTCAATATCGACTATGTCTCCATCCATACTAAAAAGAGTTTCCGTAATTATAATTTTAGGAATTTTATTGTTTGATTTTTTGAGAAGGAATTCAAGATGATTCAAATCTAAATGTTTGTATCTGATAATTTTTTGTCTAGTTAAAAAACTTCCAAAATTAATACTGGAATGATTATATCTATCTGAAAAGATAAGTATTTCATTCCTTTGGCCAACGTTATTATCTGTGAGAGCAGGTATTAAGGTAGAATTTAAAAGAAACCCACTACCAAGAATTAATGTTTTCTCACAATTAACGTTTTTACTGATTGAATCTTCAAGGTAATTTATTTTATCAAAATTTCCTGAAACTAACCTCGAGGACGAAAAGCTGGTGCCATAAAGTTTTGTCCATTTTAACGACGAAGAAATTAGTTTTTTATTTTTAGAAAGGCCAAGATAATCATTACTTGAAAAATTTACCATTGATGAACCGTTTAATAAGATAGAATCTTTATTTCTAATTCCAGTTCTGTTGGAAAAATTTATGTTCTCAAGCTTTCTTTCAATTTTTTGCATTTGAATTTAATTTTTATCTGTTTAGTATAAAGTAGGATTATTTTATTATTAATAAACAAGTAAATAAATGAAAGAAGAAACAATAGTTTTACATACCGGTCATCGAAGAGATGAAACTACCACTTCTGTAGCCGTTCCAATTTATCAAACCACATCTTATCAATTCGATAATACTGAACATGCATCAAAACTTTTTTCATTACAGGAACTCGGAAACATTTATACAAGAATCATGAACCCAACCTGTGCGGTTCTTGAGGAAAGAATGGCAAAATTAGAGGGCGGTGTTGCTGCTATGGCTGTTAGCTCTGGGCAAGCCGCATCTACATTTTCAATTCAAAATATTTGTCACTCTGGTGATAATTTTATCAGTTCAACAGACCTGTATGGTGGAACGTGGAATCTTTTTAATAATACAATGAAAGAAATGGGTATCGAATGTAGGTTTGTAGACCCAAAAAAACCCGAACAATTTGAAAATGCTATTGATGAAAAAACAAGATGTATCTATGGGGAAACACTTCCAAACCCAAAACTTCAAGTTTTTCCAATTGAAGAGGTTGGAAAAATTGGAAAAAAACATCACGTTCCTTTAATTCTGGACAACACTGCAGCGCCGTATATTTGTAAACCTCTAAATCATGGTGCTAATATAGTTGTTTACTCAACAACGAAATATATCGGGGGACATGGGCTGTCAATTGGAGGTTTATTAATCGATGGAGGTAATTTCGATTGGGAAAAAGCTGGTGATAGGTTTAAAATGTTAAATACTCCAGACCCAAGTTACCATGGAGCAGTTTGGTCAGAGGCTGCTAAGCCGTTAGGTCCAATTGCATATATTTTAAGAGCAAGAGTAATTTTACTTAGAGACCTTGGATCTTCAATGAGTCCCTTCAATGCCTTCACATTCATTCAAGGACTTGAAACTCTTCCATTAAGAATGCAAAGACACTGTGAGAATGCAGCAGAAATTGCTGATTACCTGTCTAAACAAGATAAAGTCGATAAAGTTATTTATCCTAAACTAATGAGTGGTGATCATTTAGATAGGGCAAACAAGTACATGCAAAAAGGACACGGAGCATTGGTAGGCTTTGAATTAAAAGACGGAGTTGATGCTGGTAAAAAATTTATCGATAGCCTTAAACTTTTTTATCATGTAGCAAATATTGGTGATGCCAGATCTCTAGCCATTCACCCATCCTCTACAACACATTCTCAATTATCAGAAGATGAGAAATTATCTGCGGGTGTTACACCAGGCTACATAAGGTTGTCGATAGGCCTAGAACATATTGACGATTTGTTAGAGGACTTAGAGCAGGCCCTCAACAATTCTTGATGTCCAATTTCAATTCTAGAGGGTTTCCTTATCATAGAGGAAGAAGACTTAGAAGTTCTTCAAATCTTAGGGATGTTGTTTCACAAGTAAAGTTATCATTAGATGATTTGGTTATGCCCTACTTCATAAAAGAAATTAAAGATAGTTCAGAGGTTAAAAATATGCCTGGCATTTTAAGGTATGATGAAAATGAAATATTATTTCAACTAGAGAAATTAATTGAAAAAGGAATTAAAGCAGTAGCATTGTTTCCAAAAATAAGTGAAGAAAATAAAACACCAGAAGGAATTGAAGCACTTAATGAAAACAATTTAATTTGCAGAACTCTAAGAAATATAAAAAAAAAAATACCTGAAATACTAGTTTTTTGTGATATTGCTCTTGATCCATACACTTCAACAGGACACGATGGTATTGTCAATAGAAAAGGAGAAATTGATAATGATATTACAATAGATACTTTATCCAAAATGTCTGTATTATTAGCAAACAATGGATGCGATGTAGTTTCACCTAGTGATATGATGGATGGAAGAATTAAAGTTATAAGAAGTGAATTAGAAAAATCTAAAAATATAAACACTTGCATAATGTCTTACAGCGCGAAATTTGCCTCAGGTTTTTATTCTCCTTTTCGAGATGCATTAGGTAATTTAAAAAATTTAGGCAAAACTGACAAAAAAACCTATCAAATCGACTTCAGAAATCAGAATGAAGCAATTAAAGAATCACTAGAAGACATTTATGAAGGTGCTGATATTATTATGGTAAAACCAGCAATTTATTACCTTGATATTGTAAATATTCTCAGAGAAAAGTGCCTTATTCCCATTGCTGCTTATCAGGTTAGCGGTGAATATTCTATGATCAAAATAGCAGCAGAAAAGAATATGATAAACCTAAAGGATACTGTATTAGAGAGTTTAATTGGTATAAAAAGATCAGGGGCTGATATAATTTTTTCATATTTTGCTGAAGAGGTTTCAGAATGGTTAAAATAATAAAATCATAATGAACTTGATTTTTGAAATTGATAAGTTTAAAAAATAGTTAATACCACTTAGAATTAGGAGAAAATAATGACACGAACACACCCAGGAAGATTTCATATTGCAATTCCAGGACCTACTAATATCCCTGAAAGAATTTTAAATGCAATGCATATTTCATCAGAAGATCAAAGAAACCCCGAGATCCCAAATCTAACAATACCATTGTACAAGGATGTCAAAAAAGTTTTTAAATCTGAAAAAGGTACAGTCTTTCTCTTCCCAGGGTCAGGAACAGGTGCATGGGAATCAGCAATCATTAATACAATGTCTCCAAATGAAAAAGTTCTGATTTATAGATATGGTCAATTTAGTCATTTGTGGGCGGATATGTTTAAAAGACTTGGTCTGGATACCCAGATGGTTGAAAGAGAATGGGGAACTGGTACACCTCCAGAGGAAGTTGAAAAGACACTAAAAGCAGATACAGATCATAAAATTAAAGTGGTTTGTGTTACACAAAACGAAACTGCAACTGGTGTAACTTCTCACGTTGAAGATATCAGAAAAGCAATGGATGCGGCAAATCATCCTGCTCTTTTATTTGTTGACGGTGTAAGTTCAATTGCCTCAATTGATTTTAGAATGGATGAATGGAAAGTTGATTGCGCAATTTCAGGTTCTCAAAAAGGATTTATGTTACCTTCTGGTATGGCAATTATGTGTGTAAGTGAAAAAGCACTTGAAGCTCATAAAACAGCTGAACTAAAAAGATGTTATTATTCTTGGGAGGATCAAATAGCCACTAACAAAGATGGTTATTTTCCATACACGCCACAAATTCCAATGCTAAGGGCTTTGCAAGAATCTTGTAATATGATATTTGAGGAAGGACTCGAAAATGTATTTCAAAGACACCATAGAATTGCAGAGGGTGTAAGAAAAGCCATTTTGGAGGGTTGGGAATTAAATTTATGTGCTAAAGACCCATACTGGTATTCTGATACTGTGTCAGCAATAGTTGTACCTGAAGGCAAAGACGCAAAAGAAGTACTCGCAACAGCTTTTAAAAAATATCACCTATCTCTTGGAGCTGGGCTTACGGAGGTTGCTGGAAAGGTCTTTAGGATAGGTCATCTGGGTGATTTAAATGAACTTCAAGCTTCAGCTTTTATTAATGGTGCTGAAATGGCAATGATTGATTCAGGTATTAATGTAAAACCTGGAAGCGGTGTTGCTGCTGCTTCTGAATATTGGAGAAAGGCCTTAGAAAATGATGCAAAAGTTCAAAATATTAGTAACAAGGAAGTGGCCTAAAAAAGTTGAAGAAAGCTTAGTCGCAACATTTGATACGACATTAAATGTTGATGATAAACCACTTTCTGAGTCAGAATTGATAGAGGCAATGAAATCTTACGATGCTCTGCTTCCCACCGTAACTGATCCAATTACAGACAAAATAATTTCAACACCTGACAGACAAGTTAAAATTATTGGAAATTTTGGTGTGGGATTCAATAATATTGATATCGATTCTGCAAAAAGCAATAATATAGTTGTAACAAATACTCCCGAAGTCTTAACCGACTGCACAGCAGATATTGCTATGTTACTTTTACTCGGTGTCTCCAGAAGAGGATCTGAAGGGGAGTTTCATGTTAGAAAAAAAGAGTGGGTTGGATGGAGACCTACTCACATGATGGGTACAAAAATTACAGATAAAACTCTTGGTTTATTTGGAATGGGTCGTATCGCTCAGGCGATGGCTCACAAAGCGCATTTCGGTTTCAGAATGAAAATCATCTTTTATGATCCTTACTTTAATGACGAAGAGACAATTAAAAAATTTAATGCCGAAAAATGTGAAAATATTGATGACCTTTTTAGTAACTCAGATTTTGTTTCTCTTCATTGTCCTTCAACAAAAGAAACTAAAGGAATAGTCAATTATGAGACAATTTCCAAGATGAAAAAAACTTCCTACCTTATCAATACCGCCAGAGGAGATATTGTTGTTGAAGATGATTTAGTCAAAGCACTCAATGAAGAATTAATCATGGGAGCTGGTCTTGATGTATATGAAGCTGAACCCAAAGTAAATGAAGGTTTATTAAAATTGAAAAATGTCTTTCTATTACCCCATCTTGGTAGTGCAACTACTGAGACTAGAGAAGCAATGGGAATGAGGGTATATGAAAATATTAAGGCCTTCTTTCAAGATGAAGAGCCTAGAGACAGAATTGTCTAATAGAATAAACTCAATAGAACTAAGTAATAAAAAGTCTAATTTTAATCTTCTATTAGAACTTTTTAATTATGGTGTAGAATCAGTTCAACCAAAAAATATACTGAAAAAATTCCTTTTTGTTCAAAAAAATAAAATTACTATCAAAGAAAATCACAAAATTAAAATATATAAAAAAGTCAAAAGTTTATTTATAATTTGTATTGGGAAAGCATCTGTTGACATGGCACTTACTGCAAAATCAATATTTTCTAAAACCTCTATCAAAATCAAAAAAGGAGTTGTAGTTGTCAATAAAGAAAATTTTAAAGATGTTAAAGGGTTCAAATGTTTTTCATCAGGACATCCAATTCCAAACACTAATGGTTTAAAGGCAGCAAAATTTATTAAAAATACATTGAAAAACCTCGATAAAGATGATCTTGTTTTGATGCTTATTTCTGGTGGTGGCTCTGCCCTACTTCCGTTTCCTGTAAATGAAATTAGTTTAAAAGATAAAATTTTAACAAACAAACTATTACTAAGCTCTGGTGCCAATATCAAAGAAATTAATTCAGTAAGAAAACACTTATCTCAGGTTAAAGGAGGTAATCTAATAAAAATGTGTTATCCAGCCAAAGTACACGGATTGATTCTTTCCGATGTAATCGGGGATGACTTAGGTTCTATCTCAAGTGGTATGACAACCTTTGATGAAACTCATTTTTCAGATGTGTTGTCAATACTTAAAAAATACAAACTATGGCAAAGAATACCTATTAAAGTTAAAAATTTTATTACCAAAGGGTTAAATGATTTAAATTTAGAAACTCCCAAAAAGAATAACAAAGTTTTTAAAGAAACAGCTAATACGCTAATTGGAAGTAATAGATTGTGTTTAAAAAATATTGATAGTTACTGTAAAAAAAAAAAGCTTAATTCAAAAATAATTTTTTACGACATTGATATGAATGTTAAAAAATTTTCTGAATATTTTGTTGAGAAAATAAAAACAATTGAAAGTAAGAAGCCATTAATACTCTTATCGGGAGGAGAAACTACTGTTAAAGTAAAAGGCAATGGAAAAGGTGGAAGAAACCAAGAGTTCTCTTTGCATTTTTTAAAAGAAATGAAAAGAAAAAACCCGAAAAAAGAATTTTTTTTACTCTCTGCGGGTACTGATGGCAGGGATGGACCAACAAACGCAGCAGGAGGAATAGTTTTTACGAAGAGCATTGATGAAATTAAAAAAAACAATATTAATTTAAATGAAGAACTTAAAAAAAATAACTCGTATGATGTGTTGAAAAAAATAAATTCACTTGTCATAATTAAAGGAACAAATACTAACGTTGCAGATATTCAAATACTGCTGCTTTTATAGAAATGAACGAATTTAATGAAAAGAAAATTGAGTTTAAGAAATCTATAAGTTTTCCTTGCTCCTATCTTGCAGGTAAAACTGAAAGAAGGCTTTATGTAAATTTAAATAAAAATGAAAATAATGAACTATTAATATCAGAGTTAACAAAAAATGGCTTTAGGAGAAGTCATGAACATATGTACATCCCTGTTTGTGAGCTCTGTAATGCATGTATTCCCTCTAGAATCAATACTAAAGATTTTAAATTTTCAAAAAATAACCTAAGAGTTATTAAACTTAACAATGATCTAAGTTTTAAAAAAAATTTCGACAATTGTAGTCAAAGACACTATGAATTATTCAAAAATTATTGTTTTGAAAGACATGAATCAAGTCAAATGATTGATATGAACATAAAAGAATTTAAAAACTTTTTTTTTGAGTCGAAAAATAAAAATCAAATATTTGATTTAGTTGATTCATCAGATAATCTTTTAGGATCGATATTAGTTGATATTTTGAATGATGGTTATTCAGCTGTTTACAGTTTTTTTGATCCACATAAAAGTAAAAGGAGTCTTGGTAAACTTTTAATTTTAAAATTAATTGATGAACTAAAAATAATTAATAAGCCCTTTTTATATCTTGGATATTGGATAAAAAATTCACAAAAGATGTTCTATAAAGCTAATTTTGATAATGTGGAATTTTTTTTTGAAGGAAAGTGGAAAAATAAGAACGTTATAAAGTTTTAAGTTTATTTATTAAATGAGTTCTAAAAACAAATTTATTTAAATCATAATCAAAACTTTTCCTTAGAAAGTATGTTGTTATTTTCAGAGCCTCAACATAATCAACAAAATTATTTGATACAGCTTTTTCTTTCAAACAATTAGGAAGCTTAAATAGTTTATTCCTATATTTATGGCCAACTGAATAGATAACAGAATTACCAGAATTTGGAGAAAGATAGTATAAATTTTCCTTTGACCCACTTACAGAACATTTCTCTAAATTAATTCCATAACCAGTATTTTTTAAAAAAAATATTTCCCACCATACATAATTAAAAATAACTAATTCAATTTTTGTATCTAAACTATCAATTAATTTTAGTAGATCGTCGTAAATTTCAAAATTTTGTTGCCATAAAGGCAAGAATTTAATGCATAGTTCACTTGCTGAAGACTTTATAAGAGAGTTTATAAAAGTGTCATTTTGCTTAATAGAAGCCTTTAAGTCAAAATTTATATAACCTAAACTGTCTTTTTGTTTTGATTGCCAAGTAAAATTTACTGCATCTAAAACTCTCAAACTTAATCTTTTCTTTTTTGAATATTTTGAAAAACTTTTTATAAGCCCATTATTTTTAGAGAGAATATAAACTATCATTGAATTCTCTCCATATTTTTTATTTCCTAAAAAAAAACCTGAATCATTAATTTTCATGTTTTTTTTGGTTGAAATGAAACTTTCAAATCAAGAAAAACTTTTTTTTTAAAAAGTTTTTCCATTTCTGGTCTAGTATCAGTTCCGATATGCTTTATTTTTTGTCCTGCTTTCCCAATGAGTATTGCTTTTTGAGAATTTTTTTTTACTAAAATGATTTGGCTTACTTTCACAAGATTTTTATAGGTTTCAAAAGATGTTTTAATTTTCGCAGAATAAGGAACTTCTTTATTAGTAAACTTAAAAATTCTTTCTCTTGTAATTTCTGATAGTTGGAATTTTAAATCATTATTTATTAAATCATTTCCTTCAAACACCCATTGTTTTTTTGGAATATTTTCAATAATTTTTTGAAGTAAAATATCTATACCTATTTTTTTTTTTACAGAAATTGGAAAAGTTTCACAAAAGCTAATTTTTTTATTAATTTCACTGATTAATTTGGCTAATTTTTCATTATGTATTAAATCAATTTTATTTAAAACCAAAAAATTAACCTTAAAATTTGACACTAATTCTTTAATTTTTCTTAATAAGCTTTCGTTGATTACTTTCGAGGAATCTAAAATAAAAAGATTTAGATCACATGAATCAAACTCTTCTAACAACGATCTTGACATTTTCTTATTAAAGAACCGTTTATCAGCTATAATTCCCGGTGTATCAACAAAAATTAATTGACTTGATTTTAAATTTAGAATTGCTCTTATTTTTTGATTCGTTGTTTGAACTTTGTGAGAAACAATAGAAACTTTTTTTTTTAAAAAAAAATTTATTAGTGACGATTTCCCTGCATTAGAAAACCCTGATAATAATATTTTACCACATTTTTTATTCACAAATTTTTTTTAGTAGTTTATTAGCTGCTTTTATCTCAGCATCTTGTTTACTCTTTCCTTTAGCAAAACTTGATAAATTTTCATCTAATATCACCTTTATTGTAAAGGTTGGACTGTGATCTGGTCCTGACCTATTCATTATTTCATAAGTAGGTAGCTTTTTTTTATTTTTTAAACTCCATTCTTGTAGTTTAGACTTGGGGTCGAAAGACGATAGATTAATATTTTCTAAAAAACTTTTCCACAATTTTAACACAATCTTTGATGCCTGATTAAGATTTGAATCCAGATAAATTGCAGCAATTAAAGCCTCTAAAGTGTTTGCAATTACTGAATCCAGCGAATTTTTTTTTAAACTTTGAGTACAATTTACAAATTCTCGCAAATTAATATTATTAGCAACCTTTTTTAGTGTGGTTTTACATACTAAAAAAGATTGTTGCTTTGCCAACTCACCCTCAGTGCTAAATAGGTTTTTTTTGAAAATCTCACTTGAAATAATTAATCCAAGAACTCTATCACCCAGAAATTCCAAACGTTCATTATTTTTAATTTTATTTTCTTTTGAAAAACTAGAATGTGTAAGCGCTGTTTTAATTAAAGACTTATTCCTAAAATTATATCCAATAATTTTCATTAATTTATTTATATTAGTCATCAAAAACTATCTATGAATCTGTCTTTGGTCTTAAGCTTACTAAAAATCTATCTTTTCTTAGTGCAGGAAACCATGTCCAGAATTTTAGAAAACTACCTATTTCAGTATCAAAAGAAATAAATACTATCTCAGCTCTGCCTACTAAATTTTTTTTTGGAATAGGACCAATATACCTGCTATCTTGAGAATTATCTCTATTATCACCTATAACAAAAAAACTATCCTCAGGAACAATAATTTCGTCAAAATTATTCGTATTATAAACTGAAAATGTTTTCTCAAACTCATAAACTGAATAAGATTTTTGATTGGGTAATGTTTCCTTGATTTTTTGAACATCAAAAGATTTGTAATTTTCATTATTTATAAACTCGCTTTGAATTTTGTTTCCATTTAAGAAGATTTGGTTTGATTGCATACTTATTTTATCACCGGGGAGTCCAATTAGTCTTTTAATATAGTCAGTTCTGTTATCCTCTGGGGTCTTAAAAACAACAATATCACCTCTTTTAGGCTCATTATAAAAAATTCGTCCAGGTATTAAAGGAATACTGAATGGCAAAGAGTTTCTTGAAAACCCATAAGAAAACTTTGATACAAACAAATAATCACCGACTTTTAAATTTGGATACATTGAACCTGATGGAATACTAAAAGGCTCGTAAAGAAAACTTCTAATCACAAGAGCGGCAAGAATTGCATAGAAAATTTGCCAAAAATTTTTTTTTATTTTGTTATTTCTTTCATTCATTTTTTTAAAATTTATCATTTAATGACATCTAATCAAACAATATCAATTTATTATTTTGATTTGGGATGATCGATAATTTTCATAAACTTTAAAATTGTATCTTTTAATCCAGTATACAATGAATGGCTGACGAGGAAATGTCCCACATTTAATTCTAAGATTTCATCGATTTGTGAAATATCTTTAACGTTTTCAAAGTTAAGTCCATGTCCAGCATGACAGTCCAGTCCAATATCCCTGCATAGTTTCGCTGCCTTGTTTATTCTTTCCAATTCATTGTGTTGTTTTTTTTCTCTAAAAAGATTTGAATATTTACCAGTATGTAGTTCCACAGCAGCAACTCCTAAGTCTTTTGAAGCACGAATTTGATCAAAATCTGGATCGACAAAAAGTGAAACTTTCATTTTTTTTTTAAGATCTGGAAGGAAAGTCCCAAGATAATCCATTTGATTTTTTACATCTAACCCTCCTTCTGTCGTCAATTCTTCTCTTCTTTCAGGAACAATACAACATGATTCAGGAAGAATTTTTAAGCATAAATCTTTCATTTCTTTTGTAGCTGCCATCTCAAGATTTAATGGTAAGTAATTTTTTTCTTTAAGGTCTATTACATCTTTATCTCTTATGTGTCTTCTATCTTCTCTTAGATGGACGGTAATGCTATCTACCTGAATTTCTTTAAGAATTTTTGAAACATCAAGAAGATTAGGAAAGTTTTCATTTCTTGCATTTCTTAATGTTGCAACATGATCTATGTTAACGCCTAATCTTATTTTTCTCATTTATTCTCTTAATTAAAAAGTTTTTACAAATATTATAAGTTACAAACCATACAAATAAAGCTATTGGAAAGCTCCCTAAAAGAGTTGGGTAAAAGAGAGCTTCAAAATTTTCGACCAAAAAGCTAATTTTAAATTCATAATAACCGACACTATTAAAAAAGATTGTTGTTCCAATTTTATAGTCAAGGTAAAAAATAAAAGGAAAAGTCCATGGGTTACCAATTATTGTCCCAACAGTTGCAGCTATCAGGTTTCCTCTCATTAACCACGTACCCAGATAACAAAATATTAAGTGAAATCCCAAAAGTGGCGTAAACGAGACCGCAGCACCCCAAGCCATTCCCAATGCGACAGACTCAGGAAAATCTTTAATCTTTGTTATCTTATATTTCTGAAGTTTTATAATTCTAAACAATTTTTTCATGAAATTTTGTGATTAAATTCTTGTCACATTTTCTATAAAATCTGAAGCTCTAAGTGAAACAATTACTTTGCTTAAATGCTCCAAATCAATAACATCAATTTCAAGTTCAATTTTAAAAAAATCACTATTCCTTTCAGTTATATGTAAATTTCTAATGTTACTCATACTTTTTCCAATTATTGACGAAAGTGAACCTAAAGAACCAATTTCATTTTTTATAACGACATTTATTTTTGCTACAAATTCATCTTTACCTTTTACAAAATCTTTCCATCTCACGTTTATAATTTTAGAATTATTAACATTAATTTTACTGAATTCCTTACATGTATCTATATGAATAATTAATCCTTTGCCTTTAGAAATATAAGCTAAAACAGAATCACCTGGTATCGGGTTACAACAATGCGCGTAATGAACACTCATTCCTGGTGTTAATCCTTTTAGTAAAATTGATGATTCTCTTTTTTCTTTTATTTGGTTTAGTAAAACTATATTGTTATTAGATTTTATAACCTCTCTTTCAGGGAATAATGAGAGGATAATTTTAAATGGTGGTAGCTCGCCTCTACCAATTTTTAAAAAAAGTTCGTCTACATTTTTAAATTTAAATGAATCTAAAATATTTTTTAAATTTCTCTCAGAAAATCTTATTTTTTCATTTTTGAATTGATTAGTTAAAATTTCTTTTCCAAGTTTTTTTAATTCATCATCTTCTTTAGCATGTAAAAATCTTTTTATACACGCTTGGGCTTTTCCTGTTATAGATAGATCAAACCATTTCGGTGAGATAATATTCTCTGAACCTGTAATAATTTCAACTTGATCACCATTTTTTAATTTAGTGTATAATGGTTTAATCGAATTGTTAATTTTTACACCCTCGCAACTTAAACCTATATCAGAATGAACAGCAAAAGCAAAGTCTAAAGGCATTGCTCCTTTTGGTAGTGAAATTAAATCGCCATTTGGAGTAAAAACAAAAACTTGATCACTGTACATTTGAAGTTTTGTATGTTCTAAAAATTCCTCAGGTTCTCTAGATTGATCTAGAATATCTAAAATTTGACTAATCCCTTTAAATTGCTTACCATCTTTAAACTCAACTTTATCTTTATAAATCCAGTGAGCGGCAACTCCTAGATTAGCCAAATCATTCATTTTAAATGTTCGTAACTGTATTTCAATTCTTTGGTTCAATGGACCAATCAGTGTCGTGTGCAATGACTGATATCCATTAGCTTTTGGTGTAGAAATGTAATCTTTAAACCTTCCAGGAACATACCTGTATGTTTGGTGAAGGAGACCAAGTACTTGATAGCAATTTTCTAGTTTCTCAGTTAATATTGTGAATGCCATAATATCTGACAATTGCGAAAAATTGACAGATTTTACTTTCATCTTTTTCCAAATTGAATAAGGTTTCTTTTCTCTTCCGAAAATTTTTGCTTTTACCTTATTTTTCATTAAAAGCTCTTCTATTTTTTTTATAGTTTTTTCTAATAATTCTTCGTCTTGAAGTCTTAAAACTTTAAGTCTTTGAATTATAGAACGCCTTAACTCAGGTTCAATTATTTTAAAACTCAAATCATCTAGCTCGGCTCTTATTTCTTGCATGCCCAACCTTTCTGCAAGAGGTGCAAAAATTTCCAGTGTTTCTAAAGCAATCTTTTTTTTCTTAACACTGTCTTTGATGAATTCAATAGTTCTCATATTATGAAGTCTGTCTGCTAATTTTACCAACAACACTCTGATATCTTTTGAGGTTGCTAATAGTAATTTTCTAAAATTCTCTGCCTGCTTAAATTCATCCGTTCTTCCTTCAAGTTTCGAAAGTTTAGTAACCCCATCAACTAAGTAAGAAATTTCATTTCCAAAGTTTCTTTTAATATCTCTAAGATTTTTTTCAGTATCCTCTACTACATCATGTAAAAGAGCTGTAATAATAGTTTTAGAATCAAATTTGTAATCAGCAAGTATTCCTGCCACTTCTAACGGGTGCGAAAAATAGGGATCTCCAGAGGCTCTTTTTTGGCTTCCATGTGCTCTCATTGAATAGATATAAGCTTTATTTAAGAGTTCCTCCTCAACAAAAGGGTCGTAGGATTTTACCTTTTCAACTAATTCAACTTGTCTAAGCACAATTTATAATAAATTATAGTGTTTATTATTTAAATAAGGATTAAAAATTTTTTTAAAATCAGCTAACTAGAATTTTAATTCTAATTACTTTTCAGTACTATTTTCAGGCTCTTTGTCTTCAGAACCTTCATCAACTAAATCATCTGCGTCGGTAATTTCAGTTTTTCTTTTATCAATTAATTTTTGAATTTCCGTCTCAGTCATGTAGATTTTTTTTCTCTTTTTTTCAGATGCGTTTTCTTTCTCAAAATTATCAAATGACACTTGAGATGCATTTTCATTCAATGGCACTGCCTGTTCATCATCAATATCAGCATCTTCAGCGGGTTGATATTTCTGAGCATGAGAAACAATATTTTCCCAAATTTCAGTCAAGTCTAATTTTTTATCCGCTATCTCTCTGAGAGCAACTACTGTTTGTTTATCGTTGTCAATAGCAACGTTAGCTTCATTTCCTGAAAGAAGTTCTCTTGCCCTATTGCAAGAATAAATTACCAGCTGGAATCTATTTGGAATAGATATAATGCAATCTTCAGTTGTTACTCTAGCCATAATGTGAGTTTATATTGAAAATTTTTTGATTTGCAAGGCCTTTGAGTAAATTTATTGCTTTAATCTTCAAAATAGGATGCCTCCAAAGCGGATTGATGTCACAAATTGGCTTTATCACAAATTTCCTTATATGAAGCCTAGGGTGGGGAATAATCAAATTACGTTTATTAATTTTTAAATTTCCATAACAAAGAAGATCTAAATCTATCACTCTGGCTTCATTTTTTTGTTTTCTTATTCTACCGAACTGATTTTCTATGAATAATAACTTATCAATAATATCTTTTGGTTTCAAATTTGTTTTTATCTCAATAGCAGCATTTACATACCAAGGTTGATTAGACTTTGGAATGGGTTCTGTTTTATAAAAGTTTGAAACATTAACAACAAAAAAATATTTTCTTAGTATTTTAATAACCTCTAAGCAATTTTTTTCTGGCATACCGTGTAATGAAGATTTTAAATTAGAACCAATAGCTATTAAAATCATAATCTCTGTTTTTCTTTTTTCCAATCCTGTTGTTTTTTATATTCTCTTAAATCTGCTTTTTTTCTTCCTTTTGAAATTGATAATTCCATCTTTAAAAATCCTTTATTATTAAAATGTAGGTTAAGGGGGACCATTGTATAATTATTACTTCTCAGACTTTGTGAAATTCTCTCTATCTGTTTTTTTTTTAATAAAAGTTTTTTTGGTCTTACGTTATCTGAAGTTTCAAAACCTTTTTTATAACCTTTCAAATCTACGTAAAGATTTAAAACCCAAATCTCACCTTTTTTAAATACAGCATAGGAATTATCTAAAACAACCTTTCCATCTCTTATCGACCTAATCTCATTTCCAAAAAGGACTATGCCTGCTTCAAGTTTTTGAATAGTTTCGTAATTAAATCGAGCTTTTCTATTTTGAAATATTTTTATTTTTTTTGACAAACTATTTTATTAACCTCAGCCCTTTAAGGACTTTGTCTATTTTATTTTTTGTGGTTTTTTCAACACTCACAAGCGGAAGCCTCAGAATATTTTTACATTTTTTCATCCTACTTAAAGCATATTTTACTGGTGCAGGGCTAGTTTCAGTAAAGAGAATATTATTTAATTCGTATATTTTAAAATTAAGATTCATAGCCTCATCAATTTTTCTTAGCCTCCACAATTCATAAATTTTTGAACAAATATTTGGAATCACGTTTGCAGTTACAGAAATACAACCATCACCACCGCTAATCAAAAAAGCGAGAAATGTAGCGTCTTCTCCACTAAGTTGCTGAAATTTCTTTCCACAACTATTTCTTACATCCAATGGAGTTGTTAAATCTGCTGTTGCATCTTTAACTCCAACAATATTGTTGATAGCTGATAATTTCTTCATAGTCACAGACTCAATTTTCACAACTGATCTACCAGGGATATTATATAAATAGACAGGTAAGGTTTTACATGCTTCAGCAACTTTTTTAAAATGCTCATAAAGACCTAGCTGTGTTGGTTTATTATAATATGGCGAAACCAGAAGACTTGCAGATGCACCTGATTTAAAAGCATGTTTGACAAAATCGATTGACTCTTCAGTTGAGTTTGATCCGCATCCCGCCATTACAGGCACCCTACCTTTTGCTTGATTAATCATAAATTCTGTTACTTTCTTATGTTCATCATGATTTAAAGTTGGAGATTCACCAGTTGTACCACAAGAAACTAGCCCATGAGATCCCTCTGTTATTAAAAACTCGATGTGTTGAGAAAGGTCATCATAATCAATTTGCAATTTCTCATCAAAAGGAGTTATTACCGCAGGTATTGAACCTTTAAAAAGCATTTTCGAGTCCGCATAATAAAAAATAAATATAAATTATATTGTTGCTATACATACATTAAGAAATAAATATTATGTTTTTTATGATAACAAATTTCTCATCAATCAAGTTTTTTTTTTTTCTATTTATTTTCTTTTCAACTGATTCGATAGCATTAGACTTCCCTAAACCTTTGGCAAAACCAGAAATTCCTAAGAAGGAATATGGCGATGTCTTTGAGCAAATTAAAAAACAAAACTGGGTAATGGCATTAGCGCTTGCCGAGGATTACAATAATGCAAACTTATCTTCCTATATTAAATGGTTAGATATTACTAGACCTGGCAGTAAACATTCATTTACTTATTTAACAAGTTTTTACGAAAAACATTCTCATTGGCCTAAACAAAAGGTAATTGTTGAAAAGATAGAATCATCAATAACAAGTAACGATAATTCACAAAAAATTTTAGAGTGGTTTAATAGCAATCCTCCAATTTCATCAAAGGGAGCAATTGATTTTTTTGAATTCAAACTAAAAAATGGAAAAATTTTAAATAGAAATGAAGAAATCAAAAAAATTTGGATTGAAAAAAATCTTACCTTTAAACAACAAAGATATTTTATAAAAAAAATACAGCAGATATTGGAATAATAATGATAACTGGAAAAGGTTTAATAGACTTTTAAATGAAGGAAAAAATGTTTCAGCAAGGAGAACTCTTAATAGAATTTATGGTGATTTAAGAAAGCTTGGGGAAGCAAAATATGCCTTATCTAGAAGAGCCCCAAATGTTTCATCCTTAATCAACAAGGTGCCTGAAAAATTAAAAAATGATCCAGGGCTAATTTATGAGAGGATGAGATGGAGAAGAAAAGCAAAACTTCCAACTGCAGCCGATTTTTTGTATGATCCCCCAGATAAAATTGAAAATGTAAGGAATTGGTGGATTAATTCAAGAATAGTAGTCAGAAGACTTTTAAACAAAAAAAAATATACCCAGGCCTATGATATTTTAAGTAA
>CACNAV010000006.1 GCA_902618535.1 uncultured Alphaproteobacteria bacterium | reverse complement strand
AGGACCGCCAGGTCCACCGGGTCCAAAGCCTCCAGGAGGTACAGGTAAACCAGCAGCTTCTGCTGCTGCTGCCATAGCTTGTTCTGGACTTAATCCATCTGCTAAAGCTGTCTCAAACGCCTCTCTTGCAACTTCTTCTTGTTCAGGCGATGGTCCGCCAGGTCCACTTAAATCACCAGGACCACCAGGTCCTCCAGGTCCACCAGGACCAAAGTCACCAGGGCCTCCCTCTCCGGGTGGTAAAGGTTCTCCATCCGGGCCAAGTGGTGGACCGCCTTCCCCAGGTCCTAAGGGTTCTCCATCCGGTCCAAGAGGTGGGCCGCCTTCTCCAGGTGGTAACGGTTCTCCATCTGGTCCAAGAGGTGGACCGCCTTCTCCAGGTGGTAATGGTTCTCCATCCGGTCCAATAGGAGGACCACCTTCTCCAGGTGGTAACGGTTCTCCATCTGGTCCAAGAGGTGGACCACCTTCTCCCTCAGCTAATACTTCTCCATCCGGACCAACAGGGGGTCCTTCTTCCCCTTCAGGAGGACCGCCCTCTTCTCCTTCGGAAGGACCTTCACCTTCAGCAAGAGGCTCTCCATCTGGTCCAACGGGTGGACCTTCTTCTCCTTCAGGGGGACCCTCTTCTCCTTCACCTTCTTCTTCAGCGGGGCCTTCCTCAGTTACTTGTTCTTCGCCTGCTTCTTCTTCACTTTCTTCTTCAGAAGCTTCTTCCTCTTGAGCCTGTTCTTCCTGAGCTTGTTCTTGAGGAGGTGGTGCAGCTTGTGGCTGTGGTGCTACCGCTGGAGTTGGTGGTAATACATTAAGTGCAGTACCATAGTTAGCTTGAATCTGTGCAGTAGTTAAAATTATTGGTGGTGGCGGTGGAGCGGTAAAACTTGAAATACTTGTTGTTGCTCCAACTTGAGCTAAAACTTGTGTTCCTCCATCGTTACTTACAGCAATTTGTCCAACTCCTCCATCTGCATCTTGAAGTAGGGTAAAGCTGTTTTCATTTCCTTCAACGGCTGCTTTACCAGCAACAGTTGTTCCTCTAATACCTATTACTGCCACAGGTGTTTTAACTTCCATTGCATCAGGTCCAGTTTTGGCTATTTCACCACTAACAAAACTGAACGCACCTTCAAGCATATCAACAGCCATACTTCCCGTTCCCGTTGCTGCATCATAAACTAACTCATCTAAAACCATCTTTCCTCCATCAGATAGAGAAAGTGTTGTTTTATCTAAAAAAACTAAACCTACAGCTCCTGAACCTTCAGTCTCAATTGTATCTCCTTGAAAAACTGGATCTCCTGCATTTAGGTTGATTGTTGTACCATCTAATCTTGTTGCTTTTGCTGTACCAGAAACAGTGGAAACCTCTCCAATAGAAAGAACATTACCATCAGTTGCTTGGGCGTATTGCCCTTTGGCTAGAGGACCGGCTAATGCCCTTACAAGAGAGCCATTCAAAAGTAAACCGTTTTCAGTTAACAATGATGGTAATTCAAAATTAGTAAAATAATCAATGAGTATGATCTGATCACCGTTATGAGATGTTGCAATTAAGTCACTGTTATTTCTCGAAAAATCAGATTTTGGTAACCATGAAGGTAAGTTTTCTATTTTTAGGGAATTACCCGAGTAAAAGTTAAATGTTTCAGGTTGACTGTTTATTAGTGAGTCATCGTTTAATTTATCAGTAAAGTTAATTTCTTTTAACATTAAATATAAAACTAGTTTTCAACATTATTTGGTTGTATTAACTGCACGCTATCTAAAGTAAGTCCTCCCATTAAACTCAATAAAGTGTAACTATTTATTAAAACCTCAATTCTTGCTGCTATAGCATCAGCCTGTGCATTAATGAATGCTGTCTCACCGTTTAAAACATCTAAGAGTGTTCGATTACCTGCCTGTCTTTCTGTTCTTGCAAGCTCTAAAAATTCATTTGATATTCTAGCTTGGTTTGTGAGAAACTGAGCATTTTTTTGGGCAGTTAATAAACCATCCCAAGTAGTTCTTAGCATTTGTTTAATCATTGATTCTTGATCCCTTATCCTAGTTGAAGTTGCTAAATAAGATTCAACTGCAGCATCCTTACCAGCGTATTCAGATAAACTTAAATTAAGTGGATAAGAAAAATCAACCTTAGCAGAACTTTCTCTTTTAAAACCGACTATACCCCCAAAGTCTTGTTTTTCAGAGTGACTTATTATACCTTTAATAGTTGGAAACAATGTTGCTTTTGCAGTATTAATCCCTTCCTTACTTATTTCCTCAGTAATTCTTGCAGCTACTAATGAGGGATTTTTTTTCAATGTAAGTTTTTCAGCTTCTTCAAGAGACTTGGGTAAAGAATCAAAAACAGATTGTAAGAGAAGAAGGCTGTTTAGATTTTTTGGAAAACTTTCAAAAACATATTCAAATTCATGTTTTGCTGCAGATAAAACACCTTCAAATTGGATTTGTCTTGCTTGTGCGCCTGCTAATTGAGTTTTAGCTTGAAGTACATCAGATGTTAACCCACCTCCAGCAGTAACAGCTGCATCTTCTAATTCTGTTTGTTTTTTAATATTCGCAACTGATTGAGCAGCATATTTTACACTTTCTCGCGACTGAATTACTCTAAGATAAGCAGTTATCGCTCTCAACAAAATATCATTCTTAATTTGATTTTCCATTGCTCTAGTTTGTTTAAGCGACAACCTTGATGTTTTAACTGTTGATCTTGTAAGACCAAAATCTGTTATTGTTTGTGTAATCTTGGCAGTTGCATCTCTAGCTGCTAATTGTGTGTTGTTCCCAGCACCATATTTTATGATATTTTCATGACCATAATTTGCAGTAACATCTAAAGATGGAAAAAAACCACCTCTTGACTGCTTTAATCTTAATTTAGCTGCTTCTACATCATTTTTGGTAGCTTTAATCATCTTATGATTTCTTAAAACACTTTTAAGGGCTGCATCTAGGTTGAAATACTGAATTTCAGGTGTATTATTTTGATTTTCCTGACTCTGGACAGGACTAAAACTTAGAACAAATATAAATAATATTAAAAGTTTCATAACTAAAGTTACCCACAAACTGCATAATGTGAATAAGTAAACGACAAACTAACACATTTTTTTAAACTTTAACACGATTTTTTTGATGAATCTAGATATAAAGACTTATTATCTAAAAATTTTAAAAAACCAGAAAACAGCTGTTTAGATGCTCCTTCAAATCTTAACTCATGCTTTAATCTCTGAGCAAACTCAACCCCAACATTTAACCCAAACATAAGAGATCCTAAAATATCAGCATCCAAAATTATTTTTTCAACATGATCATCAACTTTTTCTGGTTTAATTGGAAAAAATGTACTCCTAAATATTTTTTTAATTCTTTGGTTTTTATTAAAATTTGGTTTTACTTTGAATAAAATTCTACTTAGTTCACTGAAACTTTTTTCCTCTTGAAAAAATGATTTGTTTTGTACTCTTCTGCCCAAATGACCTAAATCGTGAGTTAGTGCAATAATTACTACAAGTAACTTATCCTCATTATTTTTTAAATTAGATAATTTTGCTAGTAGGCATGCAATGATAATTACGGACTTAAAATGGTGTGAGTCATGATAAGTGTTATAGGTTACATTTTTTGAACATAAAATAGATAGTTTTTTCAAAACTGGTTTTATTTGATCTATCTTGTGAACATTCAAATCATTTAAACAGTTTAAACATAAATTATACAAGTCGGGTAGTTTGTGATTAGATAGAATAAATTTTTTAAGAACATTTTTAGTTCTCGGCCAATTATTAGCAATATAAGATATTGAAGGAAAGTTTTTTTCAAAAGGATAGTTTCTCATTTACTTTTCATGACCCAAACTCCATCCCAATTTTTTGGCTTTTGAGAAATAAGCTGAGTACATCTATCAATATATGTTTCAGATAATCTATCTTCAGAATTAATTTTCAAACATTCCTTAAACGATGTTATTGCCTGTTGAAAATCACCTGAAATATATTTTTTTCTTCCTTCGTTAAAATGGTTTACTACATCCATAAGGTTGGGAAAGGTTTTTTCGCTATGGTAATCCAACACTTCGTGAACTCCAACAGGTTCGGTTTTACCCTTAACAACAACATCATCAATATACCTTATACGATATGTGCCCTTTAGTTTTTTAAAAGTGAAATCACTAATTAAAATTCTTGCATTATATTGTTTACAAGCACTTTCAAGCCTAGCAGCTAGATTAACACCATCACCAATCATCGTGTAATCCATTCTTTTTTGTGAACCAATGTTTCCTGCTACAATTTTATCAGTATTAAGCCCTAGACCCATATCTAATGGAGGTTTCCCATCTTTTTCTCTAAGGTCATTCCAATCCCAAAGTCTTTTAATCATATTGATACCAGCTTTAACACCTCTATCCTCGTCATCTTCGTGAGAAATAGGGAGTCCAAAAGCTGCCATAATTGCATCTCCAATGAATTTATCAAGCATACCTCCTTGTTCAGATATACACTCAACCATAATTTCAAAATATTCATTAAGAAGTTTAACTGTTCCTTGAGCTCCTAAAGACTCTGTAATATTTGTAAAACTTCTCAAGTCAGAAAATAAAAGTGTAGCAGTGGTATCAAGTCCACCCATAATATCGGCACCATCTTCCAGTAATTGGTCTGCAATTCCAGGATCCATATATCTTGACATTGTAGACTTCATTCTTTTTTCTGATGAAATATCTTCAATCATTATTAGAATACCAAGAAAACTTTCTTTTTCATCAGTCCTGCCATCACTGTCTTCATTGATTAAAGGTAATATGGTAAGATTAACCGAAATAATTTCATTTTTTTCGGTTTCTTGATTCAACACCTCTATTTCAGCATCCATAATTAATTCGGCTTCTTTAGAATCTCTCACTGAATTAATTTTTTCTTCAATCCATTGATTCTTCTCTGTAAAGAATTTATTAGAATCTAAGCCTATTAAGTTTTTTTCATTTACTTTAAAAATTTTAAGACCTGATTTATTACAAGTTACAATTTTTCCTTCACCATCGATTGTAATTACCCCATTAGACATGCTAGAAAGCATGCTTTCATTGTATTTCCTTGATTTAGAAACATCATCAAAAAGCTTTGCGTTCTCTAACGCAATTGCAACTTGCTGAGTAAAAGCTTTGAGTCTTGATTCATCCTCTTCAGTAAATTTTCCACCTTTTTTGTTCAATACTTGAGTACAACCAATCACTTTTCCATTTTTATTTGTAACGGGAACACATAAAATTGACCTAGTAAAATATCCAGTTTGTTTGTCAAAGGCAGGATTAAATCTCAAGTCTGCATAAGCATAAGGTATATTCATAGTTTTACCAGAGGTGAAAACACTTCCTGCAATACCGGCGGTGTTTGGTAATCTTATTTCCCCCATTCCTTCTCCCATTGCTACCCTAGAAAAGAGTTCATTTGTTTTTTCATCGTTTAAAAATAATGTAGCTCTATCTGCATTTAGCATCCTCGTTGCTTCTTCCATTACCCTTTTTAAAAGAGCACTTAAATCAATTTCAGCAGTTACATCTGAAACGATACTAATAAATTCCATTTCTTGAGCACGTTTTTTTTCAAAAAATTCGTTATTCTGAGCATTTTGTATTGAAACTGCTGCTTGAGTAGCTACAGAATTTACAAATTCCAAATTATCTTTTGTAAATCTTCCTTTATTTTTGTTTAATACCTGAATTACTCCAATAATTTTTCCATTAACAGTCCTAACTGGTGAACAAATCATATTTTTTGTTTTATAACCAGTTTCTTGATCAACATCTTTGTTAAATCTTTCGTCTGAATAAACGTCATGTATAATCTCACCGACCTGAGACTGAAAAATACCTCCTGCAATTCCGACAGTATTTAATATTCTTATTTCCCTTGTCAATTCGCCTTGAGCAACTCTAGAATATAATTCATTAGTTTCTTCATCATTTAAAAATAACGTTCCTCTATCAGCGTCAACATTTTTTGTAACAAACTCAACTATTGTCCAGAGTATTTCTGAAAGATTTTTAATAGAGGCTATTTTTCTTGAAATATCTAATAGTAATTTCGATCTACCAATTTCCGCCTTAAGATCCTTAATATCCTCAAGTTTTTTATTATTTCCCATTTATTAATCTTTCTTCAGTTTATTCTCATAATTTTGTATTATTTTTTCTATCTCTTCTCTTAATTTTTGGCTTGAAGATTTAAGTTGTTTAATTTCATTATTCGAGTTGAGTACTGCATTTTGAACTGCCTCTTTTTTTTCAAACTTTAAACTTTCAAGTTCATTTCTTAAATCCGTAATAGATAATTTTAATTCTTTAATTTCTTGACTAGACTCTAAAATGGCTTTTTGAACAGACTCCTGCTTATCAAATTTTAAATTTTCAAGCTCATCTCTTAATGCTGTGCAAGATTTTTTTAATTGATTAATCTCATCAGAAGAGGCCTGAATTTCTCTTTGTATTGCTTCTTTTTTTTCAAACTTTAGTTTATCTAATTGATTTCTTTGTTCGGTTATAGTTAATTGCAGTTGTTTAATTTCATCTGCTGTTTGAAGGATTGCATCCTGAATTTCTTTATTTTTGAGAAATTGCTGATTTTCTAATTGTTCTCTCAGAGAACTTATCGTTGAGTGTAAATTAACTAATTCATCATTATTTTCTAGTTTAATTTTTTGTACGAATTCGTTAAATTCAACAAGAAATGCTGGCTTCTCTTTTTTAAGTTTATCTATTAAATTCCCCATACCTAAATCTATAATTCATTTTAATAATTAAAAATCATCTAAACAATGATAATATCTAATATTTTTTACATTTGTTCTTTCGACTATTCTCCATGAAGCTTTATCACCTACTTTTAAATCTAATTTTTTTGCACATCCTTCAGGAATTTCAAGAACACCAATTACAGGAGTAATAGAAGAAATAATTTTTTTTGAAAAAGGTTCTCCTTTTTTAATCAAAACTACTTTTTTTTGACTATTTATAAAAATTAAATCCAATGGAATTTTTGTATTATGCATCCAAATATTTACAATCTTTGGTTTTTTGTAAAGTAAAAGCAACCCATTTGTTTTTGAAAGTTTATTAACAAACATTAAACCTTTTTGTTTTTCTTCTTGAGTTTGTGCTACGTTAACCAGTAAATCAGAAAATGTTGTTGAAAATACTAATGCTTCCTTGGAAAAAGAATTTATTGGAAAAAATAAAATTAAAAAAAGTCTAAAATTTAAAAACCTCACCTTTTTTAATTCTTTCTAATGTGACTTTTGCTTCATCACTTAACTCAGTTTCTTCACCATTTTTATTTTCATTAGATTCTAGAGATAAATCATATTTTTCTCTTAATTGTCTAAAAACCTTAATTTCAAAGGAGTTTAAACCTTTTTCAAAATTTAACTTATTTTTTTCTTTAATTACTTTTAACTTTTTCAAGCGTTGTATACTTTTTATAAGTCTATCTTTCATTTATTTTAAATATTTGTCTTTAATCTGATAATTTAAATTTTATAATATCTTCTATGAACGAAAATGAAAAACACTTATTAAAAATCAAAGATGAAATGGAAAATGTAAGAGAATTGTATATCAAAGGCTATATTGAAAAAAAAATTTATCAAAAAGAAACACGAACACTATTTGAAATTGCTGTAAAATATGGAGCATAAAAAAAAAATTACTGATTTGAAAAAATCAATTGAAAAATTTAATGATTTTTCAACAAAAGAAAAAACGTCTCTTGTCGATTCAATTGAAATGTTGTGGCTAAATGCTGGTATTCAAAAAAAAAAAAAGGACATAAAGATTGATGGTAATAATTCAAGTGACCATATAAAAAGAATTAGACAACTTTTATCAGCTGCATGGTCCGAGGATTTAAAAGATTAATCTATAACCCAAAAATTTTTGCTTTTTCATAAAGTCTATCAGTTTCAGTTATATAAACGCCTTTACTAATATAACCACCTACGTAAAGTTCTCTTACTGCAGCCATTTCTTCTTCAATAGCTGCCAAAACATCGATAAAATCATTGTCATCGTTAGCCTTAATATTATCCGTGTCAATTATTTCATTTAATGACGGTTGTTTTCTCTCTTGTTTACTATCAGAACCTTTAAAGAATAATTTAAACAGTAAACTAAGAAAAAAATAAATTAATAGAGTAAGGATAACTAAAAAAGCAATTAGATACACAGTATTATCTAAATAGGGAATTAGAGACTCTAGTTTAATTTTTTCTAAGATTTGTTTAGCAAAGTCCATTTTAAAATCTATATATAGTATTTGATTTAAATTTATAACACTTTATATTGTATATATGCGTTTATTAAAATTATATAATAAATCAAAAAAAAGTATAAACAAATCCTCAATTAATTCAAAGTACGCAATTTCTTTTAAAGCATACGAGTTACTTAAAAGATATGTTGTTAAGGAACTTGTTTCATCTAATAAGTTAGACAGTGCGTATCCCAAAAATACAAAATTAAAAGTTATAAAAAATGTCTCTCATAGATCTATGCAAACGTTTTACAAATTATCCGACAAATATCAAACCAATAAATCTGGTGTTCTTTCTCAATTTAATGGTTTTGAAGGCAAGCGTCAAAAAAGAAAACTTTCAAAAAAAGCCAAAGATCTTCTTTTCAAGATTAAAAATGATTTACCAAGGTATGAAAGTATTGATTATCTTATTAAAAATTACAAAACTAAATAATTTACTATTTTTTCCTATAAATTCCCGCTTTAACTTTTTCTGCGACACTAATTAGAAACTTTGCTATCTTGTCATCAGTATTTTGTAAAGATAACTCCCTTATTACCTCGTCGATAAAAGCACCTATTGCTATATACGGATTAATTTTTTTTTTTCTGCATTCAGCTCTTGCTTTTAATACAATTGCTGAGGCTATTTTCTTTTGATCATTTTCACTCATACTTTTATCTTTGGTATATCACACCAATTAGTAGTATAGCAAGGTGATCTATATTCTGACTTCATCAACCACTTTGTATTTTTTTTTTTTAAATAAAAAGAACCGTTTTCATCTGAAGATAGCCTTAATCTGCTATCACCAAATTTCTTATTAATATTATCCATTATTTTCATTAATTTTATACTATCACTTTTTTTTTTGTAGTAGCCCTGGTTTCCATCATGAAATAAACTTTTCTGTATATTCTTATAATCACAGAAATCAGAAAGGATTACTCCTACTTTACTATATAAAAAATTAGACAAATAAATTCCCTTAAGTAATTTTTCAGATATATTCCATATCAACCTCACATCATTTGTTCCTTCTAGAAAAGAATATGTTTTTATATTTTTATATTTTTTTTCTTGATAATTTGAAGTCTTCAGAAAGATGCTTACAGATTTACAAAATAAATTATAATCTCTCATTTTAGACGATGCTTTTTGCACATACACTATAAGCGCACTTCTTATATCTTCATAAGTATTAAGTTTCATACCGAAAGATCTAGAAACGCATATTGACTTCTTTTTAGCTGATTCTTTTTCAACCTCGTTACAAATAACACCTTTTAACTCAAGAATAGAACGCTGTAAAACAACCCCCTTTTTTTTTCTTGCAAAACTTTCATTAAACTCTCTCAGATCGAAGGCATTATTTACACCGTTGTCCATTAAGAATTTAGCTAATTTACTGCCTATGCCCCAAATGTCGTGTACGTTTGTTCTTTGTAAAATATAATCTGCTAATTTTTTAGATCTCAGTTCAAATATACTATGGTTATCTATTTTTAAGTAAGGATACTGAGATTTTTTTTTGATAACTCTATTCGCAATCTTTGCTAATGTTTTGGTTTTAGCTAAACCTATACTCACTGGAATGCCAGTCCACTTTAATATTTTTTTTGCTAATTTATTACAAAAAATATCCCTTTCATTTTTTAAATCTAAAATAAAAAATGCTTCGTCTATTGAATAAACCTCAACAATTGGTAAATTTTTTTTTAATATATTCATTATTCGATTGGATATATCACCATAAAAAGAGTAGTTAGATGATAAAACAGAAATATTATTATCCATTATAAACTTCTTAAGTTTAAAAAAAGGTTCACCCATTTTAACTCCGATTTGCTTTGCCTCTTCAGATCGAGAAATTACACAACCATCATTATTTGAAAGTATAATAACTGGTTTTTCCAAAAGCTTAGGATTGAATAATCTTTCACATGAAACATAAAAATTATTACAATCTAGCAGACCTATCATTACTCTAAGATAAATTATGTATTACGTATGTAGCAACTCCCCAGATAGTTGTCTCCATTTTAGAGTCTAATATTATTTTAGGATAATTTTCATTCTCAGATTTTAAATAACATTTTCCTTGTTTGTCCTTCAAAAATTTCTTAACTACTAATTCTCCGTTTAGAGAAGCAACAACAATGGACTGATTTTTAGGAGTCAATGATTTATCTACAACCATTATGTCATTATTATAGATACCCACATTAATCATTGAATCACCAGATATCCTTACAAAAAATGTAGATTCAATATTATTTACTAAATATTTACCTATATCTAAATATTCCTCGATATAGTTTTCTGCAGGAGATGGAAAACCAGCTGCAGCTGTAATAGCATTTATAAAAATTTTATTTTTTTTAGAAATTTCCTCTTTCATGAGGTTATTATAAGAACAAAAGTAGAACTTTCAAGTTAATTAATTAGCTTTTTTATATCATTTAAAACACATACTTCATTAGGTGGCTTGTCCCATCTTATCCTACTAAATCTGGGAAATCTGAGGGCAACACCTGATTTGTGTCTAGTTGAAAAATTAATATTATCAAAAGCAATTTCGACAACTAAACTGGATTTAACTGATCTAACAGGTCCAAATCTTTCTAGGGTATTGCTTCTAACCCACCTATCAAGATCTTTAAGCTCTTCATTCGTAAAACCAGAATAAGCTTTTCCAACAGGAACTAAATTTTTAAAACTATTATCAGTCCAACAACCAAAAGTAAAATCAGAGTAAAAAGATGATCTTTTACCATGACCTCTTTGGGCATACATTATAATAAAATCTATAAAAAAAGGATTTCTTTTCCACTTGTACCAACAACCTTTAGGTCTACCTTTAACATAAAGGCTATTTTTTTTTTTCAACATAATTCCTTCAATATGATTATTTAAAGATTTGTTACGAAGATTTTTTAAATCATTCCATGAATTAAAATTTATAAGTGGAGAAAAAGAAATATTTGAAACATTTAAAATTTTTAAAAGAGACTCAAGTTTTTTTTTTCTACTGGATAGATTTAAATTTCTACAATCAGAATCATGCATGAATAAAATATCATAAGCAAGAAAATGTACGGGATATTCATCTAAAATCCTGGAATTTACTTTTTTTCTTCCTATTCTTTTTTGAAGATCATTAAACGAAAGTATTTTCCCATTTTTTTTTACGACTAATTCACCATCGATAACTGAAACTTTATTACTCGTAATATTTAACTCTGGAAAGGAATTTGTTATATCCTCTCCATTTCTAGAATAGATTTTTCCAAAATTTGAAACTACTATTTGGGCTCTTATTCCATCCCATTTAAATTCACATACATAATCTTTTATATTAAGCTTTGTAATTAGATTTTCATCAAATGTGTCGGAAAGCATAAATGAATGAAAAAGCTCTTTTTCATTTATATCATTAGGAAGAGCTTCCCCATTAAGCCAACAAAAAAAATTTTTAAAAAATGGAGAAAAAGCATGCCAGTACTCTTCAATTTCAAATTTATTTCTAACACCTTGTTCAACAAGACATTCTTTTAAAATTCCCTCTGAAACACCAACTCTTAATCCACCTGTTAAGATTTTTATTATCGCATAGATTTCATTTGAAGAAATATTATCAAAAGTTTTTTCTAAAAAATTAATTAACGATTCTTTGTTATTATATTTTTCAATAGATTTCATAAAACAGAAAAAAGAAATTGTTTTTTTTTCTTTACTTTTTGGCCACAAAAGAGAAAAAGTTTCCGCTAGGTCACCTACATAATCATATGAATAAGAAAATAAATCTTCTGAAATTTTTCTTTTAATCATTATTTTAATATCATTAGCTTTAATCAATTTTGTTGAGAAATTTTTTGACAAAATTGATAAGGCTAACTCTTTTTCATTTGTTTCTAAGCTATTAAAATAATCTTTGAGAATTTTGATTTTCTTTTTTTTAGACGAATTTAAAAGCAGATCATCTAAAAGCTTAGAGAATTTAATCATCCTCATCCTCAAAACCAATTAAGTTTAGGGCATTACAAGTTACTTTTTTCTGTTTTAAATAACTCAACAATCCCTCTTCTCTTCCATGTGTTACTAAAACTTTTTCTGGCGAAATTTCTTCAATTGTAGTTAATATTTCATTCCAATCTGCATGGTCTGAAATTACAATTGGTAATTGTATATTTTTTTGTTTAATTCTTTGTTTAATCCCCATCCAACCCGAAACAAAACCTTTAATAACTTTTCTAAATCTTTGTGACCATCTATCTGAAAGACTAGACGGAGGACATAAAACTAATTTGTTTGAGTAATCAGATGTTTTTAATTCTGAAATATTTCTTAATTCACCTAAATCGATTTTTCTATCAATATAATAATTTGAAATTTTCATTAAAGCTCCGTGAAGATATATGACATCATCAAATCCTAGTTTTCTAAGAAGTGTTATAAACCTTTGACATTTTCCTAAAGCATAAACACCAATTAAATGACAATAGTCACTATTTTCGCTTATAGATTTAATTAATTTTGATGTTTCATGAATATCATTAGGATGAGAAAATATAGGTAAGCCAAAAGTAGCTTCAGTAATAAAAGTATGACATTTACTAACTTCAAAAGAATCACAAGTAATATCTTTTCTTCTTTTGTAATCACCGGAAACAACAACAATTTCTCCTTTATATTCTAAATAAATTTGGGAACTTCCTAAAATGTGACCAGCTGGTATAAATTTAATATTAACTCCTCTTATTTTCAGTAGCTTACCGCATTCTATTTTTTGAGAATATTGACAATAATTGTTACCATATCTTAGTTCCATTATATTAATTGTATCTGATGTTCCTAAAATTTTCTTATTTCCAGGTCTGGCATGGTCAGTATGGCTATGTGTGATTAAAGCACTATTAACTGGATAAATTGGATCGATATAAAAATCTCCAGGTATACAATATAAACCTTCTTTTTTTTTGATTAGCCAGTTATTGTTCATAATTATCTCTTGGAATAAATATAAATAAGAATTAATTGATTTAAATGGATGATTTTAATTGTAGTAAAAAATTTTCAAATTGGTTAGAAATCAAAAAGTGGAAATTATTTGATTATCAAAAAGAATTTTTTAGCTGTCTTTGTGAAAATAAATATAAACAATATATTATTTCATCAGATACTGGCACTGGTAAAACAATAACTTCCTTTCTTCCTTTTTTAAATTATTTTTGCGAAGGTATTAAAAAGAATATTTTATATATTTCTCCACTAAAATCTATAAACTCTAATTTGGAAAATAATTTAAAGAAGGTCATATTTGAACTAAATATTAAGTGTAAAGTAGAAAAAAGAACTTCTGATGTACCTTCTAATAAAAAAAAAAAACAACTCTTTTCTACACCTGATTTTTTACTAACAACTCCTGAGTCATTTACTTTAATGATTGCTAATCCTGATGCGTTAAATTTTTTAGAAAATATTAACTATGTAATTATAGATGAAATTACAGAATTATTTAATGAGAAAAGAGGTGATCAGTTATCTTTAAGTTTGAGTAAACTTAATTCAATAAATAAAAAATTTGTATTAATTGGCTTATCTGCCACTGTTTCTAATTTTAAGAACTTAAATGAATGGATATCTTTTAAAGGTAAAACGAAGTTAATTTCAAATAAGAAAAAGAAAAAAATTAAAATTGATGTTTTGTATTCCAAAAAAATACCTTTAGTGGGACATTCACCAAATTTTGCAATTGATATAATTAAAAGAAAAATAATTAACAAAAAAACAATCATTTTTGTTAATACCAGATCTCAATCTGAACTTCTTCATAATGAGCTTCTTGAATCACTTAATTCTTATACTAGAGTTAATATTCATCATGGGTCCCTTTCTGCAAAACACCGAAATGAAGTGGAAGATAACTTTTCAAAAGGCAAGTTGGATGTAATTGTCAGCACTTCTTCTCTGGAGCTTGGAATTGATTGGGATCATGTAGATCAGGTTATTTTAATAGGTACACCCAAAAACATTAACAGACTAATTCAAAGAACAGGTCGCTCGAATCATAATCATCAAGGGATTGCCAAGTCATTTTTAATTCCTACAAATCAATTTGAATATTTAGAATGTATTTCAGCTAAAAAACTTGCAGAGGATATGAAGTTTGAATCTTTACCCAGACGAACTGGTGCTAAAGATGTCTTATGCCAGCACTTATTGTTGCTTGCATGTGGTAAAGGGTTTTGTCCAAAAAATACATATTCTGAAGTTATAAAAGCATCTCCTTACAGGTCTTTACCGTTTGATGAATATATAAAAATATTAGAATTTATTAAAAATGGTGGGTATGTTCTAAATAATTACAAAAGGTGGAATAAAATTTACTTAACTCCCAATGGTTTGTATAAAATTAACAGTTTGACTAATAGAATAAAAACACTTGTAAACATTGGAACTATTATAGACAACACAAACATTAAAATTGTGCTAAATAAAGGTAAAACTCTTGGATATGTTGATGAAAGTTTTTTAACTACACTAAAAAAAGGTGACTATTTTATTTTTTCAGGTTTAAATTTAATTTGTTTACAAATATCTAGTGAAATAATTTTTGTAAAAAAAATAAACAAAAAAATTAATAAAACACCTATTTATTGGGGAGGTAATTTGCCATTAAGTGAAAATCTCTCTAATGAGATTCTTAAAAATTTACATAACATATCAAATCTTCCTGATGAAATTAAACAATTTATTAAACATCAAAAATCTTTATCAACATTACCGAAAAAAAATGAAATATTAATTGAAAAATTTCCATATGGAGAGGGTATTTATCTATGCTTTTATACTTTTTTAGGAAGACAAACAAATCATTCTTTTTGTTTATTTTTTATAGAATTTTTAAAAAAAAAAAAAATATTAGCTTATGATTATACGATTGAAGAATATTCATTTGCTATATTTTTAAATGAAAAAAAATCTCTTAGTCTTAGTACAATAAAAACTTTTTTCAGCTCTGATGAATTATTTATTAATATTTTAGACACGTTCATTGCAAAAAAAACTTTTAGGGAAATTTCTTTGATCTCAGGACTTATTGAAAAAAAAAATAAAAACAAAAAAAACTACGTAAATAGTGATATTATTTTTGATACATTAAAAAAATATGATCCCAACCATATTCTCTTAAAAATTACACGAGAAGAGGTTAAAAGATTTTTTTGTGACAAAGCTAAGATTAACTTATTTCTAAATAAAAAATTAATCTTCAGAAAATTAGATAAACCCTCACCCTTTTCAATGTCACTAATTTATAAAAAAGAAAAAATAAAAAGTCACACCACAAATAAAGATGAAATATTAAACCTTTTTAACACCTATGGAATCAATTAAAAAACATATCGAAGGAGAAAAATTTATTTTTGACAAATCTGGTTCAATTTTTTTAGAGAATTTAAGTACTCTCATTTTTTCAGATCTACATTTAGGAAAAGGACTTACTTTTGCCAATCAGGGAAATCTCGTTCCACCTTTTGATTTAGATGAAACTCTTTTTAATCTAGAAAATATAATAAAAAAATATAAGCCTAAAAGATTAATTTCATTAGGAGATAGTTTTCACGATAATAAGTCAATTCAGAATATAAAAAA
The DNA here is from genome assembly GCA_902618535.1 of uncultured Alphaproteobacteria bacterium. GTDB lineage: Bacteria > Pseudomonadota > Alphaproteobacteria > Methylaequorales > Methylaequoraceae. Next base: position 88,619 of record CACNAV010000006.1, on the reverse strand, counting down.
AAAATATATTAATATTATTAATAATTTGTTACATAAAATTGACATTACGTGGATTGAAGGAAATCACGACTCAAATCTACTATTTAAAAATCAATTAATAGGGAATTTTAAAAATTTCCATAAGTTAAGAAATTTTAAGTTTGTTCATTCTAAAAGTAAAATTGATGAAGTAAATATATTTGAATTTTCTGGACATTATCATCCAAAAATTAATTTAAAGTTTAATGGTCTCAATTATTCCTATAAATGTTTTGTTTTAACAGAGAATTTTTGTATTTTACCATCTTTTGGAACCTACACTGGAGGGCTTGATATAAAATCAAATACTTTACAAAAGATTCTACCAACTAATAAACAAATAATTATATTAGGAAATAAAACAATTAAAGAAATATAATGATACCACTGAAGGATGAAAATAAAACTAATAATAAATGCTATATCAGGCTGGTTATTTTAGTCATCTGTACATTAGTTTTTTTTTTTCAAATACTATCTTCTGATAATAATTACTGGATTTATTTTTTTGGATTCAAACCCTTAAGTTTATTCCAAAATGTAACATATCCTTCATTTCCTGGTTATTTAACTCTTATAACCTCACTTTTTCTTCATGGAGGGTGGATGCATTTTCTTGGAAATATGTTATACTTATGGATTTTTGCAGATAATGTTGAAGATAAACTCGGTATAAAGAGATTTATTTTTTTTTATTTATTGTCTGGAATTTTTGCTTCCTTAACACAAGCCTTTTTCAACTTTAATTCAGAGGTACCTATGATAGGAGCATCAGGTTCAATTGCCGGTGTATTAGGAGCTTATTTATATTTTTTTCCAAAAGCTAAAGTTTTGGTTCTAATTCCGTTTTTTATTTTTTTTACTGTTAAAGTTTCAGCTTATATTCTTCTTATTTTTTGGTTTCTATACCAATTTTTAAACCTTTCCAATGTAGACTCTTCTGTAGCTTGGTTGGCACATATTGGTGGTTTTATTTTTGGTTATTTATTTGCTGTCTTTAGTGGTAGCGACAACACAAAAAAAAAAGGAAAAACTATCTTTTTAGACAAGAACGAAAAGGGGCCATGGGACTAGAATTCACTTAATTTTTTTTAATATTTCTGATTTATTTTCATTTAAATCTGGTGATTTTTTTACGTTATCATTAATATTCATGAAGGAAAATTTTAAAGGATTACCTGAAATTTTTAAATTATTAATTGCATTAAAATTATAATCTAAAATCATCTTTCTATTTTCAACCTGTTTATTTTTAATTACATCTTTGACATTATTAATTTTTGAATGTGGTATTTTATTTTTTACAAAAACTTTACACCAATAATCTGTTTTTTTTTTTTTCATTTGATATTCAATATCTCTTCTAAGGTCTGAAAGGTTTTTATTTCTTTTTGCGTTATTTTCATATTTTTTTTTTTTATGTAATTCTTCATTTTTTATTGAATAACAGAAGTCTTTAAACATTTTGTTATTTCCAATAGCTATTGCCAAAGTTCCATCTAATGTTTTAAATGCTCCAAATGGTGTTATTGATGGATGGTCAGTTCCAAGAGGACATGGAATCTTTTTTTCAACTGAATATCTAGCTATAGCATTTTCAAGTATTGCAACTTGGCAATCCAGCATACTTAAATCTAACCTTGAACCTTTTTTTGATTGGTTTCTAAAAATAATTTGTGTTAAGACACCAATCACTGCGTAAAGTCCAGCTACTATGTCACCAATTGACGAACCAACTCTGTAAGTTTCGTTTTTATCCTTTCCTGTAATACTCATAATTCCTCCCATAGCTTGAACTATCATATCGTATGCTGGGTTTTCTTTCAGCGGACCTGTTTCACCAAAACCACTAATTTTTGTTTGTATAAGTAATGGAAAGTTTTTTTTTAAATAACTAGAAGAAAATCCGTACTTTTCAAGTGTCCCAGGTTTAAAATTATCAATAATAACATCAGAAATCGCCAATAATTTTTTAAATATTTTTTTATCTTCCTCATTGTTAAAGTCTACAACTATACTTTTTTTCCCCCTATTAAGTGAAATAAAATATGATGATCTTTTTTTTATGAAAGGTCCAAACTTTCTAGAATCATCACCATTAGGTTTTTCTACTTTAATTATTTCAGCACCAAGATCTGATAATATTTGTGTAGCAAAAGGACCGGAAAGCACATTTGTTAAATCTAGTACTACAATATTACTAAGAGGAAGATTTTTATTCACTTAAGTATTCTTTTCTTATATTTTATATTAGTGGAGTATAATTTTTAATGATAAATTTTGAACTATTTAGTGAAAAAAGTAAAATTTTAATTAATGATTCTCAGAATAAAGCCATTGAGAATAATCATCAACAAGTAACCCCTGAACATTTAGTTTTAACTCTTTTTGATCAAAACGATGAATATATTAAAAATATTTTAAATGATTTAAACGTTGATATATCCAAAATAAGAAAAGATCTCGAAAATATAATTCAATCTTTTCCTACAATTTTGGGTAATAATATTAACATTTATTTTTCAAGTGAAATAGTGCAAGCTTTTCTTAAATCTAAAGATTTAATTAAAGAATTTAATGATCGCTATATTTCACCTGAGATTTTATTGTATTCTATTTTAAATTGTGAAAAACTTAAAATCTTTGACTTACTGCAAAAAAATGGCTTAAACAAAGATACATTAAAAAAATCAATCCTTAAGATAAGAAAGGGACAGACAATAGACAGTTTAAATAAATCAATAGACACAGATGCTTTAAAAAAATTTTCAGTTGATGTTACTGAGTTAGCCAAAAATGGAAAGTTAGACCCTGTAATTGGAAGAGAAGAGGAAATAAGAAGAAGTATTCAAGTTCTATCTAGAAGAACCAAAAATAACCCAGTTCTCATAGGTGAACCTGGTGTGGGTAAAACAGCAATTATTGAAGGGTTAGCTTTAAGAATTGTAAACGACGATGTTCCAGATTCTTTAAAGTTAAAAAAAATACTTTCATTAGATCTAGGACTAATTATTGCTGGAGCAAAATTTAGAGGAGAATTTGAAGAAAGATTAAAGTCAATACTCAAGGAAGTATCAGAAAATCAAAATTCAATTATTTTATTTATTGATGAAATTCACACTCTTGTTGGAGCAGGGAAAGCTGATGGATCTCTAGATGCATCAAATCTTCTAAAACCAGCCTTAGCAAGAGGAGAATTACACTGCATAGGTGCTACGACTCTTAATGAATATAGAGAAAATATTGAAAAAGATACTGCTCTTGCTAGAAGGTTTCAACAAGTGTTGGTAGAAGAACCATCAATTGATGATTCAATTTCGATTTTAAGAGGCTTAAAACAGAAATATGAAGCGTATCATGGAGTAAAAATATTAGATTCAGCGATTATATCAGCTGTTGAGTTATCAAACAGATATATTAATGACAGATTTCTTCCAGATAAAGCCATTGATTTAATGGATGAAGCTGCTTCTAGGATTAGATTACAAATTGACTCGAAACCTGAAGATCTGGATAAAATAGAGAGGAAGCTCTTACAAAATAAAATTGAATATGAAAGTTTAAAAAAAGACGATGATAGAAAATCCACAGAAAGGTCAAAAGACCTGAAAAAAATAATTGGTGAACTGGAAAATCAATACAATAACTTAAATCAGAAATGGAATAAGGAAAAGGAAAAAATAATTGAAATACAAAGACTCAAATCTGATGTGGACCTTCAAAGAAATAAGTTAAATATTTTACAAAGAGATGGAAAGCTCTCTGAAGCTGGAGAACTAGCCTACGGAAAAATACCTGAATTAGAAAGAAAACTATCCTATCTAGAAGAAACAAAAGAGAATACCATTTTAAGTAAAGAAGTAACATCAAATGAAATAGCTCAAGTTGTATCAAAGATTACTGGCGTTCCTGAGGAAAGAATGCTTGAGAAAGAAAAAAATAAAATACTAAATATGAATAAAATTCTAGCCAATAAAGTTATTGGACAAAAAGAAGCAATTGAAAAAATTTCGAAAGCTGTTTTAAGGTCCAGAGCAGGAATTCAAGATCCTGATAGACCCATTGGTATTTTTCTTTTTTTAGGGCCTACAGGTGTTGGAAAAACAGAACTTACGAAAACTCTTTCAAATTTTTTATTCAACCAAACAAATTCCTTTTTTAGATTAGATATGTCTGAATATATGGAAAAACACTCTGTATCTAAACTTATTGGTTCACCTCCAGGTTATATTGGTTTTGAAAGTGGAGGACTACTTACAGAATCTATTAGAAGAAAACCATACCAAGTTGTTCTACTTGATGAAATTGAGAAAGCTCATTCAGAAATTTATAATATTCTTTTACAAGTTTTTGATGAAGGAAGACTTACCGACTCACATGGAAGAACTGTCAATTTTAAAAATACAATAATTATAATGACATCGAATATAGGTGCTGAATTAATCAATTTTTCAGAAGAACAAAAAAATAAAATTGAAATATTTACTCAAGAGAAAATTCTGGAAAAGGTTAGGCAAAAATTTAAGCCAGAGTTTCTTAATAGAGTTGATGAAATAATTATCTTTAACAGACTTTCAAAACAGGAAATGAATAAAATACTTAAATTACAAATTTCTGAGATTGTCGATTTTCTAAAGATTAAGAAAATTCAAATAGAGCTTGATGAAAAAGCAGAAAATTGGTTGATTGATGAGGGTTTTTCATCATCTTATGGCGCTAGACCATTGAAAAGAGTAATACAAACACATGTTATTGATAAAATAGCACATATGATGATAAGCAATGAAATAAACGAGAAAAGCAAAGTTTTTATTTCAACAAAAAATAGTGAACTAGATTTTAAAATTAAATTATGAAAAAAATAGGTTTCATAGGCTTAGGAATAATGGGAGGTAATATGGCTTCTCATCTTTTAAAAAAATACAAAAATATTAATATCCTCAAAAGGAATTCAATTAATACAAAAAAATTTATAAAGAAATTTGCCAATAAAGGGAAAATTAATTTATATAACAATCCTAAGGAATTAGCAGAAAATTCAGAACTTATAATCTCTTGTGTAGGTGATGACAATGATTTGGAAGATATATATTTAAGAAAAAATAAAATTTTAGATGGTGTAAAAAAAAATACAATTATAGTGGACCACACTACTGCATCATTAAATATATCAATAAAACTTTTCAAAAAATTTAGGAGCAAGCAAGTTTTTTTTTTTGACGCACCTGTTAGTGGTGGAGAGATTGGTGCACAAAAAGGTAATTTAGCAATCATGGTGGGAGGAGAGAAAAATAAATTTGAAATATTAAAAAAAAGTTTAGATTGTTATTATAAGTCAATAATTTATATGGGTAAATCAGGAAACGGACAGCTTACAAAAATGGTTAACCAAATTTGTGTTGCATCAATAATTCAAGGTTTAGCTGAAGGGTTAAATTTTGCAAAAAAAAAAAAACTAAATGTAGAAAATTTACTAGAAGCGATACAAAATGGTGCTGCACAATCTTGGCAACTTGAAAACAGATCCATAACAATGTGGAATAATAAATTTAACTTTGGTTTTATGAACAAACTAATGCTAAAAGATCTTAAGATTTTGTTAAACGAATCAAAGATCTCTAATATTGAGTTGCCAATAACAAAACAAATTAAAGGTTATTATATGAAGTTGATAAAAAAAGGTTATTCAAAAGAAGATACATCAAATTTAATTAGGTTATTGAAGTAATTCAGGTGATTTTTTTTGCAATTTTAGTTTTAAGTTCCTCAATACCCTCACCACTTAGTGCTGAAACATGCACAGACTGACCACTAAATGAATTATGATGTTTTTTCAAATTCTCTATCAAGTCAACTTTATTAATCACCTCTATTATTCTTTGATCATCGTTGTAGATACCAATTTCATCTAAAATTTTTATCACTTCATTTCTCTGTTCTAAATAATATTGACTTGATATATCTCTTACATGAAGGATTAAATCTGAATAAATTATCTCATCCAGCGTTGACTTGAATGCGTCAATTAGTGTTGTAGGAAGATCACGAATAAAACCTACGGTATCAACAAAAACAAAATTCATATTTTTAAAAAAGGACTTTCTTATTGTCGAATCTAATGAAGCAAAAAGCATATCTTTGGATAAAACATTTGCTTTCGTTAATTTATTGAATAATGTTGATTTACCAGAGTTTGTGTAACCGACAAGAGAGATTATTGGTACTTTATTTTTTTGTCTTCTATATCTTTGGTTATTTCTTCTGGAAATGATATTTTTAATTTTTTTTTTTAATCTATTTATTCTTTCTGTAATTTGCCTTCTGTCAGACTCTATTTGTTTTTCCCCAGGCCCACCCATAAATCCAGCACCACCTCTTTGTCTTTCAAGATGTGTCCACGATCTTACGAGTCTACTCTTTTGATACTCTAAGCTTGCTAACGTTACACTAAGTTTTCCTTCATTAGATTTTGCTCTGGAACCAAATATTTCTAATATCAAATTTGTCCTATCCAAAACCTTACAATTCAAGTCTTTTTCAAGGTTTCTTTGTTGAATTGGAGACAAAGTTGTATTTATAAGTAAAAGATCTACTTTGTAGTTGCTAGCCTCTAGTTTAATTTTTCTGATAAAGCCTTTATTTAGGTAAGTTTTGGGACTAATTGTATCTAAACCTACTAATAGACTATCAATACAGTTTAAATTAATTGCTTTTACTAGATTTATAGCTTCCTCTAGAAAATAATCCTTATTTATTCTTTTTTTTTTTAAATATGGATGAATTACTAAAATATCTTTATCATTCATGAATTTGTTTATCTAAAAAGTCTTCCAGTTTCTTCATTAAAGTTTTTGTAATTAAACCAATTTTTTTTTTATTAATAACCAAGTTATCAACTTTAGTGACAGGAATAACACCAAGCGTTGTGCTCGTTAAAAATGCCTCATTACATTTTTTTATATCATTAATATCAAAGGCTTTTTCAATAACTTTTAGTTTATTTTTCAATGCAATTTCAACAACACAATCTCTTGTTATCCCCCCAAGAATAAAGTTATTTTTAGGATGCGTGTAAATTTCTCTCTTTTTATTTACTATGAATGCATTAGAAGTAGTTCCCTCAGTAATAAAATTTTTTCTTGATTGCCATACTTCAAAAAAACCGCTTTCATGGCCCTTTTGCTTATCTAACACGTTAGCTAATAAAGATATGGACTTTATATCACAGCGCATCCATCTTTGATCTTTTGTAAGACCAACGTTTACACCTTTTTTAATTTTATCCAAACCTCCTCTTGAAAAAGTAAAGATAACAACGTTTGGTTTGATATTATTAGGAAAAAGATGATTTCTTCTTGCAGTTCCTCTAGTGATTTGTATGTACAAAAAGCCATTATTAATATCATTTAATTTCAAAAGATGATTAATAATTATTTTTAATGAGTTTTGATTAGTGAATGGTTTACTAATTTTTAAATCAATTAATGATTTACTTAATCTATTTAAGTGTCTATTAAAGTTTAATAGTTTTCCTTTTCGAAAACCAATTACTTCGTAAACTCCATCCGAAAAGTTGAACCCTCTGTCCTCTACAGAAATTTGCGCATCAATATTATTTGTGTAAGAACCATTGATATAGGAGAAGGACATCAAAAAAACTCTATATTAACCTCAGAATACTTTTCAATATCTTTTATTGACGAAGGAATTGAAAAGATTATAAGTTTATCTTTTACCTGAAGTATTGTATTTTCGTCAGTTAATATCAATTCATTGTTCCTTACAACCCCTCCAATAACGACACCTTTTGGCATAGTAAGGTCAGATATTTTTTTATCAGAAAACTTTGTTGTTGGAAGAATTTCAATTTCCATTATTTCTCCACGATCATTTCCAAAATCATGTACTTCTTTGACCTTACCTCTTCTTACATATTGAAGAATTGCAGATGTTGTAATATTTCCTGGGTTAATGAGAACATCCAAAGTTAATTTTTTTGATAATCTTCTATAATTTTCATTACTTACAATTGCCATAGATCTCTTGCAGCCAAGATCTTTTGCCAATAAAGATACAAAAATATTTGTTTCGTCATCATCCGTAACAGATATGATTGCCTCTGCTCCTGATACACCAGCTTCTTTAAGAATTGCAGTATCTAATGCATCACCATATAAAATGGTATTTTGATTGGAAAGTTTAGATGAAACTGATTTAGTTTTTTCAAGGTTATTATCAATAATCTTACAACTGATTTCTGGATAATCTTTCTCAATTATTTTAATAATATTGAACCCAACATTTCCAGCTCCCACAATCACAACTTTTCTATTTTCTTGTGATTTAATTCCAAATACTCTTAGTGCTCTCAATAAATCTTTATTTTTTATACATATATAAATATCATCTCCTGGATAAATCTCTACTTTGCCTGTTGGAATGATAATTTCATTATCCCTGAATATGGATAAAATTTTAACCTCTAAGCCTGAAAAAATACCCGGCAACATCCTTAACGGAGTATTTACAATGGGACATGATTCTTCAATAGACATTCCTATAATTCTAGCAACCTTATCACCTAAATAGAAAGAGTCGAATGCCCCAGGAGTATTTAGTTGTCTAATAATTGCTTTAGCTACCTCCAATTCTGGAGAGATGACTGCATCTAAATCAATTTTATTTTTAACAAAAAGATTATCATAATATTTAGGATTTAAAAAACCTGCCTCTTTAATTCGTGCAACTTTAGTGGGTATATTAAATATAAAGTCAGCTAATTGACAACAAAGAATATTAGATTCGTCTTCTTCTGAAACTGCGATAATTATATCTGCTTCGTTAGCTCCAGCTTTCTCTAAAATTTCAGGAAGGATTATCTTACCGCAAACACTCTTTAGATCTAAGGTTTTATTTAAAGATCTTAAGCTAGATTCAGAATCATCAATTATCGTAACATCGTTATCTTCATAAACAAGTTGTCTAGCAATATTAGCTCCAACCTCACCAGCACCACAAACAATGATTTTCATATAATATTAACTACTTGCATAAATTTTTAACAATTTTAATTTTCTATAAAGTGCAGTTCTTTCCATACCAATTTTCTGGGATACTTGAGATATATTATTGTTATATTTTTTTAAATTATATGTTAAGTAGTTTTTTTCAAAAGATTCTCTAGCTTCCTTTATGTTATAATCTAAGTACGCTTGTTTTTCATCTTTTTCTGTTTGATCTTCATTTAAAAAACCATTAAGTAAACTGACAACCTTATCTTTTGTTATTTTCTCATTTTTAATTTCCGACAGCATAAAGACGCTCCATTCAATAAATTTTTTTAATTGTGCAATATTATTCACACATACTAATTTAGAAAAAAATAGAATAGCATCATTTGAAACGTTTTCTATATTCATTTTATGAAAGTTCAAGGACGAGATTAGAAATTCTTTTACAAGATCATTTATGTCCTCAGTTCTTTCTTTAATTGATGGCACCGTGATTTCAAAAAAATTAATTTTATTCAAAAGATCAGTTCTAAAACTACCACATTTCTTTAAATCATTTAATAGCATTTTTGAAGAGGAAATAATTCGAAAATCGATGTTATTTGAACTCACGCCTCCTATTCTATAATATTTTTTTTCTTCCAAAACTCTTAACAATTTTCCTTGAACTTTTGAGCTCATTTTATCAATATTTTTAACAAAAAGTGTTCCCCCATTTACATCATCAAAAATTCCAACAGACTTTATTATTCCTTTTTCTTCGCTTCCAAATAATTTTATCTCCGTTTTAACTTTATCTAAATCATAAAAATCTATTACCTTAAATCTTTTATTATTTCTATTAGATTCAAAATGAATTTTTCTTGCTAAGAACTCTCTCCCACTTCCAGTTAGTCCACTTAGTAAAATAGAAGATTCTGTTTTTGAGATTTTGTTTAAAGAATTTATTACCTTTTTTGAAGCTTCAGAATTTGCAACATAATTATTATTTTTTAATTGGTTCAAATTATTCACTTTATTTTTTAAATCATAATTCTCCAATGCTTTTGAAACTTTGAAAATTAATAAATCTCCATCAAGTGGTTTTTCTATAAAATCATAGGCACCTTTTTTTATGGAATTTACTGCAGTTTCTATGTTACCATGTCCACTAATCATAATTATCGGAACAGTTTCATTAAGTTCTTTGATTTCCTCAAGAGTTTGGAAGCCATCAAACTTTGAGTTATTTAACCAAATATCAAGAATAACAAGAGAATAGGAGTTTTTTTTAAACTCCTTTATTCCTTCATCAGAAGAAATACAGTAATTACATGTAAAGCCTCTGTCATTTAACAACCCAGATAATTGCTCACAAATATCAATTTCGTCGTCAATAATTAATATTTTTCCTTCAATATTCATTTATTTCATTTTTGTAAAAAGCTTAATTCTAACCATTGCACCTCCAAGTAATTTACTGTCTAGAAGTTCAATTTGTCCATTATGATCCTCAACAATTTTTTTACATATAGCAAGACCTAAACCTGTTCCATTAATTTTTTTTGTCATGTACGGTTCAAAAAAGTTTTCTCTATTATTTTCTTCAAAACCGTCTCCGTTATCTTCTATATCAATAATAACAAACTTTCCTTTCTTGTTTAAACTAACTAGTACTTCTTTTTTTTTTTTGGCAGAGGATTCAACTGAATTTTTAAGAATATTCATAAACAATCTACTAATTTGATCGTAATCACATAGAATTTCTATTTGTTTATTATTCGAAATAAGTTTAAAGTTAGTATCATTATTTACTATTTTTTGTGTGTTTAGTTGAGTTTCTATTAAATTATTTAATTTTATAGGTTCGAAGTTTCCCTCAGGCATTCTTGCAAAATTTGAAAATTCAGATACTAATTTTTCTATATTACTAACTTGTCTGATAATAGTTTCGGTACAACTTTTCAGTGAAGAAGACTCATTTAATCTATTTTTTTGAAAAGAATGGCTAATTCTTTGAGCAGATAACTTTATTGGAGTAAGTGGATTCTTAATTTCATGAGCCATATATCTAGCAACATTTGACCATGCCGCATTTTTTTGAGCAGATACAAGTTCAGTTATATCATTAATACTTAATATCATACCCTTAAATTTTTTTTTTTCAAAAACTTTGGAGAGCTTAAAGTTAAGTATTTTTATTTTTTTTTGTGATACATATTTGAGTTGAATTTCATTTAAAAATGTATCATCCTCTTTAAATTTTCTAATAAATTGCGAAATTTGTGAGTTTTTTTTGAGGAAATCTTCTTTAAAATTCTTCCCGAATATTTCTTGAGATCTTCTATTGTATAACAATACTTTTTCATTCGTATCGAGATATATTATACCATTACTAACTTCATTTATAATTTTTTCAGTGAATTTTCTCCTTAAGTTTATTGTTTCTTTAGCTTTAATTAATTTGTTTTTTTGGATTGCTAAAGAATTAAGTATTTGATTGAGTAGTTTTGATAAGAAATTGAATTCATTTTTTCCTTTTATTACAGTAATTCTAGACCTAAAGTTATCATTTATTATTTTTTGTGAATCTAGAATAATACTCATAATTGGATTCAAAATCTTATTTGAAAACCTCAGCCCAAACCATGTCGATAGAAGTATCATAAGGAAATTTATTGCAAGAAAAAGTTTATTAAATTGAAATTGAAAATTATTTAATCTCTGTGTAATATTCACATACTCATCAGCCGTCTGATTCACTGACTCAACTCTGCTTAAAACATTTGCATCAATACTTTTACCAATATATAGATATGTTGGTATTGCTCGTTGAAGTCTAATAAGAGCTCTAACTTTGGTTTGATCTGAATTAGGAAAAATTGCAATTTCACCATCATCTGCAATGAGGAATGTCCATAATGGTGGTCTATTCTCAGATTCGACTAAAAAACTTCCAACTTTGGCAAGCAGTTGACCTGAGCTCTCAAAAATTACAGCTTCATCTAAATTTCTTACCTCTACAAAATAACTTAAATATTCAGTAATTTTTAATTTATCAGTAAAATAAAAAACCTTTTCGTTTGTAAATTCATCATTTATAAACAAAATATCATTTTTTATATTTTTTTTATGTTCGTTAAAATACGATTCGGATATCTGTTTTGACTCATAAATAACTTTTTCCAATTTTTCATTAAACCAAATTTTTACACCCTGATCAAAAAATATTAGTGAAAATAGGGTTATCAAAGTAGTGGGTATAAAACTTATAATTATAAAAAGAGATGTAAATTGAACTCTAAATTTTGACTTAAATTGCTTTTCCTTAAAAATCTTATAGATCTTATTTATTGAAATTAGAATTAGTCCAACTATTAATATATAATTTGCTGAAATAAGTTTGGATATTTCTTGCACTTGCTCTAAATTTGAAAAATTTCCAGACAAAGATAAAAAAATTGTAAAGCTTAAAATCAACGAAGTTAAAAATATGAAAAAAAATGTAAAATTTTGAAAGCTTGAACCAATTTTATTTTTAAGACTCAATAACATCATTCCTTAATTCATTTAGTGGATATCTTGTATTTTTGCATTTTAGACCTTAATGTATTTCTATTTATACCAAGAAGTTTAGAAGATTTAATTTGATTACCTGAATAGTATTTAAGAGTTTTTGATATTAATTGTTTTTCAACTTCAGAAATAAATTTGTCAAATAATTGAATTTCAGATTCATTTTCTAGAGTGTCAAAAAGTTGATCTAAAAATTCTTGAAGGAAAACATTTAATGAACTATAAGATTTTCCACTTACATCTTGTATTTTGTGACTATTTACGTGTATTTCTTTTTTATCTAAAAACTCAGACAAAATGTCACCAGTAATAATTCTTTCCTTAGACAAAGCACATACTCTTTTAAATAAATTTTCAAGTTCTCTGATATTTCCTGGCCAAGTATGATTCTTAAGAAATTCTATTCCATTACTATCTAATGATTTTTCATTATTAGAAAAATTTACTAAAAAATTTTTTGCTATATCTACTATATCATCTCCCCTATCTCTCAAAGGAGGTAAATCAATATTTATAACATTAAGCCTATAAAACAGATCCTGTCTGAACAAATTTTGATCAATAGAGTTTAATAAATTTTTATTTGTAGCAGAAATAATTCTCACATTAGTTCTAATAACCTCCCTACCCCCGACTCTTGAAAATTCTCCAAATTGTAATACCCTCAACAATCTGGCCTGAACATCAATCGGCATATCTCCAATTTCATCTAAAAAAAGAGTTCCTCCATTTGCTTTCTCAAAAAAACCCAAGGTTCTTTTTTCAGCTCCAGTAAAAGAACCTTTTTCATATCCAAAGAGTTCACTTTCAATTAGGTCTTTTGGCAAAGAAGCCATATTAATAGGAATGAAAGGTGAGTTTGAACGAGAACTATAATCATGAATTACCTTTGCAACAAGCTCTTTTCCAGAACCAGATTCACCCGTAATCAATACAGTATAGTTTGTTTTTGTTATTTTTGCTATGTTTTTGAAAACACTCTGCATTACTGGTGAAGTGCCTATTATGGGAAGCTTTTCATCAATAATAAATTCATTACTTTTGATCATCTGATTTTTTAAACATCTATCAACTGTGATGGTTAAATCATTTAAATCTAAAGGTTTAGGTAAATAATCAACTACATCAAGTTGGTTAGCTTTTATTGCTGTCAAAAGATTATTTTTAGCGCTTATTATTATGAATGATTGAGAATTATCTTTAGACTTTACTTTTTTAACTAACTCTAAACCATCTCCATCTGGTAAGACCACATCACAAATAATTAAATCAAATCTATTTTTTTCAATGTCAACCCATGCTTCTGAAATTGTTGAAACACTTTTAATATTAGTTTTTGAGTTTTTCAGTGCTTTTTCAATTACTCGTCTTAAAGAAAAGTCGTCATCAATTATTAAAATATTTTTACTCATATTAAAAACTATAAAGGTAATTTAATTCTAAATGACGTAATGTTATCTGTACAATTAACTGATATTTGTCCATCATGTAAATTAATGATTCTTTTTACCAAATACAAACCTATTCCTGAACCTCTTTTTTTTGTAGAAAAAAAAGGTAAAAAAATTTTACTTAATTCATTTTTTTTTATTCCTGAACCATTATCCTCAATTTTAATCAACATGTAATTTTTTTTTTGGTTCTCTTTAATATTGGGAATTTTGATTGTTTCCCCATAAATAAATTTAGTTGATAATTTTATAAATGATTTGTCTGACAAATTTAATGCTTCGAATGCATTGTTTAACAAATTTTCAAAGACTTGTATTAATAAACTTTTGTCAACAAGAATTTTTGGTAGTGAAGGATCAAATTCCTCAAATATTTTTAATTTTTCATTTTTATTTTTAATTTTAAAAGTGCTATAACGTAGGATTTCATGAATATTTTCGGGACTTTGATTCCTCAGAATAAGTTTACTTGATATTTGAGAGATTGAATTAATTACCTTGCTAATTCTAAGGCATTCATTGTTAATTATTTCTAGTAGTTCTGGATCGTAGACTTTTGATTTTTCAATAAGTTGTGAAGCCATTTTAATGGAACTTATTGGGTTTGTAATTTCATGTACAAATATTGAAAAAAAATGCTCGTATGCATTGTAATCATCAAATACTTGATTTTTATGTGTTTGGTCTTCCTTTTTAAAAATAATCATCATGTTTTCATTTTTTTTTTCCGTAATTATACAAACTAAGGAAATTTTTAAATTATTCCTTATAAGTGCCTCTCTAACAAAAAAAATACCTATTTTTTTTGAGATTTCTTTTAAATTACTTAAAAAAAATAAATCATTATTAAACAATTCATTCAAATGAGTATTTTGAATTGATGAAAAACTTTTTTTTAAAAAATGTTGAAACTCCTGATTTACAAAGTAAATTTTAAAATTTTTTTTATTAATTATTACAAGTGGATCAGGCACCAAGTCAATAAAGTCTCTGAGATAACCATAATCGTTTTTACTTTTCATATTGATTAAAAGAAATCTTTAATTAATGAATTAATTTGAGACTTATCCAGACAATTATTAATTTTGTACCTAAACTCATTAGAATTTTCTAAAGATTTAGAATACCAACCTAAATGTTTTCTAAATGATTTTATTCCTACTTCTTCCCCATAGTGATTTAACGAATTCGAAAAATGTTCTAAGATTATGTTTTTTTTTAATGAGGTCGAAATTTTATATTTATCATTTTTTGAGAAACTTTCTGACATCTCCTTAAAAATCCATGGTCTTCCATAAGAACCTCGACCAATCATAACTCCATCTGCACAAGATAAACTTAGGGCACTTTTTAAATCTAACATATTTGTAATATCACCGTTTACTATAACAGGGATTTTAACTGCTTTTTTTACATTTTTTATAAATTTCCAATCAGATTTTCCTCTAAACATTTGGCATCTAGTTCTTCCATGAATAGTTATGAGTTTTATTCCTGCACTTTCAGCCATTTTAGCTAGCTTTGGTGCATTTAAATTTTTCTCATCCCAACCTTTTCTCATTTTCAATGTTACTGGAACATCAACTGAATTTACAACAGACTCAATTATTGAAAAAGCTAGCAATTCATCTTTCATAAGCGCTGAGCCTGCATAACCATTCACAACTTTTTTTACTGGACAACCCATATTAATATCAATAATATCCGCTCCAAAATATTCGCACATTTTTGCAGCTTCACCCATTACTTTAGGGTCACATCCTGCAATTTGAATTGCATAAAGATCATTAGAATCTTTCTTAATCATCTTTAAAGTTTTAAGGTTTTTTTCAATTAAAGCTCTACTGGCTATCATTTCTGAAAAAACTAACCCTGGTTTAAATTTTTTTACTATCTCTCTATATGGATAATCAGATACGCCTGACATTGGAGCTAAAAAAAGTGAATTTTTTAATTTTAAATTTCCTATAAACATACTCTATCCTGTAATCTTAATACCAAAATAAGCTAGATTTATAAATACATATGACAATAAAATTAGCTTAAAGGTAGCTGTGCTGGAAATACCTCTTATTTTTTTGTATATAAAAAAAAATATTATTAACATTAAGCTTATCATACTTAAGACAACTTTATTGCTAAAAAAATAATCTAAATTACTGTACTCAAAGAAGTGATAAAAGAAACCACTGAAAAGAGATAAAGTCAAAAAAAACATGGTAAAAAATAAAAATCTTATAGAAATTATTTCACTTTCATAAATTGAGGGTAATAGATTTAATAGTACATTATTAAACTTAAGTTGTTTTAATATTTTACTTTTTAAAAAAACACAAACAGAACTAATTGCACTTATAGTCAACATTGAATAAGAAAATAATGAACTAAAAATGTGAATCAGGAGAGAAGAGTCATCAAATAGAGAATAATTAACCTCTTGATCATCTGAGCTCAGGGAAATTAAAAATCTAAAGATTAATAAAATCAAAAAAAAGGGAAGGAATAGCAACCTTAACCTTAGGTACTCTGAAGAAACGATGGATATAAAAAAATGAGAGAGAAAAAAAATAATGAGCAATAAAGTCGTAACTAGACTTAAAACAGAAACTGGGTTTAAAATTACAAAATTATAGTATATTACATTTACTAAACTAATAAAAAGAAGATTAGATAGGTATATAATTTTATTAATTTTGTTGTTACTCTCAATTTCAATAAAATTTACAACAAAAAAAACAAAAAAACTTATTAATGATAGAAATTCTATATAAAAATTAAAATTCATCTTACAAAAGGTTTTAAAATGAAAGTTATAGCATTAATTGTAAGTGGTGGTGAAGGAAAAAGATTTGATAAAAAACTTCCAAAACAGTTTTTTAAAATTAATAAAAAATCGATATTGGAACAAAGTGTCAAAAAATTTATAGACTCAAATTTATTTTATAAAGTTGTCGTTGTCTGTAACAAAAACTTTATAAATGATTCCAAAAAAGTTTTAAATAAATACAGACTTTCTTATGTCACAGGTGGTAATAGTAGGCAGGAATCTGTTTTCAATGGATTGAAATCAATAAAAAAAGATTTTCCAAATAAGGTTTTGATTCATGATGCAGTTAGACCTTTCTTTTCAATAAATTTATTGTACGAAATAATAAAAAAATTAGAAAATCATGAATCAGTTGTACCAGCCTTAAATATATTTGACTCTGTAAGACTTTTTGAAAAAGAAAAATATGAAAATTTAAATAGAAAAAATATCAAACTAATTCAGACTCCTCAAGCGTTTGACTTTGAAAAAATTTACGATGCTCATAGAAAATTTAAAAATATAAATAGCACTGATGACTCTTTGCTTTTTTATAAAAATGGAAATAAAATTAAAGTTATTAATGGTGAAATAATGAACATTAAAATAACAGAAAAAGAAGGATTTGAGGAATTTAAAAGGATTTATGAGGAAAAGAAAAAAAATATAAATTTTAGAGTTGGAAATGGATTTGATGTTCACAAATTTAAAAAAGGAAAAAAACTTAAACTGCTTGGCATTAGTGTGCCGTTTAATAAAAGTTTAATGGGACACTCTGATGCAGATGTTGGGATTCACGCTTTAGTCGATGCTTTACTTGGAGCCATATCAAAAGGAGATATTGGTGAGCATTTTCCACCAACTGAAAAAAAATGGAAAAATAAAAACTCAGAATTTTTTTTGGAGTATACTAAAAAGTTAATGAAAAAAAATGATTTTCAAGTGAATAATATTGACATTACTGTAATATGCGAAAATCCAAAAATATCAAAATATAAACAAAAAATGAAAGAAAAAATTGCAAGAATTCTGGAAATAACAATTGAAAATATAAATATTAAAGGAACCACAACCGAAAAGTTAGGCTTTTTAGGAAGAGAGGAAGGAATTGCATGTCAGGTTTCAGTTTCTGTATTTAAAACTAATGAACATTGAAAAAGTCTCCTACTATTTTTCGACTAGTTTTGGAGTTGGAAATACGAAGTTTTTTCCGGGCACATTGGCGTCATTAGTGACATTACCATTTGTTTGGCTACTAAAAGAATTCTTTTCTTTAGATTTTTTTTTAATAACCTTATTTTTTTATTCATTAACTTCTTATTTTTTAATTAAAACATGTATTAAAAGCACCACTAATAAAGATCCCAAATACATTGTTGCTGATGAACACATTGGACAATCAATATCATTAATTTTTTGTGATCAAGTAATTATTGATTATCTAATTGCATTTTGCCTTTTTAGATTTTTCGATATTGTTAAACCCTTCCCTATTAACTTAGTTGATAATAAAATAAAGAATGCATTCGGAGTAATCTTAGACGATGTTTTAGCTGGTGTATTTGTTTGTTTAATAACTATCTATGTTTTCTAGTAAAAGAAAAATTGAATTTATTGAAAAGTTAAAAAAAAAAGGTTTAAAACTTTATGTAGCCGAATCAATTACTGGAGGAAAGTTTACTTCAGAATTAGTGGAATTAAAAGGTGCATCAAAATATTTAGATTACTCTATAGTGACCTATAGTAATAAATCAAAATATGATTTTCTGGGAATCGAAAAGGTTATAAAAAAGCATGGGGTTGTTAGTTATGAAGTTGCTGCTAATATGGCAAAAAAAATTAGTTATAAATCAAGATTTAAAAATAAAGTATCAATAGCTTGTACTGGCTTTGCTTCGAAACCATCTAGTCCAGAGAAAAATCAACAAGGTGTTGTTTTTGTGGCAGCAAGTTATGGGAAAAAAATTAATGTTGTAAAAAAGATTTTTTTAAAAAAAAAAAGAATTGAGGTTATTAACCTAACTGTAGAGGAAATGTTCAAACAAGGCAATTTAATCATCTAGGTCATAAAAAATAACTTTTTCTGATTTATCTTTAAAAAATAACTTTTCTTTAACAATCAGCTCTCTAAATTCTTTTTTATTTTCAAAATCACTTATTGTTTCAATTAACTCACTTTTTTTTTTTTCGTTTTGAATTAGTGAAAAATTCATACTTTTTATTATTTGAATATTATCAAAAATTATAAAAAAACTCTTCCTATTGAAGAAAAAAAAAAGAATTAATAGGATTAAAGAGAGAAAAACAAAAGTTTTACTACTTTTACTTGTTTGAAACATTTAAAAAATTTTTGATAGATTCTTTTCCCGAAAATTTTATAGATTTATTTCTATCTTCAATTCTTAAAAGCTGATTGTATTTTGCAACTCTTTCTGTTCGTGAGAGAGAACCAGTTTTAATTTGACCTGAATTAATGCCTACAGCAAGATCTGAAATAAAAGTATCTTCAGTTTCACCAGAGCGATGAGAAATTATTGTTGAGAAATTATTTTTTTTTGCCAAATTGATTGTATCGATTGTCTCTGAAAGTGTTCCAATTTGGTTAAGTTTAATAAGAATTGAATTTCCGCAAAAATTTTTAATCCCTTTCCTTAATCTTTCAACAGATGTAACAAATAAGTCATCACCAACTAACTGACATTTATTTCCAATTTTTTTAGTCAATTCAGCCCAGCCAACCCAATCATTTTCATGAAGTCCGTCTTCAATTGATATTATCGGATATTTATTTATGAGTTCTTTGTAATAATCAATTAATTGTAAAGAAGTAAATGACTTTGATTCACCTTTTAAAATATATTTTTCGTTTTCAAAAAATTCTGATGAGGCTACATCCAAAGCAATAAAAATGTCTTTACCAGGTTTGTAATTGGAAATTTCTATTGCACTCATGATGTAATCTAAACATTCTTTATTAGACTTGAAGTCTGGGGCAAACCCACCTTCATCCCCAACAGAAACTGAATAATTATCTTTTGTAAGTAGCTTTTTAAGGGAGTAAAAAATTTCACATCCTGCTCTTAAAGCTTCCCTGAATGTTTCAAAGCCGCAAGGTATTATCATAAATTCTTGAAAATCTAGATTATTATTAGCATGACAACCACCATTTACTATATTCATCATTGGAGTAGGCAGGCTATTATTAATACCCCCAATGTAACTATATAACGGAACATTATGATATTTTGCTGCAGCCCGCGCGACAGCAATCGATACGGCAAGAATAGAATTGGCTCCCAATCTTGATTTATTAGCAGTACCATCTAGCTCAATTAACATGTTATCAATAGTTTTTTGTTCTCTAACATCTATTCCCTTGATGGTTTCTCTTATTTCAGTATTGATTAAATTGACTGAACTAAGAACACCTTTTGAAAAAAATCTCTTCTTATCTTTATCTCTTAACTCATGAGCTTCAAACGACCCTGTGGACGCACCTGACGGAACTGACGCTAATTCTATTATTGAATTATTTAGTGTAATCTCGACCTCTACTGTTGGGACTCCCCTACTATCAATAATTTCTCTTCCAAAAACATTTGTAATAATTGACATATTCAAATTAATTCATTTTTAGATAAATTATCATAAAGTTTAATTGAATGTATAAGTTTTCCTAATTTTTTTAATGGTACCATATTAGGTCCATCAGAAGGTGCCTTAGTAGGATTTTCATGGGTTTCCATAAAAATTCCAGAAATTGCTGTGGTAACTGCTGCTTTAGCTAAAACACTTACAAATTGCGATTGACCACCAGAGGAGTTACCTTTTCCACCAGGTAATTGAACTGAGTGAGTTGCGTCAAAAATAATTGGCAACTTTGTTTTTTTCATTATAACCAGAGATCTCATATCTGAGACTAAATTATTGTATCCAAAAGAACTACCTCTTTCGGTTAGCAAAATCTTGTTGTTACCGGTTGAAAGTAATTTTTTTGCAACATTTTCCATATCCCATGGTGAAAGAAATTGTCCTTTTTTTACATTGACAGGAAGATTGGATTTTCCTGCTTCAACTAGTAAATCAGTTTGTCTACATAAAAATGCAGGAATTTGAATAATATCGATATATTCCTTTACTATTTTAATTTGTTGGGCATCGTGAACATCAGTAGTAACTGCACAGTTAAATTTTTCACGAACCTCTGCCAAAATATCTAACCCTTTTTTTAAACCAACTCCTCTTTTACTCTTATGACTAGTTCTATTGGCCTTATCAAATGAACTTTTGTAGACATACCTAAAATCCAATCTTTTTGACAAAATGTCTATTTCAGAACAAATATCAAGAGCATGTGATCTACTTTCAATTTGACAAGGACCAAGAATAAATTTTATTTCATCTGAGTTGGAAAAAAAAAAATCTTTTTTTATTTTTACTCTTTTCACTTTTTTAACTCTTACTTTTAAATTTTAACATTGCTGAAATAAATGAATTGAAAATTGGATGTGGTTTGAAAGGTGTAGATTTTAATTCAGGATGAAATTGAACACCAATAAACCAAGGATGATTAGTCCTTTCAATTATTTCGACAAGTTTTTTATTTGGTGACATACCAGATAGCGTTATACCACTATTCACAATAGGTTTTAAATAATTATAGTTTACTTCATATCTATGTCTATGTCGCTCAAAAATTTTTGTTTTTTTGTATATTTTAAAAACTAATGTATTTTTTTTTAAAATCGATTTATAAGAACCTAACCTCATACTTCCGCCAAGGTTATCTAGATCTTGTTTATGTATCTTTTTTCCTTTCTCCCACTCATGCATCATGGAGATAACAGGAAAATCCGTTTTACCAAATTCGGTAGAAGAAGATTTTTCATAACCTTTTAGATTTCTTAATGACTCAATGATAGCTAATTGCATTCCAAAACATATCCCTAAAAAAGGAATTTTAAATGTTTTTGCAAATTTGATTGCATTAATTTTTCCTGACGATCCCTCTTTCCCAAAACCTCCGGGCACTAAAATACCTTGAAAGTTTTCAAGAGTTTTCTGGGTTTTATTAAAATCTTTAATCCTTCTAGAATCTATCCAAGAAATTTTTACTCTAGTATTATTAAAAATTCCACTATGAAATAATGCCTCATTTAAAGATTTATACGATTCTGATAAATTTGTATATTTTCCTACGATAGCAACATTTATCTCTTTTTCTAAACATACAAATTTTTGATAAAACTTATTCCAAAAATCTAAATTTGTTTTTTTAATTTTTAAAGCAAAATGTGAATTTAGTTTTCTTAAAAGACCTTCATTATGTAATTTTAGAGGGACTTCATAAATAGTTTGAGCATTTTCAAGCATCAACACAGAATCAAGCGATAGGTTGCAAAAAAGAGATATTTTTTTTTTAGAATCTTTTGAAAATTTTTTTTCTGTTCTACAAATCAATAAATCTGGTTGGATTCCTAGCCCCAATAATTCTTTAACAGAATGTTGTGTAGGTTTTGTTTTAAATTCATTTGCGGACGAAATAAAGGGAACAAGGGTAATGTGAATGAATAAGGATTTTTCTTTACCAAGTTCATTTCTTAGTTGTCTTAAAGCTTCTAAAAAAGGAAGACTTTCTATATCTCCAACCGTACCCCCAATTTCACAAATAACAAAATCTTCATTCTTCAGATCTTTTTTAATAAATTTTTTTATTTCATTGGTAACATGCGGAATAACTTGAACAGTTGAACCAAGGTAATCTCCTTTTCTTTCCTTTCTTAAAACCTCAGAATAAACTTTACCAGTTGTTATATTATCACTTTTTTTTGAAATTATTCCTGTAAATCTCTCATAGTGCCCTAAGTCCATATCAGTTTCTGCTCCATCGTCTGTAACAAAAACTTCTCCATGTTGGGCCGGGTTCATAGTTCCGGGATCAATATTCAGATATGGGTCAAGTTTTCTAATTCTTAAATTAAATTTAGACAGTTTTAGTAAAGATGCTAGTGAAGAGGTTACAATACCTTTACCGAGTGAAGAAACAACTCCTCCAGTAATAAATATATATTTAGTCATTCCTTTTTAAAAAATCACTTACTCCGTTGGCACATTCAGTTCATTTTCATCTGATTTTTCAACATCAAATTCCTCTGGAATTAAATCTAATCTATCAATTATGGAATCGTCAGAAGAATCAATTATTGATTCTTGATTGTAATTTGAATTGGTAATGAATACTAATGACAAGCTTGTTAAGAAAAAGCAAAAAGCAAGAAAAGTTGTGGTTTTAGTAAGAATATTAGATGTACTTCTGGCCGTAAGAAAGTCACCAAGTCCACCAGAACCACCTGCTTGACCTATGCCAAGTCCACCACCCTCGGATCTTTGGAGTAAAACTAAAATTATAAGAAAAACACAAATAATTATATGGATTGATAATATTACAGCAAACATGAAATAGACAATATTGAAAATTCAAAAAAAAATCAATTAAAAATCTCCTTTTAGAACATTTGTAATTTCTTTTTCTAATAAGCTTGCTCCTCCAATAAGTGCTCCATCTACTTTACATTTATCTTTAATTTCAAAAAAGTTTCTAGAGTTTACAGATCCACCATATAAAAACTTAACGTCGTTAATTTTTTTAGTTTTATTTAAAAAATTTTTACAACTCTCTTTAACTTCGGTTATATCATCAAATGTAGGTGTTAGGCCTGATCCAATTGCCCAGATTGGTTCATAAGCAATTACTAATTGTTTCATTTTTTTTGGAATACACTCATCCAATTGTTTATATATGAAATTTAAATAAGATTTGTTCTGTCTATGTAAAAAAGACTCTCCTACACAAACAATTGGAATTATGTTATTTTTGATTGAAATTTTAATTTTTTTTTTTATTTCTGAGTTATCCTCATTATGATACTGTCTTCTTTCTGAGTGTCCTATTATCACATATTTGCAACCATATTCTTTGATTAGAAGAATACTTGAATCTCCAGTAAAAGCTCCTTTTTCTTCAAAATGACAATCTTGAGCACCCAATATAATTTGAGATGATTTTATTAAATCACTTATATGAGGAATTAGCAAATACTGAGGGCATACAATGTTTTTAATATTTTTTGGAATTTTTAAAATTTTTAGCTTGGAAATTAGTTTTCTTGAATTAATTAAATTTAAATTCATCTTCCAATTTGAAACAATTAATGTATTTTGTGCCATATATATGTTATACAACTTTTTTAATATCTTTTAAATATGTTAACCACCTTAAGAAATACATCTAAAAACGTTATTCTCAAGTTTGTTCTTGGAACACTGCTAACTATATTAATCATAAGTTTTGCTATGTGGGGAACTGAGGATTTGGTTGGAATTACAAAAAAACAAAATACAGTGGCCTCTGTTGGCAAACTTGACGTCTCAGCCCAGGAGTTTTTTTCTCTTTATTCAAGACAAACAGAAGAAATTCGAAAATTATTAGGAGCTTCACTTGATATTAAAAAATCAAGAGAGTTTGGATATGTAGATAGGGCCCTGAGTTCTTTAATCAATAGAGCTTTATTTAACAATGAAGCGCTGGAACTGGGATTATCCGTCAGTGATAGAAATGTGAGAGATAAAATTTTAAGTGATGATGCATTCAAAGATGATCTTGGTCAATTCAGTGAACTCTTATTCAGACAATTGATATCAGAGTCCGGTTACACTGAAGCAACTTATGTTGAAGGAACACGACAAGATCTTGCAAGAGAACAAATGGTGGAAACTATTAGGTCCAGTTTAATAATACCTAAAGTTATAGAAAATAAACTGGGTGAATACAATTTACAAGAGAGAGCTGTTGATTATGTAGTTATTGACTCACAAAAAGAAAAAATTGGAAAGATTAAAAAAGACGATATAAAAAAATATTATGAAGACAACAAAAAAACTTTCCTTTCACCTGAATTTAGAAGTGCTAAAACTCTTTTACTTGACGCAAAAAAATATGCAACGAAGTCAACAGTTACAGAGGATGAAGTTCTATTATTGTATGAAGAAAGAAAAGAATCATTAATAGAACCAGAACAGAGGTATCTCAAACAAATATTAATTCAAGATGAAGGAAAAGCAAATTCAATATTTATTGACTTGAAAAAAAATGATTTTACAAAAATTGCAAAAACTAAAGCAAATCTTACTGAAGCCGACATAGATCTTGGCTGGAACACCAGAAATGAGTTACCTGATCAGATTGTTGATGTCGTTTTTAATTTAAAAAAGAATGAAATTTCGAAACCTATCGAAAGTACTTTTGGATGGCATATAGTTAAACTAATCGATAAAAAAGACAAAAATGAAATTACTTATGAGGAAGTTAAAAATAACTTTAAGAATGAGATTTTACTCGATAAAGGAAAAGAGGCTGTTTTCGATTTACAAGATGAATTAGAAGATCTTCTATCCTCTGGCAGCACATTTGAAGAAATATCAGAAACTCTAGATGTCACTTTAATCAAAGCTGAAATGATAGACAGATCAGGTAATGATAAAACCGGCAAAGTAAATACTGAATTTCAAGACGAAAGAATTCTGAGAACAATTTTTAACCAAAGTTTGAATGAGGAAGGAAATATAATTAATATTGATAAAGATGAAGGTCTCGCAATAAGTATTGTTACAAAGATAGTTGAACCAAAACAACTCACCCTCGAAGAATCTTTAGAGGCGGTCAAAAAAGAATTATCAAATAAGTTAAAAAAAGAAAATGCAATGAAAAGAGCAGATGAAATACAAAGATCAATTAAAAATGATAAAGACTTTAGACTTATGGCAAAAAAAAATAAACTTGAAATAAAAGGGGTTCAACCATTTACTAGGATTCTTCCAGATAGCAGTGACCTACCAATCCCACTTATTAGCAAAATATTTGATTCAGAATTGTTTGACGTAAATATAGAAACAAGAGGGCCTAATGAAATCATTATTGCTCAAACTGTAGAAATTATAGATAGCCTAGTTAAAAATAAAAAAGAATTAGAAGAATTCAGCACTAGAGTTAAAGATGACATAACCATAGATCTTTTGGCCCAATTTTCTGAAGCTTTGAGAAAAAAATATAAAATTACAATTAATGACGATGTAATTGATCAATTAAACTAAATTTCTATGGATATATTAAAACCTGATCTTAAACTGTTTAAAGAGAAGTATGATTCAGGAGTTAAACAAGTTTTATTCACGTCATTTGCTGCTGATGTTCACACCCCAATATCCTCACTACTAAAACTTGAAAAAGAAAAATACTTATTCTTGTTTGAATCTGTAGAAAGAGGAAGTCAAAAAGGGAGGTATTCTGTGATTGGCCTCAAACCAGATTTAATTTGGGAATGTAAAAATGGTATATCTAAAATTAAGAAGTCAAATGAAAATATAATTAGAACCAAAATAAATTCTGATCCACTCGATAGTTTAAGAAAAATTATTGAGAAGAATAAATTAAAAATTCCACATAACTTACCCTCTATCGCTTGTGGTTTATTTGGATACCTTGGTTACGAAATGATAAAATACTTTGAAAAAGTTGAAATGATTAAAAAGGATAAGCTTAATTTACCTGAATCAATTTTCATAAGACCATCTTTAACATTAGTTTTTGATAATGTTAATGATAAACTTTATATAAGTAAGATTATCTCTCCCAGCAAAAAAAATGCATTAGAAACATTTAAATTAGCCAAATCAGAAATTTATAATTTAATTCAAAAAATAGCTAGACCTCTTAATAAGAATAACCTAAATCTCCACAACTTAAGTAGTAAAGTAAACATTTTTAAAAATGTAAAATCTAATACAACTTATTCAGAATTCAAAAAAATAGTTGAGAAAGCCAAAAAATACATTTTTGAAGGTGAAATTTTTCAAGTTGTTTTATCGAGACTTTTTAAAGCAAAAATAAATTCTAGCCCCGTTTCAATTTACAGAGCATTAAGGCACTTGAATCCCTCACCATACTTATTTTTCATGAACTTTAAAAATTTTGATATTGTTGGTTCGAGCCCAGAAATTTTGATTAAACTTGAAGGTGATAAAGTTACAATTAGACCAATAGCTGGAACTAGAAAAAGAGGTAAGACAAAACAAGAGGATAAAAAACTGGAAAGAGACTTACTCAGTGATCCTAAAGAAATAGCTGAGCATTTAATGTTACTAGATTTGGGAAGAAATGATATCAGTAGAGTTACCGAGTCTGGAACAGTTGAGGTTACCAGCAAAATGTATATTGAATATTTCTCACATGTAATGCATATTGTCTCAAATATCGAAGGAAAAATTAACAAAAAAAAAAAAAGCACTGATGTTTTATTTAGTGGATTTCCTGCTGGAACAGTTACAGGAGCTCCCAAAATAAGGGCAATTGAAATTATCGAGGAATTAGAAAAAAATAAAAGAAACATTTACGCTGGTTCAGTTGGATATATTTCAAACAATGGAAATATTAATACTTGTATCGCACTAAGAACTGCACTTATAAAAGAAAATCAAATATATGTACAAGCAGGTGCAGGTATTGTTGCTGACAGCAAACCTCTAAACGAGTTTAAGGAGACTGAAAATAAAGCCTTAGCAATATTAACAGCATGCAAATATGCGGATAATCTAAAATAATGCTTATTCTTATAGATAACTACGATAGCTTTACTTATAATTTAGTACACTATTTTGAAGAGATAGGTCAATCCGTAAAAGTTTTTAGAAATGATGAAATTTCTGTTGAAAAAATATTTAAATTTAAACCAGATTTTCTTGTAATTTCACCTGGACCTAGCTCACCAAAAAACTCTGGAATTTGTTTGGAATTAATAAAAAAAAATTCAGAATTAATTAAACCAACTCCAATGCTAGGTGTTTGTCTTGGTCACCAAGCAATAGCAGAAGCATTTGGGGGAACTGTCTTACAAAGCGGCAAGCCTGTACATGGAAAGGTGAGTAAAATTTATCATAAAAATACTAAGCTCTTTAGGAATATAAAAAACCCATTTAATGCCACTAGATATCACTCACTTATTGTAAAAAGAAATAGTATTCCTAAAAATTTTAATGTGACCGCAAAAATTGAAGATGGGACCGTTATGGCAATTGAACATAACAAGATTCCAATTTTTGGGGTTCAATTTCACCCAGAAAGTATCGCCACAGATTCTGGACATCAGTTATTAAAAAATTTTCTAAACTTAAAAAATAAATAATTAATAGTGGAGACTTAATATGGAAACAATTTTTAGTAGTCTTTTAAAAGAAAAAGATCTTTCTTACTCTGAGGCAAGTTTTTTAGTAGAAAGTATTTTCAATTCAAAAATTAGCAATATTCAATTATCATCAATTTTATCTTTACTACATAAAAAGAAAGAATCTTTTAACGAAATATATGCGTTTACTAATTACTTAAAAAAAAAATGTAAAAAAATTAATATTAAAGATAAATTGATGGATACTTGTGGCACAGGTGGAGACAACAAAGGAAGTTTTAATTTTTCAACAGCAACCTCAATCCTTCTGTCTACTTTTGATATTAAGATTTCTAAACATGGAAATAGAAGTGTGACTTCAAAATCAGGAAGTTTTGATGTTTTGGAATCATTAGGTGTTAATATATCATCTGAATTAAGTCACATAAAAAAAAATCTAAAAACTAATGGTATATGTTTTTTGTTTGCACCAAATTTTCACGGTTCATTAAAACAAGTTGCAGAGGTTAGAAAATCTTTACCCTTTAAAACAATTTTTAATCTTTTGGGTCCTCTTTTAAATCCATTGAAATTACATTATCAACTTTTAGGTGTTAGTAATTATGAAAATTTGCTTACTCATGCTAAGTGTTTAAGTAAAATGGATTTAAAAAAATCTTGGGTTGTTTTTGGGGAAAAAGGGTATGATGAATTAACCACGACCTCAAAAAATTATATTATTGAAGTAAAAAAAAACAATTACAGCAAAGTTAAGATACTTGACCCCAAAGAGATTGGTTTTAAAATAAGAAAAGAATATGAATTAAAAGGTGGAACTCCTGAAGAAAATGCATTTATTATGAGACGTCTCTTTGAAGGTGAAAGTGGTGCGATAAGAGATAATGTCGTATTAAATACCGCTGCGGGACTAGTTATATGCGATAAAGTTAAGAATATACAAGAAGGTATTAATAAAGCAACCGTAAATATTGATAATGGCCTAGGGCTTAAAAAATTAAATTCACTAATTACAACTTAGAATGAATATTCTAGACAAAATATGTCAACTTAAAAAGAAAGAAATTAATCTTTTAAAAAAAAAATTTAAACCCTCCAAAAAAAAAATACAAACAAGAGAATTTCTGAAAAATTTAGTTTTAAAGGACAAAAATAACTTTAACTTAATTGCAGAAGTTAAAAAAAGCTCACCAAGTAAGGGGTTGATTTGTAAAAATTTTGATCCTATTAAAATTGCTATAGATTATGAGAAAGCTGGTGCAAAATGTCTCTCTGTATTAACAGAAAAAAACTACTTTGGTGGAAATATCAATTACATTTCACAAATAAAAAAATCTGTAAATATTCCAATTTTAAGAAAAGATTTTATTATTGATGAATGGCAAATCTTTGAAAGTTACTATGCAGGTGCTGACTGTATTTTACTGATTTTAGCAATCCTAAATGATAAACAACTTAAAAATTTTTATAATCTATCCAACAAACTTGAAATGGATGTAATATGTGAAGTACATGATGAGGAAGAGTTATTACGTGCCATTAAATTAGAAGTAAATTGTATTGGGGTTAATAATAGAAATTTAAAAACATTAAATATTGATAAGAATACATTCCACTTACTATCAAGCAAAATACCTCAGAAAACTATTAAAATTTGTGAAAGTGGATTAACCTGTAATGATGACTTAAAAAAATTCACTAAAAGTGGGGCCGATGCTTTTTTGATCGGGGAAAGTTTAATGAGATCTAATAATATTTATGAGGAAACACAAAAAATAATTAAAAGATGAAATTTTCGCACCTAAAAAAAAATAAAGTTTCAATGGTTGATATATCCAAAAAAAAATTAACTAACAGAACAGCCAGAGCTAAACTTACAATAAATTTTTCAGAAAAATCTTTTAAAAAAATTCTTAATAGTAATTCACCTAAAGGTGAAATATATAATACCGCTAGGTCAGCAGGAATTTTTGCAGCTAAAAAAACGTCAGAATTAATCCCCTTGTGTCATAATTTGCCAATAACTTATATTGATATTGACTTTAAAATTGATAAAACAACTTTAAGTATTGAAATATTATCTGAAGTTAAGACTCAATTTTCTACAGGTGTTGAAATGGAGGCCTTAACTGCCTGTTCAGTTGCAGGGTTAGTGATCTACGATATGTGTAAATCATTGGATAAAAAAATAGTTATGACTGAGCTTAAACTTTTATTTAAAAAAGGTGGCAAATCTGGTACTTTTGAAAATGATTAGTTTTGATAGTTCACTAAACTTGATAAAGAAATGCGTACTAAAATCTTTAAAGTCTGAATTTATTGACATTAACGAGAGCTTTGGAAGAATTCTTGCTTCCGATTTGTATTCGAAGTGTGATTATCCAAGAGAAAATCTCTCCTCAATGGATGGAGCAGTAATATTTAAATCAGATTTAAATTTGAAGGAAATTGAAATTATTGGTGAAATAAAAGCTGGAGACACTTTTACTAATGACTTTAACAAAGGCCAAACAAAATTAATTTTTACTGGAGGAATTGTTCCAGGTAAAAACAAAGTAATAATTCCAAAAGAACAATTTTTAATTTCTAAAAATAAATTAATAATTAAAGATAGAAAGATTCAGAATTTTATTAGAATTAAGGGAAGTGACTTTAAAAAAAAAGAATTATGTCTTAGCAAAAATACAAAAATGAACTGCAGAACAATTGCTCTTGCTGCAGCTATGAGAATAAACAAAATAGAAGTTATCAAAAAACCAAATGTAATAGTAATTATGACTGGAGACGAACTTATATCATCTGATAAAGAAAAGCCATTGGTGATATCAACAAATCAAATAATGATAAAAAAAATAGTTAATGATTTTGGAGGTAGTCTTAAGAATATTTATATTGTAAAGGACAAAATTGAGGAATTAGAAAAATTAATTAAGAAACTTAGAGATTTTGATATTCTCATTACATCAGGAGGTATTTCACGAGGAAAATATGATTTAGTAAAAAAAGTCCTATGTAATCTGAAAATGAAAATTTTGTTCGATAGAGTCTCGATTAAACCAGGAAAACCAACAACATTTGGAAAATTTTCAAAAAATAGATATTTTTTGGGTTTACCAGGTAATCCTGTTTCATGTTTCACATCATTAGTTTTTTTTTTTTCTAAATTTATTAATTGTTTTTATGGTAGCGACTATCTTAAAATTACAAAAACAAAACTTATTTTAAATAATAATTTAAAAACAAATAAACATTTAACAACCTTCTTAAGGATAAAAAAAATAAAAAATAAGCCTAATTTTTTTAATGTTTTTTCAAAACAAGATAGTGCACAAATGAAAATTTTAAGTGAATCAAATGGTATTCTTATCAGAAAACCCTACGAAAAGAATTTAATAAAAGGAACAGAATGTGATGTACTTTTGTATGAAAATATAGTCAGAAATAATATATAACTTGACTAATTAGTAGAACTTATGTAGAACATTTATAATGTTAACTTTTAAACAAAAAAAATTATTAGATTTTTTAGTCGATTATTATAATGAAAATAATGTTTACCCTACTTTTGATGAAATGAGAGATTTTTTAAAAATTAAATCAAAATCAGGGATTCACAAACTTTTATCAAGTTTAGAAGAAAAAGGTTATGTTAATAGGCTCCCTCATAAAGCAAGGGCACTAAGTATAAATTCAAGTGTAAATGAAAATGAAAAAAACCTTCCATTTCTTGGAAGGATTGCCGCTGGAAACCCAATTGAAGCAATAACAGGAAGCTTTGAACAGATTTCGGTACCTAATTATCTAATTAACAATAAAGACGAACATTTTAGCCTTGAAGTTTCAGGGGATTCAATGGTCGATGCTGGAATCTTTGATGGTGACATAGTAATTATAAGAAAAACGGAAGCTGCTAATTCTGGGGATATAATAGTAGCTTTGATAGACCAAAATGAAGTAACTCTTAAGAGATTTAGATCTTTCAAAAATTCTATAGCTCTTGAACCTGCTAATAAAAATTATAAGATAAGACTATTTGGGGAAGATAGAGTGAAAATACAGGGTAAGTTGGTAGGATTGATAAGAAAATTCTAAAAAATGGAAACAATAACTAGATTTGCTCCATCGCCAACAGGCCTTCTTCATCTTGGTGGAATAAGAACAGCTCTATTCAATTTTCTTCATGCTAAATCTACCGGAGGAAAATTTAGGATTAGAATCGAAGATACTGATCATACAAGAAATAAAAAAGAATCTATAGATTCAATCTTGAAAGGGCTTGAATGGCTAGGCCTTAAACATGATGATCAAATTATCTACCAGAGTAAAAAAATTAAAGAACACCAAAAAATCATAAATCAATTAATTGAAAATAATTGTGCTTATAAATGTTTTCATACTGACGAAGAGATCCTTGAATTAAAAAAAAATAATAAAAAGTTAAAGAGTAAATGGAGGAATAAATTTGATCATCCCAAAAATACTCCATTTTGTGTTAGGATAAAATCACCATTAAACGGACAAACTACCATAAATGACAAGATTCAAGGAATAGTTACTGTTGAAAATAAGGAGCTTGATGATTTTGTAATAATGAGATCAGACGGTTCACCCACATTTCTTCTATCTTCAGCTGTTGATGATTTTTTGATGTCAATTACTGATATAATTCGTGGTGATGATCATTTGACCAACTCTTTTAGACAGATGATAATTTTTAATTACTTGAACTATTTTCCAACATTTTCGCATATACCATTAATACACAATGAAAATAATGAGAAACTTTCCAAAAGACATAACGCTTTATCAATTGAAGATTACAAAAATGAGGGTTTCTTACCAGAAGCTATGATAAATTACCTTTTAAGATTGGGTTGGTCCTATGGAGATAAAGAAATTATTTCATTAGATGATGCTATAAAGAATTTTAAAATAGATAAAATAGGAAAATCTCCATCTAAACTGGATGAAAAAAAGATCCTTTTTCTGAACAATTTTTATATTAAAAATAAAAATGATGGTTTTATTCTTGATGAAATTAAAAAAAACCAAGCTTTTTTAAAAATTAAAAATTCAGAAGAAACTATTTCTAAGATCAAAGATTTAATAAATATTTTTAAAGAAAGATCAAATACATTGAATGAACTTATAAATTATATTGATTCAATAAATAAAGAAGTTTTTTCTTACTCAAAAGTTGAAAAAAAAATCTTAAATGATTCTGTTAATTTAAAAAATAATCTTCTTGATAAATTATCTTTTATAGAGTCTTGGGATGATTATATATTAGAAAATGCTATAAAGGATATTATAAAAAATATGAATTTAAAATTTAAAGACTTAGGTCAGCCATTAAGATTAGTGTTATTAGGAACTATGAATGGACCATCTTTAACCAAAATAATGAAAGTTATTGGTAAAGAGGTAACACTAAAAAAAATAACAACCAACTGGAACTAAAATTGAAGAATAAAAATACTATTACAGTTGTTGACAACAGGAACAATAATAAATTTGAGTTCAAAATAAAAAAAGGATCATTTGGACCAGATGTTGCTGATCTTACTGCTTTTTATTCAAAAACAGGCATGTTTGTTTACGACCCTGGATTTACCTCAACTGCTAGCTGTTCATCAGAAATAACTTTTATTGATGGTGAAAATGGCATTTTACTTCATAGAGGCTATAAAATTGAAGACTTAGCAGAAAAATCTGATTATCCTGAGGTTTGTTATCTCCTTCTTAACGGTGAATTACCTGACACCGAGAATAAAAAAAAATTCATCAAGATTTTAACTAATCATACAATGTTACATGAACAGTTATTGAGATTCTATAGCGGATTTCGACGTGATTCTCATCCAATGGCAGTAATGGTTGGTATTGTCGGTGCATTATCGTCATTTTATTCTGAAAAAAACTATGATTTCTCTTCAAATGAAGGAATGTGGGTTGCTGTAAGTAGATTACTAGCCAAATTACCAACTATGGCTGCTATGGCATATAAATATTCCTTAGGTCAACCATTTATTTATCCTAAAAATAATTTAAGTTATAGTGAAAACTTTTTACACATGTTATTTTCAACTCCATGCGGTGAGTATCACCCATCAAAAGCAAGTATAGAGGCCTTAGATAAACTTTTAATACTTCATGCCGATCATGAACAAAATGCCTCAACTTCCACAGTAAAAATGGCTGGTTCTTCAGGAGCTAATCCATTTGCCTGTGTAGCTGCAGGTGTTGCTTCATTATGGGGACCAGCACATGGTGGAGCAAATGAATCAGTTATAAGAATGCTTAACGAGATTAGAAATGTAGACAATATTCAAAAATTTATAGAAAAAGCTAAAGATAAAGACGATTCATTCAGATTAATGGGGTTTGGACATAGAGTTTATAAAAACTACGATCCAAGAGCTAATGTACTTAGAAAATACTGTCACAATTTACTCAATGAGATAGACAATTTTAACCTACCTCTATTTAAACTGGCAACTAAGCTTGAAGAAATTGCACTTAACGACAGTTATTTTATAAAAAAAAAACTATACCCAAATGTAGATTTTTATTCAGGAATAATTCTTAAAGCGCTTGGATTACCTGAGTCAATGTTTACAGTGATTTTTGCAGTAGCACGAACAGTTGGATGGATATCTCAATGGAAAGAGATGACTGAATTAACAAATAATAAAATAAGCAGACCTAGACAACTCTATACAGGAAAAAATAAACGGGAATTCGTAGAAATTAATAAAAGAAAAAATATAAGAAAAATGTATCCAGGAGAAATTAAATAACTATTTTTTAATAATTTTTTCGACTAATAATTCTGATGGGTTTCTATTATTTAACATTTTCTTTGAAAAAATACTCAAATATTTTATTTGCTTATTTCTTAACTTTTTATCATCTAATAATTTCTTAAATTCTCTCATAACGTTTGTGTAAGTGAAATTTTCAAAAATAAGCTCAGGAACAATTTCTTTATTAAAGAAAATATTTATTAATGAACAAAACTTAACTTTTACAAAAAGCTTTATTAAAATTCTAGTAAGATAATTAGTATCATAAACAACAACCATTGGTGTTTGATACTTACTTAACTCCAAAGTAACGCTTCCTGAGGAGGCCAATGCAAGTGAAGACTGCATCATAATTTTTTGTTTTAAATTAAAATTAGTTATTATTTTAACTTGAGGGTTCTGAATTATTTGATTAATCATTTGTTTATGGTGGTCAAAGCCTAAAATATAAAATTTAAAATTTGAGTATTCAGAGGTAATATCACTTAATATTTTTTTCATTTTAGATAGATTTTTCATTATTTCAATTTCTCTTGAACCCGGAAGAAAACAAATAATATTTTTCTTCTTAACTTTAGCTTTATCAAAAAAAATTTGATGTCCAATCCATGATGTTTTTAACCCATATTCATCAAAATATTTTTTTTCAAATTTAAAAAGTACAAAAAGTTGATCATATAAATTAGCAAATATTTTAGCTCTATATTTTTTCCACGCCCAAACTGTAGGAGCAACATAGTGAATCATTTTTACTCTTTTTCTCAAATTCTGAATTTTTTTTACAAGTCTATAACTGAAACTTGGCGAATCAATTGTAATTAGAATATCAGGTGGGTTATTTTTAATAAAAGTCTCTACTTTTTTTAAGATTTTATAAAATTTTGGTATTCTTATTAATACCTCAAATAATCCAATTGTATTAAATTTTTCAATTGGAACCCATGAACTCATTCCTTCTATCTTCATTAGCTCACCTCCAATTCCTTCAATTGAAAAAATTTTTTTTTTTTTTAGTTCTTTAATTAAATGAGAACCTAGATAATCACCTGATGCCTCTGTTGCTATAATATAAATTTTCATCACATACCATATAAGAAAAATTTATTTTTAATACAAAAGCTTAATATTTTTTCTTTATCTAAAAAAATTGTCTTATTAGCACTGTAAGCAATTCCAACAACTCCACTTTTAAGACAATTTTTAAGAGTTTTTAGTCCAATTGTAGGTAAGTCAGCTCTTAAATCTTGTTTAACCTTTATTAATTTAATCAACACTCCTTTTTTAACTTTTTGCATGTAGGGTAAAGATTGTTTAATTAAATTATCAGTACCTTGAATGGCCTCTATTCCAATTACATTTCCTTCTTGCACTAGAATTGATTGTCCTATGTCATATTTAGAATTATTATAGAGAATCATGGCCCCCTTTTGAATATCTTTAAGTAAGCTATTCGATATTTTGACTTTAGTTTGATTACCAAAGCCAAAAAATAAATCTGGAAAAGTTTTATGAATATATAAAATTTTGAATCCTAGGTTTTCTAGCTCTTTAATTACAAATTTTAATAGTTTATTATCACCTCCTTCAAAAAGTGCCTTTGTAAACTTAGGTAGTAGTTTCAAACTATTTAGGTCAGGATTAATGTCAGATATTCTAGGTCTACTGATTGAACCTGCCATAAGAATTTTGGAAAATCCTAATTTTTTTAGTTTCTTAAGCTCAGTAACAATCTTTCCTAATTTTACAGTTTTTGATTTTGAGGATTTATGTAATTTATTTTCACCAATGAATAAA
The DNA here is from genome assembly GCA_902618535.1 of uncultured Alphaproteobacteria bacterium. Lineage (GTDB taxonomy): Bacteria > Pseudomonadota > Alphaproteobacteria > Methylaequorales > Methylaequoraceae. The sequence continues at coordinate 51,944 of CACNAV010000006.1, read as the reverse complement.
ATTTTAAATTCAAGATTGAGATGCTCTATTTTTTTTAAAATTAATTTAGGTAAATTACCGTATCCAAAAATAAATATAATTTTATTCATTTTATTAATCAGGCATACAATAAGATCTGTCAGAATGATTATGTAGAAACTTTAAAAGCTTTGAAATAATATTACTTTCATGTTTTTTTTTCATAACTTCTTTTATTCTATCTCTAAATATAGATTCGTTATCAAAAAAAATATATTTAAAAATTTTTCTAAATTCTGATATTTCCTTTTTTTTTATATTTCTCCTTTTTAAACCTAATATGTTAATTCCTGATAATTTAGCACGATTTCCAATCACAGTCGAAAACGGTATTACATCAGCAGTAACACCTGACATTCCTCCTATCATAGCTCCTTCTCCTATTCTACAAAATTGGTGGATTGCACTGAGCGCTCCAACAACTACATTGTCTTCAACGATAACATGTCCTGCAAGAGTTGAGTGGTTTGCGAAAATCACATTATTTCCAATGCGACAATCATGAGCAATGTGAGTTCCAATCATCAACAAACAGTTATCTCCAACTGAAGTAATCTTTCCCCCCCCATTTGTACCTGGGTTAATTGTAACATACTCGCGGATCTTGCAATTTTTTCCAATTTTAATTGTAGTTGCCTCACCTTTATATTTTAGATCCTGAGGTGAAGAACCAATTGAAGCAAATGGAAAAATTTCAGAATTTTCTCCAATAGTTACATTTCCGGTAATACTTACATGATTGTGAATATGACAATTTTTAGCAATATTTACATTTTTTCCAATAAAACAAAATGGACCAACTTTAACGTTATTTGCGATAATTGCTTTGTCGTCTATGAAAGAAAGTTTATTAAACATTTCTAAATTTAAAATTATTTAATGATGAAAACAAATAAAAAAAAGTTTCAAAATATTTCAATAATTAGGGTGTGTTCAGAATAGCTGATATCTCTGCTTGTGATACCAAGTTGTCATTAACAAATGATCTGCATGAAAATTTCCAAATATTTTTTATTTGTTGTTTTTTTTCAACCTTATTCATTAATACATCCCCAGGACAAACTGGTTTTCTAAATTTAGCTTTGTCAACTGTCAATAAATAAACTGAGGTATTTTTAGATTTTTTTTTTAAACTGTACATCACCAATGTTCCTGCAGATTGAGCCATAGACTCAATAATTAGTGCTCCAGGCATTACTGACATTGATTCAAAATGACCTTGAAAGAAATTTTCATTAAATGTTACATTTTTAATACCCGTAGCACTCGTATCCGGAATTATATCAATCAATTTATCGATTAATAAAAATGGATATCTATGAGGAATTAAATTTTTAATTTCTTCTATATTAAGTTCTTTTTTTTTCATTACTTTTTTTTTTATTTAAGACTGTGCTTCTATGCCAATCTATAATGTTTACAGCAGGATACCCACCAACATTAGTGTTATCTGTAATATTTTTCATAACCCCACTTTTAGCTGCTATTTTAACATTATTACCAATTTTTAAATGTCCACTTATACCTACTTGCCCACCAATCATAGAATTTTTTCCTATTTCGCAACTACCAGAAATACCTGTCATAGCTGCAATAATTGTATTTTCTCCTATTTTAACATTATGTCCAACATGAACAAGATTATCAATCATAACATTCTTTGAAATTATTGTGTCACCAATGGAGCCTCTATCAACAGTTGAATTACATCCAATCTCCACATTATCTTTAATAATAACTCTACCTAATTGAGGAATCTTTTTAAAAAAATTTTTAGAAGATATAAATCCAAAACCTTCACCACCGATTCTAACTCCGTTATAAATTTTTACGTTATTAGAAATAATTGAATAGTAAATGGTTACATTATCACCAATAATACAATTAGAACCAATCTTAACACCTGGTCCAATTTTAACAAATGATCCAATAATACAATTATCACCAATTTCAGAATCTTTATGTATAAACTGATTATCAGAAGAAGATTTTTTTTTTTTTGAATCAGGGTAGGAGAAATTAGGATATTCACAATCTGGATAGAAGGTTGAAGCAACCTGTGCCATTGACAAATATGGGTTATCTGAAAAAAGCAAATTGGTTTTGTTAATTTTTTTTCCTTCCTCTTTTTTAATAATCAGTACACCAGCTTTTGATTTAATAAGTTGGTCTATATATTTTTTTTTATGAAAAAAACTTATTTCGCTTGAAGATGCTAGGTCAAGTGTTGCGATATCTTTAATCTTGAAATTAGGATCACCAGAAAAATCTAAATTAAGTTTTAAAGCAATCTCAGAAAGAGTAAACGGACCAACATTTTTATAAAAACATTTATCTATCAAGTTAACTCTCTTTTTATAACTAATCTTTATTTATTTTTGGTAAAATTTTATTTAACTCTTTAATAGCGTCCTCAGTCAGATCAATATCTTTTCCTACGAGAAGAAGCTGATTTTTGGCCATTACTATATCTAACTTATTTTTATTTGCTATCATTGAAAGAACATCAATAAGAGCACCTTGAATCTTATTAGTTGATTTTTCGAACTCTCTTTCAAATTTTTGTGCTTCGCCAGCTTGTTTAGACTTTAATTCATTTATTTTTTTGTTAAGCTCTTTAATTTTATTTGCAAAAACTTCTTTAGAAAGTACACCCTTTTGCTTAGATAATTTACTTTCTTCGTCTCGAATAACATCCTCAATTTTTGTAAACTTGTTTCTATGTTTTCTTCTCTTTTCTTCAAACTGGTCAACTAATGCCTGATAGGCAGTTGAATCTTGAAGGATTTTTTTCATATCAACAACCCCTACTCCAGACTTAAAAGTTTTTTCTTTAGGGGTGTTGCTTGTTTTTTCTTGTGCATTTATTTCAACAAAAAAGAATGAAACTGCAAGAAAGAATAATAACCTTATCATAATACTCCTTAAAATTTAATTGTTTAATATGTTGTACCAAAACTAAATCTAAAAATCTCTTTTTTATCATAATTTTCTTTTAAAACAGCCTTTGACAGGTAAAACTTAACTGGCCCAAACGGGGAAAGCCACGAAATACCAGCACCAACAGATGCACGAGGTTTATTTTCATCAATTACACCAGTTCCAGATTCAGATAAATTATATAAGGTACCGATATCAGCAAATAATAATCCATCAACACCTAAATCGTCTGGAAGACCAAGTGGAAATGTTAATTCATTTCTGCTTAAATAATAAATCTCTCCTCCAAGAGCATCAGTTGTTGAAGAGTCTCTTGGACCAACTCCAAGATTTTTAAAGCCTCTTAATCTATCTCCATTTATAAAAAATCTATCATTAATTTTTACATCTTTAATCGGATGTATATACCCTCCTTCAATGAAGTTTCCTAAAATTATTCCATCAGTTAATCTAAAAAAATTTGCTACTCTCAACTCGCCTTGAAAATGTTCAGCATCTCCAAGTAATCCATAATAATCTACGTCCAAACGAACTCGTATACCTTCCGTTGGGTTAATTCTATCATTTAGAGAACTATATTGAATTGCTTGTCCAATTATCGACGTTACTCTTTTCCCTTCTTGGTCTTGAATAAATCTAGACGTTGTATTGCTTATATCATGAATCTTATCTCTTTTAAGAGTGTAACTAGAAAAATGTCTTAAATCATTAATTATCTCATATCCTGAACGAAGTCTAAAACCCAGAATATTGTGTTTATATCCGCTGTATCTTTTATTATTTCTTCTAACATTGAATAAATCTATACCAGCAGCTACATCCTTATCTAAAAAATATGGGTTTGTGTAAGATAAATCAACTTCTTGTTTTCTTGTTGATATCCCAAGTGCAAGAGAGATTTCTTTGGCTTCTCCAAAAAGATTAGATTCTCTGATAGACACATTACCAATCGCACCATCTAGTGATGAAAATCCCCCCCCAACTGAAAATTGTCCAGTGGCTTTTTCTTTAACTTCAACCTCTACAGTTGCTTTATTAGAATCCGACGACTCATCAAGTTTAATTTCCACACCTTCAAAAAGAGCTGTATTATTTATATTTCTTTCGCTTTGTCTTAATTTTACAGAATTGAAAGGATCGCCATCAACAAGCTCAAGTTCTCTTCTTATTACTTTATCAACTGTTTTTACATTTCCGATGATATCTATTCTGTCAATGAATATTTTTTTTCCTTCCTCAATTTCAAATGTTAAATCTATAAAACCCATCCTTTTTTTAATAATAGGATATACTTCAACAAAAGCATAACCGTATTGGCTTGCTTTTTCACTTATATTCTTAATTGAATTATCAATATCAATAGAACTGTACCAGTCACCTTGTGAAATTTCGATTAAATTAGAAACATCTAATTTTTGTAAGTTTCTAAGATTCGATTTTACACTAACATTTGAAACCTTATATCTATTTCCTTCAAATAAAGAAAAATTAACAACAAAATCTTTTCTATTGTCTACTAAGCTAGAGTTTACAGAAACTATGCGAAAATCTATATATCCATTATCATAGTAATATTTCTTCAAAAGATCTTTGTCATAGTTTATTCTATCCTTATCAAACTTATCATTACTACCCCAAAACTCATACCATCTGTATTCATTAGAACTAATTACATCTTTAAGGGTAGAGTCTGAAAAAACTTTATTATTAATGAAATTAACTTTTTTGATTTTTGCTTCATTACCCTCATACACCTCAAAAACTAAATTAACCCTGCTATCATCTATTTTTATTACTTTTGGCTCCACATATGTAGAAAAAAACCCTTGTCGCTTGTACAAAGTCTCAATTATATCAGCATCAGATTTTATCACATCAATGGAATAAACATTTCTAGACTTTATGGTTAATTCCTCTAAAATCAAATCATCTGAAATCTCTTTGTTTCCTTCAATAGAAATTAAATCAATAACTGGGTTTTCTTTAACATTAATATATACAAGGCTATTTTCTTTAAAAATTTGAACATCATCAAAGTAACCGGTTTTATATAAATTTTTAACAGCTTTACTTAGGCTTTTCTCATTAGTACCTAATGTTTGAATTTGGGATTCATTAATAATTAAGTTAGATTCTAATCTTTTATTACCCTGTACTATTATATTAGTTATAACGTTTGTATTTTCCAAGAGAATGTTGGGATCTATTTCTTTATTTTTTTTTCCTTTAGAGTAGTAATCGAAGTCATAGCTTGAGGAAGGCGTACCTGGAGATTGTGAATTGACTGAACTAAAAAGAAAAAATTGACTAAAAAAAATACAAAAAAAATACAAATAATAAGTTTTCATTGTATTTATTTTATTATTCTTAGTACATCATTATATGTTGCAAATACCATAAGTGAAAGAAGTAAAACCAAACCAATCGTGTGAACCAGCTCAAGCGATTTTTTATTAAGAGGAGAACCTTTAACGAATTCAATAAAATTGAGAAGCAAATGTCCCCCATCTAACATTGGTATTGGAAAAAGATTAATTAATCCGAGATTAAGTGAAATAATCATCATAAACCACAAAGTACTGTGAATCCCTTTGCTCCAAAAATCCCCAGATAATTCAGCAATACGTATTGGTCCACCCAAATCTTCAGTTCCCCTTTGACCTGAGATCATTTCATAAATACCAAAAAGTGTCATCTTTACGAAATTATAAAACTGTACAACAGATGTAATACACGAATTTAAAAAGTTAAGTTTTCTAGTTTCAGCGGTACCTTTAATTCCAATTTTACCTTCAACAGTTTTTAAATTAATAATTTCAATGTTATTATTGCGGCTATATGTAATTCTAATGGTTTCATTAGAGGAAATTATGGCCCTGAGTTCTGAAAAATCAGAAATTTTTTTTTCATTAATTTCCAAAATAGTGTCACCTATTTTTAATCCTGAAAGATCGGCTGGCATACCTTTTTCTATTTCACTAATTGTAGGCTTAGTTGACGTGAGTCCATAAAAACAATTGATAAACACTAGTAAAATTATTGAAAAAATAAAATTTGCAGCTGGACCTGCAAATAAGATTAAAGATCTTTGACCAATTGACTTATTATGAAAAGATTTTTTAAGATCTATATTTTCTGTACTTTTTTTAGTACTTGATTCGTCTGCATCTCCATGCATTTTAACGTAACCACCCAATGGTAAGAGAGAAAACTTCCATCTTGTCCCTGAATTATCAGTAAAACCAAAAAGCTCTTTTCCGAAACCAATAGAAAATACTTCAACCTTAACATTATTTTTTATAGCCGCAAGGTAATGCCCAAGCTCATGAACAAAAACAAGTATTGTAAGTATAATTACAAAAGGAATTATCGAATTAAAAATTATATCTAGCATCAAAATTAATACTTTCCAGAAATAACCATACTCGTTGCTATTTGCCGTGAATTTTTATCTATTTCTATTACATCTTTTATACTATTGATGTTGGAAAATGAAGCTTTATTTAAAGTTTTTTCCACTAACCTTGGTATTGACAAATACTTAATTTTACTAGATAAAAATGCAGCAACAGCTATCTCATTGGCAGCGTTGAGAATTGTTGGGGCACTTTTTTTTATTTTTAAAGCTTCATAGGCAAGTTCTAAACACGGAAATTTTTTTAGGTCAGGTTCCAGAAAAGTCAATTTTTTAACTTTTCCTAATTCAAGTTTTTTCACGGAGTTAGAAATTCTATCTGGATATGCTAAAACAAAAGAAATAGGTATACGCATATCAGGTGTTCCCATTTGAGACAAGATAGAACCATCATCATACTCAACACAGGAATGAATAATAGATTCTGGATGAATGATCACGTCAATTTTTTGATGAGGCATCTCAAATAAAAAATGTGCCTCTATTAATTCAAGACCTTTGTTCATCATTGTTGCAGAGTCAACAGAAATTTTTTTTCCCATAGACCAATTAGGATGTTTTACGGCCTGCTCAGGAGTAATATCAACAAGATCTTTAGTTTCTTTATTTAAAAAAGGACCACCAGATGCTGTTAAAATTAACTTTGAAACCTTTGAACGATTTTTTGAATCTAATACTTGAAAAATTGCATTATGTTCGGAATCAACTGGAAGAATAATTGAACCATTTTGTTTAGCAATTGATGTAATCAATGACCCAGAACAAACTAAACTCTCTTTATTTGCTAATGCTATAGGAATACCTTTTTGAGCAGCCTTCACAACTGGCATCAATCCAGTTGACCCAGTAATAGCAGCTACAACCATATCTGTTTTATAATCAAGAATTTCATCATAACAATCTTTGCCATTAACAACTTTTAAGCTTTGGTTTTGGTTAATTTCCTTAAATTTTTTATAAGATTCAGTATCATTTATAGATACTATCTTTGGTTTAAAACTATTTACCTGTTTAATTAATTTTTTATAGTTATTATTAATAGTTAAGCCAACTATTTCATATTTTTCAGGATGGCTCTTTACAAGATCTAAAGTAGAATCCCCTATTGAACCGGTTGAACCAAATATAGTAATTTTTTTTTTCATCTAATTTTATATTATAAAAAAAAAATTAAAATTTAGTATTTTTAAAATAAATATTACTATTATTAATAAAAATAAACCATCAAACCGATCTAACACACCACCATGACCGGGAATCAAATTTCCACTATCTTTGACATTGCACAGCCTCTTAAAATATGATTCTAAAAAGTCTCCTAGCTGGACAATCATAGAAAAAAATATTGAAGAAAATACAACTAAATAAGAATCTTTTAAATTAATAAACATTAATAAAGAAAGTATACAAGGAATTACAATTCCTCCAATTGTGCCAGAAACAGTTTTACCAGAACTTATTGACGGATAAATTTTTTTTCCTTTAATAATTTTTCCCGAAAAAAATGAGAATACATCAGTTAAAATGGTAAAAAAGAAAATAAAAAATAAAAATTGTTCGTAATTATAATCATTTCTGAGATTAACTAATATAAAGAATGGAGTTGAACAATAAACTAGACCTAAAAGCTTCTCAAAATCAAACTTTAATATTAAATAAGAATATAAAAGAAAAAAAATTAATACTACGAAGACCATAATGTTTGAATAATAAAAAGTTAACAATAATGCTAAATTAACTTTAAATATAATAACAAAATCTAAACTAGAAATCTTATGCCGACTCAGTAATATATTGATTTTTTTTTTTTTTTTAAGGTAATCTTTAAAACTTTTTAATCTAAAAAATTCCCATAAACTTAATGAAAGTAAGATTTGAATAACAAATAAAAAAATAAAATTATTTTTTGAAAAAAGAAAAAATAAAGGAATAAAAAGAAAAATTGATGAAAAAAACCTTAATTCAAAATCTTTTACCATTAATCTCCTCCATATCTTCTTTTTCTATTTATAAAATTTTTTAGAGCAATCATGTATCTAGTAAGATTAAAATCTGGCCATTGAGTTTTGGTAAAGTATAGTTCAGAGTAAGCGATTTGCCATAATAGAAAATTTGATAACCTTTTTTCACCAGATGTTCTTATTACAAAATCTGGTTCAGGCAAGTGACTTGTCATTAAATTATCAGAAATATCTTTTTCTGTAATATCGGTTTTAATCTGTTTTTTTTTTAATATTTTATTTATTGAACCCAAAATCTCGCCTCTAGAGCCATAACCTAGAGCTAAAGTAAAAAAAAGATTTTTAAAACTACTTGTTGCTTTTTGCAAGCTATATAGTTTTTCTCTTATTAGAAAATCAAACTTCCCAATATCACCTATAAATGAAAAATTTATTTGATTTTTCATAAAACTATCAGTTTCAGAATCTAAGTAGAGTTTTAATAAAGACTGTAATTGAACAACCTCATGTTTGCTTCTGTTCCAATTTTCATTAGAAAATCCATAAAATGTCAAATATTTGATATTAAGTTTTATTGATTTACGGACGATTTTCTTAATTATTTCGGCACCCTTTTTGTGACCATCAATAATGGGAAGATTTTTTTTTTTTGCCCATCTTCTATTCCCATCCATTATAAATGCAACATGAGATGGAAACAAATTTTTTGTATCAATTCCATGCGTCATTGGTCATTGATTATACTCTTAATATATCTTTTTCCTTATCAGCAAATAAAGTATCAATTTTTTCTATCAAAATTTTAGTCATATTTTGAACTTCATCGGAAAATTTGAAAGATTCATCTTGTGAAATTTCTTTATTTTTTTCAAGGCTTTTTATTTTTTCCATTGCATCTCTACGAATATTTCTGATTGAAACCTTAGAATCTTCAGAGTATTTAGAAGCAATTTTTACTATTTCTATTCTTCTTTCTTCAGATAGTTCAGGAATAGGTATTCTTATCAAGCTTCCCTCAATCATAGGATTGAGTCCAAGGTTAGAGTTCCTAATTGAATTTTCCACAGTATTAACAAGCGAATCATCCCAAACTTGAACAATTAATAATCTAGATTCAGGAACACTAATATTAGAAACCTGATTCAATGGTACCTTTGAACCGTACGCTTCAACTGAAATTGGATCTAACAGTGATGTTGAGGCTCTACCTGTCCTAAGTCCAGAAAATTCTCTTTTTAAAACATCAATAGCTTTTTCCATTTTTTCTTCATATATTTTCAAATCCAACATAAATCTACCCTTTTATGATTGTAAAAGAACCATTACCATTTATTATCTCAATTAAAGAATCCTTTTGCAATATCGAAAAAACTACAATTGGAATTTTATTCTCCTTAGCCAGTGTTACTGCGGTTATATCCATTACTTTTAAATTTTTACTAATAACATCATCATAACTTAGTTCATCAAATTTTTTTGCTTTAGAATCTTTAAGTGGGTCAGAATCATAGATCCCATCCACCTTTGTTGCCTTAAGTAAAAAATCACACTTCATTTCAGACGCCCTTAGGCTAGCTGCTGTATCAGTGGTAAAAAATGGGTTACCTGTACCCGCGGCAAAAATAACTATTCTATTCTTTTCAATATGCCTAATTGCTCTTCTTCTAATATAAGGTTCACAGACTGTGTCCATTTTTAGAGCGGAGAGTACTCTAGTTTCTAATCCTTTTTGTTCCAAGGAATTTTGTAGTACCAAAGAATTAATCACTGTTGCCATCATCCCTGTATAATCAGCTGAAGACCTATCCATTCCAAATGAAGATGCAGAGACTCCTCTAAATATGTTACCCCCTCCTACTACAATGGAAAGCTTTGTCCCATTATTGTGAATGGTTACTATCTGCTCGGTTATGGAATTGATAGTGTCAAGATCTATTCCAAAATCATTGTTTCCCATTAATGATTCACCTGATAATTTCAGTAAAATATGCTTTTTTTTAAGACTTATCAAAATGAAATGGTTTTGTTATAGACCTAATTTAAAAATAAAGTAATTCTTGATAGTTAAGTCCAGATTATTATTTTTGTTAAATTCAGATATCAAATCTTTAATCTTTATTTTATTATCAATAACAAAGGGTTGTTCCAACAAACAAACGTCTTCATAAAACTTGTTAATCTTACCCTCTATAATTTTTTCAATAATGTTATCAGGCTTTCCCGAGGATTTAAGTTGATCTTTGTATATATCTTTTTCCTTAGAAACAAGAGAGCTATCCAAGGAATCAATATCTATTGATTTTGGTTCAGTAGCGGCGATATGCATACATATTTGTTTGGATAATTCACTGACTTTAACGTTATCTTCTTTCACACTAAAAGATAGAAGAACGCCAAGTTTACCTGAATTTTCTGAGACAGAATTATGCAGATATTTTTGTAACTTTAAATTTTCATCATTTATGATTTCTAATCTTTTAATTACTATATTTTCTCCAAGCTTTGATATTAGGTTGGTTAACTCATCTTTAACTTTATTACCTGAGTTATCAAAAGTAGAATCAAGAAGATTATTGAGGTCATGAATATTATTTTTAGCACACAGACTTGAAATAGTTTCACAAAATTCTTGGAAATTTTCATTTTTAGCAACAAAATCTGTTTCGGAATTAATTTCTAAAATTACACCAGTATTATTTACAATTTTTATAGTAATAAGACCATCAGTAGCCGATCTTTCTGATTTTTTTTGCGCTGTATTAATCCCTTTCTTCCTCAACCAATCAATTGCTTTGTCAATATCTTTAGTTTCATCCAAGGCTTTTTTACAGTCCATCATTCCTGCCCCAGTTTTATCTCTTAATTTTTTTATATCTTCTGGTGAAAATGACATTTTAGGTTTCACTCTCATTTTTTAAGCTTTGATTATTAATTTTGTTCTCATTAATTGTCTCAGCTATTGCATTACAATAAAACTCAATTGACCTTATAGCGTCATCATTACCAGGGATTGGATAATCAATACCCTCTGGATTCGAATTAGAATCAAGGATTGCCACTATAGGGATCTCAGATTTATTAGCTTCCTTTACAGCAAGAAATTCTTTATTTGTGTCAATAATAAATAGCAGATCAGGCTTTGAATTTAACTCTTTAATTCCACCTATTGATTTATTAAGTTTTTCAGCTGTATTTTGAAATTTAAGTAATTCTTTTTTTGTATAAGATTGCGAATGATTTTCCAAAATATCTTCAATTTTTTTTAATCTTTTAATAGAATTTTGAATAGTATCCCAGTTAGTTAGAATTCCACCTAGCCACCTTTTATTTATAAAAAATTGATTACAGGATTTAGCATATTTTTCAATTAAATCTGAGGCTTGCCTTTTTGTTCCAACGAAAAGAACATTTTTACCTTGAGATGAAAATTCTTTTAGAATTTTTAAAGCTTGGTTCAATAAAACAACTGTCTTTTGAAGATCAATTATATGAATTCCGTTTCGATGACCATATAAAAATTCGGCCATCTTAGGGTTCCACCTATTGGTCTTGTGACCAAAGTGAACACCAGCATCTAATAAATCTTTTATTGATATGTTTTGCATAATTCTCCGGTTATACTTTCACGCAACAAATAGCACCAGAGATGTTACGTGTATGAAATTATTTTTAAAAACTACATTCTTAAAAATATAAATCAATACTTTTTTTCATTAATTTCTTTAATTCCTGTTACACCCTTTGTATTTTTTAAAGACATCAAAAAATCCATATTAACATTAAATTTGTTATTACTCTTAATTTCGATAAAATGATCAGAATGTGCAACCTTAAAAAAGAATTCGCAATTACCATTACTATTTTCATCTAATAACATTTTTAAGTTTTGATGGTCTAAATTATCTTTGTCTAATGAAATTAAGTATTTTAATTTATTTTCGGAATCGTCTAATGGATTTACTGACGAAATAACAGGCCTACTAGAATCTTTAAAACTTTGAAATGCAAGCCTCACGAAAACTACTTTTCCAATTGTCAAATAATTTTGCACAGATTCCAACACTTCAGAAAAACATATTGTATCTATACTTCCCGTCTCATCAGACAAATTTAGAAAGCAATACTTTTTACCAGTTTTTGATGTTCTTTGATTAATTTCAGAAATAATACAGATTAAGCTGAACGACTGATTAGTTTGATTAGAGTCAATTTTGAATTCATTAATATTTTTAATACTTGTTACATTTTTATTATTATTTAATGTTTTATAAAATTTGGAAGGATGGTCTGATAAGTAAAATCCAAAAGACTCATACTCCATTTTTAACTTTTCTTCAAACTTACACTGTTTGAAATTAGACGAATCAAATTGTTTTTGATCTATAAAATCAGTAAATAAATTACCCTGATCCTTAGAAACATTTTTATGAAAACTAGAATTAAAACTGATTATTTTATCAATGTTTGATAACAGAAAATTTTGATTGTTCTCTATTGAAGTTAATGATCCTGAAAAAATCAAGCCTTCCAATACTTTTTTATTTAGTGTTTTATTATTTACCCTTTTTAATAAATCAATTAAGGAAGTAAATTTTCCATTTTTTTTTCTTTCCTCTAATAATTCTACAACTGAATTTTCACCAATATTTTTTATTGCACTTAACCCATAACTAATTCCAATTGCTTCATTATTTTGATTATAAACAACTTTAAAAAATACATCAGATTTATTGATATCAGGGGTAAATAATGCAAAGTTTAATCTTTTAATTTCATAACAGTAACTAGAAATCTTTTCAAAGTTACCTATATCATAGTTCATAAGTGAACAAAAAAACTCAAGAGGGTAATTAGCTTTTAAGAATGCTGTTTGGTAAGCTATTTTTGCATACGCAGCTGCGTGACTTTTATTAAAACCATATCCTGCAAATTTTTCTATTTCGTTAAATAAATTTTGAGCTTTACTTTCCGAAATATTATTTTTGATACATCCACTAACAAAATTTGATTTCTGTGCAAGCATCTCTGATCTAATTTTTTTTCCCATTGCTCTTCTCAGTAAATCAGCTTTTGCCAAACTAAATCCTGCTAATTTTTGAGCAATTAACATCACCTGTTCTTGGTAAACCATAATTCCATAAGTTTCATTTAAAATATCTTTTAATGAAGGATGTAAATAATCATACGATTCTTTTCCCTGTTTTCTATTTATATAAGTTGGAATATTATCCATTGGTCCTGGTCTATAAAGCGAAACGACAGCAATAATATCTTCAAATCTATCGGGAAGAGCCTTTTTTAGGGTATCTTTCATACCTTGACCCTCAAGTTGAAATACTCCTGTGGTATCTCCTCTTTTAAGAAGTTCAAAAGTCTTTAAATTATCTAAAGGTAGTTCGTTAACATCTATTGTTCTTCCTATTTCTTTTAAATATTTGCAAGCTTTATCAATTACAGTTAATGTTTTTAATCCTAGAAAATCAAATTTTATTAATCCCATTTTTTCAACATATTTCATAGAAAATTGAGTAACTGGAATATCTGACTTTGGATCTTTATAAAGTGGAAGTAAATTTATAAGGGATGTGTCTGAAATTACTATTCCTGCCGCATGAGTAGACACGTGACGGTATAAGCCCTCTAAATCAATTGAAATTTTAAAAAGCTTTTTTACATTTGAATCATTTTTAATTAGTTTTTTTATTTTTTCATCACCTAAAGTGTCACTCAATCTGATCGGTTGTGCAGGGTTATAAGGTATCATTTTACATATATCATCAACCAATTTTAATGGTAATTGCATAACCCTTCCTACGTCTCTAATAGCTGCTCTTGCCTGAAATGAACCAAAAGTAATTATCTGTGCAACATTAAGCTCCCCATATTTTTTTCTAACATATGAAATAACCTCATCTCTTTTTTCCATACAAAAATCAATATCAAAATCAGGAAGTGAGACTCTTTCAGGATTTAAAAATCTTTCAAATAACAGACCAAATTCAATAGGATCAAGATCAGTTATAAATAATGACCAAGCCACTAAAGATCCTGCTCCAGAACCTCTTCCGGGCCCGACAGGTATATAATTTTTTTTTGCCCAGTTAATAAAATCTGAAACTATAAGAAAATAGCCTGAGTAACCCATTTTGGTAATAATTTGAAGCTCATAATCTAGTCTTTTTTCATAATCAGATATCACATATTCGTTGTACTTATTTTTTTTTAATCTAATTAAAAGACCTTCTTCAGACTTCTTTTTCAAAGAATTATCCTCTTCTATTTTTGAAGAATAAACTTTAGGCAGAATAGTTGGTTTTTCGTTAAGATAAAAATTGCATTTCTTTGCTATTAACACGGTATTCCATAATGCTGAGGGTATATCAGAGAAAACTTTAAACATATGAGATTCTTTTTTTAAATAATACTCTGAACTACTTTTTAATCTATCTTCGGAATCAATATATTTTTGTTCAGAAATACTTAATAATGCATCGTGAGAATTATAAAATTTTTTATCTAAGAAAAAATTCTCATTTGTAGCAACTAATGGAATATTTTCATTTAAAGATTTAGAGATTAAAAAATTATTAAGGTTTTCATCTTTATTCGTTAATCTTTGAATTTCAAGAAAATAATCACTTTGGTAAATATCTTGAAAAATCTTGACGAGTTTATCTAAAACTCTAAAGTTATTAAATCGAGAATTTTCACTTAAAATTCCAAACTGACCACCTGCAAGACAAATTAAACCTTCACTATATTTTTTTAAATTGCTTAATGTAACAAAAATATCAGAATTTACAGAATTTTTAAGACTTGAAATAGTAATTAATTTAGATAAGTTGTGAAATCCTTTTTCATTTTTACATAGTAGTAAAAGAAAACCAGGAGCAAAATTTTCGTCTCTAACAAAAATATTTGAACCCAAAATTGGTTTTATACCTTTTTTAATACATTCAATTGAAAACTCCATACACCCAAATAAATTATTAAAATCTGTAATTGAGATAGAAGGAATATTATTTTTACTACAAAATTGAATTAACTCATTTATCTTAATTGCACCCTTGGACAGAGAATATTGTGTGTAATTTCTTAGGTGAATAAACTTTGGACTAGATTTCAATTAATTTACCTTTTTCAATTTTATAACAAATATCTAATCTTTTAATAATTTCTAAATTGTGCGTGGCTATGATAGAAACTGTATTATTTGTTTTTGCTAAACTAAGGATGAGGTCCATCACCAACGAAGAATTATTTTTATCTAAACTACCTGTAGGTTCGTCTGCAAGAAGAAGAATTGGATTTTTGATTAGTGCTCTAGCAATTGCAATTCTTTGTTGTTCTCCCCCAGATAATAAGCCTGGTTTAATAAACTTTTTATTTGTTAAACCAAGCTTTGATAAGAGAGTTAGAGATTTTTTTTTTGCGTCACCAAAAGATTCTCCATTTAAAATAAGAGGAAAAGCAATATTTTCCAGCACATTAAAATCTTCTAAAAGCTGGTTATTTTGAAATATGTACCCAATAAACTTTTTACGAATTTCAGTTTTTAAATTTTGAGATAAATTTAAACAATTATTACCTTTTAAAATATACTCGCCAGATGTTGGAGTCTCTATCATTCCTAATATATTTAGAAAAGTAGATTTTCCTGATCCAGATGGACCTATAACACCAATATTCTTTACTCCATTTACTGAAAAATTGAGCTTTGATAAAACATTGATAATTGAATCACCCTGTAAATAGCTCTGACTAATATTTTTTAAATTTAACATTTCAGTCCCATTTGATAAGATTTATAGGGTCAACCTTAGATGCCCTGATGGAAGGATAAATAGTTGACAAAAATGAAAGAAAAATGGAAATTGATGCAATTTTTAAAATTTGAGAATAGTTGATTATAACTGGAAGTTGTGAGAAAAAATAAATTTCCTCTGAAAATAAGTTAGAGTCTAAAAACAATTCGATAAAACTTTTTATTTCATTGATATTTGTACAGAAAATTAAACCTAAAAAACATCCAATGATCGTTCCTAATACACCAATTATTGAACCATTAATTATAAATATTTTTAATATTTGATTTTTTTTTACTCCTAGTATTCTCAGCACACCAATATCTTTTCTTTTCATTGATACTAAAATAATCATTGAAGAAATTAGATTAAAGGCAGCCACAATTATTATGAGTAATAGGATTAAAAACATTACATTTTTCTCTACCTCAAGAGCATTAAACAGGGAGGGATTTAATTGTCTCCAATCAGAAATTTTTAGAAAATTTGGAATATTTTTTTTTAGTTGTGTTTGCACTTCATCTAATTGGTCAAATTTTTCTAATTGAATTTCGTAAAAATCAAAATAATTTTTCATATCCAAAAAATTTTGAATTATATCTAATGGAAGAAAAATCAAGGCAGAATCGTATTCATACATTCCAGTATTGAAAAAACCCACTACTTTGAAAGATGCAGACCTTGGCATATTACCAAAAACAGTTTGAATATTATTTGATGACAAAATATTTACAAAATCACCAACTTTAAGATTTAGTTTTTTTTTTAATTTTTCTCCAATAAATATCCCCTCATTGTTTTTAAAAGAATTTATTGATGAGGTTTTTATATTTGAAAAAATTCTTCTTTCAGAAAAATACTTTCCATCAACGCCTTTTAAAAAAACTCCAGTTGAAAAAGAATTTTTTGAGAATAATGCCTGACTTATTATAATTTCATTAACAAAAATACCTGTAATTTTTTCACTCAATTTTTCATTAAGTAAATCATTACTATTAATTTTTAAATTATTATGATGTTGTAATTTCAAATGTCCATTAACACCAAGAATCTTGCTTGTTAACTCATCTCTAAACCCGTTCATGACTGACATTACAATAATTAATGTTGCCACACCTAATGAAATACCAACAAAAGAAAAAATAGTGATTATCGAAAAAAATTTTTCTTTTGTCTTAGGAAGAAGATATTTTAAAGATACCCATATTTCAAAAAAGGTAACCATTAGACCTTCATTTGATTTAAAAATTCAATTATATTCTCACTAGAAACAGTTGATTCTTTTAAATCTTTTCTAGTCTTTACACCTATCTCTTTCTTATCAACAAAATTCTTTCCAACAATTATTTGAATTGGTATGCCGATTAAATCTGCATCAGAAAATTTTATACCAGGCCGTTCAGAACGATCATCAAGTAAAACATCATAATTATTTGCCTTTAACTTGGCGTAAAGTTGATCACAAAAGTTTATTGTATTTTCGTTATTCGAGGTTAAATTAATCAATATAATGTCAAATGGAGATACTTCTTTCGGCCAAATAATTCCGTTATCATCGTTCGAAGCTTCAATTATGGCAGCCGGAATTCTTGAAATTCCTATTCCATAAGAGCCCATATAAGGATATATTTTATCATTTTCATAATCAATCTTGAAATCAAAGGATTTACTGTATTTTGTACCAAAAAAAAATATATGACCGAGCTCAGTACTGTGCTGATGTGTTAAATTTTGATTTATATTTAAAGATTCATATAATTCATCTGTGAAGCTGTTTATTGATTTGATTTCCGAAATTTTAAAATCAGAAAAGTTTTTATTTAAATAAGTTTCATCAATAAAAATCTTGGACTCACCTGTCTCTAACAACAAATGAAATTCATGAGAGAGGTTTCCTCCAATTTCTCCGCTAGGTGCTCTAACAGGAATTATTTTTAAACCTAATTTATCAAAGATACTTAAATATAATCTAAAAAACCTTTCATAAGTTAATTCTCCTGATTTTTCGTCTTTATCAAAACTATAAGCATCTTTCATCAAAAATTCTCTTGCTCTCATTACTCCAAACCTGGGTCTTATTTCATCTCTAAATTTACTTTGAATGTGGAAAAAATGGCGAGGAAGATTTTTATGACTTTTAATAAAATGTTTACCAATTGCTGTAATCATTTCTTCGTTAGTAGGGCCATATAGGAGTTCTTTATCATTTCTATCAACAATCCTTAACATTTCTTTGCCATAAGTATTGTACCTATCGCTTGTTTTCCATATATCAGAACCCTGTATTGTAGGCATGAGGATTTGATTTATTCCATGACTTTCATGCATATCTTCAACGATTTGTATTATTTTTTTCAAAACTTTGAAACCTAGAGGTAACCATGAGTATATTCCAGAGATTTCTTGCTTTATCATTCCAGATTTTATCATTAAAACATGGGATTTAATTTTTGCATCTGAGGGTTTCTCTCGAAAAGTCGAAATAAAAAAATTAGAATATTTCATTTTTTATTACAATAGCAACTGCTGTCAAAAATAATGTTATAAAAGATGAAATGATTGCTTTTTTTTTTACTAATGATTTCTTTGGAGCACCAGGATCATTTCCAAACGTGACATCTTGATCACGTTCAATACCAAATGGTAACATAACAAAAAAAACTAGCCACCAAAGAATTAGGTAAATTACAAGAAAATCAAGCAACGTTTTACTCCTGTTCTAATTCTATAAGTGTTCCATAAAAATCCTTTGGATGAAGAAAAACAACAGGTTTATTATGGGCCCCAATTCTTGGCACACCATCACCAAGAATTCTTATGTTTTTTAACTTCAAATTTTCACATGCCTGATTAATATCACTCACTTCAATACAAATGTGATGAATAGCACCACCGGTATGTTTCTCTAAAAAATTTTTAATGGGAGAATTTTCTCCATAAGGCTGCATTAATTCAATTTTTGTATTACCGAGGTCAATAAACACTACGCTGACTCCGTGTTCAGCATAATCATGAACGTCTGACACACTTGCATTCAAGACATCTTTATACTTTCTTGCTGCATCATCAAGGTCAGGAACAACTATTGCAACATGATTAAATCTTTTAAGCATAATTAATTATATTCTAAATTCTTACAATCTCAACATAGGTTAAAGGTTTCAATCCTATACTTTTCTTGATGTAAGATCTAACAATTTTTTTTAATTCTTCACTTAGAATTTGGTCGGTGAGTGAATTAGATGCCATTTTAAAAAGTTGTTCAGAAATCAGAATCTTTAAATCATGAACCAGCTCACTTTTATCTGTTACTGTTGGACAAAAAACTACTGGTTCTGTAAGTAATTTATTATCTAAATCACAAATTATATTCACAAAAATTTCACCTTCAGAACTTACAATCTTTAGGTTTTTCAGAAAATTATTTTCTAATGAAAACGTTTTGTTGCCCTTTAAAAGAATTCTACCAGAATAAACCTTTTCAATAATTCTTGAATTATTATTTTCTAATAAAACAACATCGCCATTTTCAACCAAGACCTGTTTTTTAATTCCACACTTTTTAGCAAAATTAGCATGTTCACTTAAATGTTTAAACTCACCGTGTACAGGAATAATTGTATTAGGAGAAATCCATTCGTACATTTGTTTCAATTCTTTTTTTGATGGATGTCCTGAAACATGGACTTTAGAAATTTTACTATCAATTATCCTAACTTTTTTTTTTAATAATTGATTTTTTAATTCACTTATTTTTTTTTCATTGCCTGGTATTTCTCTTGACGAAAAAATAACCAGATCATCATTAAAAATCTCAATAAATTTATTTTTATCATTAACTAGCCTTGATAATGCAGCATTACTTTCTCCTTGACTACCAGTACATACAATTACCAGGTTATCCTCTGAAATTGACCCTGAGTCCTTTTCAGAAACGATATTATTAAAATTTTTAAGGTAGTTATTTTCTTTAGCTGATTCATAAATTCTGTGAATTGAACGTCCTAAAAATACACAACACTTATTAAACTCATTTGAAACTTTCAAAATCGTCTCAAGTCTAGCAATATTTGAAGCGAAACAAGTAATTATTATTTTATTTTTAATTTTTTGTGAAAAAACTTGTCTTAATTCTTCTCTAACATCATTTTCGCTGCCAGATGGATTTTCATTAAAAACATTTGTTGAATCACAAACCATGATAGCCATACCTTCGTTTTTTAAATCATTTAATTTTTGTTGATCTATAGGGTTACCAACAAGAGGGGTCGGATCAATCTTCCAGTCGCCAGTGTGAAAGATATTCAGCTTTTCAGTTCTGATTATAATAGCATTAGGTTCTGGAATTGAATGAGTTAATGCTAAAGTTTCAATAGCAAATTTTCCAATCTTTTTATTTTCACTGTAGTTTAAAAGCTCAATATTGATCTCTTTAATTCCAAAAGAATCAAATTTTCTTTTTAGTACAGACGCAGTAAATGATGTAGTGAAAATTTTAAAACTTCCTAGTTTTTCATAAAGAAAAGGAACAGCACCAATATGATCCTCATGTGCATGAGTAAGAATTAATCCATCTAGTTTTATATTATTCTTAATCAAAAAATCAATATTAGGCATTATTAATTCATTAGAGGAAAGATTTGAGTTTCCAAACATCACACCCAAATCAATCATTATCCAGCTGTTATTATAATGATATAAATTACAATTCATACCAATCTCACCGGAACCTCCAAGAGGTATAAAAACTAGATCATTTTTTGAAAAATTCATTCTGCATATTCATTTAAAATATAATTCAAAGCTTTAGATGTAAAGAATTCATCAATTAAGACAACTTTTTTATGAATTCCTTTAAAGTAACTTGCATTTCCTCCTGTTAAAATTATTTTAAAAACATCTTTCTGTTCTTGTTCAATTTTCTTTATTAATCCCTCAATCATAGAACAATATCCCCAAAAGAAACCTGACTCTATTGCTTCTTTAGTATTAAACCCAACAACATTTTTTGTTTTTTTAAACTTTACTAACGGAAGCTTTGCAGTTCTATAATTCAAAACGTTAAGAGATAAGTCTATTCCTGGTGTAATTATCCCGCCAAAATAAACTCCTTTACTATTTAAAACATCAAATGTTGTAGCTGTACCAAAATCAATTACTATAACACGATTTTTATAGATTTTTTTTGCATAAATAATATTTGTCAACCTATCATCACCAATTTCTTTTTTATTTTTAATATTAATTTTAATATCAATTTTCTTTAATAATTCTTTCAAGGAAACAGAATGAACTGAGTTGTTTTTGAAAAAAGATTTAATTACTTTTTCAATTGGGGGAACTACTGAAGAAATCAATGATCTAACTTTAGGATCTTTAAAAAAATTTTTTTTTATATTATTAAGCACCTTCAAGTCTAATTGATCTTTAGAAATCCTTACGTATTTAAGTAATTTGTTTTTTTTAAACATACCAAAAGAAATTATCGTATTACCTATATCAATTGTCACGTTTGTCATAAAATCTCACCAAAACTGATTAGTAATTTTCTTTGGGAGGTAATTAATACCAATTCCCCATTTTTAGTTATAGAATTAAATTTTCCTTCTAAAACTTTTTCTTTGAACTTGATCTTAATTATTCTTTTAAAATCCTTAAAGTTTTTAAGAAAGTCATTATCTATTCTCAACAATGAGGAGTTTTTAAGTTCAAAATAATTATTAGTAATGGATTTAGAAATTTCTAAAAATAATTTTAATGCACTTATTTTTTTTGACAAATTTGCCAGAGAAGTTGTTGGATAACTGAGATTTTTAGGATTACTTACTAAATTGATACCAACACCAAATAAAAAATAATTTACATTTCCCCTCAATATACTTGTTTCAACGAGAATCCCACCCAATTTTTTTTCATCTAAATAAATATCGTTAGGCCATTTTATCTTCAAATTTAAATCTGGATTTAATTTTTTGAGCAGAATTAAAACTTTATTTATAAACCATAAATTAATTTGACCTAACTTATTAACTGTAGTTTGAAAGCTTACTAAAAATGAACATGTTAAATCTCCTTTTTTACTTATCCATTTTTTATCAGTTCTTCCTCTACCACTTTTTTGTAAAAGTGTTAAAAGGGCTACATTTTTTGATTTTTTAGAATAATAAATTTTTTTTGCAGTATCATTTGTATTTTCCAAAGATTTGTAGAAGAAATGATCAAAATAAAAATTAGTCATTATTTTAGCGCAAATAATGAGAGTGCTATTGAAGCTGAAAGGTTTAAAAAAAATTGAGGATAAAGTATCACTGTCAAGTTAAAAAAAGAAAAAAGAATCATTAATAATTTTGATTGATTATTAGTTAAAATATCCAATTCTTCTGTTGGCTCATCAAAAAAAATCGATTTAACCATCCTTATGTAATAGAAGGCTGCTATAACAGAGGTTAAAACAGCTATAACAGCTAGAAAAAATAAGTTACTGTCAACTACAACGTTAAGAATAAGTAATTTTCCAACGAACCCAGCCAATGGGGGTATACCTGCCATTGAAAAAAGAATTATTGCCAAACAACCAGCCATTACAGGTTCAGTTTTATACAAACCAGATAAATCCTTAATTGCAGTGACATTAATCTGGTCTCTTTGCATGTTTAATATGAACAAAAAAACACCAAGATTCATTGTTAAATATAAAATTAAATAAATTGAAATAGCGGTTATTCCTTCCTCAGTTCCTGGTACAAGGCCCATTAGCATAAAGCCAATATGGTTGATTGTACTATAAGCCATTAGTCTTTTAATATCACTTTGCATGATAGCGCCTAATGAGCCAATGATCATTGACGTAATAGAAAGAATTATAACTAATTTACCCCAATCTACTATTATTTCCCCAAAGGGAAAAACAAGGAGTCTAATTAACACACCAAAAACAGCAACCTTTGGTGCCGTAGATATAAAAGCTGTTACAATTGTAGGTGCACCTTCATAAACATCTGGTGTCCACATGTGAAATGGAGCCGCCGAAATTTTTAAAGAAATCGAAACTAATATAAAAATTAGACCAATAATAAGGATCATTGGAATATCAGGTTGATCTATCATATAGTTACTGATTGATGAAAAATCTGTTGAACCTACTAGACCGTATATCAAACTTGAACCAAATAAAAATATGCAAGTTGATAAACTACCCACTACAAAATATTTAACTCCTGCTTCAGAAGAATTTAGATCCTCTTTAGAAAATGAGACTAAAATATAAAGAGCTAAACTTTGAAGTTCTATCGAAACAAATAAAGACAATAAATTGTTCGCTGAGACCATAAACATCATTCCTATAAGAGATATTAAAACAACCAATGAAAATTCAGGTCTATTTAAGGATTTATCATGTTTTACAATCAAATAGAAAAATAAAACTAAGCCTCCAGAAATCAAAATAATTAATTTTAAAAAAGAACCAAAAGAATCAATTATAAAAAAACCTTCAAAAACTTCTTCAAAAATAAAAATATCCTTTACAATTGAAAATTGTGTTAAAAAAATAAGCAGTAAACCTAAATATCCAATAAACTTATGCGAATCAGCCTTTATAAAAGGTGATATACATAGGAGCAACAAGAAGCCAAGAGACAAAATAATTTCTGGTAAGATTATCAAAACGTTGCCTTTAAAAAATTGTTATTGGATACAATGATACAATTCTATCCAGAGATGAAGTAGTGTAACTTAAAATTAAATTAGGTTTAATACCTATCATTAAAATCATGATTGAAAGAGCTAAAAAAGTTATAGTTTCATAAACATGCAATTGATTGACTTTATTGTCTATATTTGAATTAATTGGACCAAGAAAAACTTTTTTATACAAAAGAAGCATATAAGTTGCAGCAAGTATAACCCCAAATGAGGATATGAAAGCTACTAAGGTACTTCTACTGTAAACTGACATCAAAGTTAAAAATTCACCAATAAATCCTGAACTACCAGGAAAACCAATCGCTCCTAATGTGAAAATAAGAAAAAAAAATGACATTTTGGGAATTTTTTGGCTTAATCCTCCAAAATAATTAATCTCTTTTGTTTTGTATCTGTTGTAAATTGATCCAATACAAAAGAACAATGCTGCTGAAATTATACCATGAGAAATCATCTGCACAATTGCACCGTGAAGGCCTTGCATATTAGCTGAGAATATTCCTAATGTGACAAAGCCCATGTGTGCCACAGATGAGTAAGCAATGAGCTTTTTCATATCCTCTTGAACAATGGCTATGAAAGATGTGTAGATTATTGCAATGACTGAAAGAAAATAAATGAAAGGCGTAAAAAAAATAGAAGCATCTGGTAAGAAAGAAAGATTAAATCTTATGAACCCATAGCCACCCAACTTAAGAAGAATTCCAGCCAAAATTACCGATCCTTCAGTTGGTGCCTCTACATGAGCATCAGGTAACCATGTGTGAAAAGGCCACATAGGTATTTTAACAGCAAAAGATGCAAAAAAAGCCAACCACAACCAAACCTGTATGTAAAATGGTAAGGTGTAGTCAAGAAGTCTAGCTATACTTGTAGTTCCAAACTCTTGGTATAGAAAAATTATTGCAATTAACATCAACACTGAACCAATTAAGGTATAAAGAAAAAATTTATATGCCGAATAAACTCTTCGGTCCCCTCCCCAAAATCCAATAATCAAGTACATTGGAATTAAAATGGATTCAAAAAAAATATAAAATGAAAACAAATCTATAGCGCTGAATGTTCCAACTAAGAAAGATTCAAGTAAAATAAAAGAAGCAAGATACATTCTCATATTTTTTTTCTTTTGCGGATATATGTAAATCACACATAATAAAATTAAAAAAGTTGATAAAACAATAAATGGCATCGAAATACCGTCAACACCCAATGTAAATTTAAGATTATCACTATTGAACCAGTTGAATGAATTAACGAACTGAAAATGTGGTATTTCTTTATTAAAATTAAACGGTAGATATAAAGACAGTAAAAAGTTACTAACTGATGTCCAGATAGCAGATTTTTTTGACTGAATTGAGTTCTCGTCGTTTTCAGAAGACAAAAGAATGAAAAGAAGTCCAATTAGCGGCAGACAAATTAGGATAGGTAATATAGGTAAATTAATCATTAAAATATATATGTGTATAAACTAATTAGTAATGTTAGGCCTATTATTATAGACAACACATAATGATAAAGAAAACCTGATTGAAGCCTAGAAACAAAAAAACTGAATGAAAGGACAATTCTACTAAAACCGTTTGGACCAAGATTATCAATTAATTCATTATCGACTGACTTCCAAAAACCTTTTCCAAAGTAAAAAGTTGGTTTAATGAAAATTTTTTCATATAATTGGTCAACATACCATTTATTTTTAAAAAAATTATAAAAAAAACTGAGCCTTGATTTTAGAAAAGGAATTAGGTTTTTAAATGAAAAGTAAAGAATAAGAATTAAAATTGTTCCTATCACAATCATTAGTAAAGGAAGCTTTTTGAATATAACGGGGACATTTTGACTGATAAAAGTCGCATCCAATGATTTGTTAACGTACATTGTACTAGACCACATTTCTAAAAAGTTAAATTCAGTAAAAATTATTTTCATAAACATTCCAAAAAAAATAGCAAAAATTGACAAAATCACTAAAGGTAAAATCATTATCGAAGGAGATTCATGAATATGAGCTATAACTTTCTCATCAGCTACATTATCACGGTGAAACACATAAACTAAAAGTCTTAATGAATAAATAGATGTAAATAAAACTCCAATGACACCCATTACAAAGAAATAAAATGAATATTCATAATCATTTAAATAAATAATTTCTAGAATTAGATCCTTTGAATAGTAACCACTTAGAAAGGGCAAACCAACTAACGATAAAGATCCTATGAGCATAGTTATGTAAGTTAAAGGAATTTTATTGTAAAGCCCCCCCATTTTTTTTATATCCTGCTCATCAGACATTGAGTGAATCACTGAACCCGCCCCTAAAAATAAAAGCGCTTTGAAAAACGCATGTGATAACAAATGAAAATATGCAAGTGTGTATGCTGATGAACCAATAGCCATAAACATATAACCTAATTGACTGCAAGTTGAATAAGCAATTATTCTTTTAATATCATTCTGAAAAACTGCAACTGATGAGGCGAAAATGCAAGTTATTGACCCTACAATTAAAATAAAGTTTAAAGAAAATTCAGAGGATTCTAACAAGGGAGACATAACAATCAATAAAAAAACACCAGCGGTTACCATGGTTGCTGCATGAATTAATGCTGAAACAGGTGTAGGACCTTCCATTGCGTCTGGCAACCAAACATGCAGACCGAATTGTGCTGATTTACCCATGCAACCAATAAATAAAAGTAAACTTATTAATGTTAACGAATGAATATCGAACCCTAAGAAGTTAAAAATTGATTCATTTTGTGAATTAATTAAAAGTTTTATTTCACTTATATTTAGAGTTCCAAATACAACGAAAGTTGTAAATAATGCTAATAATAAACCAGCATCGCCAACTCTATTGACAATAAAAGCTTTCAAAGCGGCACTGTTAGCTTTTTCTTTGTAATTCCAGAAACCAATCAAAAGATAAGATGTCAAACCAACACCTTCCCAACCTAGAAAAAGCTGAAGAAGATTAGATGAAGAAACTAAAAAAAGCATAAAAAAAGTAAACAGGCTCAAATATGCCATAAATAAAATTTTTTTTGGGTCTTTCTCCATATAACCAACAGAATATATGTGGATTAATGTAGATACTAAATTAACCATTAATACCATTGATGCTGTGAGAAGATTTAGCTGAAGAGACCAATCAAGACTCAAATTACCAGAATTTATCCATCTACTTATAATAATAGAGGACTCACCATTTAACTGAACAAATATCAAGGAACAAACAGAAAAAATAGTTGCAATAATCATTATTAAGCATGAAAAAAAATTCAAATGTTTTTTTGGAAGGTTGTCTTGAAGAAAAATACAGACTAAAAAACTAAAAAGTGGAAGAAATACAGAAACTAAAAACAACTTTAACCCTTTAATTTACTGATGTTATCAATACTGATTGAGGATGTTTTTTTAAAAAAAATAGTTAAAATAGCTAAACCTATTGCCGCCTCTGCAGCCGCTACCACCAAAATAAACAGCGAAAAAATTTGGCCTGAAAGGTCATCAAGTAAATAGGAAAATCCAACAAAATTTATGTTTGCGGAAAGTAACATTAATTCAATAGACATTAAGATAGTAATAATATTTTTTCTATTAACAAAAATACCAAGAAAACCAATAGCAAAGACTGAAGAAGAGAGAATTAAAAAATGAATATGTTGCATAATTAGTTAAGTTTAATAATAGTTTTCTTATCTACATTTTTTTGATTAATTGGAGAAATACTTTTAGGATTTTTTAAATCACTATGGGCAAGAACAATTGCACCTATCATCGCGAGTAAAAGTAGGAAGCCTGAAATTTGGAAAATAATAAAGTAGTCTGTATATAAAAACAAACCTAAAGACTTTGTATTATCCATACCAAGGTTCATTATTTCATTAATTTTTATTAATCCACTCTCAGGAAAAATTATTTTGTCGGAATTAAAAATCATAAAAAGCTCTATTAAAAAAATTGAAATCAGCAATAGTCCAAATGGAAAATATCTCAAAAAACCTTCTTTAATAATCGATTCTGATATATTTAACATCATTACTACAAATAGAAATAAAACTGCAACTGCTCCCACATAAACTATTAAGAGTGTCATAGCTAAAAACTCAGCTTTAAAAATCAAAAAAATAATAGCAGCATTGAAAAAAGTAAAAATTAGAAATAAAACTGAATGAACTGGATTTGAAACAAAAATAACCAAAAAGCTTGATAGAATTACAATAAACGAAAAGAAATAAAAAAAATATAAAATCATAGATATTTTGATTCCTTTTCTAAATTCTTACTAATTTCCATTTCCCATTTATCACCATTTTCCAATAATTTCTCTTTATTGTATATTAGTTCTTCTCTAGTTTCTGTCGCAAATTCAAAATTTGGTCCTTCAACTATCGCATCAACAGGACATGATTCCTGACAATACCCACAATAAATACATTTTGTCATATCAATATCATATCTAGTTGTTTTTCTCGACCCGTCATTTCTTGGCTCAGATTCTATTATAATTGCTTGAGCAGGACAAACAGCTTCACACAACTTACAGGCAATGCACCTTTCTTCTCCTGAATCATATCTTCTCAATGCATGCTCGCCTCTAAATCTAGAACTTAAAACACCTTTTTCAAATGGATAATTAATTGTTACTTTTGGTTTAAAAAAATATTTCAAAGTTAACAACAAACCTGAGATTATCTCAATTAAAAGAAATTCTTTAAAAACAAATAATATTTTATTTAGTTTTTTCATTCATCCATTATCTAGTTTTGGAAATAAATAACAACAGAAGATGTAAGAATTATCCATGCTAACGATAGAGGAAGGAATACTTTCCAACCTAATCTCATCAACTGATCGTATCTATATCTAGGAAGAGTAGCTCTTACCCACAAAAAAAGAAAGAGCAAAAAAGTGACTTTAAGTAAAAACCAAATAAAACCTGGAATATTTTCAAAAAAGCTAATATCGACTGGAGGCAGCCAGCCACCTAAAAAAAGAATTGTTGACATTGAACTCATAAGAATCATGTTTCCATATTCACCAAGAAAAAAAAGCCCAAAAGACATCGAGGAGTACTCGACATTGTAGCCAGCTACCAATTCTGATTCAGCTTCAGGAAGATCAAAAGGAGCCCTGTTTGTCTCAGCAAGAGTGGATATAAAGAAAATGATAAACATTGGAAAATGTGGAATTACGTACCACATATTTTGTTGTTTCATAACGATTTCAGTGAGATTTAATGAACCAGATGTAATTAAAACAGAAATTATTATAAGACCAATAGAAACTTCGTAGGAAATCATTTGGGCAGCAGATCTTAATGCACCAAGAAATGCATATCTAGAATTACTTGCCCAACCGGCCATAATTATTCCGTAAACACCAAGAGATGAAACAGCAAAAATATACATTACGCCAACATTTATATCAGCTAGAACAATTTTGTAGTCAATTGGTATAACTGCCCAGCCAATTAAGGCTAATGTAAAAGTAAGAATAGGTGAAAAAATAAAAATTAATTTATTAGAGTTTTCTGGAAAAATAGTTTCTTTTGTCAATAACTTAATTCCATCAGCAATAGGTTGAAACAAACCAAATGGACCAACAACATTAGGACCTTTTCTTAACTGTATTGCGCCAATTACTTTTCTTTCAAAATAAGTTAAATATGCAATAAAAAGTAATAAAGGAACAACTATAAGCAAGATTTTTAAAAATATAATTAAAATATCAAGTAACATTTGTTTCTTTCAAAAAAGCCAAGGAACAGTCTGACATTATTTTAGAATTCCTACTTACTGAATCTGTCATATAAAAATTTGAAATATTTGACTTCATTTCTTGATTTGAAAATTTAAACTTACTCTGTTTATTTTTGTTTATTTTTGATAGTTGAATTTGGTTAATATAACTTAAATGTTCATGATTCAAAAACATCTTTTCTCTTAAATCATTATGATCAGAATACAAACTCAAATTAAATAATTTTGACAATTTATTCAAAAAGGTCCAAGAATGATTTACACCATCGATCGGAAATTTAACCTGGCTCGAAATTTGAGGTCTACCTTCAAGGTTTACATAAATACCCTCTTTCTCTGTAAAACAGCTCATGGGAATTATCAAATCTGCTCTTTTTACAGCTTTATCACCATGATGACCATGATAAATTACAAAAGTTTTTTTTGGTATTTTTTCAAAATTAATCTCATCTGCACTCATCAGATATAAAACCTCAAATTTTCCATCGTAAATTTGCTTAATTAAAGATCTTGAAATATTTTTTTTGTTATAAAACCCTAGATCAAGTGCACCAACTCTTCCTGAAAATGTTTGTAAAACATTAAATCCATTCCAGTCGATATTTTTAGAAATTTTTTGATAAAAATTCAAACAATAATTAAAGATATCAGCGGCATCATCATGGCACATTGCACCTTGACCCAAAATAAAAATTGGTTTTTTTGATTTTTTGAAAACATCGGAATTTTTGTTTTCACTAAGTTTCTTTAATGAAGAAGGATTACCTCCAAGATAGTCTACTACAAAATTTAAATTAAAATTACCAACACTAAATATCTTATAAGTTTTTGGAGACGATAAAAATTTTTGTCTAATTCTCGATGATAGAATTGGTGCTTCTTTTTTTATATCTGTGCCAACTAGAACACATAAGTCTGAATCATCAATTCCTTTTATTGTAGAATTAAAAATGTAAGAGAACCTCTGGAATGGAAGGAAGAATGAATCATCTTGTCTACAGTCGTAATTATCTATTTTTAGCTCATCAAGAAATTTTTTAAATGAAAAAATAGATTCACAATCAAGTGTGTTTCCAACTAATGCTGCTACCTGGGAAGCCTTTGTGTTAGATAAGCTATTGTGTATTATTTTTAATATATTTTCTTCAGATTCTTCAGCTAACTTTCCCTCACTGTTTCTTAAATAATATCTGTCAATTCTTTGATTATTTATGCCATCATATGCAAATCTAGTCTTATCGGAAATCCACTCATCATTTATCTCTTCGTTAATTCTTGGTAAAACTCTCAAAATTTTATCACTTTTGGAATCAATTCTTATGCTACTTCCAACTGCATCAAAAACATCAATTGTTTCAGTTTTTTTGAGTTCCCAAGGTCTTGCAACAAATTCATATGGTTTAGAGGTCAGTGCTCCAACGGGACATAAATCAATAACATTTCCAGACATCTCAAAATCCATAGCCTCTTCAAGATAAGTAGTTATTTCAGTATCTTCACCTCTACCTATTGCGCCTAGTTGAGTATTATTTCCAGCAATTTCCTCAGAAAAGCGAACACATCTCGTACAGTGAATACACCTTGTCATGTGAGTTTTAATCAAGGGGCCTAGATTTTTATCTTTAACAGCTCTTTTTTGTTCAACAAAACGACTAATGCCACTTCCATAAGCCATCGCTTGATCTTGAAGGTCACATTCGCCACCTTGATCGCATATTGGGCAATCTAAGGGATGGTTTATTAATAGAAATTCCATTACACCTTTTCTGGCTTTAACAACCATCTCAGAATTTGTTTTAATTTTCATCCCCTCAGCAACAGGCATTGCACATGAGGCAACTGGTTTATTTGAATTTTCCATCTCCACTAGACACATTCTGCAATTTCCTGCAATGGAAAGTTTTTCATGATAACAAAATCTTGGGATTTCAACTCCAGCTGATTCACATGCTTGAATTACGGTAATGCCATCTTCGACATCATAAGCTTTTTCATCTATGAAAATTTGGACCATTTAGGCAACCTTATCAACTTTTTTTGGTTTCTTTAATAAATCATTTCTAAAATGTTTTAGTAGTCCCTGTATTGGCCATGCCGCAGCATCACCTAAGGCGCAAATAGTGTGTCCCTCTATCTGTTTTGTTACTTCTTGAAGAAGATCTAACTCCTGGGCTGTTGCACCATTCTTATAGATTCTATCCATCATTCTCATTAACCACCCGGTTCCTTCTCTACATGGGGTACATTGACCGCATGATTCATGTTTATAGAATTCCGAAAGTCTTAAAATAACCTTAGTAATATTTGTGTTTTTATTAATTACTATTACACCAGCTGTTCCAAGTGCAGAACCAGCATCTTTCAATGAATCGAAATCCATTAAAACGTCCTCACATAAATTTTTAGGTAGTAATGGGACTGAAGAACCTCCTGGGATTACAGCTTGTAAATTATCCCAACCACCTACAACATCACCAGCATATTTTTGAATTAAATATTTTAAAGGAACACCAAGCTCTTCTTCAACATTACACGGAGTATTTACATTACCAGATATACAGAAAATTTTAGAACCAGTATTATTCTTTCTACCTAATTTGCTAAACCACTCATGTCCTCTTCTTACAATGGTTGGAACTACTGCAATAGTTTCAACATTATTTACAGTTGTGGGCATACCATAGAGTCCAACACTTGCGGGAAAAGGTGGTTTTAACCTAGGCTGCCCTTTTTTACCTTCTAAACTCTCAATTAGAGCTGTTTCCTCTCCACAAACATAAGCTCCAGAGCCATAATGTAAATATAGATCGAAATCGAAGTTAGAACCTTTAATTTTTTTTCCAAGTAGATTACTGTTGTAAGCCTCATCTATGGCTTTTTGGAGAATTGTGGCCTCATTTAAAAACTCTCCTCTTATATAAATGTAACACTTAGTGGCTCCAATTGCGTATCCAGCTATTAAACACCCCTCAATCAGTTTGTGTGGCTCGTTTCTAATAATGTCCCTATCTTTACATGTGCCGGGCTCACCTTCATCTGCATTAATAACTAAATAATGTTGTTTATCTCTGGATTTGGGCATAAAGTCCCATTTCATACCAGTTGAAAAGCCAGCTCCCCCTCTTCCTCTTAAACCGGATTCTTTGATTATACTAATAATATCTTGTGGGGTTTTTTTTAAGATTTTTTTAGTATCTTTCCAATCGCCTCTTTTCATGGCGGATTTAAGAAAAGGGTCATCCCTTCCATAAAGGTTTTTGAAAATAATATTATCTTTTTTTATCATATGAACTCTTCCTTGGTTCGGAACCTTTTCTACCAGATTGAGAACCGATTTTAATTTTTTTATCGTTTAATAGGTTATTTATTAATTTATCAGTAGAATTTAAATCTAAATCTTCATAATAATTTTTGTTTATTTTTATGATGGGTGCATTTACACATGCACCTAAACATTCAACTCTACTTAATGAAAACATTTTATCTTTTGAAATCCCACCTTCTTGAATAGCTAGTTTTTTTTCGCAAAAAGATAATATTTCATCTGATCCTCTGAGCATACAAGGCGAAGTTGTACAAACTTCAACGTGAAACTTGCCAACTGGTGAAAGATTATACATTGAGTAAAATGTAGCAATTTCTAAGACTTTAATTTCAGGAATTTCTAAAAAGTCAGAAACATATTCTATTGCTTTTTTTGGTAACCATCCATTATTCTGGTTTTGAGCTATAGATAATAAAGGCATTATTGAACTTTCTTTGAAATTTTTGGGATAAATTTTTAAAATTTTTTTTGCTAATAGCATGTTATCTCTATCAAAAGAAAAATCTTTAGGCTGTATTTTCTCTTCAGCAATTTTTTTAAAAGATGTTTGACTCATCTATCAATCTCTCCAAAAACAATGTCAAGGCTTCCAATAATTGCAACCAAATCTGACAGCATATGGCCTTTAGATAAAAATTCTGTAGCTTGTAAAAAAGGGAAACCAGGAGATCTAATCTTACATCTATAAGGTTTGTTTGTTCCGTCTGAAATAAGAAGGACACCAAACTCTCCCTTAGGGGCTTCAACTGCAGTATAGGTTTCTCCTGGGGGAACATGAAATCCTTCTGTGAAAAGTTTGAAATGATTTATTAGTGATTCCATTGATTCTTTCATAATCTCTCTTTTAGGAGGGACTATTCTAGGATCGTTACTAATTGATGGTCCATCTGGAATATTTTTTAGACATTGTCTTATTATTGACAGAGACTGTCTCATCTCCTCAACTCTAACAAGAAATCTCTCAAAGCAGTCACCAGTTGACCCCGTTGGTACTTTAAAGTCCATTTCGTTGTAACAATCATATGGCTGTTTTTTTCTTAAATCCCAGTTCAAACCCGAAGCTCTGATACAAGGTCCGGAAAAACCCCATTCAAGTGCATCATTAACGGAGATTTTTCCAATACCTACCGACCTTTGTCTAAAAATTCTATTTTTTTCAATCAATTTTTCAGTATCGTCGATATGTGAGGTAAATTTTTCACAGAAATTTTCAATATCATCAGTCAGCCCATCTGGAATATCTCTGTGAACTCCACCAGGTCTAAAGTATGCTGAATGTAATCTTGATCCCGAAACTCTTTCATAAAACTCCATTAATATTTCTCTATCTTCAAATAACCATAGAAATGGAGTCATTGCTCCAACATCTAAAGCAAATGTAGTTATATTAAGGATATGATTTAATATTCTTGTAATTTCAGAGAATAAAACACGAATGTATTGACCTCTTTTTGGAACATTAATTTGTAATAGCTTTTCAATCGCCAGTGCATAAGCGTGTTCTTGACACATCGGTGAAACATAATCTAGCCTGTCAAAATAAGGTAAAGCCTGGATATAGGTTTTATTTTCAATAAGTTTTTCAGTTCCTCTATGCAAAAGACCTATATGTGGATCCGCTCTTTTAACAATCTCTCCGTCAAGTTCAAGAACTAATCTTAAAACACCGTGAGCTGCTGGATGTTGAGGGCCAAAGTTGAGTGTGTAATTTTCAGTTTTAGTCATCAAGTTTCTCAGATTTTTCATCACCAGGGAGAATTTTTGACATACCTTCCCACGGACTTAAATTATCAAAAGTTCTATATTCCTGCTCAAGTTTTACGGGCTCACTAATTACTTTTCCTAATTCATCATCAAACTTAACTTGAGTAAATCCAATTAATGGAAAATCTTTTCTAAGAGGATGACCATCAAAATCGTAGTCTGTTAGTATCCTCCTTAAATCTGGATGTCCGACAAATCTAATTCCAAATAAATCCCATGCTTCTCTTTCATACCAATTAGCACAGGGAAAAATTTCTGTTACAGAACTAACTGGCTTATCTATTGGAACCCAAGTTTTAATCTTAATTCTAAAATTTTTTGAAACACTAAGAAGATTATAAATTAATAGAAACCTTTTCTCCTCATTAGGGTAATCAACTGCAGTAAAGTCGATGAGTGTATGCATATTAAAGGAAGGGTTATCTTTGAAAAACATTAATGTTTTTAGAATTTCTTTATCTTGAATAAAAATGCTTATTTCATTATTTATAATACTTATTTTTGGTTTACAAAAAGTCATTAAGCTTTTTATTAAATCTTTCATTTCCAAGATGAATTTATCGTGTTTTCTATGACTCATGATCTGTAAATTTTATTATCCCTCATTATTTTTTTTTGGAGTTGTAGTATACCGTATAACAATGCCTCAGCAGTTGGCGGACAACCTGGAACATAGATATCAACAGGAACGATTTTGTCACAACCTCTTACAACTGAATAGGAATAGTGATAATATCCGCCTCCATTAGCACAGCTACCCATAGAGATAACCCATCTAGGTTCAGGCATTTGATCATAAACTTTTCTAAGAGCTGGTGCCATTTTGTTAGTAAGAGTTCCAGCAACAATCATAACATCAGACTGTCTAGGGCTAGGTCTAAACACAACACCAAATCTGTCAAAATCATATCTGCTGGCAGCTGACTGCATCATTTCAACGGCGCAACATGCTAAGCCAAAACTCATTGGCCATAAAGATCCTGATCTTGCCCAGTTAATAAGATCATTCACTTTAGTAATTAGAAAACCATTCTTTGAAATGTGTTTCTCCATTTGATCATAATTTATTGCATCAATTTTTTTTAGTTCCAATCTAATGCTCCTTTCAGCCATTCATATACAAAACCCACAGTTAAAACAAATAAAAAGAAGATCATTGACCAAAAGCCATATAATCCAACTTCATTGAACGCCACTGCCCACGGAAAGAGAAAAATAATTTCTAGGTCAAAAATAATAAATAGAATAGCAACTAGATAAAATTTTACCTCAAACTTTCCTCTTGTTTCATCAAAAGGTTCAAAACCACATTCGTATGTTGAGTTTTTTTCAGCATAGGGTGACTTTTTACCGACTATAATAGACAGAAAGAATGCACCAAATGAAAAAACTAGTGCAAACACAAGAAATATTAAAATTGGCAAATATTCTGTCATAATCATGAAGTAGTTAAGTATTTTAAAATTAAATGCTAATACTAATATAGTTAAGTATTTTAAAATTTCATCAATTGTTCATAATTTCATAAACTCTATCAATACTTTCTTTAAAAATAGGATAATCTTCTGAATTTTTCAGAGTATTTGTCATTATTGATTTAATTGTATTAGATAAAAAATCACAGCCTACCATTTTGTCTCTCCCTTTGTAATGATACCATAATCCACCTTCACCAACTTTACAAAATGAGTTTTCATCTATGTAGACTTGTTTTAATTGGATAATTTTTGCATTAAAGCCCAAAGACCTTAGAACATTTAATGCAAGTGGAACATTCAATAAAGGCACTTCATATATTTTGGAGGTGCTTGAAATAACAATTGTCTCATTACTACCTAATAGACCCTTCTTTGAGTAAGGTACCAAAATAAACAATTCTCTTTGACTATTATCCATTATCCTGCCACCTAAAAGAGAAAAAGCTAAGAGTTTTGATTCTGCAACATCAGCAACACTAACCATTGAGTTTTCTCCAAAAAAAAGTGTTCTAACTTCTTGTGGTAATAAAGATTCAATTATATTTTGTTGATACCCATAATCGTCATACAAAGATTTGATAGCCATATCTAAAGACATCGGAGAAGGAACTATTTGAGTTCGGATAAACTCCTGTGCAATATTATTTTGTTTGTTAACAGCAGTTGCATACAACCTTAAAATTTTGTCAAAAGAAATTTCATAATATCCAAGAATCTGATCACCAAATAATGTAAAAAACTGACATTTTTCAGGATGTTTTAAGAGAATTTTTGATGATCTGTCAAGTAGTGATGCAAGTGTGGCGCCGCCAAGACTTGCAAATTTATCAATATCTATTTTTACTGTTCTCTCATCCTTAAGTTGTAATGAATAAAATCTTATCCCTTTGTGTTTAATCTCTTCGTCAGTTAAGGGTGGGCCAGATTCAAATTCCTTAGAAGTTGGATTAAATTTTTTTAATTTAAAATTTAACAAAGTAATTAATTCTGAATCTTTTGATAAGCGACATTCAAAATTATCTTCAGATTGTAAGTCAGCATTTGGTTGTGAGAAATCTGAATCATCATCACTTTCCTCCTGAGAAAAAGCTAGAGAATAAAAAAATATAACTATCAAAAGTAAAGATCTATAAAACATTTATATAAAGTATAATATCATTTATTAAATTTTATAGACCTAAATTTTTTGGCGGGAGTGACGGGACTCGAACCCGCGGCCTCCTGCGTGACAGGCAGGCGTTCTAACCAACTGAACTACACCCCCGATTGGTGGGCGGTGAGAGGATCGAACTCCCGACATCCACGGTGTAAACGTGGCGCTCTCCCAGCTGAGCTAACCGCCCTGAAAATTCAGGTAATATTTTTATATGACATTTTCTAATTATTTAAAACAATTTATTTATATATGTAATATTTGATAATCTACCTTAATATATTACTGAACAAAAAATGGAAAAATTAAATAAGAAAATAACCAATTGTAAAAAATGTCCTAGGCTTGTTCATTTTAGAGAAAAAATAGCCTCAGAAAAAAGAAAACAATATCAAAATGAAACTTATTGGGGCAAACCAGTTCCTGGTTTTGGAGATGAAAAAGCTGAGATATTAATTCTTGGTTTAGCACCTGCAGCTCATGGTGGAAACAGAACAGGTAGACCATTTACAGGTGATAAATCTGCAGAATTTTTATTTAAGTGTTTGTTTAATTCTAATTTAGCCAACCAGCCATATTCTAGATACATTGGCGACGGTTTAAAGTTAAAAAATATCTATATAACAGTTGCTCTTAAATGCGTACCACCCTTTGACAAACCAAATTCGGAAGAACTAAAAAGTTGTTTTAATTTTTTAAAAAACGAGCTCGATTACCTTCAAAATATTAAAACAATATTGACGCTTGGAAGAATTGCGTTTGAAGCATGTGTAAGATTTTTTCAAATTAAAAAGAATCATGCAAAATTTATACATGGCAAAGAATACATGACGGTAACTAACCAAAGGATTGTAGCTTGCTACCACCCCAGCCCGAGAAATGTCAATACCAAAAGAATAAATGAGAAAGGGATGGTAGACTTGTTAATGAAAATTCATGATTTACATAGAAAGTAAAAAGAATTTTTGCTAATTTAAGGATTCCTTAAGCGCTTTTCCTGCTCTGAATTTTGGGACATTCGCTGCTGGAATGTTAATGGATTCACCTGTTTGAGGATTTCTTCCAGTAGTAGCCTTTCGCTTAGAAACTAAAAAAGTTCCAAAGCCTACTAGACGGACATCTCCACCACTTTTTAATGTTGATGTTATTGACTCAAAAACAGAGTCTACAGCTTTAGCGCTGTCTGACTTACTCAAACCTGTACTATCCGAAACTTGATTAACTAAATCATTTTTATTCACCCTAACCCCCTTTGAAATAACGGAATATTAATAATTTTTTCATAATATTAGGTATTTACAACCTAGTCAATTATAATATTTAATGAGGCAAAGGAGGTTTTTCTCTTGTAATAGTTTTGCTGTGTATATCTAAATTTTTTTTAGAGTTTTCCTTATAAGGATAAATTTTAGAAATAAATGCTTTTTTTACTATTTCATTGGCGTTTTCCACAAAGTGGATTTCAATATTATCTAGAATTTCCTTTTCCTCTATTTCAGATAGGTCTTTTTTATTCTCAATTGGAATTAGTACTTCTTTAATACCACCTCTAACTGCAGCAAGCAGTTTTTCCTTCAAACCACCAATAGGTAGAACTCTACC
Organism: uncultured Alphaproteobacteria bacterium; assembly: GCA_902618535.1. Taxonomy (GTDB): domain Bacteria; phylum Pseudomonadota; class Alphaproteobacteria; order Methylaequorales; family Methylaequoraceae. The sequence goes on along the minus strand of CACNAV010000006.1, from coordinate 13,005 downwards.
CCTTAAAGTTATTTCACCAGTCATTGCAATATTATTTTTTATTGGAACACCTGTAAAAGCAGAAACAATGGCTGTAAACATGGCAATGCCAGCGGAGGGACCATCTTTCGGTGTTGCACCTTCAGGAACATGAACGTGAATATCATTTTTTTCGAAAAGAACTGGAGAGATACCATATTTCTTAGCGTTGGAGTGAACAAAACTCTGTGCAGCTTGAACAGATTCTTTCATTACGTCACCAAGTTTACCCGTATAATATGCTTTACCCTTTCCTGGCATTTTTACCGCTTCAACTTGAAGCAGTTCTCCACCAACCTCAGTCCACGCCAAACCTGTACATACACCGGTCAAAGGCTTAGTTTCGATTTCTCCAAATTTAAATTTTTTAACACCAAGGTAACTATCTATGTTTCTTGCAGAAATTGATGATTTTTTTCTTTTTTTTGTAATTATAAACTTCAATGCTTTTCTAAGAAGCTTAGAAATTTCCCTCTCAAGGTTTCTCACACCAGATTCTCTAGTATAATATCTGATGATTGATTCTATAGCAGATTTAGCAATTTTAATTTCACTGTTTTTAAGCCCATTTTCTCTAATTTGCTTTGGAAGTAAATATTTCTCAGCGATATTCAACTTCTCATTCTCAGTGTAGCCAGAAATTCTTATAACCTCCATCCTATCGACAAGAGGCTGAGGAATATTGAGTGTGTTAGCAGTAGTAATAAACATTACGTTTGAAAGATCATAATCCACCTCGAGATAGTGATCGTTGAAATTTTTGTTTTGTTCTGGGTCAAGAACTTCTAACAGAGCAGAAGCTGGGTCACCTCTCCAATCTGCACCAATTTTGTCAACTTCATCAAGTAAAAACAGTGGGTTAGAGTATTTTGATTTCTTAAGCGATTGAATAATTTTTCCTGGCATAGATCCGATATATGTTCTTCTGTGACCTCTTATTTCAGATTCGTCTCTGATACCGCCAAGAGAGAACTTAATAAAAGGTCTATCTAATGCTTTGGCGATTGATTTTCCAAGTGAAGTTTTCCCGACGCCAGGAGGTCCAACTAAACACAAAATTGGTCCTTTTGGTTTTTTTACCCTAGTTTGAACTGCGAGATATTCAATAATTCTGTCCTTAACCTTGGAAAGTCCAAAATGATCTTCATTTAGAACTTTTAGTGCTTTATTGAGATTTATGGTTAATTCTAAATTATTGTTCCATGGTATTGAAATTATCCAATCTAAGTAGTTACGTACGACAGTAGCTTCTGCTGACATTGGACCCATGTGTTTTAATTTCTTAATCTCAGCTTTAACTTTTTCACGAGCCTCATCTGAGAGATTTATTTTTTTTAATTTTTGTTCAATCTCTGCAATCTCATCTTTAGGATCAGATGTTTCACCTAACTCTTTTTGAATAGCTTTAATTTGCTCATTAAGGTAATATTCTTTTTGAGTTTTATCCATTTGACGCTTTACTCTGCTTCGGATTTTTTTTTCGACTTGAAGAACGCCAATTTCATTATCCATAAATTCTATTACTTTTGATAATCTATTTTTAACGGATAAGCATTCTAATAAATCTTGTTTTTCAGACAACCTTATGCCCAGATGAGCACTCATTGTGTCAGCTAACTTATTTGGATCTGAAATTTGGTTCAGACTAACTAGAATTTCGGGTGGAACCTTTCTATTGAGTTTTACATAATTTTCAAATTGACTTATTGCTGTTCTTGAAAGAGCATTAGTTTCTTTATCATTTTGATAATTAGGAACTTCCAACTTATCAAGATATGCTTCAAAAAAATCATTATTTTCTGTGTAATGCGAAACCTTTGCTCGTTCAAGACCTTCAACTAGAACTTTAACAGTTCCATCTGGTAATTTTAGTAATTGGAGAATATTTGCTACTGTTCCAAAATCATAAATATCTTTTTGTCCAGGTTCGTCGACATTTGCGTCTTTTTGTGCAACAAGAAAAATTTCTTTATCATTTTTCTCAGCATACTCTAGTGCCTTAATAGATTTAGACCTCCCAACAAATAAAGGGACAATCATATTGGGAAATACAACAATATCTCTCAATGGTAGGATACAAAAGGGGTCTTTGTAGTCTGACATAAATTAAGCTTTTTTATTATAAACTTTGTTAGATTTATTATATATATAGAGAGGGTCTTTACTTTTTTCAACTACATCTGCATTAACAACTATTTCATCAACACCTTCAATACCAGGCAACGTAAACATCGTATCCAACAGAATACTTTCAAGGATTGTTCTTAGACCTCTTGCTCCAGTATTTTTCTCTAAAGCTTTGGATGCCACCGAATTTAGAGCATCCTCAGTAAATTGAAGTTTAACATTTTCAAAGCCAAATAATTTTTGGTATTGTTTAACTAAAGCATTTTTAGGTTTAGTTAGGATTTCAATTAAAGCATCTTTATTAAGATCTTCAAGTGTGGCGACAACAGGTAATCTACCTACAAATTCTGGAATAAGTCCAAACTTTAATAAATCTTCTGTTTCAATATTTTTTAAAATAGCTCCTATGTTTTTCGATGATTTATCTTTTACTTCCGCTTCAAAACCTATACTTGATTTATCCCCTCTTGTAGAAATAATTTTTTCAATTCCAGCAAATGCACCTCCACATATAAATAAGATATTTGTTGTATCAATTTGTAAAAAATCTTGTTGAGGATGTTTTCTTCCACCTTGAGGAGGTACAGATGCAACTGTGCCTTCCATAATTTTTAGTAAAGCTTGTTGAACACCCTCGCCAGATACATCCCTTGTAATAGAAGGGTTGTCAGACTTTCTACTAATCTTATCAACTTCATCGATATAAACTATACCTCTTTGTGCTCTTTCAACATTATAGTCAGCAGCTTGCAAAAGTTTTAAAATTATATTTTCAACATCTTCACCAACATATCCAGCCTCGGTAAGAGTTGTAGCATCCGCCATTGTAAATGGGACATCAATTATTCTTGCTAGTGTCTCAGCAATTAGAGTCTTCCCTGAACCAGTTGGACCGACTAAAAGAACATTAGATTTTGATAGTTCCACGTCGCTATTACCAGAGACATGATCAATTCTTTTATAATGATTGTGAACTGCAACTGACAATATTTTTTTTGCGTCATCTTGGCCTATTACGTAATCATTAAGTAATCTGTAAAGTTCTTTAGGTGTCTCAACATTTGAAGTTTTTGGTGAGCCTATGACTTTATTTTCTTCTTTTATAATATCCATGCATAGTTCTACACACTCATCACATATAAAAACTGTAGGACCAGCAATTAATTTTCTAACTTCATGCTGACTTTTACCACAGAAGCTACAAAAAAGGGTGCTTTTATTGTTATTTTTAGAATCGGCCATAAGAAAATTAAAAAATAATATTTATTCTATATACTGCAACCTTTATTCCAAACCAAAAAATTATTTTTTTTTTGAATTTTTTTCAAAATCAGGTCTTTCTGATACAACTTTATCTACAATACCTGTTTTTTTTGCCTCATCTGCGCTCATGAAATAGTCTCTTTCCATCATTGTCTCAATAACATTTAAAGACTGACCAGTGTGTTTTTCATAGATGAGATTTAATTTTTTTTTAAGGTTAATTATTTCTTTTGCATGAATCTCAATATCTGTGGCTTGGCCCTGAACACCTCCTGATGGTTGGTGAGTCATTATACGAGAATGTGGTAAGCAATATCTTTTACCTCGCGTTCCTGAGGCTAAAAGCAGAGAACCCATGCTTGCAGCTTGACCTACACAAACTGTAGAAACATCCGGCCTGATATATTGAATTGTATCATAAATTGCTAGTCCAGATGAAACTACACCACCTGGAGAATTTATATATAAAAAAATGTCTTTTTTAGGATCTTCTGATTCTAAAAATAAAAACTGAGCACATATAACACTGGAAACAGCGTCATTAACCTCACCAGTTAAAAAGATGATCCTTTCTTTAAGCAACCTTGAAAAAATATCATATGATCTCTCTCCTCTGTTAGTTTGCTCCACAACAACCGGTATCAACGAACTCATTAATTTTTCTCCTTCTTTTTTATTATTGATTTCTCTGTTTTTAAAAACTCTGAGTCAAATAACTGATCCATCGTACACTTTTTTTCTATTTTTTTACAACTATTAACAACAAAATTCATAACTTTTTCCTCTAAAGCAATTCCTCTTAGATTATTCATCATTTGAGGGTTATTTTTGTAAAACTCTACAACTTCTTTTTCCTTTCCAGGATATTTCTGAGCCTCTTCAACAACCGCTTTAGTTAAATCAGAATCTTCAACGTTAATTTTGTTTTCGTCTGATATTGAACTTATGATTATTCCAAGTTTTACTCTCCTTTTTGCAATATCAGAGACTTCTTTTTCATTCTTTTTTTCTTGAGATTGAGATTTCAAAAAATTAACTTCTTGCTCTAACATCTTAGATGGTATTTCGAAGTTATTTTTTTTTAATAAAATCTCCGCAACTTCTCTTCTCATTTTCAAATTTGATAAGGTTTTAAAATCTTTTTGTATTTTTTCCTTCACTTTCTCTTTCAGAACATCTAAATTTTCCTCTCCAAGTTCTTTGGCTAGCTGGTCATCAATCGGTACTTTTTTTACTCTTTCTTGTATGTCTTTAATTTTCAGATGAAAAATGGCCTTTTTCCCAGCAATATTAGTTTCTCTATAATCTGAAGGAAAGGTTACAGTTATATTTTTCTCTTCATTGATATTAAGTCCAACCATTTGTTCCTCATAACCAGGTATATATTTATTAGAACCTAGGACAACAGTCTCATCTTTTCCTGTGTTTTTATCAAAAGCTTTTCCTTCAATCTTACCCTCATAATCAAATAAAATTAGGTCTCCATTCTTTGCAGCTCTTTTTTTTTTTAAGGGGGAAAATCGCTCGTGTTTTTTCGCAATATCATCTAATGTATTTTGAATGTCAGCATCACTGACCTGTAATATAGACTTTTCAATTTTAAACTCACTTAAATCAATTTTTTTAATATCAGGCATTTTTTGTATTACTACATTTAAAGATAAGTCTTTTCCTTCCTCATAACTTTTAACATTCACTGTTGGTTGAACTGATGGTCTTATTTTTTTCTCTAGAAGAACTTCCCTTAAATTATCATTAATCAGGTTATCTAATATTTCAGACATAACAGATTTTGAGTATCTTTTTTTAACGATAGCTATAGGAACTTTTCCAGGCCTAAAACCTGGAATCTTAATATTTTGAGATAGCTCCTGGTACTTTTTATCTAATATTACATTTATTTTATCTGCAGGAATAGTCATATTCCATTCAATATCTAAACCTTTATTTTTAATTTCTTCAATTTTAGTCATAATTTTTTAATCCATTTCTGCAAATGGTACGGGCGGAGGGACTTGAACCCACACGACAAAAGTCACTAGAACCTAAATCTAGCGCGTCTACCAATTCCGCCACGCCCGCTAAATAAAATATAAAAAAACAACATTATTATCTTTAAATCAATTATTATTTTTAATAGTATTCATTACTAATTGGATATCTTTCAAAAAATCTTCTACAACTACATTTTTTTTTCTATTTGATAAATCATTCTGTATACAAACAGCAGCTAAAACAGATTTATCAATTTTCATTTTTTGAGCAACTAAACCTGAAATTATTCCACATAAAAGGTCGCCTGAACCAGCGGTTGCAAGAGAATTTGAAGCATTTGAATTTATCCAAACATTTCCATTAGGACTAGAAATGACTGTATCATTACCCTTGTAAAGAACAATATTAGATACCAATTTGGAAGCATTGAAACAGTCTAGGACTTTGTTTTGTGAATTATAAAATATTTTTTTAAACTCTCCTTTATGAGGAGTAAGAATTAATGATTTTTTTTTTTTTATTAATTGATGAAATTCGTTTCTTTGATTCTCAAAGATACTTATTGCATCAGCGTCTACAATTATTTTCCCTTCGAACTCTAAAATTATTTTTTTTATAAAATTTTTATCATAATCCTTTCCCAGTCCAGGTCCAATTACCAATACATCTTTCTTTAGAAGATGATTATCAGAATACTCAGCAACAATAGTTCCTGGTTCACATTTTGAATAAAATTTTAAATGGTCTGGATTAACAAGGATTGTTGACAACCCAGCACCTACTTTTCTTGAGGCGAATGCAACAATTCTTGCAGCTCCAGACATTACTCCTCCAATAACAACGACATGACCCTTATCGTACTTATTTATTGAATTATTATGTTTAGGTAAGCTTTTGTAAACTTTTTCATTTTTTAGTAAATGAATTTTAGGGAACATTTTTATTGATGATTTTAGAGGAAGTTTTAACAAAAATTTTTCTCCACAGTTATTTTTAGAAGGAATTAAAAAGTGTGCTGGTTTATAGAAACCCATGCAAATAGTCATATGAGCAATTACTGAGGACCCAAGAGGTTGACCAGTATCAGAATTCAAACCACTCGGAATATCTATTGAAATTATTTTTTTTTTAGATTTATTTATAATCTCAATAATTTTTTGATGAAACTTTGATAATGGTCTATTTAGACCTGTGCCGAAGAGACAATCTACTATAATTTCGTGAGATTTGATATTTGATTGAAGTGTATTTAGGTTTTTCTTTGAGTAATTTTTTGGAACTAAAAAAACTTTATTTTTAATTTTTTCTCCTAAAAATATAGAAGCTTTCACTCCATCTTGTCCATTGTTCCCTTTACCACAAACGAAAAGTAAAGTTTTTCTTTTAAATTTATTTAATAAAAAAAAAGCAATTTTTTCTCCAGCGATGTTCAGAAGTTGTTCTTCTGAGTTTTTACAAATAAATTGGTTTTCTGATTCTTTAATTTGTTCTATTGTTAAAATTCTATTTTTGCTCATAATGATTTAAGTATGATTAAATTTATTTTCTTAACATTTTTTTTACTCTTTAATTTTTCTAATTTGAATGCTTCTGACATAAGAATTAATTCTATAATAACTCTTGAAAATAATATTCCAAAGGAATGTGGATTAAATTTTAAGATTTTGGAAGGAAATAAAGTGTCAGATACAAAAGTTTCTATAAAAAAGAATAAAGAAAAAAAAACTACAACTTTTTTTTCTAGTAAATCAGATAATTTTAAAATTGTAGATGCAAATATAATTTCGCCAAACGTTAATCTAAAAAAGCTTTTAACAAAAAAAAATGAAAATAACAAAAAATTTGAAATTGAAAACACTACTGATTTAGATAAAACAAACATGTTTTTTCAAGAAATTTTGATAAGTGGAGGAAAAGTTTTGGTTAATGATAAAACATATGAAGTTGTTGGGCCTATTGATTCCAAGGTAAGGTTAGAGTATCTTTTTTGCACAGGTGAAATGTTCTTACCTAACTATGAGAAAAATCGATGACCAAATTCAATTTAGAAGATATTAAAAAACTAATTTTTTTACCATTAAATGATTTGATTTTTATGGCTCAAAATACTCATAAGAAACATTTTAAAACAAATGATTTTCAACTTGCCTCTTTGATGTCTATTAAAACTGGAAGCTGTCCAGAGGATTGTAAATACTGTCCTCAATCAGCCCATTTCAATGTAGATTTAAAAAAAGAAAAATTAGTTGAAGTTTCAAAAGTAAAAAAAGCAGCAGAATTAGCAAAACAAAATGGTGCTGACAGATTTTGTATGGGTGCTGCATGGAAGAAGCTCCCTGAAGGAAAAGACTTCAATAAAGTTATTGAAATGATAAGAACTGTTAAATCTCTTGAACTTGAAGCTTGTGTTACTCTTGGTTCAATTACAGAAGTTCAAGCTAAGGAATTAAAAAAAGCTGGACTTGATGCATACAATCATAACATTGATACATCTCCTGAGTTCTATAAAGAAATAATTTCAACTAGAAATTTTGAAGAAAGATTAGATACAATTAAAAATGTTCGAAAAGCCGGTATAAGCGTTTGTTGTGGTGGTATAATAGGAATGGGTGAAACATGGGATGATAGAGCAAAAATGTTAGAAGTATTAGCAAATCTTGATCCTTTCCCAGAAAGTGTTCCTATTAACGCTCTTGTTCCTACTAAAGGTACTCCATTAGAAAATAGAGAACCGATAAAACCATTCGATATGGTCAGGATGATTGCTGTTACTCGTATTATTATGCCAACAACTAGAGTAAGATTATCAGCTGGAAGAAAAGAATTATCACCCGAAACTCAAATGCTGTGTTTCTTGGCAGGAGCTAACTCAATATTCTATGGTGATACCCTTCTAACTACAGCAAACAATGAAATGGTTGAAGATAGAAAATTAATTGCTGAGTTTTCAGGATAAAAAAAACCAACGCAGTTAAATTAAATCTAAAAAAAAATACTGTTATAATTCAATGATGATTTAAAATGAAACCGTTTCTATTAGGCATTTTTATATTTGAAAGCTTATCTTTATCTATTACTTCCTCATCATACAAATTATTTAATTTTAATAAAAAGGCAGTTATACTGTAAACATCTGAATCTGAAAAAAACTCTTCATTATCATTTCTTTTTGCTCGTCTTACATAATCAAATATTTTTGGAGCGTAAGGCCAAAAATTTCCTATAGTTTTAGATATATTTTTATCATCAAGTGAAGATCTCCCAACCAATTCAGGTGCAATTAAACCCTCACCGGAGTATCCATGACACTTACTGCAACTTTTTGAATAAATTTCTTTTCCTTTACTCAAAGTTCCACTTTCATCTGGTAAATTTGATCCATCAATCTCAATAGTTATTATTTCTTTAGAAAAACCATCTAAACAAAAAAAAGTAACAAAAAGAATAAAAAAAAAAAACATATTCAATAAGTATGAGAAACTTTACCATCAGAGGAAATTTTCCAATAGGTTAATCCATTATAATGGTAGTAAGCATTGTGCCCCATTTTTTTTAAAAAACTTTCTCTTGAAGGTTGAGTTTTATTTTTTCCATCTATGCATCGTGAGCAAATTATAATTTCATTACCAGCCCAATTATAAGTATAATTAAACCTCAAAAAACTTTTTCTTTTTTTATTTTCGTCAAGTTTAACATCAAACCATTTTTTCCCACGATCAAATGAAACTTGTACTTTTTTTATGTAAGATGTTCCTGACCAGGCCAGGCCAGTAATAAAAACTTTTCCTGGCTTTATTTTTTGACCAGCTGAAGGACTAAGAATTATTGATTTAGATTTCATTTTAAAACTAAACTGTAATGCTTTTCCAGAAGGCAAAAGATCTGTATATCTTGATGTTTCGTTTCTTGAGAATACTGGAGAATTTCTAAAAACAATTTTCTTGAGCCATTTTACATGGGTTGACCCCTCCCAACCAGGAATTATTAGTCTAGCAGGGTATCCTTGTTCTGGTCGAATTGCCTCACCATTTTGATACAGTGCTATAAAACCAGATTTTAAAATATCTTTTAATGGTAAACTTATATTATATGCACCTTTGTCATAGCTTACAAATTCAAGCCATTGATAATTTTTAATAAGTTTTGATATTTTTTTATCAGAAAATAAATCTTTTAATCTTACACCAGACCACTCGCTATAAGATAATAAACCATGAATTAAGTCAGTATTGCTTTGAATTGGAACATTATTGTACATTACATTGGAGTTACCTCCACATTCAATAAAAGTCTTTATTGAGAAAATTTGTTTATTACGTAATTGATTTAAATTCCAAGAAATATTCAAAGAATCAATTTCAATTATTAACTTATATTTTTTTGGATTTAAATCTTCAATCCCATAATGATGCCTCTCAAAATGAAGTCCATTTGGTACTATAGTTCCTCTAAGTTTACTAATTGGAGTATAACTGACCCCATTTCCTTTTAAAACTGGATTTGAAACAATCCATCTGAATATTTTTTCAAACTTTGAGGGAAAACCATAATTTCTAAAACCTGTTTCTTTTTCGAATTTCGTTATTTTATAATCTGAAAAAGTAATTTTTTTCCAAAGTAATGTTGTAAAAAAACTTAAAATTGAGATTTTGAAAAAAGACCTTTTCGAATTATAAGAATTATTTTTCATATAGAACACTAAACAATATTATAAAAATTTACTGACATCCACCTTATTCGGTAATTTTGGTCTAATAATTGCAAAATAAATCTTGCAGTTAATGAAAAAATAATAATATAAAATCATATGGCCAGATTTTTTAAAAGTGTAAACAAAGGTAGTGTTCAACTTGATGTCTTTTACGGTTGGGATATTGACGTAAAAGAATGGTTTATTGATATTAAAATGACAGGCTTTTCTGGTGGAAATTTAACTCAGTGGTTCGATTCAGAAAAGAATTACAAAAAAACTTTAAAAAATATTTTAGTTTAAACATTATTAATATAGAAATAATATAATGTTTAACATTGTATTATTTAACCCTCAAATACCCCCAAATACAGGTAATATTATTAGAATTTGTTCTAATACTAACTCTAAAATTCATTTAATTAAACCTCTTGGATTTTCTTTAAACATGAAATCAATGCGTAGAGCTGGTCTTGATTATATTAAAAATGTTGAAGTTAAAACGTATAAAGATATTGACGACTTTTTAATTAAAACTGATTTTAAAACTACTCACCTTGTAACAAAATTTGGGGATATTAATTATGCTAAAGTAAACTACAAAAAAGGTGATTGTTTTATTTTTGGATCTGAAATTTCAGGTCTATCGGAGGATGTATATAAAAAACTTAGTAAATCAAAAAGAATTTTTATTCCAATGACACCAAAAAATCGAAGTATTAATTTAGCTAATGCTGTCGCAATTTGTGTCTTTGAGGCCTGGAGGCAAAACAATTTTTTAATTTCTTAATATTACGAAATAGCCATCTTTAGGTGTACTAACATAAGAGAAATAGTAAACATTTTTAAAATTTTCTTTTAAAGTTTTGTTTATAAAATCATGGCCTGCATAATAAATATTATTAACAATCTTTGTTTTTGACGAAACTTGCAAATTAAAAATTAAACCACTAGAAGATTTCATAAAGCACTTCTTCAGGTTATGAATTAAATATTTTTCCCAAAGTTTCTCACTGTTAAAAATAGCATAGTTATAAGTTCCAGAAATTATCGTAAAATCACACATTTCAGTTGGTTCATCAGATATTTCAAACAAACTTGATTGAAATTTTTTTTTACAGTAGTCAATCATTTCCGGATTTATATCATATCCCTTGTAGATGTAATTATAATTTCTGTGTTTTAAAAATTCATAAAAATCTCCAAATCCACACCCTAAATCCGCTATTTTAGCATTATTACTAGAAATATATTTTTTCATTAAATTATTTATTAAAAAAAATCTTTTTTCTTGCGAGGATTTTGAACTCCAGTGTAATCCCATAGCATTGTAACCAAACTTTTCTATGGTGGAACGATAGACTTTAATAAGGTTTTTATTAATTAAATTAAAAATAAAGGTATCTAGCAATTTTACCAACGTTCTCAAAACTTTTGAAACAATGTTTTGTTTAAAAAAAAATTTTTTAAAAATATTTCTTTTATTTTTTTATTTTATAGCTTAAATATAAAAATGTATCAGGAATTTAATTATGAAAATAGTACCATATGCAATAAAAGGTGCCTTCATTGTTGGAGCATTAACTACAGGTGCTTTCTTTACAGGCGCTGCAATCGGTTTAGCATTGAAAAATAACGACGTTATTAAAAAATTAAAAAATAGCCAATTTAAAGAAAACAAAAGTGCTTCTTCTAAATAACTTGATTTAAATTGTAAGTATTCCTAGATATTAATAGATAACGGAGACCATTTATGATTAAATTTTTATCACTAATATCTTTATCTTTTTTTCTCTCACTTGCTAGCTATGATGTGAGCGCAAACCATTGTAGTGGTGGTCATAAAGAGATTAAAGATAGTAAAGACTCATCATCGGATGATTCTAAGCAAACTAAGGAAACTAAATCTAACTAAATATATGCAGAGACAAAGTGTCTCTGCATAAACTCAATGTCCTATACCCTCAGAGAACAGTCACTAGATAAACTTAAGAATTTCATATATAGTGGACTTCAATCATACTCCTCAAAAAGAAATTACGACTTCGGCCCTTCAAACAGATCAAATATTTCCTTCCTATCACCGTATATTAGAAAAAGAATATTACATGAGAAAGAAGTTATTAACAAATGTCTTGAACACTTTAAATTGAGCAAAATTGAAAAATTTATACAGGAAGTTTTTTGGAGGGTTTACTGGAAAGGTTGGTTGGAAGGAAGATCAAAGGTCTGGATGGAATATAAGAAAAATCTAAAGTCATTACTAGCTGAATACTCTCTTGATGAAAAAAAAGATAATTATTACATGGCTCTAGACGGGAAAACTGGTATTGACTGCTTTGACGATTGGGTAAAAGAACTAAAAAACTATGGGTACCTTCACAATCATTCAAGAATGTGGTTTGCAAGTATTTGGGTTCATACACTACAATTACCATGGGAGCTTGGCGCTAATTTTTTTTTAAAAAATCTTATAGATGGAGACCCTGCATCTAATACACTTTCATGGCGCTGGGTTGCCGGTTTACATACACAAGGAAAATGTTACGTGGCAAGTGAAGATAATATAAAAAAATTTTCAAATGGGAGATATTCCCAAAAAAATATACTGAATAAACAAATAAAACTACCAGTGTTCCAAAGTTTTATGTTTGAAAAGAAAGAATATAACAATCAAAATTTCTCAAAAAAAAATAATTTAATTCTTCTTAATATAAATAATTTATCATATTTAGATGAAACACTTGAAATAATGAAAGAAAATTCAATTTGCTTTATAAATCATAATGAAGTTTATGAATATTCTGACCTTTCGAAAAAATTTAATAAAAACTCAATGGATGAATATTTAATTTTTTTAAAAAATAAAAAAATTGAATGCAAGAACTTTCCAAGCTTTGAAGATTTTTTTA
>CACNAV010000005.1 GCA_902618535.1 uncultured Alphaproteobacteria bacterium | reverse complement strand
AATTCCTAATGGTGAGAGTAATCAAGATTTTTTAAAAAGACTAAAAAAATTTCTAGACGAAATAAAAAAACATGATCAGGATGTTTTGATTGTTTCACACGCAGGTTCTATTAATGGAATGATGTCAATTTTGACTGGTCAACCCTTCGATAAACTGCTAAAAAATTATTGGGAAAAAATTGACTATGGTTCATTAAGCCTAGTTGAATCCAAAGGTAATTCGTTTAATATAAAATACGTTGGAAAGTAATTGAACTATGAAAAAGATCCTAATTCTCGGGGGAGGGTTTGGAGGTGTTTTTTGTGCAAGAAGACTAGAGAAAATTAATAAAGAATTTTTTGATGTAGAACTTATAAGTAACAATAATTACTTTATTTTTCAGCCACTTCTACCAGAAGTTGCTTCAGGCACCATATCAGCAGCTGATGCAGTGACTCCCATTAGGCAAATGTTGCCCAATATTAAATTTAGAAAAGCTGAAATAATGAACATTAATTTTAAAAAAAAAAATGTTGAATTATCTCAAGGCCTCAGAAGGCGGCTTCATAATATTGATTACGACCATTTAGTGATTGCATTGGGTCAGGAAAGTAATCAATCAATTGTACCAGGACTAGAGCATCATTCTTTTGGGATGAGAACACTTGAAGATGCATATAATGTAAGAAATCATTTAATAGGATGTTTTGAATTAGCTGATGTGACTCTAGACAAAAAATTAAAAAAAAGACTGTTAAACATTGTAGTTGTTGGAGGAGGATTTTCAGGTGTAGAAACAATAGGAGAGCTTAAGGAGATGTCAGGTAGATTACTTCCGTATTATAAGAATATATGTGAAAATGAACTAAAGTTTCACATTGTCGAGTTTTCTGACAAACTTTTACCAGAATTAGCAGGTAATATCAGCGAATATACATTATCAGTATTTCAAAAAAGGAAGATAAAAATTCATCTCAACACATCACTCAAAGAGGCATCAATTTACAAAGTTTTTTTAAGTAACGGTAAATCAATCGAGACTAATACGATTATTTCTACAATCGGTTCAACTGTATCAAAAATAATAAAGAAATCGGGGTTACCTTTAAAAAATGGTAAAATTGTAACTGATGAGTTTTTACAAGTTTCAAATCTTGAAAATGTTTGGGCAATTGGTGATTCAGCACTTATACCAAATAAATTTGATTTAAATGATTATCCTTATTCTCCTCCAACTGCTCAGTTTGCAGTTAGACAAGCAAAATTGTTAGCTAAAAATATAATTTTAAAAAATATGAAAAAGAATCTTAGGGAATTTAAATATAAATCTAAAGGTTCACTGGCATCTTTAGGTTCAAAAAAAGGGGTAGGAAAAATTTATTTTTTTAATGTAAAGGGTTTACTAGCATGGGTTATATGGAGAGTTTTTTATTTGTCTTTTTTACCCTCTTTTCCAACAAAAACAAGAGTCTTGTTGAGTTGGATTCTTGAATTCTTTATACCAAGAAATGCAGTTTTAACTCATAATTTTCAAAGTAGTGCTGTTTCTTATAAAATGTATAAAAAGGGAGATATTGTTTTTGAGGAAGGAATGGTTGCGGATGGTTTTTATATTGTAAAAAAGGGTGAGTTTGAAAATACTTACAAAAAAACACAAACAGGAAGAGCCTTTAAGAAAATTTATAAAAAAGGATCTCATTTTGGTTCAAGAGTTTTATTAGAGGGCGGGAGAAGAACAGGAACCATAACTGCAAAAAAGGATTCGCTAGTTTTAAAAATTCAAGGAAAAAGCTTTAAAATGTTAGCTGAAAATTTTCCCATACTTGAGAATTATTTTGGTGATTATTTACCTAAAACATTTAAAGAACTTAAATTAAATGAAGATTGATCTAAAAAAATTTTTTCGTGCTTCATCGTCTGAAAGTACGGTAATAGATAATGTAAAAATTGTGAGATCAACTAAAAGGTTAAAGACTATATCTTTACAAATAAAAAATGGTGTACCTATAATTTACTGTCCATCCTATATTAAAGACAGTTATCTAAGATCAATAATAAAAAAAAAACAATTATGGATTAAAAAGAAAATTAATCTAGATAAAAATAGAGAGAAAATACTGATAAAAAACAAAAGTATTTTTCCCTTCCTAGGAAGAAAGTTTACTCTTTTAACATTGGCATCAGAAGAAAATAAAGTGTTTTTAAAAAATAATAGTCTTGTTATTCACTGCACAGAATTTAAGCTTGCAAAAAAAAATCTTGTTGAGTGGTTAAAGTTGGAAGCAAAAAAATATTTAGTTAAAAGAGTCCAATTTGTATCTTCAAAAATAAGAATAAATTTTAAAAAACTAAATTTGAAAGGATATAGAGCGATGTGGGGTTCTTGTAGTAGTCGATCTGAAATTTGTTTGAATTGGAAATTAGTAATGCTTCCAAAAAAAGTAATTGATTATGTGATAGTGCACGAACTGTGTCATATTGTTGAGCCAAATCATTCTAAGTCCTTTTGGTCATTGGTTGAACAACATGATAGTGAGTACATTGAAAATAAAAATTGGCTGAAAAAAAATGGGATAGAGGTTATCAAATTTTAAAGTCATAGTTTGTTTAGCTCATCATCAAGAAGTTTTTTTGCTTTATTAACAAAATTGTCTTTTACAAGAATTCTAATCGGTATAGCCGAGATATTCCCCTCATTAATTGACATGAGCTCATCTAAAACAAAAAACTCAATATCATTGGAGCCCAAAATATATTTTACCCAACTTATTTCAACTAAATTATTACTTTTAAAAACTAGCTTCACAGAAAGACTCATTTTTAATTATTAAAACTATAAAATTCAAAGATTAACTCAAACTTTAATTTTCAGCAGCATTCTGGCGCGCCCGAAAGGATTCGAACCCTTAACCTTTTGAGCCGAAATCAAATGCTCTATCCAGTTGAGCTACGGGCGCTAAAAAAATAATTAATCATCAACACCATGAGAAAGCCTAATTAATCTTTTATGCATTATTATAACAAAACCTCCCACAAAAACACAGATTACTGTAATACCTAAAAATATTACTTTTTCACCTAAGGCTTGAGAATACTGCCCTATAATACCAGCAATTTTATTTCCAAGACCAATTGTCGCAAAATAGATCCCCATGATACTGGCTGTCAGTTTTTTAGGAGATAATTTTGTGATATATGATAAAATTACAGGTGAGGCGCATAGCTCACCAATTGTAAAAAATAAGTAGGCAAAAAATAGCCAATACATTGAAGATTTTCCGTAAACTTCTGACTCAACGGATGCAAAAACCATAAAAATGAACCCTAATCCCATTATAATTATTCCTATTGAAATTTTAAAAATAGATGTCGCTAGCATATTCTTTTTTTTTAAAAACATCCAAAATACAGAAACGCTATAGCCTAAAACTATAATTAGAAGCGGATTAATTGATTGGAACCAACTAGCCGGGATTTCCATATTCAAAAAGGAGAGATATCTATTTGTTTTTTCATAAGCAAATATGTTTAGTAAACCTCCTGCCTGTTCAAATGAAGCCCAGAAAATTACTAAAATTAAAGACGATATTAGAATAAGTTTTACTCTATCTAATTCAATTGAAGAAAACTTGTATTTTTTAGTTTTTAGAGAGAAAGTATTTTTTGGGGAAATTTCTTTCGAAACTTCAACAATATTTTTTTTTCCCATGATAAAAGAAATTTGTCCTAAAAGCATGCCAAAGCCAGCTAATGAAAAACCATAATGCCATCCAAAAACCTCTCCCACATAACCTACTAAAATACTTGCTAAAAAAGCACCAATATTTATTCCTACATAAAAAATAGTAAACCCTTGGTCTCTTCTTAGATCGTTAACTTTATAAAGATGTCCAACTAGGGTTGAAATATTTGGTTTTAAAAGTCCAACACCAAGTATGATTAAGGTCAACCCTGTAAAAAAACATAATTCATTTTGGAAAGCCAATGTGAAATGTCCTGCACATAATAAAAATCCTCCATATAAAACTGAGTTTTTACTAGTTATATATCTATCCCCAATTATGCCTCCAGGGATACACGCTAAATAAACAAGTGCGGTATACCAACCGTAAAGTATTATTGCCTCTTTATTCGACCAACCCAATCCTGGGTTTTTATCATTAAAATCCGAAATTAAATAAAGAACAAGTATTGCCCTCATTCCGTAATAACTAAAACGTTCCCACAGTTCTGTAAAAAATAGGACGACTAACCCCTTAGGATGATGATTAATTTTACTTATAGAAACAAACATATGCTAATAATTTTCATCTAAACCTTCAAGATCCTCTAAATGAGTTCTTAATGCCTTGGTACTTATGTTGATTTCAATTAGGAATACACAAATTGCTAACGCGAAGAAAACAAGCGCTGTTATAAATAATATTAATGAAATATCTAGAAAATAAATACCAACTAGTATGGTAAATAAATTTAAAAAAAAAGAAATTCCTGAAAAGAACTGCATAAGTTTAACATATCTTAGTCTTTTATTAAGTATTTGGATCTGTGCGAAATACCTTGAAGCAGATTTATCATTAGGTGAAATTTTTTTATTGATGAATTCGTCATGAATCTTACGAATTAATTTGCTCAGAGAGGTATATCTGTTGCCAAAAGAAATCATCATAAGTGGTATCGCTGGAAATAGAAAAGCGGCATATGTTAATTGAAAATTGTGCATTTAAAGTGTGGCTATATTAATTTATTTTAAAAAACTTTGAACAGTTAAAAATTTATATTATCCAATTAATCAGTACTGGTATAAAACTTGCTTAGTTATCTATGTTTTTGATAAATGTCAAAAATTGGACACTAGGGAAGGTCGAACAGCATAATATTTCCTCCCTTATACGATAAGTGACCTTCCCGTTCAATTAGTTCTTAATATTTTTAATAAAACTAACCAGCTTATTTAATTTTTCATCTGAAATATCTTTGTAAGATTCTTGAAAATTATTTTTTATTAATTGGCATATATGAGCATACGGGTTTCTTCCTTTAGGATGAAGTGGATGAGGCATAAGTTTATCTTTTAAGTAATCACCATGTTTTTGAATAACTTTCCAAACAAGCTTTGAATTTTCTTCATTCATTATCTGTACCCAGTATTGGTCCTTGTCCTGGCCTTTTTTTCTGGTTGAGTGAAAATTTTTTTTTTTTTCTTAGTAACTTTTTTTTTTTTAATAATGTATTTGTTACCTTGTTTAGGTTTGGGCAACTTTTCAAATGTACCATCACTTTTCATTAAAAAGTAATTACCGTTTCTATCTTGTACTATTTCATCAGAAAAAGACTTGTAATTGTATGAGTAAAATAAAAAAAATAAAATAATTAGTTTTAACATCTTAATCTAATATATGATAATAATCCGCATTTTTTAACTTTTTAATTACTTCATTAAAGTTTTTTTGCTTTTTTGTTTTTCTTTCCAAAACCCATTTTTTAATTTCTTCTGTAACATTATCACCTTTCATATCCCTCAAGATCATATGATAACTTGATTCAAAGATTAGAAAGTGAGAAGAAAAGTCATAAGATTTAATTTTAGTCGCCTCTAGTAATTCAATTAATGGTTTACGAGGAACTATTTCATCTTTAATTGGAATTACAACTAAAGTATTGTAGCTAGGTTGTGAAAAAAAAATTTTAGAATCTTTGTAACTTTCATCCATTAATTCAATTATTCCATAAAGACTTTTTAGGTTGGGATGATGAATAAAATATTTGTCTTCCGATAGCTCTTCGAGCATTTCTTGATTATCACTTGCCTGAACTTTAACCCATCCTTTGCTGCTAACTTTAAGATTTGGGAATGCTTTTGATATTAAGGACATAAATACACTCTTAAAAAAATTTTTCTCAGTAAAATTCCATATAGCAGGTGCAACAAGAACTGCCCCATCAATAGGTAGATCTTTTTCATGAGTCATCAGACTTGTTATGATCGCACCTCCCATACTCTCGCCGAGCAAAATGATTTTTTTTTTTGGATATAGTTCTTTTAATTTTAATAATTCTTCTTTAATTACTTGTTTGTGCACTCTAAGTGGATACCAAAAGCTAAAGTTATCATTTCTACCAAAGCCATCCAAATCAAAAGAAAAAATAAAAATATTACTTTTTGAAAGATATTCTGCAGGAATTTTGAATGAGTTTGAGTAATCATTGTAACCATGAATTGCTAAAATAATAATTTCGCTTGTATTAATATTCCCCCACTTGGAGTAAGTTTTTTTTTCTACAATTTTTTCAGAGTATATTGATTCCTCGTTTACTCCAGTTACACACCCATGAACAAGAAGTAAAATTTTTAAAAATGCTATTCTTTTAATAATTTTATAAATATATCCTCTAAATCTGATTCTTTGGTTGTAATTTCTTTTAGTTTAAATTTTTTTCCCACAAATGCTTTAATTACTTCAGCTGTACTTATTTGACTTTTTTTGAATTTAAGTACTACTTTTTTTTCTTCTTTTGAAATGATAAATTTTTTAATTTTTTGGGGAACAGAATTTACTTTGTCAGAAAATTCTATTATCAACTCCTTATCATCAAGTAGTTTTAGAAGATTATTTTTTGTGTCGCAGGCAATAACCTTTCCATTATTTATTACTGCGATCTCATCACAAAGAATTTCTGCTTCTTTGAGGTAATGTGTCGTAAGAATTATAGTTACTCCTTCTTTGTTCAAAAGTCTTATATAATTCCACAATTTAGTTCTTAACTCTACATCTACACCTGCTGTGGGTTCATCTAAAATTAATAGAGTAGGTGAATGGACTAAAGCCTTAGCTACCATTAGCCTTCTTTTCATACCTCCGGACAAGCTTCTAGAATAAGCATTAGACTTTTCATGAAGATCTAAGTTTTTAAGAATTTCAAGATTTTTATTTTGTTTTTTTTTTACACCATACATACCTGATTGAATATTCATTATTTCTAGTGGTGTAAAAAAAGGATCAATATTTATTTCTTGGGGAACAACACCAATATTTCCTCTAATGGTCTTAGGGTCCTTATCAAGATCAATACCACAAACAAGTACTTTGCCAGATGTTTTATTGGAAAGACCAGATAAAATATTAATGAATGAGCTTTTCCCTGCCCCATTGGGGCCTAAGAGCCCAAAAATTTTACCTCGTTCTATTTTTAAATCTATGTTATCTAATGCTAGTGAACCTTTATTCCCATATTTTTTTGTTAGACCTTTAACATCAATAATTTTATTTTTCATTTCTTTGAATTATAGTTATATTAAAATATACACTTAACTATTAAATTACAATGACTCTTAATTTTGAACTTGATATCACCTACACTGAAGTAGATACCATTAGCTGTCAGGGTGTTGATTCTCATGACTCTCATCCCAAAGTTTTTTTGGATTTAACTTCAGGTGGAGTTGTAGTTTGTCCGTATTGTGGTGCAAAATTTAAAAAAAAATGAAGATGTCAAACAGTAATGAGCTAGTTTTAGTGGATGGTTCAGGTTATATTTTTAGAGCATATTATGCTCTTCCTCCAATGCATAGATCTGATGGACTACCTGTAAATGCAATTTTTGGTTTTTGCAATATGTTATTAAAGCTGATTGATGACATTCAAATAGAAAAAGGAGGTAAAGTTTCAATTGTTGTAATTTTTGATGCAGCAAGAGATACTTTTAGAAATTCCATTTATTCTGAATATAAAGCAAATAGGTCAGATCCTCCTGAAGATTTGATACCTCAATTTGATATTATTAAGAAAGTTCCGGACTTTTTTAACTTAAAGTCAATTCAATCTCAGGGCTTTGAAGCGGATGATCTTATAGCATCATATTCTAAAGCAGCTTCCAAAGTTGGTAAAAGCGTTACAATTATTTCTTCGGATAAAGACTTAATGCAATTATTAAAAGATAACGTCTCAATAATAGACCCAATAAAAAAAAAGGAAGTTACAAAAGAAACAGTTTTTGAAAAATTTGGAGTTTTCCCAGATAAAGTAATTGATGTACAAGCTTTAGCAGGAGATTCATCTGACAATATTCCTGGGGCTCCCGGTATTGGCCCGAAGACAGCTTCTTTATTAATAAATGAATATGACTCTATTGAAAATTTATTGAAAAACACCCACGAGATTAAACAAGAAAAGAGAAGAGCTAGTCTAGAGGAAAACAAAGAAATTATAAAAATCTCAAAGCAACTGGTTACTCTTAAAGATGATGTTGAGCTTCCTATATCAATTAATGAGTTATCATACGAACCAATGGATGTAAAAAAGTTAGTAGCATTTCTTGAAGACATGGAATTTAACAAAATTAAATCAAGCGTGATTTCAAAATTTGGTTTGAGAGAAAATGACTCGAAAAATAATGATGAAAAATTAGAAAAAAGAGGCTTTTTAACTATAAATAGAGAGCCTGTTAATAAAAAAAAATATGAACTTATAGAGGATGAAAAGTCTTTAAAGAGATGGTGTAATTTTGTTGAATCAAAAGGAATAGTTGCTATTGATTGTGAAACCACTTCTCTTAATGCAGTTGATGCAGAAATTATAGGTTTTTCAATGTCAGTGGAGAATAGTGAGGCATGTTATATTCCCCTAAAGCATAAAAGTGAAAAATGTAAACAAATAGAAATTCAAAGCTTTATAAATTTAGTTGGACCAATTCTTGAGGATGAGTCGGTACTAAAGATTGGGCAAAATATAAAATACGATTTTATTATTCTCAGAAATATGGGAATAGTCACAAAAAATATGGATGACACCATGTTGATGTCGTATGTACTTAGAACTGGTTACAGAGGACACAATTTAGACGAATTATCTTCAGATTACCTTTCTCATTCCACAAAGAAGTTTTCTGATGTTACAATTGTAGATAAAAAAAAGGTGTGTTTTAGTGAAGTTGACATTGATGCTGCAAAAGAATATGCGGCTGAGGACTCAGATGTTACTTTTAGATTATGGGAAATTTTAAAAAAGGAACTTTTTAAGAGTAAGCTCTATGAGTTTTATTTTTATTTCGAAAAGCCTTTGATTGAGATTATAGCTTTAATGGAAATTAATGGATGTAAAATAAACAATGAACATCTTATTTTTTTAACATCTGAATTTTCAAAAAAAATAAAAAATATAGAAAAAAAGATTTTTGAAATAAGTGAAGAGAATTTTAATGTTGGTTCCCCAAAACAGCTTGGAGAGATTCTCTTCTCAAAACTAAAGTTACCTTATGGAAAAAGAGGAAAGAGTGGTAACTATCAAACTGATGTTAAAATTTTAGAAAAACTAAAGTCTGAAAAATTTTTGATTGCTGAATATGTCCTTGAGTGGCGTCAATTTTCTAAACTTAAGAGCACTTATTGCGAAGGTTTACTATCAAGAAAAAGTAAAAAAACTTCTAGGATTCATACTTCTTTTGGTATGGCAAGTACATTGACAGGCAGGCTTTCCTCAAATGATCCAAATCTCCAAAATATTCCTATTAAAACAGCTGAAGGAAGAAAAATTAGAAAAGCCTTTATAGCCTCACCTAATCATTTTATTTTCTCAGTGGATTATTCACAAGTTGAACTAAGAATATTAGCACATGTTGCCAATGTAGATTCTCTTTTAAATGCATTTCAAAAAAATGAAGATATTCATAGCGTTACAGCTATGGATGTTTTTCAGGTTGATAAAGCATCACTTAATTCAGATTTAAGAAGAAAAGCAAAGACGATAAATTTTGGAATCATTTATGGAATTTCACCTTACGGACTTTCTGCACAACTAGATATATCAAATTCCGAGGCAAAGCAGTACATCGAAAGTTATTTTAAAAAATATCCGGGAATAAAGGAATATATGGATAAAACAGTCAAAGATTGTCGTAGTAAAGGTTATGTAGCCACTCCATTTGGGAGAAGGATATTTATACCTTTTATAAATGACAAAGTGGCTAATAGAAGAAATTTTGCAGAACGCTCTGCTATTAATGCACCAATTCAAGGTGGAGCTGCGGATTTAATAAAATTAGCCATGCCAAAAATTTATAAGTTTTTAACAAAAGAAAAACTTATGTCTAAAATGCTTATTCAAGTTCATGATGAACTTATCTTTGAGGTGCCGCAAAATGAGATTAATATAATGAAACACAACATTCCAACAATAATGAGTAATTCTCATAATAATTTTTTAGATTTAAAAGTACCAATTAAAGTTGATTTGGGTTTAGGTATAAACTGGGATGAGGCTAATTAATTTCAGAGGCCCTTTTATGAAGGTTTACAAAAACCCCCCTTAATTTTTTAGCGTTAGAAATTTCTTTTTCAAAAAAGAAACGAGCAGTGATTTGTTTTTTTCTAAGATCAAAACCATCTGGATCGATTCCAGTGATATTCCAGTCTCCTTTTCTTTGTTCCCTAGAAATTTCATCTTGCATTAAATTATTTATATACATTTTTATGCTTGGTTTATGACTTGAATTCATATGACTAATTATATTTTCTTCTGAATCCTTAAAATTGGATATGTTTTTACAAAGAATATCATCACTTGTAAACCATTTCACTTGAGCGAAACCGCCAATTAAATGTGCACTTTTTACATCCATTTTGTAAAAGTTCATATCTTTAAAATTGGCGTATAAATTTGCTGCAGGATGTCTAGATATAAATCTTTTTCTGTGATTGAGATCTTTTGTTTTTTTTAACTTTCCAATAAGCGTTATTCTTGGTCTTGACATGGGATCTTCGTAAGATGAGAATTTATTATCAAATTTTGGAAAAAACTTATAGAGTTTTTTCTCTTCACAGAGCATTAATGATGCAGAATTTTTCTCTTGAATGTTCTTTGTATGTTCTGACAAATCTGAAAGTAGTAGTATTGGAGATAGATCATAGTCAAAAGCTGTAAGAGTAAAGGTGCTATAAGAGAACGGAGTATTCATTTGCGTCTTAATATTTTTAAAGTTTTTTGAATCAAACTCTGTTGATAAATATCCCCTAAGAGCTGATCTTACTAACTGTCTTGCTTTAAAATTAATTTTCATAGGTTTACAAATTTAAATTAATATGTACTAGTTAATAGATGTTTACAATATTAAAAAATGTCAAATATCTTTTATTTTTCTTATTACTTACTTCCATCAAAGTTGAAGCGAATCAGCATGCAAAAATTGCACTTCATGGAGGATATACTTTTGAAACAAGCCTGGAACAAAAAGCTACGGCCGTTTATCTTAGTTTTTTTAATAATAGTGAAAAAGAAATAGAAATAGAATCCTTTAGTACAGATATAGCTAATACTGTGGAAATGCATGATATCAAAATTACTGATGATGTCGTAAAAATGTTAAAGGTTGATAATGTCCAAATTAAACCAAAAAGTGAACTTTTTTTACAGCCAGGGGGAAGGCATTTAATGCTTTTTGGTTTAAAAAAGAAGCTAAATGAAAAAGAGTCATTCGTTCTAAAAGTTCATTTGAAGAACACAGTTATTTTAGAAACAAATATCCTAGTTTTAGATAAAAAGCTTAAAGCAAACTTTTTAAATTAAAAAACTATGATAGCTAAGCAATTTCATTCAACTTCTGTTGTAATTGAAGATTTAGGAGTATTGATTAGAGGAAAGTCTGGTATTGGTAAGTCGGATTTAGCACTACGTCTTATAGATTCAGGTGCAACCCTTATTTCAGATGACTTAACTATTTGTAAAAAAATTGACGATTATTTATACTTGTATCCACATTCTGAGACTAAAGGGCTTCTTGAAGTTAGGGAGATAGGAATTATGACTGTTCCATATGTTGAGAATATAAAATTAACTTTAGTGGTTGAGCTTGTGGATGAGAAATTTGAAAGATTACCCAGAATTATGAGTTGTAATATATTAGGAATGAAATTTCCTAAAATAAAAATTTCCGGTAAAAGTTCTTCTGCAGTTGCAAAAATTAAAATCAAGCTTAATCAAATTAGAAGTTATGTCCAATAGAATTTTAATTGTTACGGGATTGTCTGGAGCTGGAAGAACTTCAGCATTAAAAATCCTTGAAGATTTTGGTTTTGAGGCAATTGATAATATTCCATTTTTCTTACTTAAAAATATCATTGAAGCAAAAATTAAAAGAAATTTGGCTGTAGGTATTGATATTAGAAGTAGAGACTTTGATGCAAAAAAAATTATATCACTTATAAATAAGAAAAAGAAAGATGTTGATATATCAGTTGTATTTTTTGATTGTGATAATCAAAAATTAATTAATAGGTATGACGAAAGTAGACGACTTCATCCACTAAAACTAGATTTACCTATGAATGATGTAATTGAAAGAGAACGAAACCGGTTGGAACCTTTGAAGAGAATAAGCCGATATTATTTAGATACGACAGACTTAACAATAAATTTACTTAGAAAAAAAATTAAAGCTCTTTTTCATAAAAATATAAAAATAAAACCAACTGTTAGAGTAATCTCTTTTGGATATAAAAATGGTCTTCCAAGAGAGGCTGATTTTGTTTTTGATATGCGTTTTTTAAAAAATCCATTTTATGTAAAAAGATTAAAAAGACTAGACGGTAAGAATCTAAAGATTATTACATTTGTTAAAAACCAAGCGCTTTTTATGATTTTTTTTGATAATATACAAATAATTGCTGACAAAATTTTGAATGGATTTCATGAAGAAGGAAAAGATTATATTACAATTGCATTTGGTTGCACTGGAGGAGTCCATAGGTCTGTTGTAAGTGCAGAATATTTTCACTCTTTTTTACAAAAAAAAAAAGAGATTGACGCTTTCATCGACCATAGGGATTTAAAAACATGATTGGAATAGTGATTGTAGGTCATTCAAATATTTCAAAGGAGTTTTTAATAGCTCTTGAACATATTGTTGGTAAGCAGGAAAATATATTAGCCATATCAATTTTTCCAAATGATGATATTAATAAAAAAAGAGAAGAGATAATTAAATCCGTTAAAAAAGTAAATAAAGGAAAAGGGGTAGTAATTTTAACAGATATGTTTGGAGGTACTCCTTCAAATCTTGCTATTTCAATTATGGAGGAGGAAAAAGTTGAGGTTGTCGCAGGTGTAAATTTGCCAATGCTCATAAAAATTTCTTCTCTGCGAAATGAATGTGAAATTAAAGAATTAATTAAAATTTCTCAAGAGTCTGGAAGAAAGTACATGAATGTGGCTTCAGCTTTTTTTGGAGAATCTAAAGATTGCAAGAAAAAAGATTAGAGAGAAAAATCTTAATTACAAACAAATTA
This sequence comes from uncultured Alphaproteobacteria bacterium, assembly GCA_902618535.1. Taxonomy (GTDB): domain Bacteria; phylum Pseudomonadota; class Alphaproteobacteria; order Methylaequorales; family Methylaequoraceae. The sequence continues at coordinate 109,097 of CACNAV010000005.1, read as the reverse complement.
GGTCTTCATGCAAGAGCATCTGCAAAGTTTGTAGATTTTACATCAAAATGTAAATCAAAGTTTTTAGTTAAAAAAGGCAGAAATGTTGTGAATGGTTCATCATTGTTGGGCCTAATGACACTTGCCGCATCAAAAGGCACGGAAATTAAAATACAATGCGTAGGACAAAATGCAGAAGAAGATCTTCAAAAATTAATAAATCTTATAAAAAATAACTTTGGTGAAGAAAAGCCACTACCAGGGAATTTGATTAAGGAAAAAATTTTTAGGGGAATTGCTGTGTCTCATGGGTTTGTCATCGGAAATTGCGCGATAAAAAAAAGTAGCGATTTATCTTATTCAAAATATAACATACCTACTTCAGAGGTAACCAATGAAGTAAAAAGATTAGATAAAGCTGTAAAGAAATCCGTTTCAGACTTAGGAAAAATTATTAAAAAAATTAAAGATCATAAAAATGATATTTATGGTGAAATGAAATTCATGCTTGAGGCAAATATTTCAATTATTTCCTCATCATCTCTTGTATCAGATGCAAAAAAAAGAATACATTCGGACCTAATAAATGCAGAATTTGCTATTATTGAGGAATTAAATAAACACTCTAAAATTTTTAAGAAAATTAAAGACGATTATCTTAAAGATAGATTTGACGATGTAAGGGATGTATGCAGAAGAATTTTAGAAAATCTTCAAAAGAAGAAAAGAAATCAAAAGTTAATTAGAGCTAATGAAATATTAATATCAAATGAATTAAGTGCTGCCGACCTTTTGTCATTATCAAAAACAAAGTTATCAGGATTAGTTAGTGTCATGGGAGGCCCAGAGGGTCATTTTGCTATAGTTGCCAGATCACTTTCAATACCAACTCTAGTTGGAGTTAAAAATCTTTTAAAGGATTTAAAAGATAATGAACCAATTATCCTTGATGGGGAAAAGGGAATACTTATAAAAAACCCAAAGATTTCGACTATAAATTACTATAAAAAAAAGATTGAGGATCAAAAAAATGTAAATAAAAAGTTAAATTTTCTTAGAAAAAAAACTCCTTTAACACTTGATAATATAAGAATACGTGTTGAAGCTAATATTGATAATTCTGATGAGGCAAAAGAGGCGATGAAAATTGGTATTGACGGCATTGGTTTATTAAGAAGTGAATATATGTTTATGGATAAAAAAAGAATGCCATCTGAAAAGGATCAATTTAACTTTATAAAAAAAACACTTACTCATCTGAAAGGCAAGCCGTTAACAATAAGGACTTTGGATGTTGGGAATGATAAAAAAGTTCCCTTTATTGAAAAATTTTTGTCAAAATCTCCAAACCCTGCACTTGGGTTAAGAGCTATTAGACTCACGCTTGCATTTCCTAAAATATTTAAAAGGCAAATTTCTGCAATTTTAAGAGCAAGTACGTTTGGTAAAATTAGAATAATGTTACCAATGGTTTCAAATGTTTCAGAAATATTAGAGGCAAAAAAATTGATAAATGATGTTTCAAAAGATCTTTCTTTAAAAAAAAAAGAGTTTAATAGAAGAAATATTAAAATTGGTGTTTTAATTGAAACACCAGCTGCAGCATTGATTTCTGAGTCACTTGCTAAAAACTGTGATTTTTTAGCAATTGGTACGAACGATCTTACTATGTATACTCTTGCAATTGACAGAGGAGATGAAGAGGTAGCCAAAATTTATGATCCTGCTCATTTGTCTGTACTAAGACTTATTAAACTATCATCAGATTCTGCAAAAAAAGTTGGTGTACCTGTAAGTGTCTGCGGTGAAATGGCTGGTGATACAATGTTTACTTCCTTGCTACTAGGAATGGGTATCAAAACCTTATCAATGAGTATTTCAAGAATTTTAAAGGTAAAACAATTTATAACAAAAATTGACTCGAAAGAAGTTTTTAAAATTTGTAATGAAATATTTAGAGAACATGATAATTTGCTGATTAAACGTAAACTAAAAGTATATTATGACAAAATATACGATGAACTTAATTAAGCTTAAATGAAAGAGATTAATAATGGAAGATTATAAAGTTAACGATATTAAACTTGCCGAATGGGGGCGTAAAGAAATTCAAATAGCAGAGACAGAAATGCCTGGGTTGATGAAACTAAGAGATGAATACAACTCTGAAAAACCTCTCAAAGGTGCAAGAATTGCTGGATGTTTGCACATGACCATTCAAACTGCGGTTTTAATTGAAACTTTAATGGAATTAGGAGCCTCTGTTAGGTGGAGCTCATGTAATATTTATTCAACACAAGATCAGGCTGCTGCGGCAATTGCAGAAAAGAACATTCCTGTTTTTGCTTGGAAAGGTGAATCTGAGGAAGAGTTTTGGTGGTGTATTGAGCAGACTATAAAAGGCCCTGATGGATGGAAGCCAAATTTAATATTAGACGACGGTGGTGATCTTACTAAACTTCTTCATGATAAGTTTCCTGAACTTTTAGACGATGTCAAAGGCCTTTCTGAAGAAACAACTACCGGAGTTCTTAGATTAGTTGAAATGGAAAAAAAAGGAACACTTAAAGTTCCAGCCATCAATGTGAATGACTCAGTTACCAAATCCAAATTTGACAATAAATATGGATGCAGAGAGAGCTTGGTTGACGGTATAAGAAGAGCAACAGATGTTATGATGGCAGGTAAAATTGCTGTTGTTGCAGGATATGGCGACGTAGGGAAAGGCTCAGCTGAAAGTTTGAGAAATGCTGGTTGCCGAGTTTTAATAACTGAGATTGATCCTATTTGTGCCTTACAGGCTGCTATGGATGGATACGAAGTTATCACAATGGATCAAGCTTCAAAAAAAGCGGATATTTTTGTTACTGCGACCGGAAATGTTGATGTTATAACAGTTGATCATATGAGGGATATGAAAGACCGCAGTATTGTCTGTAATATTGGACACTTTGACTCAGAAATACAAATTGAATCACTAAAAAACTTTAAATGGAATAATATCAAGCCTCAAGTAGATGAAATTGAGTTTCCGGATGGCAAAAAAATTATAGTACTAGCAGAGGGTAGGCTTGTTAATCTGGGATGCGCTACTGGTCACCCAAGCTTTGTTATGTCAGCATCTTTTTGCAACCAAGTTCTTGCGCAAATAGAACTTTGGAAAAACTTTTCTAAATATAAAAATAAGGTTTATGTTTTACCAAAGCATCTTGACGAAAAAGTGGCAATGATCCATTTAGATAAGGTTGGTGCAATGTTAACTAAACTTACAGAAAAACAGGGTAAATATATAAATGTTCCTGTCAATGGACCTTTTAAAGCTGACGAGTATAGGTACTAAGTTTCTAAATTTTATTTATTCCTTTTGTTGTTGAATACTCAAAATGTAAAACTTTTTCAGGATGCACTGTATTATAACAATCATGCGCTGCTATGGCAGCTTCAGAAAAACCAGTCAGAATAAGTTTAAGTTTTCCAGTATAAGTGCAAACGTCACCAATTGCGTAGATTCTATCTTTAGACGTTTTACAAGTAGATTGATCTACTTTTAAAATATTTTTCTCTATCTCTAACTCCCAGTTTTTAATTGGACCTAAATCATTTGAGAGTCCAAAAAAAGGAAGAAAAAAATCAGTTGTAATTTTTTTTTTATTATTGTCTAAATCTTTAACAATTAGATCAGTAATTTCACCGTTTTTACCATTAATTGAGTCTAACTGAAATGGTATTATAAATTCAACATTTTTTTTTTCTAAGCTTTTAAGAGTTTCGACATTTTGAGGAGAGGCCCTTAATTTTTCGCGTCTATGAATGAAAAAAATTTTTTTCGCATTCTTTGATAATTCAATTGCCCAGTCAACTGCAGAATCACCTCCCCCTGCTATAGCTATTGTTTTGTCGTCAAAAATTGACTTATTTTTAACACTATAAAAAACAGATTTATTTTCAAATTTCTCAATATTTTTTATTGGAGGTTTATTCGGCCCAAATGCACCATTCCCTGCTGCAATAAATATACACTTTGTAGATATTTCATAATTACTAGAAGTGAAAACTTTGAATGAGTTATCAAGGTCGATAATTTTCTCAACCTGTTGATTAAGGAGAACCTTAGGATTAAATGGTTTGATTTGTTTATTTAAATTTAAGATTAATTCTTGAGCATTGATGACTGGATAAGCGGGTATATCATAAATTGGTTTTTCAGGGTAAAGTGCTGAGCATTGTCCACCAATTTCGTCAAGACAGTCTACTATGCAGGCTTTAATTCCAAGTTGTCCCAATTCAAAGACAGAAAATAATCCAACTGGACCAGCACCAACTATTAAAACATCAGTATTAATTTTTTTCATTTAATTCAATATATTTAATACAATAGTATAAGTTAAGATAATAATTTATTTCCAAAAAAAAATGACATCTGAATTATATATTAGAATTAAAAATTTAAATGAAACAAAAATTTTAGCTCAAAAAGTTTCCGAATCTCTTTCAATTCCTTTCTTCATTTGTTTAAGTGGAGATATTGGCTCAGGTAAAACAACATTTGCCAGGTTTTTAATAAATCAATTTTCTAAAAAAAAAATTAAAGTATTAAGTCCAACATTTCCTATAGTTCAGATTTACGATCTTAAAACAGTTAACATATGGCACTATGATTTATATAGAATAGAAAAGAAAAACGAATTTTTTAATCTAGATTTTGATACAGCTATTAATAATTGCGTGATCGTTGAATGGCCAGACATATTTTTAGACTATTTCCCCAAAGATAGAATAGAAATAATTTTTCAAGATGAAAAAAATAATTCAAGAGACGTAAGAATAAAATTATTTGGAACTTCACAAAAAATTAAAGAAAAGTTATGGAAGAAATTAGATCAAATATAAAAAAAATTTTGGAAAAAGAAAAAATAGAAGTTAAAAAATTATCGTTATTGGCTGGTGACGCTTCTAATAGAAAATATTTTCAGTATTCTTCATCACGAAAAAATTATGTGATAATGTATGACAAAAATCAAAAAAACCTTGAAGATTTTATTAAAGTCACAAAGATACTTAAAAAATTTGTGGTCGTCCCATCAATAATTCATGATTTTAGTAAACAAAGTATTTTGGTTTTAGAAAATTTTGGGCCTACCAAATATTCAGAAATAATAACAAAAAAAAATAGAAAAAAAATTTATAGGTTAGCAGTTGATACAATCGTTGATATTCAGAAAATTAGGCATCCAAATTTATCAAAATATTCATTAAAAATGTTTATTGCGGAGAGTAATCTTTTTTTTGATTGGTACTTAAAAAATTTAAAAAGTACTGAGATAAATTTACTAAAGAAAGAATTTAATTTATTATTTAAATCCTATTTATCCAGTATAGATATCCCTCAGGTTCTAGTTCATAGAGACTTTCATGTAGATAATTTGTTTTATTTATCAAAATCTAATAGTGTTAAGTGTGGATTGATTGATTATCAAGATGCAGTTATTGGTCCTTGTACATATGATTTGGTTTCTCTTACACAAGATGCAAGAATAGATGTTTCAAAGCAGCTAGAATATGAATTAATTAATTATTTTTTGGAAGCGAATTTAAAAATTAAAAGAGAGGATTTTATGCTTTCTTATTATTTAATGGCAATCCAACGTCATATGAAAGTATTGGGAATATTTTGTAGACTTTCTTCAAGGGATAATAAAGATCAATATTTACAACATCTTCCAAGAGTAAAGAAAATGTTACATAAAAACTTAAAAAAAAAAAAATTTGAAAAATTCTATTCACTGTTATCGCCTTTGTTGAATCATGTCAGACATTAATGAAGCAATGATTTTTTCTGCTGGATTTGGTAAAAGAATGCATCCACTTTCCACAAAAGTTCCAAAGCCTTTATTGAAAGTGAATGGTAAACCAATAATTTCTTATATTATTGAAGATTTAATTAATTTGAATTTTAAAAATATTGTAATTAACACTCACCATTTGTCAGAAAGATTTCATGATGAATTAAAACCTTACTCAAGAACTATAAAAATTGTTTTTGAAGAAGAAATTTTAGATACAGGTGGAGGCTTTTTAAATGCAATAAAAAGAAATTATTTTTCTAATTTAAAAAGTCCTAAAGTTTTAATTAATGGAGATGTTTTATGGAAGAAAACAGTAAACTCTCCTATAAAAAATATTTTGAGAAATTGGAATGAAGAAACAATGGATTTATTATTATGCTTGATTAAAAAAAGATATTTTTTTGGATACAAGGGTGAAGGAGATTTTAATTTAGAAGAACCCCAAAAGGTAATTTCAAGATTAAAACTTGAGCAGCACAAAGATTTTGTTTTTTCAGGACTTCAGATAGTTAAACCTAAATTACTTCAGAAGAAAAACAAAAAAAAATTTTCTATGAGAGAAATATTTTTTTCAAATATTAAAAAAAAAATTTACGGAATTAATGATAAAAATGAGTGGTATCATATTAGTGAACCAGATGATTTAAAAAACGTAAATGATAACATAAAGATATGAATTTTATAGTTTTTGATTTTGAAACTACTGGGAGGTCAGCAAGATTCGATCAGATATTACAGGCAGGATTTATAGTTTATAATAATAAATTTGAAGAAATCGACAGATTGAACATTAAATCAAGACTTAACCCTGATATAATTCCTTCTATCCATGCTTTGAGGGTTAATAGATTGACCATGTCTCAAGTTTTGTCTGAGGGTTTAACCACTTATCAAATGACTATTGAAATTGAAAAATTTTTATCAAAGTATGAAAATTCCTTTTTTATTGGCTTCAATTCAATAAACTTTGATGAAGAGTTTCTTAGACAATTATTGTGGGAACATTTTTTTTTCCCTTACATTTCAAATACTAAAGGAAATACAAGAGGAGATGTACTTAATTTTGTAACCATGACTCATGCTTTCGACAAAGATTGTTTAAGTGTCCCTAGAAATGAAGAGGGAAAGCTTTCGTTTAAGTTAGAGAGGTTAGCAAAGGCAAATAACTTTGATTCTTCAAATTCTCATGAGGCAATAGCAGACGTCGAGGTTACTATGCAATTGATGTGCTTGTTAAAAAATAAAAGGGATGATTTATTTAGAATATTTTTTAGCAATTCTTCTTCCAGAAGTGTTGAAGAAAAAATTCAGCAAAATGATTTATTTACATTACATAATTATTTATTTAACAATCATAAAATATATCTTGTAAAAAAACTAATTAAGCATCCATCCTACAAAACCCAATTTATTGGTTTTGATATGAAATATGATGTTGAGGAAATAGTTAAATTATCTGAGCCGGAATTAAGGGAAGAATACAAAAAAAAGAGCTTTTTTAGAAAAATTAAATTAAATAAGCAACCCAGCATTTTAGATAAATCATATGCACTAAAATTTAAACCTTACTCTAATTTATCTGATGATGAAATTGATCATAAAAGTAGACTACTTGATGATAAAGCGTTTTTGAGAAATTTAGAAAATATTCTTCACAAGGAATCTCTGGAGTATTTAGATAATCAAAGTCAAGAAGTTCAATTAGAAGAAAGTACAATTTACTCACAAAATTTAAATTATAATGATTCATTAATAATGAAAGAATTTCACAGTCAGCCCTGGGAATCAAAGTGGAATTTTGCGGAAAAATTTAAAGATCCAAGACTTAGATTTTTTGCTGCCAAACATATCTTCAGAAATTTTCCTGAAACACTCCCAAATAAAGTTTTTTTACATTTTCATGAAAAAGTTTCAGAGAGAATCTTCTCATTAGAAAAAAAAAGTTTTTTAACACTTCCTGGTGCAATGGAAGAAGCTGACACAATTAGTTTGGAGATTGAGGAAAATATTGATAATAAATCCTTACTTACGCAATTAAATCAATATAATATTTACATAAATTTTCTAAATGATTATTATAAACAACGAAATCCAAAGCCAATCAGATTTGATTCAAACCTATCAAAAAAATTATTTGGATGAATTCTATGGAGTAAAATTATGACAGATATAAAAAATTTAAGTCTTGATAATTTTGATAATGAAATTTCAAGTAGTAATACACCAGTGCTTGTTGACTTCTGGGCTGAATGGTGTGGTCCTTGTAAAATGCTAGGTCCTATTCTTGAGGAAATTTCAGAGGACCTTAAAGATAAGTTGCAAGTAGTAAAAGTAAATCTTGATGAAAATCAAGATTTAGCAATGAAATACTCAATCAGAAGTATTCCTACATTGTTGTTATTTAAAGGAGGGGAGTTAGTTGACACAAAAGTGGGGCTTTTGCCCAAAAGTGATTTGGTAGAGTGGTTAAGTTCAAAGCTTTAATTCTAATTTATTTTAAACCCATCATTTTTTAAAACTTGTCCAGCAAGGTACAACGAACCGCAGATTAAAACTTTCCCTTTTTTAAATCTAGCATAAATTAATTTTAGAGCTTCGTTTATATTTACACATGTTTCAATTTCTTTAAAATCCTTGAGGCTCTTATTTAAACTTTCTTTAATTTTATATGGATGTATATATTGATGATCATCAATAGGAAGTAAAATAAGAAGTGATATTTTATTAACAATTTTTTTTAAAAACTTTACTGGATCTTTCCCAGAAACCATTCCCAAAATTAATATTATTTTTGATTTTTTCCATTTGTCAATTTCTGTAAATAAAATTTCACTCGCGTGGATATTGTGTCCTCCGTCAAGCCAAATATCAAAATTTTTTCCAATAATTTTTTTCAGCTTACCACCTTTTAAATTTTGCATTCTACCTGGCCATATAGTACTTTTTATACCAAGGTTAATCTTTTTCATTTGTAGTTTAAATTTTTTAATAGCTAAAATACTTGCTAAGGCAGTGGATACATTTTCAATTTGATGGTTACCATAAAGACTTGGTTTTTCGAATTCAAAATCATTGCCACAAAAATCCAATATAAAGCTATTTTTCAGTACTTTTACTATCTTCCAATTAATTCCTTCTTCAAAAAGTAAAGCTTTTTTTTTTTTAACCTCATTTCTTATTAATTGTCTAACAGACTTTTTTTGTTTTGATAATACAATGATAGATTTTTTCTTTAAAATTCCAATTTTTTCACTAGCAATTTTTAGTAAATCCGTTCCTAAAAAATTCATGTGATCCATTGAAATTGGCGTAATTATTGAACATAAAGAACTTTGTATTATGTTAGTGGCATCATACTTTCCTCCTAAACCAGTCTCCAATAATACAAGGTCAGAATCAATTCTCGAAAAGGCCAAAAATGCTGCTGCTGTAGTAATCTCAAAAAAAGTGATAGATTGCCCATTATTTTTATCTTCGCATTCCTCAAGAAGTGAACTTAGGTATTTATTGTTTACTAAACGAGAGTTAATTCTTATTCTTTCATTAAATTTTATTAGATGAGGAGATGTATAAGTATGAACATTAAGGCCATTTTTTTCATATATTGATCGTAAATATGAAATAACTGAACCTTTGCCATTAGTTCCTGCTACATGAATAACCGGGGGTAGTTTTAAATGAGGATTACCTAATTTTCTAAGAAGATTTCTAAGTCTGTTTAAAGATAAATCAATTTTTTTTGGATGAAGAAGTTCTAATCTTTTGAGTATATCATTTGATTTATTCACTTTAAGAACTGAAGTTAAAGTATATACTCTAAAATATTAAGAATTTTTTGATTTAGATCTCTTCTGTGAACTACGATATCGATCATCCCTTTTTCAATCAAGTACTCTGATTTTTGAAAATTCTGCGGAAGTTTTTCTTTAATAGTTTCTTCTATAACTCTTATTCCAGCGAACCCAATAGTTGCATTTTTTTCTGCAATTATGATATCTCCTAACATTGCAAATGATGCTGATACTCCTCCAGTTGTAGGGTCTGTTAAAACTGATATGAAAGGCAAACTACTTTTGGCAAGTGAGTTTACGGCTATAACAGTTCTTGGCATTTGCATTAAAGATAGAATTCCTTCCTGCATTCTTGCGCCACCCGATGAACTAAAAATTACAAGAGGAATTTTATTCTTTAATGAATGTTCACAAGCAGCTATAATGGCTTCTCCTGCAGCCATACCCATAGATCCACCAAGAAAATTAAAATCAAATATAGCTGCTGTCAATTTAACTGTTCCTAATGTTCCGGACGCTACCATTACAGAGTCATTGGTACTATTTTTTTTTTGAGCGTCCTTCAGCCTATCTGCATATTTTTTGTTATCTTTAAATTTTAAAGGGTCTGGCTTTATTTTTGGTGTTTCCATCAAAATATAATTGGTACCAAATAGAAGCTCAAACCTTTTTCTTGCGCTGATTCTAAAGTGATGATCACAGTGTTTACATACAAAAAGATTACTTTCTAACTCTCTTTTTAGAAGCATTTGAGAGCATTTTGGACAAGTTTCCCAAAGATTTTCTGGAACTTCTTTTTTTCCAACAAAAGCTTGAAGTTTAGGCCTTACGAAATTTGTTATCCAATTCATAACTATAAATTATCATTTTTTTTTAATTTTTTTAAAAAATTTTTAATATTTTCTAACACCTTCTGATGATTTAATTCCTTTTGTATGGCATTTTCTATTATTTTTATAATTGCCGATCCTACAACGCAACCATCAGAAATATTGTTAAGTTTTTTTATTTGCTCATGACTATCAATTCCAAAACCAACCAATACCGGAAGTGATGAAAGTTTCTTAATTGAAATAACTGATTTTTTTACAGAATTGATACTTGGTTTTTTAGTTCCAGTTATTCCCATGACTGATACATAATAGAGAAAACCTCTCGATGAGTCTGATATTCTTTTAATTCGTTCCTTACTAGTTGTAGGTGCTATTAATCTAATATTGTAAATATTGTTATCTTGTGCATGCTCCTTGATAAGATTATCTTCCTCAGGAGGAAGGTCGACAATAATAATACCATCAACACCTACCATTTTTCCTTTAGAAAAAAATTTATTCAGACCAAACTGAAAAATTGGATTAAAATATCCCATTAAAATTATAGGCGTTATTTTATCTTTTTTACGAAAACTTTTAATAATGTTAAATGTTTTTGAAATACTTGATTTTGACTTAATTGCTCTAAGGCTTGATCTTTGAATTGTTGGACCGTCAGCCATAGGGTCAGAAAACGGGATGCCAACTTCTATTATATCTGCGCCATAGTTAGGTAAGGAATTAATAATTTTTTTTGATAACTCTAAACTTGGATCACAAGATGTTACAAAACATGCTAAAGCCTTTTTATTTTTCTTTTTTAAGTCAAAAAATTTTCTGTCGATTCTATTTTCCATTTTTTAAAAGTCAAAACCAAGATTTTTGGAAATAGCAAAAATATCTTTGTCTCCTCTACCGCACATATTCATTACCACTATTGTATTTTTAGTTAAGTTTTTTTTGTATTTTAGTAAGAAAGCTAATGCATGAGCAGGCTCTAGAGCTGGGATAATACCCTCAAGGTTACAACATAATTTGAATGCATCAAGTGCCTCATTATCTTTTGAGCTAAAGTATTGAACCCTTCCTGTTTCTTTTAACCATGAATGTTCAGGACCAATACCTGGATAATCTAATCCAGCTGAAATTGAATGTGCGTCTGTAATTTGTCCGTCATTATCTTGCAGAAGATATGTGTAATTACCGTGAAGAAAGCCAGGTTTACCTTTTGAAAGCGAAGCGGCATGCTTATTGGTATTAATTCCTTTACCAGCGGCTTCAACTCCAATTATTTTTACTTTTGTTTCATTAAGAAAAGGGTAGAAAAGTCCTAAAGCATTTGATCCTCCCCCAATACAAGCAAGTAATAGATCCGGTAGTCTGCTTTCAGCCTTAATAATTTGTTGTTTAGTTTCTTTTCCAATAATAGATTGAAAGTCTCGAACCATCATTGGATAAGGGTGAGGACCCGCTACTGTTCCAATAACATAAAAGGTGTCGGTTACATTTGAAACCCAATCTCTAAGCGCCTCATTCATAGCATCCTTAAGGGTAGCTGTTCCAGATGTAACTGGTTTAATATCAGCACCAAGAAGCTTCATTTTAAAAACATTGGGTGCTTGCCTTTCAATATCTGTTGCTCCCATGTATACTATACATTTTAGGTTAAATAGCGCACAAACTGTTGCAGTTGCCAAACCATGTTGCCCAGCACCAGTCTCAGCAACAATTCTTTTTTTACCCATTCTTTTTGCAAGAAGTATTTGGCCGATACAGTTATTAATTTTATGAGCTCCAGTATGATTTAGCTCATCTCTTTTAAAGTAGATTTTTGAGTTATTTAATTTTTTTGATAATCTTTCAGCAAAATATAAGGGACTAGGTCTTCCAATATAATTTTTAAAGTAATAGTTAAGTTGATTAATAAAAGTTTTTGATTTTTTTGCTTTTTCATATTCTCTCTCAACTTCTAATAATAAAGGCATTAATGTCTCAGCAACAAATCTTCCTCCAAACTTCCCAAATCTTCCAAATTTATCAGGAAACTTATAAAAATTAATTTTTCTATTTTTAGATTTCATTTTTAAGGTGATTTATTAAATTTTTAATTTTTTTTTCACACTTTACGCCTTTTTCTAATTCCACACCACTTGAAATATCAATAACTGGTGCATTAGTTATTGAAAGTGCATCTTCAACATTGTTGATATTTAAACCTCCAGCGAGCATCCATTTTTTTTCTAGTTTTATATTTTTTAAAAGACTCCAGTCAAAAGATAGTCCTGTTCCTCCTGATATTCCTTCACTAGTTTTTGTATCAAACAATAACATATCACAAACTTCCTCAAGTTTTTTAGAATTTTTTACATCTTTAAATGTGCTTACAGGTAAGGCTTTAATAATAGGTTTTTTTATCATATTTTTGATTGCTTTAATATCTTTAATAGTCTCATCTCCATGAAGTTGAATCATATCAAGGTTAACAAATTCTGAAATGTGCTTAATCACATTAATATCAGCATTTACAAATAAACCTACTTTTTTTTGGTTAGGATTAAGGTACGTGGCTATTTCTCTAGCATCGAAGGCATTTAAAAATCTTGGAGATTTTTGATAAAAAACAAACCCAATATACTCAGCACCAATGCTTGCCTTTGCTGATTCAAATGAATTAATTCCACAAATTTTTATTTCTACATTAGATTGCATTTTCTATGTTTTGAATAATTTTTTCAATTGACGAAATTGGGTTTATTGATTTTGTTATTGTTCGTCCAATAATTAACAAAGATGAACCATTTTTAATTGCTTTTCCTGGCGTTTCAATTCTTTTTTGATCATTTTTATCATCATCAGGAAGGCGTATACCTGGTGTAATAATTATTAATTTCTTAAATTTTTTACGCAGTAGCTTAACTTCTTTTGGGGACGATACAACACCGTCAATTCCTGAGGAAGTCCCTATTTTCACAAGTTTTTCGACATATGACATTTCATCACACATTATACCTGATTTCTTTAAATCGTTTTGGTCAAGACTTGTAAGCATTGAAACTCCAATTAATTTAGTTTTTTTTTTATATTCGATTAGCCCTTCAATCATTCTTTTTCCACCATTTAAGTGAACTGTTAAATAAGCAGGAGATAAGCTCATTAAATTTCTAAAGGCTTTCGTTACGGTATTTGGGATATCATGAAGTTTGAGGTCTAAAAAGATTGGAAGTTCAAATTCTTTTAATCTTTCAACTCCAGCTGGCCCATTTTTGCAAAAAAATTCTAGCCCTATTTTAATCCCTCCTACATGGTTTTTGATTTTATTAGTAAATTGTACTGTTTGTTCAAGGTCACTAAAGTCTAATGCACAAAAAATTTTATTCTTAAAACTCATTTAAAAAAACCTTCTCAAAAATAAAAAAAATAAACTTATTATAAAACCTACAAATAAAACAATTATCGTATAAATATAGAAAGGTATTTCAAGAATAAAGGGGATAGGAAAAAAATTAATTTTTATTAGAAATTTGTTCGTAACAGAGAAAAATAGAAAAAAAACTAAAAAAAAAAAAACAATGTTAGGCCTAAAATTTTTTTGATACTATTTTTCATTTACAAGTTCCTTTAACTTTTTACCAGGTTTGAAATGAACAAAGTATTTTTGCCCTATCTTAATTTGTTCACCAGTTGCTGGGTTGCGACCTATTCTCTCTTTTCTTAATTTTAGAATAAAAGTCCCAAAATCCCTCAACTCTATTCTATTACCTTTGGCTAGGTTGGTGGAAAAAAACTGCAAAATTTTTTCTAAAGTTCTTTCAACTTCTCTCTTAGGTAAATAATCAAATTTTTTTTCTAATTCAGCTAACAAGTCAGATTTTTTCATAATCCAGGTGTCCAAATTGCCAATATACCATTATTTAGATTTAAATTAAAAGGTTTAAGAGAATTTTTAAAAAGCTTAGTATTCATTAGATTAAAAAAAGAATTTTTTTTATCCAATTCAATTATATCTATATTTTGATCAAGGTTTCCTTCTTTAATTATCCAATCTAATGCATCTGTTTCATTTCCTATAAAATCAATTAAATTTAAGTCCAATGCTTGTTTACTTGTAAATATTCTCCCGCTTGAAATTTTTAAAATAGTGGTCTGATTCAAATTTCTTTTTTTTTCTACTATGTCAACAAATTCATTTTGGAGTTGTCCAATGATTTTTTTTAAATATTGTAATTTTTCATCATCCAATTTTTCAAGTGGATTGGGTGTTGCTTTCAGTTCACCACTTTTAATAATTATTGGTTTAACTCCGATTTTTTCCATTAAAGAAGTTAGTTGAGCAGTTTGAAGAATTACTCCAATTGAACCTGTTATAGTCCCTTGATTAGCAAAAATCTTTTTGGCTCCTAGAGAAGCCAAGTATGCTCCAGATGTAGCCATTTCTCTCATATAAGCTGAGGTTGGGATTTTTCCGCTTATTTTTTCTAATACATCAAGGATTTCTTTACTGCTAACAAAAGTACCTCCGGGACTATTAACAATTATTAGGAGACCTTTTATATTTTTATTTTGATTAATGTCATTAAGTTTCTTTATTAGTTCATCTTTATTATTAATTATTCCTTCAATGTGAACTTTTGCTATATAATTTTTAGGGGTAAAATTGTTACTGATTGTTAATATAATGAGAAATCCTAAAAGAAAGAGTATAAAAAATTTAATTATCTTTGATTTTCTTTTTTCAAAGTATTGAATCAAGAAATCATTTTTTTTCATTATTTAACTTTTTTTTATTCTTTTGATTGTCCTTGTCAAGGGCTGCACCTATGATATCCCCTATACTGGCTCCAGAGGTGCTTGACCCATACTCTTTAAGTGCTTTTTTTTCTTCTTGTATTTCAAGGTCCTTCACTGATAATTCATAAAGATTGTCCTTTGTTAATTTTTTAATAACCTTCGCATCAATCTTTTCTTTAACTGCAAACCTTTCAGTGTTTTGCTCAGTTTTGGATTTTGCAAGATTTGTTCTTTTGATAAAACCGTTTTTATCTTTGTCAAATTTCACAAAAACTTTATCTTTCTCTATCTCACTTACAATACCTGTAACTACTTTATTGACAGTCTCATCTGATTTTGAAGGATCGGACGATAATTGTTTTATACCTAATGAAACCCTTTCTTTGTCTAAATCAATTTCTAGAATTTTAAATTTAATTAAATCATCAACTTTATAATCCTTTATGGCCTCTTCCCCTGACTTTTCCCAAGAGATATCTGATAGATGAATTAAGCCGTCCAGATTGTTTGATAATTCAACAAAGATTCCGAAATCTGTTAAATTTTTAATTTTACCTTCGACAACGTCACCTTTTTTATTTTTATCAGCAAAAAGTTTCCAAGGGTTTTCTATACACTGTTTTCTTCCAAGGCTGATTCTTCTTTTATTATGATCTATTTCAAGAATCATAACTTCAAGCTCTTCGCCAATACTAACAATATTGTTTGGATGAACATTCTTATTGACCCAACTTAACTCAGAATTATGAATTAAACCTTCTACTCCTCTTTCAAGTTGCACGAACGCACCGTAATCGGCGATGTTAGAAATTTTTGATTTTATAATTGAGCCTACCTTATATTCATTATCTACATTTTTCCAGGGATCTTCAGTTAACTGTTTTAGCCCAAGGCTAATTCTATTGTTTTCTTTATCGTATTTTGTAACTATAACCTCAATCTCATCACCTACCTTAAATTTTTCTGATGGGTGGTTAACTCTTTCCCATGACAAGTCGGTAACATGAATCAAACCGTCCATTCCGCCTAAGTCAACAAAAACACCATAGTCAGTAATATTTTTTATAAGACCCTTTAATTTATCCCCCTCAGAAATATCTGATAAAAGCTTACTTCTATCAGCTTTTCTTGATTCTTCTAACAGTGCCCTTCTGGATACAACGATATTACCTCTTAATTTATCCATCTTTAAAATAATCATTGGTTGTGGTTTATTGAGAAGTGGTGAGATATCTTTTATTGGCTTTAAGTCAACTTGGCTTCCCGGAAGAAATGCTAAGGCTCCATCAATATCAACGGCAAATCCCCCTTTTACTCTCTCAGTAATTATCCCCATAACCTGTTGATTTGAATCTTGAATTTTTTCTAAGTTATTCCAGGACTCCTCTTTCCTTGCTCTATCCCGACTAAGAAGCGCTTCACCCTCTTTGTTTTCCAGCTTCTCAAGGTAGACGTCGTATTTTTCTCCAACTTTGACATTATGCTCTTCACCTGGGGAATGGAACTCTTTAATTGGGATTCTGCCTTCAGATTTTAACCCAACGTCAACAACAACAGTGTCGTTGACTATCGACAGAACGGTACCTTTAATAATTTGACCTTCTTTATATTTAAAGTCTAAAAGGCTTTTTTCTAAAAGTTCATTAAAATTTTCTTCCAATATAATTTCCTCTGTTTTAGTCAATAAATGGTTTACAAAATTTTAGTGTCTTATGCAATCACTAAATAATATCAGTTTTTTTTTTAATGTGTTCAATTGCTTTGATCAGTACTTCGGATTCACTGATTTTACTCGTATCTATTAATTGACTATCTGTAGTTTTAATTAAAGGGGATATTTTTCTTCTTTTGTCTTGAAAGTCTCGTTTAATGATGTCTTTCAAAATTTCATCATAACAACTTCCAGGCAAATCTAGTTGCGACAGTCTTCTTTCAGCTCTTATTTTAACATCTGCGTCAATATAGAATTTAACTTCCGCATTGGGTGTAATCACGCTTGTAATATCTCTTCCATCAATAACAGAACCAATTCCACTAGGTGGATTATTAGCAAATTTTCTTTGCAATGAAATAAGTTTTTGTCTGACAAATTTGAGCTTTGCTATTTCAGATGAAATTTTTGTTATTTCTTCAGATCTTAAATTCATTAGTTTGATTTTTTTTTTATCTATAAAAATATTTAGATTGATATTAACTTCTTTAAGCATTTTTAAATCTTTATTTAACTTCAAAAACTCATAAGCAAGTATTCTATATAATAACCCTGTATCCAGATGATCAAAGTTAAGAACTTTAGCAATTTTTTTTGCTAAAGTACCCTTCCCTGATCCTGCCGTACCATCAATAGCAATAACGGGTTTTTTATTTTGAAACATTACTTATGTTTGCATTTAAGCTGTTAAAAATTTCTTTAAATTTAGGAAAAGAGGTTTTTATCATTGAAGAATCGTCAATTGTGATGCTTTTTTCAGCTGCAAGACCAAAAGTAAGCATTGACATTGCTATTCTATGATCACTTTTTGTAACAACATAATTACCTCCTCGTTGTGTTTTGTTACCCACAACTTCAAGAGAATTTTTTTTTAAACCTAACTCCACTCCTGCATCTTTTAAAGCAATAGCCATTGTTTCTAGACGGTCACTCTCTTTGAATTTAAGTTCTTCAAGCCCCTTGAAAGTAGACTTTCCAGAGGCATAGGAAGCAGCTACAAAAAGTATTGGAAACTCATCAATTAATCTTGGAGCAAGGTTTGAATTTACCTGGGTAGAAATGAGGTTTGAACTTTCTGCCAAAATATCTCCTACTATTTCTCCATTTATGATTTTTTTGTTAAAAATATTTATGCTTGCATTCATTTTTTTCAGAACCTCCAAAAGCCCAGTTCTAAAAAAATTAAGTCCTACATTTTTAAGTATAATTTTACTTTGCTTGGTAATTAGAGCAGCAACTATTAAGAAAGCTGCTGAGCTAAAATCTCCTGGCACAAAAATATCTTTTGGTTTTAAAAAATTTGGAGATTTTAAAGTAATAACATTTTCTTTCTTTTTTATATTAGCTCCCAGATATTTGAGAAGAACTTCTGTATGGTCACGACTTGGAATCTTCTCTTTAAGTATCGTGGTTCCATTCAAATTTAAGCTTGCCAGGAGGATTGCACTTTTAACTTGGGCTGAACCAATTTCTAGAGAATATTTTATAGGTATGGAAGAATCATTATTACTTTCAAGTTTTATTGGGAGACAACCATTATTATGTTTAATTAACACATTCATTCTTTCTAGTGGTTCAACAATTCTCATCATTGGTCTTGATGAAAGAGATTCATCGCCTGTAAAATTTACATTAACATTTCTCGTAGATAGCAAACCAATCAGAAGTCTTAAACCGGTTCCAGAATTACCAAGAAATAATTTTTCTTGTGGATCGTCAAAAAAACCACCTTGTCCAAATACCTCAAACCTACTACCTTTCTTTAAAATTTTTACCCCAATTTTTTTTAAACAATTTAACGTATTCTTAACATCCTCAGATTCTAATAAATTTGAAATCCTTGTGTTTCCGAAGCAAATGGAAGAGATGAGCAATGCTCTAATCGAAATTGACTTATCTGCAGGAACAGATAATTTACCAGTAAGGCATTTACTTTTTAATGATTTAAGAGTAAATGTATTTTTAATCATTAATTAATTTATAGTTTATTTGAACAATTAAGGGAATTGTAAAATGGAAGATTTTGTAAAAGGAGCCAAGAGAAAGTGTACCCAGTGTAGTACGTTATTTTTTGATTTTGGGAAATTCCCAATAGTTTGTCCAAATTGTGGATATGAGTTAACTTCCTTGCTTACTAATGTTTCTAAAAGAGGTAGACCACCAAAAAATGTTAAACCTGAAGAAACGAACGAAGAAAAAGAAATTAAAATTGACGAAATTGAGGAAGACGAAGCTGCTACTAGTACTGTTAATGAAGATGATGATGACTCAGTAGAAGATATTATAGATATTGAAAGAGAAGAAGAATAATTTCTCATTACCGTTGTGTTATGTGTTATTTTGAATAAATTCTCATCATGATAAAAATTCTTTTTTCACTATTTTTTTTAATTTGTTTGTCAAGTTGTGGAACAATTGGGGGAGTAATTTCTGGTGTTGGAGAAGATATTAAAGATGTGGGAGATTTTATAAAGTCAGAGTAAACACTTTTCATAGCTATGGGGCTGTAGCTCAGTTGGGAGAGCGTCTGGATGGCATTCAGAAGGTCGTCGGTTCGATCCCGTCCAGCTCCACCAGTATTTAAAATTTAATAAACAATGTTATTAAGTTAATTAGTTAATCATTTTGTTTGTAATTAATGTAATACATGAAGTGTTTTAGGCAATATCTAGAAAGCAAAAAATTGGATTTATTTTGTTAAGAAAAAGTTGTTGAAAAATAATTGATTGTACTATAAATAATATTATGAACGCTTTATAAGGTTCACTAACTATCGCTCTATTTAATGAGGATTTATGAGTAGAATGTCAGTCTTTAACAGCCCCTTTCTTCTAGGCTTTGAACAATTTGAAAGAACCATCGATCGAATATCGAAGCTATCCACTGAGACTTATCCTCCATATAACATAGAACAAATTTCATCTAATCTACTCAGAATAACAATAGCAGTTGCGGGTTTTGAAAAAACAGATTTGGAAATTAATCTTGAAGGTAATCAACTCCAGATTAAAGGTTTTAAGAAGGAAGAAAACGATGAAAGAATTTTTCTTCATAGGGGTATTGCAACTAGGCAATTTCAAAGAAATTTTGTTCTGGCCGAAGGAATAGAAGTTGAAGGAGCATCGATGGAAAATGGATTGCTGTCTGTCGATCTCTCTCAACCAATTAATTCAGAAGAATCAAAAAAAATAGAGATTAAGGATAGTTCCAAATCGAATAATGAAAAATTAATCAGTTTAGAAAATGGTAAATCAAATAGATAAAGACAATATTTTTGAAGACTTTTCTTTTAGTGAGGAAGGTTCAAGCTATGCTTTTGTAAAAAAAGAAATACATAGCAATGATAAATTTAATACTGACATTTTTTCAGTATATGGTTCAGACGGAACACTTTTAGCTGCATTTGATTCCAAAGAAGCCGCCATAGCAGCGATAATGCAGTCTGGCCTAAGGTATATTAGCCTTCACTAGTTTAAATTTTTGAGAATAAAAATAATATCTCTTCCATATTTGAGGAGCCTCTAAGTCTGTCAATTTTTTGTTTTTTTCTAATAAAGTTTGATATTGAGGAAAGTATTAAGAGATGATCGGATTCTGAATTTTCCGGAGCGATGATAGAAAAGACTAAATCAATTTTCTTTCCATCAGATGCTGAGAAATCTACACCGTCTTTTAGTTTTAAAAAAATAACTTGAGTTTCATTGATACCATCTATTTTGGTATGAGGTATTGCAATTCCATTACCAACACTTGTACTACCTAGTCGTTCTCTTTCATTTAGTTTGTCGATTATAAGTGATGATAAAGTTTTATTTTTCTTTGAAAAAATGTTCCCAAGAATCTTAAAAACATTTTTTTGACTTTCAGCACGAACGTCAAGAAAAATTGAATCTTTATTAATAAATTCTGAAAGCTTCATCTCATTTTTTTGGGTCTAGCCAACCTATATTTCCGTCAGATCTTTTGAACAAAAGATTTAGTCTTTTATTTTTGGTATTTTTAAAAAAAATTGCATTTTGGTCATTGAGGTCCATTAACATTATTGCTTCGCTCACGGTTAAGGATTTGATGATTTCTTCTGACTCAGCAATAATAACAGGCTCTTTTTCACTACTGTTTAATTTAACTTTTTCTGGATTTTGGATAATGTATTCGCTTGCATTTGTTTCTACTAATTTCTTTGCTAATTTAGCTCGATGATCTGTTAACTTTCTATGGTATCTTCTTATTCTTTTTTTTATCTTTTCATTTGCAAGATTAAAAGCACCATAAGCATCATTGCTTAAAGAATGTGACTTTACAAAAATTGTTTTTTCAAGATGAATACTTATTTCGCATTTAAAATTAAAAGTATCTTTGGAGAATAATATGCTAGAGCTAATAAATTCTTGAAAGTATTTATTTAAAGTTGAATTTAATGAGTCAATAGAATATTTTTTTAATGACAACCCAATCTTTGTCTGTTTTCCAGAAACTAGTATTTTATCTTTCATTACTAAAAGTTTTGTCCGAGATAGAAGGCCTGAACATTTTTATTATTAACAATTTCATCAGGTTTGCCTTCAAAAAGGACTTTACCCTCAAAAATAATATATGCCCTATCAACTATTTCCAAAGTGCTCTTTACATTGTGGTCAGTGATCAAAACGCCAATATTATTATTTTTTAAACTTTGGATTAGGCTTTTAATATCTTGAATTGCAATTGGATCTATTCCTGCTAGTGGTTCATCGAGAAGAACAAAATTAGGTTTTGCTGCCATACATCTTGCTATTTCTAATCTTCTTCTTTCCCCACCAGACAATGAAAGTGATGGTGAGTTTCTAACATGCTCAATACCAAAATCAGATAATAATTTTTCTAATGTTTTTTTGATTTCATCATCTGTTTTTAAAGATTTTTGTAAAATTGCTAAAATATTTTCTTCAACATTTAAACCTCTGAAAACTGATGACTCTTGAGGTAAGTAGCCTATCCCTAATTTAGACCTTCGGTACATCGGAAATTCTGAAATTTCATTTTTATCTAATAAAATTGAACCAGTGTCACTTCCAATTAATCCCATTATCATATAAAACAAAGTAGTTTTACCAGCTCCATTAGGTCCGAGAAGAGCTACAGATTCGCCTCTGTTAAGCTTAATTGAAACATTGTTAACAACCTTTTTTTTATTATAAGTTTTTGAAATATTGTTTATTTCAAGTCCCTTATTATGAACAGCAACAAAAGGTATATTAATTTGATTCATTGGTTTCATGATTTTCAGTTTTGTCGATTAATGCTCTAACTCTGTTTTCGTTTAAATTATCAAGGCTAGGAGCAGGGAGTAATTTACTAATTCCTTTATTCATATCTACCTCAGCGTAATCACCAGTAAGAAAACTCGTTCCTTTTTGTAACTTTACATTACCAAATAATTTACAAATACCAGAATCTTTATTATAAAGAGCTTTATCACTAAATGCTACCTCATTATTAGTCCTAATTGAAACATTTGAAAAACCAAGAATTTTTTTCACATTCATTTTCTCGTCAACTTCATCGATATACCAAATAAGCTTCTCACCTTTGATAATAAACTCTGCGTCTTTAATTGCGGTAGCTTTGCCAGACGCTATTGCAACACCTTTATTTCGCCAATATTCCATTTTATTATTTGATTTAAGCTTATTTTTCTCTGATGTTAAAACTAGCTTTTTTCCAAATATTGCAAAGTAATCTTTTTCTAAATTATATTCAGCAGAATGACCGCCAATTATTTCAAGTTTTTTATCAGTAATTTTTACTTTTCTATGAGCTTTAACTAATTTTATATCCATGGCAGAATCTTCTTCTTCATTATAGAAGGCTTCAATTCTTTCTGATGTTAGCGACATTGAACCACTGCTAGCTTTAGCGTTGCCAATTGCCAAATATTTTTTTTCGTTTTTGTGCCATTCAATTGCATCTTCAGCGTAAATCTCAACGGGGTTATCTTTTTTGCTGTCGATTAGTTGTTGGGAATGTAGTCCGGAAAATATAAAAGTTAACAATATTAATAGATACATACTTACTATTTACCTATTTAAAGTGAGGTATGACTTTCCGATAAAAATAACTTTATTTTCTTTGTTAATTATTTTAAATCCTTCTGACTTTATAGTTGAATCATTTTTTCTTCCTATCACTGATTGATTTCCCGTTAGTATCTGTTTATTAAAGTCAAATTCTGCAACCGAGGTTTCAAATTTTAAAGAATTTTTATTAGTAAACTCAACATTACCGTTTATTAGTAAGGTTTGATTACTGTTATTAAATACACCTTTATTTCCAAAAATATAAAACTTTTCAGAGTTATTTTCAATTTCGCCATTAGGTTTTTCTAGATTAAAAATATTGTCACTATCAGTAAACCTAGTTGCTTTTTGAGCAGATATTTTAAAAGGTTGTTGTTTTTTATCTAAGCCCATAAAAAGTGGTTTTGTTAAAACCTGAGAAGTTGAGTTGAACTCCTCACTTTCGAATGTGATCAAACTATTTTGGTCTGCACCTTGTTGGGTTGCACTATTAATTATAAGCACTGTGAATATAGAAATTGACAAGAATACTAAAAAATATTTTAGTGATTTAATTATAATAGAATACTGCATATTTACTCATAGAATATCGTGTAAATGAATTATGCCTATTGGTTTTTTCTTTTTTGTTATGAAATAATTTGTAATTGATTGTTTGTTCATAAGTTTGATTGCCTCATCTACTAGAGTATCCGGAGATAATGTTTTAGGATTTTTTGTCATTATTTCTGTTACTTTTTTTTCAAGTAAGCTTTTTGACATAAATCTCCTTAAGTCACCGTCTGTTATAATTCCTATCAAGGAGTTATATTTTTTGGAAAGCACCCCAACACAACCCTGACCCTTTGATGTCATTTCTAAAATTGCTTCACTAACATTTTTATCTTGTTCAATTAGTGGTATAAGTTTATGAGTTTTCATAATATCACTTACTTTTAACAAAAGTCTACCTAACTTTCCGCCAGGATGAAGTTTAAGGAAATCTCTAGATGTAAATCTTCTTTTTCTGAGAAGAGTTATAGCTAGTGCATCACCGATAACTAGTGTACAAGTGGTAGAACTAGTTGGTGCTAATTCTAGAGGACAAGCTTCCACGCTTTTAGGTATAAGCAATACTGCAGAGGACTGTTTGGCTAAGGTACTTTTTTCTTCGCTAGTTATAGATACAATTGGAATATTTATTTTTTTGCAAAATAAAATTAAATTAATTAACTCTGAGCTTTCTCCAGAATTTGATATTAAAACCATACAGTCCTTTTTTGTAATCATACCAAGGTCGCCATGGTTGGCTTCGGAGGGATGTAAAAAAAAAGAAGAGGAACCAACTGATGAGAGTGTGGAAGAAATTTTTGAAGCGATATGACCACTCTTCCCTATCCCGGAGATTATAATTTTTCCGGTGGTTTTATAAAGAAAATTAATTGCCGTTTCAAATTGATTTCTATTTATGCTTTTTTTTAAAAGTTTTAAGGCTTTAATTTCAATGTCAATTACATTCTGTCCAATAGAAAAAGTCATTCTAATTCTTAATGTGAAAAGATATCAATATCATTCCATCCTAAAAAATCTAGTTCTACTCTGGTCGAGAGAAAAGTAAATAATTTTTGCGATAATTCATATCTGCCCTCTCTTTTTAACATCGATTGAAGTATTTGTTTAAGTTCTATTAAAAAAATAACATCATTAGAGGCGTATTTTAGTTGATTCGAAGATAATTCTTTTGCAGACCAATCTGAAGATTGTTGTGTTTTATTTAAATCTTTGTCTAGAAGCTCTTTACACAAATCTTTCAAACCATGCTTGTCTGTATAAGTTCTAACAAGTTTAGAAGCAATTTTTGTGCAAAAAATGTTTCGACAACTTACTTCAAAGGCTTTTTTTATTACAGCAATATCAAATCTTGCATAATGAAAAACCTTAATAATTTTTTCATTTTCAAACAAATTTATGATATTTTTAGACACAATTTTCTTTTGGGAATCAATTTTTTCAAATTTTATCAGATGGCATTCATTTTTTGATGTTGCAATTTGAAGTAAACAAAGCCTATCTCTTACTAAAGAAAGTCCTGTTGTTTCAGAATCTACAGCGACCTCTTTGGTAAATTCTACAGAATCTGGAAGATCATCTTTGTGTAAATAAACCTTCGTATCACCAAAATTAAAAGTTTTCATTTCTTGAATAATATTAGTTATGATATTACTTAAAAACTAACTTACAAGGAGTTTACATAAAAAAATGAGCTCTAATTTGAGAGGAAAAAAAGTTGTCGTTTTTGGCGGTAACGGCTTTATTGGCTCACATCTTGTGAATCATTTATGTGAAGAAGCTTGTGAGATAAAAATTGTAACTAAACAAAAAAAACCGAAAAAAAAGATTTTTTTTGCAAGTGAACCCGGTCAAGTTTCATTTGAAGAAATTGTGTATGAACAGTCAGCCATTAATAAAGCAATATGTGATTATGATATTGTTTTTAATTTAGTAGGTATTCTAGCCGAAAATAAAACGTCAAAGTTCAAGTTCGTTCATACAGAGATTCCGAGAATGATTGCAAAAAGTGTTAACTTAAATAAAGTTAAAAGCTATATTCATGTTTCTGCACTAAATGTTGATATCATTAAAGATTCTAAATATGCATTATCAAAATATAACGGAGAGATTGAATTAAAAAAAGAATTTTCGAATGCAGTAATTGTCAGACCAGGAGTTGTTTTTGGGAAGGGAGACAATTTTACAAATTTTTTTTCTAAGCTGTCAAAATTCAGTCCTTTTCTTCCGTTGATAGGAACCCCTTTTATAAAACTCTCTAAAAATATTTTTAAAATTCTCAACTTTGAAAAAAAAGTAAGGTTTCAACCTATATATGTTGGCGATTTATCGAAATTTTTGATAAGAATGATTGATAAGAAAAATAAAACTTACGAGGTCACAGGACCTTCTATAAAATCATTTAGTCAAATCTTTGATTTAATCTTACAGCATAAAAAAAGAACACGCCTTTATATCCCTATTCCTTTTTTTCAGGCTAAAATAATGGCTTTTTTTTTAGAACGTTTACCTGGATCACTTTTAACTAGAGATCAAATAACATTACTGAAATACGACAGTATTTCAAAAAAAGGGTTAAAAAATCTTAAAACAGTTGTAACAAACCCTTTAAGTATGGAAACCTCATTAAAAACTTACCTTTAAATTTTTGTGGATTAATTTTTCTTATTTTTTTTTATGTATTTTTTAATGTTCTGATACGTTGTAAATTTTAAATTAGCATACTCTTTTCTTGCTTTAGTGTTATCTATTTTTGGTGTTAAGTAATCGTAATTACCAAATTTAACATTACTTAAGTTCAATTTATTTTTGAGATCAATCAATTTTATATTTTTACTTGCTGAAACATTAAAAATTCCAAATTTTTTTTGCTTCATTACAATTTCTAT
The DNA here is from genome assembly GCA_902618535.1 of uncultured Alphaproteobacteria bacterium. Classification (GTDB taxonomy): domain Bacteria; phylum Pseudomonadota; class Alphaproteobacteria; order Methylaequorales; family Methylaequoraceae. Next base: position 82,677 of record CACNAV010000005.1, on the reverse strand, counting down.
AAAATTTAATAAGTCTTCATAAAGAATATAATTTAAAGTAGAGTTGGGAGATAAAGAGATCCTTTTATTATTGTTAGAAATTATTTTTTGAATTGAATTGATTCTTGAAGATTTGTCTAAAAGACCTGCAACTCTTAAAATAGTAAATTTTTTTGAAGATTTCTGAATGAAATTTTCACTCAAAATTTTTAAAAATTCATAATTATTTCTTGTTTTAATTTCAAAGTTGCTTTCTTCATTATAAACTTTGTGAGACTGTGGATAAATTCCTATTGAAGAGATAAAGATGAAATGCTTAAAGTTTAACTTTAGTAGCTCAGTAGTAAGAAAAAAATTATCATATGAAAATTTGTAAAAATCATTTGATAGAATGTTTTTACAAGAATTACTAGCACAGTGTATGATCACATCATAATTTTTGTCCAAGTCGCAAAATTTTAAACTTCTGTCAAATTTATAAGTGTTAAGTTTTTTTGCTATAAATTTACCAAACCCTCTCCTTGTACCGGTTGTTAAAATTTTTAAAGATTTTAAAGCCATAAAATTTAAAATTTATAAAAGATAGATAAATTATTTATAGGTTTAATATACAATAAATAAGTAAATTAAAACGCCTCCAAATATTATCCGATAAATAGCAAAAATTAAAAACGATGAATTCTTTACCCAAGAAATTAAAAATCTTAAAAAAATCAAAGAAAATATTAGACTAAAAAAGAAAATTCCAATTGAATGTAAATTGAAGTATTCGGTTAACATAAAAATCTCTTGATTTTGGTGGATTACAAATACGGTTGCTCCAAAAATCACTGGTATACTTAAAAGGTTTGAGAAAAAAACTGCAAAATTTCTATTATAACCAGAGAAACGAAGGAAAATAATAATTGAACCTGCTCTACTTACCCCAGGTATCAAAGCAAGACACTGAAAAATACCAACGAATAAAGAAGTTAAAAAATTCATTTCTCGACCTCCTTTTACAGTTAAACAAAACCGGTCAAAAAAAAAGAGAATAGCACCAAAAAAAATACTGGTTATTCCAATTATTAATAGCAGGCTTTTGTCATCATAATTAAAATATTTAGAAAAAAAAAACCCACACAATAATATAGGAAACGTAGCTATTATGAGCTGAATTACTAATGTTGAATTTTTGTCAATATCAGGTCTTACTATATGCCGTAAAGAAATAAATAGTGAAAAAATTTGCTTACTGTAATATAAACAAACCGCAACTAAAGATCCAGCGTGTGCTATTACATTAGCCTCAAGAATAGTTATATTGGACATTATATTTATATTAAAAAAATTATTAAAAATAATTAGGTGTCCTTGAGAGCTTACAGGAATGAATTCTGTAAAACCTTGAAGTAAGGCAAATAGAATGATCAAATGCATAATAATTTCCTTGTCTATAAAATATCATACATAAAAAAAACCCAAAAACTAAAAATTTCTTTAAAAAATAAAAATGATCAATACAATTCATTTTATGAATATCAGAAATTTTGATTTAAATCTTCTTATAGTTTTTAAAACACTTTTTGAAGAAAGAAATGTTACAAGAGCCAGTAAAAAAATTGGAATAACACAACCAGCAATGAGTAATGCTCTTAACAGATTGAGATACCTTGTTAATGATGAATTATTTATTAGAGGACCTAAAGGTATGAGGCCAACTCCTAGGGCTGTAGAACTTTCCATACCGGTTAAAGGTGCGTTGAACAACCTTGAATTTGCCTTGTCTACAATTAACTTTAATCCAGAAACAGCTGAAAAACTTTACAGAATATCTATTTCTGATGACGTTGCTCCTTTAATAATTCCTAATTTAGTTAGTTTCCTAGAAAAAAAATCACCTAAGTCTTCGCTCAGGATTAGGTCAGAGCAAGGTTCAGCAGCTGTTAAATTACTTGATAGTAATGATATTGATTTTGCAATTGGTAGATTTGAGATAGTACCAAATAGATTCGGGTTTATTGAACTATTTATAGAAAAATATGTTTGTATGATGAATAAATCCCACAACTTATCTAAAGAAAATAGACTTTCAATCGAGCAGTACCTTTCCTCAAAGCATCTAAGAGTTGCACCACATGACGCTCCAACAGCCCCGATTGATAGGTCACTAAGTCAGCTTAACCTTGAAAGAGAAATTTTTGTGAGAATAGATTTAGTAACAATGGCTCCACTAATTTTAAAAAATTCTGACCTACTGCTTACTTTACCCTCTAAAACAGCCCAAAGAATGGCTAAAAATTATGATTTTATTATTGCAGATTTACCAATAGAATTGGAAAAAAGGCAAACAAAATTAATCTGGCATAATGAATTATCAAGCCATCCTTCATTTGATTGGATAAAAAAACAAATCAAAGTAGATCTATGATAAAATTTATTTTTTTTGGTGCAGGATACTGCTCAAAATATATTATTCCTTTACTACCAAAAAATTGTGAAATTATATGTACTCATAATTTTGAAATAAAAGAAAGCTCTGACGATAAAAAGTATAATTTAAAAAGACTCTGTTTTAACGATTTTTTAAAGGATAAAGAAATATTATTAAAAGATGTTTCATTTATTTTAAATTCAATACCTCCAACTGAGCACGGAGATATTGTAATAAATAATTTAAAGGAAAACATTTTAGAAAATAAAAAAAAACTAAGATGGTTTGGTTATTTTTCTTCCACCAGTGTTTATGGTAACTATGACGGTGATTGGGTTGATGAAAATTCTACGCTTGTTCCTAAAACATCAAGAGGAATTCTAAGAAAAAAATGTGAAGTTGATCATCTAAACTTGTTTAGATTGAATAGTTTACCTATTCACATTTTTAGACTCCCAGGAATATATGGACCTGGTCGATCAGTTTTTGATAAAGTCAGAAATGGTCAATTAACTGAAATAATCAAAAAAGACCATTTTTTTTCTCGTGTTTATGTTGAAGATATTGGTTCAGCAATCAACAAAAGTATTAATAATCCAACTCCTGGTGAAATTTTTAACTTATCTGATGATATGCCCTGTCAATCATGTGAAATTGTCAGATATGCTGCATCCTTGATTAAAATTTCTAATATTAAAACTCTAAATTATGATGATCCAAGATTGGATGAAAAAATTCGAAGTTTTTATTTTGATAATAAAAGAGTCAGAAATTTAAAAATAAAAAAAATATTAGATTGGACACCTAAATATGGAAATTATAAATTAGGGCTTAAAAGAATACTTGAGATTTAAACATGAAAACAATTTTACAAATACTTCCATCTCTCGATAAAATTAATGGAGGTGTTGAAAGAGGTACCTTGGATGTAGCCAGAGAGCTTTCAAAAAGAAAATATAACTCTGTAATTATTTCATCAGGTGGAGAAATGGCGGATAGATATAAGTATAAAGGGGTAAGTCATCACAAGATAGATATTAATAAAAAAGGTCTAATTAATTTTTTATCATCACGAGGAAAATTTAGAAAATTACTTGATCAAATAAAACCTGATTTAGTCCATGTAAGAAGTAGATGGCCATCTTTTTGCTTTACTTCTGAGATAAAAAAAAGGAAGATTCCTTATGTAACAACTTATCACGGTACTTATAGTGGTAATAAAAACTTTCTCAAAAAATCTTACAATAAGGTGATGACTTATGGCGATAAAATTATTTCAATTTCAAAATTTATTGATGACCACATTAGACATTTTTTTCCAGAAGTTAAAAACAAACTAGTACAAATAAACCGTGGTATAGATACTAAAAATTTTGATCTTAGCTCTGTATCTCAAATTCGGAAAGAAAAAATTTTAAGTGAATTATCAATACCTGAAAGATCACATATCATTTTATTACCAGGAAGATTATCTTCATGGAAAGGACAAATTATTGGTATTGATGCATTGGACTATGTTTTAAAAAAGAACCCTATTCAAAATATTGTAATGTTACTAGTTGGGTCCGAAGACAAAAAAGACAGTTTTACAAAAAAAATTAAGAAAAGGTTAGACAAATTGAGATTAACTGACAGGGTAATCTTTTGTGGAAATATTTCTGACATGGCGACTGTTTATTCAATTTCAGATATTGTTTTATCAACCTCAATTGAACCTGAAGCGTTTGGAAGAATTTCAGCAGAGGCTTCTTCTATGACTAAGCCAGTGATTGCCTCAAATCATGGAGGATCTAGAGAAATAATTGAGAATAATTTTTCTGGATGGCTCGTTAATCCTGGTGACCCAGAGGCTCTTGGTGAAAAAATTCTTCATGTATTAAATTTGGAACAAGAAAAAAAGGATTTGATTGGGAGTAATGCAAGGAAGAGAATCATTCAAAAATTTAACTTAAAACAAATGCTAGATAAAACAATTAATGTTTATGAGGAACTAATTGAAGCAAAAGAAAATTTTGGTAATTAAATTTGGTGGATTGGGTGATGTGATTCTGTCACTTGATGCAATGTATTCAATTTACAAGCATTTTGGTAAAAACATTTCATTACTAACAGAAAAACCTTTTGATAAACTTTTAAATAAGTCCAATTGGTTCACGGAAATATTTACAATAAAAAGATCAAAGCTTTATTTTTATGATATTTATAAAATTCGAAAAAAAATCAATCCAGTTTGTTTTACAGACGTATTTGATCTTCAAACTTCAAAGAGATCATCTCGCTACTTAAAAATTTTTAAAAACTTGGATTGTGATACCAATGGTATTGGTAAGTATTCCAAAACAAAACATTTAAATGTTGATCGTAATAATATGCATACAATTGAAAGACAGAAAGATCAGTTAAGTTTTTCTAAAGTAAAGTTTTTTGGCAGACCAAACTTATCCTGGTTTTATAATATACCTAATAGATTTAACATTATTGGAAAATATGCGCTTGTAGTTCCTGGAGGTTCCGGAAAAAGGTTAAATAAAAGAATCCCAATAGAAATTTTTTTTGAAATAGTCTCTCTTCTAATCAATAAAAATATCAAACCAGTGCTAATCGGTGCAAAAGATGACTTTCGTGCCTGCATGAAAATTGAAGAAAGATTTCCTGAGGTGCAAAACCTGTGCTTACAAACTAGTTACTTTGATATTGCATCGTTAGCTACTAATTCATTGTTTTCTATAGGAAATGATACTGGTCCCATTCATATAATTTCAAGAGCAAATAAAAAAACTATCGTCCTTTTTACTAAAAATTCCAATCCCCATCTTTGTGGCCCAATTGGTAAATTTACAGAAATCTTAACTTTTGGTAATACTGATAGGGCTTTCAATGAAATTGTATTAGAAAAAATTATGAAAGCTATTTCACCATGATCAATATTGACATAACAATACAATTAATCTAATTAAAATAATGCTAAAAATTACCTTCCCTGACGGAAAGCATAAAAATTATGAGTCTGGTATAACAGGTAGCGATATCGCTACAGATATTTCAGTATCACTCTCTAAGGAAGCAGTTGCGATTCTTGTAAATGGTGATCAAAAAGACTTATCCGACCCTATTTATGAAGATGCATTAGTAAACATAATTACCACAAAAGATGAGTTGGGCCTTGAAATAATGCGTCATACAACTGCTGCACAAGTTCTGGCAAGAGCCATTAAAAATATTTACCCAGAAGCAAAGTTAGCAATAGGTCCAACAATTGAAAATGGTTTTTATTATGACGTTTTATTAAAAAATTCAATTTCCTCTGATGATCTATCTGATATTGAAGATGAAATGAAAAAAATAGTTAAAGAGGGCCATTTAGTAAACAAACAAATAAAAAATAAAAATGAAGCTATCAAATTATTTGAAAAACTTAATGAGCCTTACAAGGTACAAATAATTAATGATTCACTGCAAGAAAATGATTTTCAAATCTACCAACAAGGAGACACCAGTTTTTTTGATTTGTGCAAAGGTCCTCATCTTCCAAATTTAAAATTTATAGGCGAGTTTAAATTGACAAAAGTATCTGGAGCATATTGGCGAGGTGATTCGAAAAATGAAATGTTACAGAGAATTTATGGTACAGCGTGGAGAAATAAAAAAGAATTAGATTCATATTTATTCATGTTAAAGGAGGCAGAAAAAAGAGATCATAGAAAGATAGGAAAGGAAATGGATCTTTTCCATTTTCAAGATGATGCACCTGGATCAGTCTTTTGGCATCCTAAAGGTTGGTTAATTTTTAATGAACTTGTGAATTACATGAGGCATAAACAAGAAAATTCTGGCTACACTGAAATTAGTACTCCAACAGTTTTAGATAGATCCCTTTGGGAAAAGTCTGGCCATTGGGAAAAATTTCAAGACAATATGTATCTTGCTAAAACTAATGATGAAAGAATTTTTGCATTGAAACCAATGAACTGTCCTGGCGGAATACAAATATATAATAATTCACTAAGAAGTTATAGAGACCTTCCACTTAGGATCGCAGAATTTGGAAAAGTTTTTAGGTTTGAACCCTCTGGAGCACTTCATGGACTAATGAGAGTGAGAGAATTTACTCAAGATGATGCTCACATTTATTGTTTAAAAGAACAGATGGAAGAAGAATGTGAAAAGGTTATTAATTTAACTTTAGATATATACAAAGATTTTGGATTTGAGAATGTTAAGATTAAATTTTCCGATAGACCAAAAAAAAGAATTGGCGATGATTATACATGGGATTTTCTTGAAAAATCATTGCTCAGCTCTCTAAAAAATTTAAATTTAGAATTTAATATTAATAAAGGGGAGGGAGCTTTTTATGGACCAAAAATTGAATTTGTATTAGTTGATGCCATTGGAAGAGAATGGCAATGTGGAACACTGCAAGTAGATTTAAATTTACCCCCGCGGCTGGGGGCAAATTTCATTGATAAAGACGGTTCTAAAAAGCACCCAGTAATGTTACATAGGGCTTTTTTTGGATCCTTAGAGAGATTCATTGGAATTTTAATAGAAAATTATGCTGGAAGACTACCCAACTGGCTTGCGCCAGTACAAGTTGCTATAGCTACAGTTAATGATAATTGTGTAGAGTATTCAAAAACTATAGCCAATCATCTCAGTAAAGATGGTATAAAATTTAAATTTGATTTTAGAAATGAAAAGTTAAATTATAAAATTAGAGATTTATCACTTGAGAAAGTCCCCCACATTGCTGTTATAGGAGAAAAAGAAATCGCAGATAAAACAATTTCATTAAGATCATTCCCAGAGAATAAATTAGCTTCAATGCAATTAAAAGAATTTCTAAAAAAAATAAAAAATTCTTGCAGTATAGAATAATTTATGACTAATCTGTTGTACAATAGTACTTTAAAGAAAGGCGAATAAAAAAAATATGCAAATAATTAGATTATGAACAAAAGTTCTTTCAGTTCAAATCGTGGCCCTGCGGTCAATAAATCCATATCGGCTAAATCAGTCAGAGTGATTACAGATAACGGCGAAATGTTGGGTGTTCTTCAAATTGAAGAAGCATTAAAAATTGCTTCAGAACAGGGGTTAGACCTTGTAGAGGTTTCACCTAAAGCTAATCCTCCAGTATGCAAAATAATTGATTATGGGAAATACAAATATAGGGTTCAGAAGAAACAAGCTGAAGCTCGAAAAAAACAAAAAATATTTGAAGTTAAAGAGGTCAAGCTTAGACCAGGAATTGAAGATCATGATTATGGAGTAAAACTTAAATCTATTCAGAGATTTCTTGGTGATGGAGATAAAGTTAAGATCACACTTAGATTCAAGGGTAGGGAAATGGCTTACCAGCAAAGAGGTATGGAAATACTAAAAAAGTTAGAAACTGCTATTGAAGAAGTTGCAAAAATAGAACAAGTTCCAACCCTTGAGGGCAAACATATGATTATGGTTGTGGCACCAAGGTAGATATTATTAATTAAATCACCCTTGCATTGAAAAAAAAAAAATATATAAATATAAAAAATTTATATTTCCAAAAATTAAGATAGATTATGCCAAAAATTAAGACAAAAAGCGGAACCAAAAAAAGATTTAAAACCACCGGTACAGGAAAAGTTGCAATGTTTTCAAGCGGAAAAAGACATAACCTAACCAAAAGAACAAAAAAAATGAAAAGATCAGCAAAAGGTCCAGTTATAATGTCAAAGCAAGATACAAAAATAGTTAAAAAATACATGAATTCAAAAATTTAATGAGGTAATTATGTCAAGAGTTAAAGCAGGTGTTGTAACAAGGAGAAGGCACAAAAAAATAATCAAAAGAGCGAAGGGGTACTACGGCAGAAGAAAAAATACTTTCAAGGTTGCCAACCAGGCAGTGGAAAAAGCTGGTCAGTATTCTTATAGAGATAGGAAAGTAAAAAAAAGGCAATTTAGAAGCCTTTGGATTCAAAGAATCAACGCTGGTTGTAGATTACATGGAATAAAGTACTCCTCATTCATTAATGGATTAAAAAAAGTAAACCTCCATTTCAATCGAAAAGTCCTTGCTGATTTAGCGGCCCAAGAACCTGATTCATTTAAAGAAATTGTAGCTAAAGTTAAAACAGGCTAATAATTTATACTTAATGAAAAACTACGACCAACTTATTGACTCAGCATTAGTTGAATTGGAAAGTTGTGAGACCTTAATTTCATTAGAAGAATTAAGACTTGAATACTTTGGAAAAAACGGTGAGGTTACGAGCATACTAAAAAGTCTCTCCAAACTTTCTGAAAAAGATAAGAAGGAAGTCGGAAAAAAATTTAATTTATTCAAACAAAACTTTTTCAAGAACTTAGAAAAAAAAAAAAATATAATTGAACAAAGTCAGATTGAAGAAAAATTACAAAAAGAAAAAATTGATATATCTCTTCCAACGCGGGAGGAAGAAAAATTAAATTCTAAAATTCATCCGATAACTCATACAGCGAATGAAATTATCTCTATATTAGGTAGTATGGGGCTGAATTACGAGGAAGGACCAGATGTAGAAAATGATTTTTATAATTTTACTGCTTTAAATATTCCCGAAAATCATCCTGCAAGAGAAATGCATGATACTTTTTATATAGAAAATAATTTAGAAAAGCTTGTATTGAGAACGCATACATCACCTGTGCAAATCAGAAATTTACAAAAAAAAAAATTTCCTTTAAGAATTTTTGCTCCTGGGAGAACTTACAGGTGTGACTCAGATATTACGCACACACCTATGTTTCATCAGGTAGAGGGTTTGGTTGTTGATCATTCAGTTACTTTTGCAAATTTAAAATGGTTTTTAGAAAAATTTTGTAAAACTTTTTTTGACAATGAAAAATTAAAATTAAGGTTTAGACCATCATATTTTCCTTTTACCGAACCATCAGCAGAAGTTGATGTTAATTGTTCTATAACTTCAGGAAAAATCATTCTCGGAGAAGGTGATAAGTGGATGGAGATTTTGGGTTGTGGTATGGTCCACCCGAATGTTTTAAAAATGTCAGGTGTAGATGATGATCAATTAAAAGGTTTTGCTTTTGGAATGGGTATTGAAAGATTATCAATGTTAAAATATGGAATGCCTGATTTACGTGATTTTTATGATTCAAATATTAATTGGTTAAGTCACTATGGCTTTTCTTTTCTAGAAACTACAGATTTAAGCTGGCGATAAAATGAAATTTACGGTTGGTTGGTTAAAAGATTATCTTGAATTTGATTACTCTGTTGAAGAGCTTTGCAATAAACTCACGGATATTGGATTAGAAGTTGAAAAAGTTTTGGATCCTTCTAAAAATTTAAAAGATTTTAAAATAGCTAAAATTTTAAAAAAAAATTCTCATCCAAATGCTGATAAACTGAGTTTATGCGAAGTCTTTGATGGAAATGAAAATTTACAAATTGTCTGTGGCGCCAACAATGCAAGAGAAAATTTAATTACAGTATTAGCCCCTGTTAATACAATAATTTTTCAGGGAGAAAAAAATGAATTCAAGATTAGAAAAAGTACAATTAGAGGAGAAGAATCTAACGGAATGTTATGTTCTGAGGAGGAATTAGGGTTATCAGATTCGTCAGAGGGAATTATTGAACTTGATGAAAACTACAAGATTGGAGATAACTATTCTCAATATATAAATGATGAAGATATTATAATTGAAGTTGCAATAACACCAAATAGAGCAGATTGCGCCGGGGTTTATGGGATAGCAAGAGATCTTTTTGCTGCTGATTTTGGAAAATTGAAGAAAAAAAAGATTACAAAAATTGAGAGTAAGTTTAAAACTGAAATCAAGTTAGTTAATAAACTCAAAGATAGTGACTGTCCAAATTTTTCAATTAGACTAATTAAAAATGTAGAAAATAAAAATTCATCAGCTTATTTAATAAAAAGATTTGAGAAAACAGGTCTTAAGGTTATCTCATCTTTGGTCGATGTTACTAATTTTATTACAATAGATTATTGTCGACCTCTGCATGTTTTTGATTATGATAAAATTCAAGGAAATCTAATAATTAGGCATTCAAAAAAAGGTGAGAGTTTTATTGGACTAGACGATGAAAACTATGAACTTGATGAAGGCATGGTTGTTATTTGTGATGATAGTGGTGTGATAAGTCTAGCCGGAATCCTTGGAGGTAAGACAACTGCTTGTGATGATAAAACAAAAAACGTTTTAATCGAGTCAGCATATTTTTTACCAGCTAGCATAATAAAAAGTGGCAGAAAATTGAATATTCAAAGTGACGCTAGATATAGATTTGAAAGAGGTATAGATCCAGATTCTGTTGTTGATGGAATTGAGTATGCCTCTTATATGATATTAAAAAGCTGTGGTGGTGAGCCTGGAAGCATTGTTACAGATAGTAAAAAAATAAATGAAAAAAAAACAATAAAAATTGAAAAAGCCTTTTTTGAGAGGGTTCTAGGTATTGAAATTTCTGATAAATTTATTCATGACAAACTTAAAAAGATTGGCTGTGATTTTAACGGAAATGATAACTTGGCGGTTATCCCACCTTCATGGAGAAGTGATATAAAAATTAAGGAAGATCTTGTGGAAGAAATTGCGCGATTATATGGTTTAGAAAAAATTCCCAGTATTCCCTTAGATTCACAAATCAACTCAAATAAAAAGAAAATATCAAATATTCAAGCATTGAGAAATAAAATAAAAAAATTATTAGTTAGTAGAAACATTTTTGAGATAATCACGTGGTCTTTTACAGATGAAAAGACACTTAAACTGTTTGAGGAAAAAGAAAAATTTTTAAAAATTACAAACCCAATAAGCTCAGAACTATCATGTTTGAGGTCAAATTTATTACCTAATATTCTTTCAGCTATAAAAAAAAATATTAATAAAAATATTGTCAATTTTTCTTTTTTTGAGCTTGGGCCTGTTTTCTTAGGGAAAGAACCAAACGAACAGTACGATAACATTTGTGTCGTTAGGTCGGGAAAAATAAACGAAAAAAGTTGGATCAACAAAGAAAGAAATTTAGATTTTTTTGATATAAAGGCTGATTTATCTGCTGTATTGAATTGTTTAAATATAGATATTAATAATCTTGATATTTTTCGAAAATCTAAACCTTACTATCACCCCGGAAAAAGTGCATCTTTATTAATTTCAGACCAGACAGTAGGCTTTTTTGGTGAATTGAGTCCAGTTATTCTTAATTCATTTGATATAAAGAATCAGTTGGTAGCTTTCGAACTTAATTTAACTAAACTGCAAAAATTTTATAAAAACAAAGAAAAATCAAAGAACCCGTTAGTTACATCCCAATATCAGGCATCAAAAAGGGACTTTTCATTTGAGATAGATAAGGACGTTTTTTCATTAGAAATTATAAAATTAATAAAAAATACTGACCATAAATTAATTAAGGATGTAAAAGTTTTTGATAGTTATGAAGGAGAAAAAATTAATGAAAAAAAAAAGGCCGTTGGTTTTGAAGTAACGATTCAATCTTATGAAAAAACATTGACAGATAGTGAAATTAATGAAATTTCTGAAAATATAATTTCAAAAGTCAAAAAAAAGTACAATGCAAAATTGAGGTAATATGAGCCTGAGAAAAATAAGAAATTTTTCAATTATTGCTCACATTGATCATGGTAAATCAACCCTAGCAGATAGAATTATTCAAAGCTGCGGAGGATTATCTGATAGAGAAATGAAAGAGCAAGTTCTTGATTCAATGGAAATTGAAAGAGAAAGAGGTATTACAATCAAAGCTCAAACTGTCTATTTGAATTATAAAGCGAAAGATAAAGAAATTTATAATTTCAATTTAATGGATACGCCAGGACATGTCGACTTTTCATATGAGGTAAGCAGATCATTAGCTTCCTGTGAGGGCTCCCTTTTAGTTGTCGATGCATCTCAAGGGGTTGAAGCCCAAACACTTGCTAATGTATATAAAGCGATTGATAGTAATCATGAGATTATCCCTGTTTTGAATAAAATTGATCTTCCATCTTCAGAACCAGATAGGATTAAAAAACAGATTGAGGATGTCATTGGTATAGATGCTTCAAATTCTATTTTGGTATCAGCGAAAACTGGTAATGGGGTTGATGAGTTATTAGAAGCTATAGTTGAACGACTTCCATCTCCATCAGAATTTGATTCCACCAATTTAGTAGCGATGTTGATTGACAGTTGGTACGACACATATTTAGGTGTAATTATTTTGGTAAGGATTAAATCAGGTTCTCTAAAAAAAGGTATGAAATTAAGTATGATGGGAACAAAGGCAATATATCAAGTTGAAAGCTGTGGCTTTTTTACTCCAAAAATTAAATACGTAAGTGAACTGAATTGTGGAGAAATTGGATTTATTACTGCAGGTATTAAACATGTAAGTGATTGTAAGGTAGGAGATACAATAACTGACGAGGCAGATCCAGTAAGCCAACCACTTCCTGGCTTCAAACCAAGTATTCCAGTGGTTTTTTGTGGTCTTTATCCGGTAGATGCTGATGATTACGACGCTTTGAAGGATAGTCTTGCTAAACTAAGTTTAAATGATGCTAGCTTTACGTATGAACCAGAATCTTCAGCTGCTCTTGGGATGGGCTTTAGATGTGGGTTTCTGGGTTTACTTCATTTAGAAATCATTCAAGAAAGGTTAAGTAGAGAATTTAACTTAAATTTGATTACGACATCACCCTCGGTTGTATACAGAATTGTAAAAACTAATGCTGAAAAGTTAGAGATTCATAATCCGTCTGAGATGCCTGATGTTGTAAAAATACAGTCTATCTCTGAGCCTATTATTGAGGCAACAATTTTGTTACCTGATGATTATCTGGGACCGGTTATGAAACTCTGTACTGACAGAAGGGGTATACAAAAAAATTTAACTTACGTTGGTAAAAGAGCAATGGTGATATATCAACTTCCTTTAGCAGAGGTTGTTTTTGATTTCTATGATAGACTAAAATCAATTACCAGTGGATATGCTAGTTTTGATTATGAATTTAAAGATTATCAAGAGAGTGATTTAGTTAAAGTACAAATTTTGGTCAACTCAGAGCCTGTTGATGCTTTATCCTTTATTTGTCACAGATCAAAATCAGCAACGAGAGGAAAAGTTTACTGCGAGAAATTAAAGGACTTAATCCCCAGGCAACAATTTAAAATTCCCTTACAAGCTTCGATTGGTGGAAAAATTATTGCTAGAGAAACTATAAATAGCTATAGAAAAGATGTAACCGCGAAATTGTATGGAGGTGATGTTACTAGGAAAAATAAATTATTAGATAAGCAAAAAAAAGGAAAAAAAAGAATGAGGCAATTCGGAAAAGTTGAAATACCACAGTCAGCTTTTATAAATGTTTTAAAAACATCACTTGATTAATGGAGAGGTGGCCGAGTGGCTGAAGGCGCACGCTTGGAAAGCGTGTAAACAGGAAACTGTTTCGAGGGTTCGAATCCCTCTCTCTCCGCCAATTATTTTATATCCCTTGATTTCTATTACTCTAAGGTCTTTAAATTGGCTTCTTCTAGCTCAACTTTACAATGAAACTGGTTAGACTAATTTATTTAAAGCTATCAAACGAAATCTACCACCTTTATATTTATCATCGTCTTTGGAAATCATCTCTAAAATATTTAGGCTTTGATGAAGTATCTCTATTCCAATTGCATAGTCATGTTTGATTTTTAAAGCATGTAATAATATTGATCTTATAGTACCTGCATGTGAAATAATTACTATACTTTTTCCTTCCAGTACATTTAAATTTTCAAGCCAAATTCCGACTCTCTTAGATTGTTTTTTAAAGCTTTCTCCATTAGGAGGAGATTCAGATGGAGAGATAAATGAAAAATTATGTTTTGTTTTACTTTTATTTAATATTTCCCAAACCTTGGAAATTTTTTTTCCTGACCAATCACCAAAATTTTGTTCAACTAATTTATTTTCACGTACCATTTTAGAGTACTTTACATACTTTGATAAAGCCTCAGCGGTTTGAATTGCTCTTTTTAATGGACTAACATACCAGACGCAATTATTTGGAATTAAGGTCGCCAACATTTTAAGTTGGTTGTTTTTTATAATTGCATCAGGGTTATGCTTGGGAAAAAAACCCTTAATCTGTTTTACAGGCGCATGCCGAATTAAATATAATTTCGTTGGCTTAATCAATTTACCATAACCGTGACAACTATAATTCCAAATAAAAATACTAACTCAGTTAAAAATGCAACTGCTCCTAAAATATCCCCAGTTATTCCTCCTAGTGCCTTTTTAGACTTTAATCCTATTATAGAAATTATAAATGCCATTAGTAACCCACCAAGCAATATTCCATAAAAAGGAAAAATAACTGATGTGGGTAAAGCCCAAATCATAGTGGCTAAAAATAAATTTTTATGTGAAATTATTCCAACAATACTTCCCATTTTAGCAAATCTTGAATTATTAAAAAAATTTCTCGAAAAAATGATTGCCAATTTTCCAGAAGCAAATCCAACTGATAATATGGATACTAACGAGTATCCGCACTCAACCAGAGTTAATAATAGTCCCAGTCTAGTTAGTAATCCCAAAACCAATGCAACGACTCCGTATGTTCCTAAACGACTATCATGAATAATTTTATTTATTCTCTCTGGAGACCCTCCTGCCCCTAAACCGTCTGCAGTGTCAGCTAATCCATCCTCATGAAATGCACCAGTCAAAATGACACTCAGAGTTATTGCAACTATACAAGATAAAAAAACTGATAATCCCAAGTAAATTAAAAAATCACCAAGCAGTCCTGACAGTCCTCCAATAAGAAACCCTACAAGAGGAAAAGCCCAGGCAGCCTTGGTTAAGTCTGGTGCTTTATCTGAAAAAAAAGACCACTTGATTGGTATTCGAGTAAAAAACATCACTGTTGCAAAAAAATCTATCACATATTTGTTTTTTATCAGCACTCGCATGATTAAATTTTTTTGCTTACACCAGCTTGAGAAAATGTCGCCATTTTATTGTGAGTAACTAGAGCAGCTCTAATGATTAAAGCAGCAACAGCGCCGCCACTTGCTTCTCCAAGTTTCATTTTCAAATCTAATATAGGGTCCTTTTTTAATTTTAAAATAACACCCTTATGACCCGGTTCTGATGATAAATGAGAAATTAGACAATGTTCTAAAATATTTTTGTTAAAAATAGTTAGCGTAGCTGCAGAAGCAGTTGATACAAAACCATCTAATAATATGGGTATTCCTCTTACTCTTGCTGCAATTACTGAACCCACAATTGCAGCCATTTCTCTTCCACCGTAACAAGATAAAATTTCGATTACACTATCAAATTTTTTTCCGTGTAACTTTAATCCTTTTTTAATAACTAAAATTTTGTTTTTAAGAATTTTTTCTGATATGCCAGTGCCTAATCCTGTCCATTTTTTAACAGAAGTATTAAAAAGAGCACATGAAATAGCTGTTGCTGATGTCGTATTTGATATACCCATTTCACCTAGTATTAATAAGTCGCATTTGTTTGGAACTGAATTATATCCTATTTGCATCGCAGATAAAGTTTCGTCAGGCTTCATTGCTTTTTCCTCCGAAAAATCTTTTGTTGGTTTTTTAAGGTTTATTGGAATAACTGATAGTGCAATATTTGATAATTTACATAATTGATTTATCGCAGCTCCACCACTCTTGAAATTTTTTACCATTTGTTCTGTTACTTCTGATGGATAAGCTGATACATTTCTTTTTGCTACACCATGGTTACCAACAAAAACAAGGCAATGAAAATTATTCATTGTTGGCTTTTCTTTTTTTTGCCATCCTGCCATCCATACAGCGTATTTTTCTAATTTACCCAAACTCCCTTTAGGTTTTGTTAGTCTATTTTGTCGGTTTTTAGCTAAATTAGCATGATTCTTATCAAATCGCTTGAATTGAACTTGACCATTAAGAAATTTTATAATGATATTTTTATCAATCATATTGAGAGTGTATTAATTATAATTTGTTTTTCAATTTATAAGATTTCATAAATTTAATTACACACAAATAATGATTTACCAAATAAATTTTTTTGTTGAAAAATATTATTTCAAAAAGGGTAAACAGTAAGTTCAGAAACTCAAAAATTTTTTTTTTCTTCTCTCTACCGTATGTTTAAACACCTAGATGAATAGACTTATGAAGGACTGCAAATAGTATTAACTTTAATGTAATCTTCACTTTCAAGTGATGGATAAACCCAATCAGCATCACTTAATTCATTAGTAATATTTCTCGTATATCGAAAGTCTCGACCTTTACCCATATTAGTTTGATATTCTATTATACTTAAAACTTTATATCTCATTTGATTACAGTCATACATTGAGTAGTATTTTGTGCTAAGACTTCCATTTTTCTGCTGCTCTTTATAATCCATCAAACTCCAAATAAAAACAATGTCATTAATTTTTTTTACAGCATCTACTTCAAAATACTCCGTAAAGATTTTATTTTCATGAACTTTTTCCCACTTTGAATAACACGGGAATGATATAAAAAAGAGTATAATAGTGTATAATATTTCTTTCATACAAACTAAACAATAAATTATAAATAGAACAAATGTCTAGATAGAAATTAAACATAATTATTTTAATCATTGAATTTCATTAATCCGCATTTTATTTTTTAAATTTTATGTCTTATAAAACTTAAAAATTTTGTTTGAAGAGCAAAGCCGAGTCCATGTATGGTATTGAAAAAAAAATTATACAAAAATGTGAACGAGATATAAATATTTATGGCAGACGTTCAGTTACAGCTGCACATAATTTAAAAGCAGTAATTAAATTAAGTCCATCAGACTTTATATGGGTAAGGCCAGGAAAAGGTTACGTACACGGAACAGAAAAAAAATTAGTTGGCAGAAAGACAGCTAGAGATTTACAATTTGGACAAGTAATTAAGAAAAAAGATCTTTTGTAATAATTTAATTTTTAAAAATATTTTAAAGAACTTTATAGAATTTTAATGTAAAAATTACTTATTATTAAATTTAATTTTTATGACTTTTTTATCTTTAATTTTTGGTTGGTGGATTTATAAACCTTATAGCAAATTTATTAGTTTAGTTTTAAAAATTAAAGGAATTAAAGTTGGAGGTAATTTTTATATTCAAGGTTCACCATATTTAAAAATTAGAGGGAATCCGTACAACATAATAATTGATGAAAATGTATCAATAAATGGTAATATTGATTTGCGAAATAGAGAAAACGGCAAAATCATAATTAGTAAAGATGTAACCATCGACACAAACTCAAGATTTGTTGCAGCGAACAATGCAACTTTAAATATTGGCAAAGGTTGTAAATTAGGTTCGTATTTAATTTTTAATTGTGGAGAAGATATAACTGTTGGTGAAGACTGCATCTTCGGAGGTTTCTGTTATTTTCAAAGCTCTAATCATGGAACTAAAAAGGATGAATTAATAAAATATCAGGATCATACTTATGGTAAAATAATTATAGGCAAGGGCGCATGGTTTGGAGCAAGAGTAACCGTGTTACCTGGAGTAACTATTGGTGAAGGTGCTGTAATAGGAGCAAATTCAGTTGTTACTAAAGATATACCCTCAAATTCAATTGCTGTTGGCAATCCTGCAAAGGTTATTTCATATAGAAATTAAACATAATTATTTTAATCATTGAATTTCATTAATCCGCATTTTATTTTTTAAATGTTATGTCTTATAAAAACTTAAAAATTTTGTTTGAAGAGCAAAGCCTTATCAATGACATTAGTGGGATTTTAAACTGGGATATGGCTACTTATATGCCAGAAAATTCAAGAAGACAAAGAATTAAACAAATCACAAAGTTATATGACTACAAAAAAAATATTTTTAATGTAATAAAAAAAAATGAGTTTTTTAATAAAGTCAATGAGTTTGAATTAGATAAATTTGACAAAATAAATTTTGAACTGATGAAAAATAAATTTGATTATTTTAACTCTATTTCAGTTGATAAATTAAAAAAAAAAGCGGAACTGTCAATAGAATGCGAGGGTTTGTGGAGAGAAGCTAAAGAGAAGTCTAACTTTAACATAGTTAAAAATTCTTTTGTTAAACTCGTCAAATCAATCAAAGAGGAGTCAGAAATATTATCTCAAATTAAAGAAAAAAAAAAATACGATTGTTTAATTTTTAAATATGATAGATCTCTTGATTCAAAACAATTATTTAAAATTTTTAATAGAGTTGAGAAATTCATAAAAAAAAAATTACCATTGATAATAAAAAATCAAAAAAAAATAGATTTTCATTATTTTTTAAATGAGGAAGATCAGTTTAATTTATCAAAGATTTTCATGAAACAATTAGGATTTGATTTTTCAAGAGGTAGAATTGATAAAAGCTTACACCCCTTTTGTGGTGGTGGAACTCAAGATGTAAGAATTACAACTAGATTCACTGAGGAAGATTCATTTTCATGTTTTGATGCTTTAATGCATGAAACTGGTCATGCTTTATATGAGCAAGGATTACCACAAAAATGGGCTCATCAACCTATTGGTTCTGCAGGAGGAATGTCTTTACATGAAAGTCAGTCACTTTTTGTAGAAATGCAGATAATAAAGTCTCTTCCGGTTAGTCAATTCATTCAACAAATCTTAAAAGATAAACTTGGAAAAGATCCTAATGTCTGGAGTAGTGAAGTAATCTATAATATAAGAAATAGTGTTACGCCAGGTTATATAAGAGTTGATTCTGACGAAGTTCATTATCCTCTTCATATAATTCATAGATTTAATATTGAATACAAAATTATTGAAGAAGATGCTAATGTAGAACACTTACCTGACCTCTGGAACGAAGAGTTTTCAAAAACCCTGGGACTAGATGTCCATGATGATAAAAGTGGGTGTTTACAGGATATTCACTGGTATGGAGGAGACTTTGGATACTTCCCAACTTACAGCATTGGTGCATTTATTGCTGCACAATTAGCCTGTAAAGTTAGAACAGAACTTATAAATTATGATTTAAATTTAAAAGAAGGAAATTTCAAACCGATCATTATGTGGCTTAGAGAAAATATTCATAATAGAGGAAATTTTCTAAAAATTGATGAATTACTTGAAGAATCGACTGATGAAAAACTAAATCTTAAATACTTTGAGAACCATATTATTGATAGGTATATAAAGAAAGAAATTTAAAATGAAATTTAAAATTTAAGAGAATCTAGGTAGTAATTGTAATTAGATTAGTAAATTAAAATGTTTTAAATTTATTAAAACAATCTATTGTTTTTCAAAACCTTACAATACCCAGTTCTGTAAATAGTTTCATTGCTAGTTCGAAATTCATGTTTTACAAACCCACTATACCTATCTAATTCAATAATATTTTTTTTTACTATAAGACCATTTGCTTCTAAATAAGATATTGAAAAAATTATTGAATCACTTGCTTTAAACTCTGTCTTACTAAAATCGCTGCCATTATCTTTGGAATCTTTTTCAGATTTCACAGAAAGCCAATTCTTTTCAAGGTCTAGAAAAAAAGTTTGTGTTTGGTCAATTGTACTTAAGTTTTTAAATTCAATATCAGTTTCGTCATTTTCTCCAGATATACCATAATTCATTTTACACGATAGAATTTTTTCTGCTGCATACGACAATGAGAAAAAAATATTAAAGGTCAAAAAATATAACAAAAATTTTGAAATCATAAAAATAAATTATTCTGTTTAAATTTTTAGTCAATTAAACAAAATAAAAATTCATAAAAAATTTATTTAATTTATAATAGTTAAATTTTAGCATTTTATTTGCTCATTCTGTCTTATGCACAATAATCCTCTAAATCTTTCAAACTTAATTATTCAGAGCAATCTCATTGCATAAAAATTATCTATGATATAGTTTTGAACTATATGAATAAGAGTGATAACACTTTTAAATACAGACAACTTTTAAGTTGTAAATGTTTGAGAATGCGACAAGCCTCAAGAATTACAACACAATTATATGATAGAAAGTTAAAACCTTTAAAAATAAAAATAACCCAATTTTCTATTCTTTCTTTACTAGCTTCAGGTGGAGAGGAGACAGTAAATAGTCTTTCAGAAACTTTGTTAATGGATAGAACTACATTAAGTAGAGGTTTGGATATTTTGTATAAATATAAATTAATTGAAAATTTAAAAAGTAATGATGCAAGAAAAAGAATAGTTAAACTTACTCCAAAGGGATATGAAATTTTAGAACAAGCTATTCCACTTTGGAAAGAGGCAGAGGATGAAATTTTTGATGAATGTAAAAAATATGGTTTTTCTGCTCTTAAATAATTTTAAGTACCACAAAAAGTATTTTTAATATCTTCATTAGGTTTGGGAGGATCGCTAAAACTTAATTTTTTATTATATTCAAATGGTTTTTTTAGTACTTCTAGAAGATCATTTACCATAGAAAAGTCAGAATTTTCAACTGCATCATTAATACATTTTTCAATTAAATGATTTCTGGGAATAAAAAGTGGGTTTTTTTTTTTCATTTTTTCTGCAATTTTTTCTTTCGAATATTTTTCTTTTTCTAATCTTTCCGTCCAGTTATTGTACCAATTCGTTAAATGTTTTTCATTTTTAAAAAGAGAGAAAAATTTAAGTTTTTTTTCTTGATTTTCTAAGCTCTCTGACAGCTTTCTGAAGGTTAATGTGAAGTCAGTTTTTTGCTCAAACATTATTTCTAAAAACTTTTCAATTAAATTTCTATTTTCTTTCATATTTTCAAAAAGACCAAGCTTCTCAGAAATAGATTTGTTCCAAAATTTATCGAATAATTGAGAAAATTTTGATAAAGAGTTTATGATTATTTTGTTAGCCTTTTCATTGTTTTCATTAATTAAAAAGGAAATACATTCAGCAAATTTTGACAAATTCCATAGCATAATTTTGGGTTGATTCCCATAGCTATATCTTCCGTAAACATCAATAAAACTGTAAACAGTATTGGGGTCAAAGTTATTCATGAATGCGCATGGTCCGTAATCAATTGTTTGACCAGATATGGATGTATTATCTGTATTCATTACACCATGTATAAAACCAACATTCATCCATTGTGCTACTAGTTTAGCTTGAGACTGTATTGTTTTATCTAAAAATAATTTGTATTTATTTTTACTAGAAAGAATTTCTGGAAAATGTCTTTTTATTGTGTAATCAGCAAGTTTCTTGACTGAAATAAAATCTTTCCTTGCCCTGAAAAACTCAAACGTTCCTATTCTTATATGACTGGATGATATTCTTACTAAAATTCCACCAGGTTCAATTCTTTCTCGCTTTACAACTTCCCCGGTACTTATTATTGACAAAGAACGAGTTGAAGGAATACCTAGATAATGCATTGCTTCACTCATAATGTATTCTCTTATAACTGGACCAAGTGGGGATCTACCATCGCCTTGCCTAGAAAAAATTGTTTGACCTGAGCCCTTTAATTGCAGATCATATCTTTTTCCATTTCTTGCAATAATTTCGCCTAATAAAACTGCTCTTCCATCACCAAGTTGATCAACAAAGTTTCCAAATTGATGACCGGCATATACCATTGCAAGGGGTGTTGTATTTGCTGGAACCTTATTTCCAGATAGTATAGATATTCCTAAATTACTTTTTAGAGAATCAATATCAAGATTAAAATAATTTGAAAGCTCATTGTTTAATTTTAATAAATGAGGTTTTTTTACGGGAACTGGCTTAATTTTTTGATAAAAATTTTTGGGGAGATTTATATACGTGTTATCAAATTGAAAAATTTGAGATTTGCTTGTCTTTTTCAATTAAGGCTTCCTAGTATTCCGAGTGATAAACCTATTAAAAAGCCGAAAACCCCTCCCCACACAACCAACCATCCTAAATGTTTTTGAATCATTTCCTTCATTATAATTTTTATGTGTTCAGGGGTTAACTCCTCTAATCTTTTATCAATAATATTTTCTATGTCTCCCTTGAGCTTTTCTAAGGGATTAAGGTTTTCATCAATTTTTTTAAAAGAAATATCATTAAATAGTTCTTTTATTTTTTTTTTAACTGGTTCTTTAAGGGGATCCAGAGCTTTTTTCCCACCGAGCATACCTAGCATCGAACCTAATGACGATTCTTCAATAGCCTCTACAAGCTTAACAAAAATTTTATCATAATCTAAATTTTTGATAATGTCGTCCCCAGCTTGATCAGTTTTATTTTTTAAAAATTTTTCTAAAATAATAGATGAAAAAAATTCATTCATAATCAAGTTTTTAATTCCATTTTTAAAATCCTCGAATCTGTTAGGTATAACACCAGAGCCATAAAGAAAGGGTACTTTCTCAAAAAGCATGTGAATTGCAATCCAATTAGTTAGACCACCTGAAAGAGCAAATAATCCGGCCATAAAAATTTCTGTTGAGTAAATTGGTGAAACAAGCCCATAAATTGTTACAGCAACTGAGATTAAATTTGTAAGTATACTCTTGTTCATAAAACTTTTTATTTTACTTAACCATTGTAAGGTAAAGAGGAATGATGCAAATTAATTCTTAATTCATCAGGACTTACCTTAATAAATCCAAATGTGTATTCAACTTTTAAAAATTCATTTTTTTCATCTTCAAAATAATAATTACCCATAGAAAGTAATTGGTCGTTGTAGTTAACGATTTTAAAGTTTTCAAACTTTATTGACTTCCAATTCTTTATAGCAAAACCTTTGTCTTCTTTGCATACTTTATTTTGTCCAAGAAAATAAGATATAAACTCTTCTTTTGTTGATCTAAATTGATTGTGCTTAGCTAAGGTTGGTTTAAATAAAATACTACAATGATCAAATGCATATATTTTATGAAGTAGTTCAGATATTAAATCATCTAAATTATTTTTTTTTCTATATGCACTTCCAATTTTTAACACCATGTCAGCCCATTTTTTTTGGGTAATATTAACCAAATCAATATCTTTACTAGCAGTCATTCATCCTCACAAACATAATTTTTTGTTTTAAATTTTTGAAAATTTGAAATAGATTTACATTTTCTTTCATAATATTAGAGTTAAGTTTATGAAATTATTTATTACTATAATCTTCTTTATAATAGGTGTAAAAATTAATGCAATGAATTTGCTTGATTATAAAGTTGATGAAAAAAAAATTACACTTGAGGATTGGAAATTTTTTTCCGATCAAGTTATGGGAGGGGTATCAGAAGGAAAAACATCTCTAAAAAAAGATCAAAATAAACTTTTTCTAAGATTAGAGGGTAGTGTTAGCACCAAAAATAATGGTGGATTTATCCAAGTAAGAAAAGAATATCAAATTAAAGACAATAATTATAAAGGAATTAGACTTAAAGCAAGGGGTATTGAAAGTGAATACTATATTCACATAAGAACAAAAAAACTATTTTTACCATGGCAGTATTATGCTGGTAAATTTTTTGTTTCAAAAGAATGGACCAATCTAGAAATTAGGTTTGATGATTTTGTAAAATCTAACTTTTATCAACCACAAAAGTTCACCCCATCTGAAATAAAAAGTATTGCGTTTGTTGCATTTGGAAAGGATTTCAATGCGCAGCTTGATATAATAGAAGCGGAACTATTTTAATGTCCAAAAAAAGTAATTTTCCACAAACAAAAGTAAAAAATGCTGAGCCTTCTTCTAAAAATTCAGATTGGATTATTTGGGCAGCGTGGGCAGATAGAATAACTTTTGAAGAGATTTTTGAAAAAACAGGAAAAACTGAGGCCGAGGTTATTAAATTTATGAGAAGAAGTTTGAAACCATCTAGTTTTAGACTTTGGAGAAAAAGAGTGGCTGAAAAGTCAATTAAACATAGAAGATTATTTCATCAATCAAGGAAAAAACTAAGAGCAAAAATATCTATTGATGAGACATAGCTTTTTTCTTTGCATCTGCTGATTCTTTTCCTGTGAGATGAAAAAGTCCTACTAATTTACTCATCAATGCTGCTTCAAAATCATCTATTTTCCCGTCAGCTAATACGACAGTCCACATATACTCAAAGATTTCCAAAATTTCTTCTTTGTTAAAGTTGTCTCTGATATCCTTGGTAAGAGAATATAATTCAACATTTTCTTCAACTGTTTCGAGCGCTTTGTCAAAAATTAAATTAATTTTTGATTGATCAAGCTTTAGCTTTTTTTTTATAAGATCTTTAATTTTAGAAATCTCTTGATCAGAAAAGTCATAGTCTCCTTTAGCACATTCAATTAGAAGAGATGTAATAAGTATATTTTTTTCATTGCCCGAAATATCTTCAGTGTTGTGTTCTTTTTTAAATTTTTTAAGGAAAGGTAACATTAGTTAATTTTATACAACTTAATAAAAAAAAATAAAGAATTTTAAAATTTCAAAAATTAATGAATGTCTATTTAGTTTTAAGTAATTGTTTTAACAATATTATTTAAGGTTGACTCAAAAACTAATTTTGTTAATTTAAAAATATCAACGTAGCTGACTGAAAGATAAATATGAATTATTTAAATAAATTTTTTGTTATAGGATTATCATTATTTGTCTGTAAAGAAGTCATTTCACAAGACAAAACTTTCGTGGCTCCTGATGTTAATGTAATATCTGTTACACCTGTTCAAGGTTCAGGGATGAGTGTGGAAAGGGTACCATCAAATGTCCAAAATTTTGGACTGGACTCTTTATCAAAAAAGAAAAACTTCTCAGTTGTTGAAACGTTAAATAGAGAAGCAGCTGGAGTTTCTGTATCAAATTTAAACAGTTCTCCAATGCAAAATGATATTAATTTTAGAGGTTATGTATCTGGACCTATGTTAGGATCAGCCCAAGCTCTGGCAATTTATCAAAATGGAATGAGAGTGAATGAATCATTTGGTGAGGTTGTTCAGTGGGACTTAATTCCTGATTTTGCTATAAATAACATGCAAATTTTTTCAGGTGGTGATCCAATTTTTGGTCAAAATGCGATTGGTGGAGCCATTTCCATGCAAATGAAAAATGGATTTGACAATGAGGGCATTAAGACAACTTTTTCAGGTGGTACGTATGGAAGAACAAACGAAGTTGTTGAGTATGGAAAAGCCTTCGAAGATTATGCCGTTTATTTAGGAGCAAATTTTAATGTTGATAAAGGGTGGAGAGATCAATCTGAATCCTATTTAGAAACTTTTTACAGTGACTTTAGATATAGAGGAGAAGATACAGAATTATTTATGAACATCGGTCAGGCTTTTACTGACTTAAGAGGAAATGGTGCTATTCCTCTAACTTTAATTCCTTTAGAAGGAGAAAGTGCTGTTTATACTCATCCTGATAATACTCATAATAAAAATTACTATGCAAATTTCGGGGGTAATCATTTTGTAAATGATAAACTATCGATTCAAGGAAATATGTATTACCGTCATATGGAGAGAAGAAATTATAATGGTGACGAATTTGATGGAAAAGATTGTGGATTTAATTTTGACAGAGGTGGTGGTGCTGCTGATGGCACATTATGTAGCGAATATGAATCTAACGCTGCCGCTGATGCAGTAAACATTCTAGATTTAGCTGGAGCTGAAATCAATTACCAAAGACTAGGGCTAGAGTTAGATGATGATGAAAATGAAATCGAAAATGGTGGTGCGATCAATCGATCAAACACAAAAACTAACGCCTTTGGTCTTAACCTACAGTCGACTATTGACTCTTCATTAATTGGTAAAAAAAATACTTTCATAGGTGGAGTTAACTATGACTTTTCAAAAAATAGTTTTGCCTCTTCCACCGAATTAGGGATAGTTATGGGTGATAGAGGTGTACAGGGAACAGGAGTACTACTATCTACAGATGCAGAAGGTGAGGAACAATTTATAACAAATCTTGAGTCTACAACCCATAATACGGCATTATATGGAAGCAACACAATTGATCTTAATAACACAACTTCATTGAATCTATCTGCACGATGGAATTGGGCTTCTATGGAAATTAATGACCAGCATGGAACAGATCTTGAAGGGCATCATTTTTTCTGGAGAATTAACCCTGGTGTTGGAATAGTTAAAAGATTCAGTGAAGTACCCCTAGTTGGTTCTGCTAAAGTTTTTGCTTCTTATAAAGAATCAAGTAGAACACCTTCAATTGCAGAATTGGCATGTGCTGATCCTGATTCACCTTGCAGGCTACCAAACTCATTTCAAGCTGATCC
This sequence comes from uncultured Alphaproteobacteria bacterium, assembly GCA_902618535.1. Taxonomy (GTDB): domain Bacteria; phylum Pseudomonadota; class Alphaproteobacteria; order Methylaequorales; family Methylaequoraceae. The sequence goes on along the minus strand of CACNAV010000005.1, from coordinate 56,048 downwards.
TCCGTTAGATCAAGTTGTTAATAGAAACTTTGAAATTGGTGCCAGTGGCACAAAAGGTTACCAAATTATGGGAATGGATCACACAGTTAACTGGAATGTTAGTGCTTATGCAGGAAGAAATTATAACGATATTATCTTTATAGGTGGTAACAGAGCTGGAACTGGTTATTTTAGAAATGTAGGAAACACTCAAAGAGTAGGAACTGAGTTTGCAATGAATGGTCAACTTGGTGAAAAGTGGTCTTGGTTTACAAATTATGCGTATGTTCGCGCAACCTTTGAAACCTCACAGATGATCTCAAGTGTAGGTCATCCACACAATACTTTTGAGGATGATGATTTTGACGATAACGTGTTGAGAGAACAGTATCAAATTCCCATTGGACATGGTGATCAGATACCTGGTATTTCTCCTCATGTAGGAAGATTTGGACTCGGTTATTCTCCTTTAAAAAACTTGACAATAAATTTAGATGTTGAAGCTAATTCAGCCCAGTTATTCAGAGGAGACGAAAGTAACGCATCAGGTTTAGAAGTACCCGGTTATTTTCTTTTTAATGCAAGAACAGAGTATAATTTTTCTTTAGGCGAAAAGTTTAGAGACGATGCCAATGCTACTTTCTTTCTTGTGGCAAGAAATATTACCGATGAGAATTACAGAACAGGTGGTCTTTTTGGTGAAAATGAAGTTTCAGGTACTGGAGGAGGTAGTGTATTTGCAACACCAGGTATGCCTACGACAATCTTTGCTGGTATGAATGTAACATGGTAGAGAATTCATTTTATCCTGAATTATTAAATTTAATAATTATTTTTTAAGATGTTCAAGCATATACCTTCATTAACCCTAACTGGATTCCTTTCTTTCCTATATTTCTCGTCAGCTGACTCTGATACCAGAGACCTAGATGATATTAAGTTATATGATATTGTAAAAGTTGAGCAGTGCTTGGATCAGGCCTACGATACTATTCCAGGCCATGCCAGAAAACTTGAATTTAAAGTAGAGGGAGATGATCCTATTTATGAATTTGACATAGAATCTTCTAAGGATGGATCAACTTACAATGTTGAATGTAATGCTGAGGAAGGTTACATTGTTGAAGTTGAAAAAGAAGTTGATGAGAATAATCCTACATTTAAAAATGGGGCGAAGATTAGCATTGAACAGGCAAGAGTAAATGTCCTTGAAATTCATCCTGGAAGAATCGTCAATGAAGAAAGAGAAATAGGGATGGATGGTTCACTCACTTACGAATTTGATATCCAATCTAACGCTGGATATGAAATTAAGGTTGATGTTGACGCTAAAACAGGCGACATCGAAGAAGCTAGCTTTGAGTTATACGAAATTGGAATGGAAAAAGAGTAATCTTTAACTAATTAGAAATCTTTTTTAAATTTTTATTTAGATGTTAAAATATATCTATTTAATGATTCTTCCTTTATAACTCCCTTGAGAATCATATATATTTCCGTTTCTCTCAAGCTTACCTTGGTAACTTCCTAACGAATCATACATATTACCAAATTCGTCAATTCTACCTTTTAATCCACTAAAATTATTATTCCTATTATTGTAAGTTTCAAATCTCCCTAGATAATCACCATAAGAATTATAAATACTTCCATTACTATCTATTCTTCCTTCAAAGTCAGTTGAGAAATTAAACATATTTGTACTCTTATCAATTTTTGTAGAATACTCTCCCGCTAAATTATAAAGTGAGTCACTCTTAATTTGAGAATAGAAAAAAAAAGTTATAAATAAAGAGGACAAAACAATTAAATATTTTTGCATAATTTATCTTAAAAAAAATAGAAAAGATTTTAAAGGAGATTTTTTACTAAAAAAATGGCATGAAAAAAATTAAATTTATTTCATGCCATTAATTTCTAATAAAAAATTATCGCTCTAGAGGGACTAAGTCAAACAAATGAGCATTCAGCCATAAATGTACAACTATACAAGCCGCATATCCCAGCAGAATTGCCCACGCCCACTTAAGGTGAGCAAAGAAAGTATAAACTCCTCTTGCTTGCCCCATTAAAGCAACACCTGCAGCCGAACCAATAGATAGTAACGAACCACCTGTACCCGCTGTTAGTGTAATCAGTAACCACTGTCCCATATCCATTGCAGGATGAGCCGTTAATACAGCATACACTATCGGGATATTATCGATAATTGCTGACAAAATACCAACTAAAACATTAGCATAAGTTGCACCTAGGGTAACGTACATGTCATCAGAGATAAGCTTTAGATAACCTAAGGAAGCAAGCCCACCAACGGCAACTAATATTCCATAGAAAAATAGAAGTGTGTCCCATTCAGCTCTTCCAGTTATAACAAAAATATCAAATTTATTTTTATCAGGAAATCTAGTTTTAAGAAAGTAACCGTAGGTTCCAAGCATTCCTAGACCAAACATCATACCTAGAATAGGAGGCATATGCAGAACGTTATGTCCAGTTACTGTTAGAGTTATTGTTAAAATTCCAAGGAAAGCAATTACCTTACCTCCAGGAAGTATGGTTACCTTTTTTCCATCTCCTTTAGGAACTTCATTAGGAATGGCAAAGTACATAAATGCTGCTGGAACAACGTAATTTACTACAGATGGTATAAAAATAGCAAAAAAGTCAAAAAAGGAAACAAATCCACGTTGCCATACCATTAACGTCGTTATATCACCAAAAGGAGAAAAAGCTCCTCCAGCATTAGCAGCGACAACAATATTAATTAGACCAGGAACAATAAAAGCCTTATTACCTCGACCTGCAACCATAACAACAGTTCCAAGAATTAAAGCTGTTGTTAAATTATCGGCGATAGGGGAAAGAAAAAAAGCAATAACTCCAGAAATTAAAAATATTTTTTTATAGCTAAAGTTATTATTGGATAACCATGCACACAACGCATCAAACATTCGTCTTTCTGTTAATGCATTAACATAAGCCATTGCAACAAATAAGAAGAAGAAAAGTTCAGCAAATTCTAATACTACGTGTCGAAATTGAGTTTCAGCCCATTTGGCACCAATATTTGGATCTTGAGAGGCAACATAAGCAATAATGACCCAAATCAAAGTAGCTGCCAGAATTACTGGTTTGGATTTTCTAAAATGCGTAAATTCTTCTGCCATGACGAATGCGTATGCAACGATAAATATAATAATACAAAAAATAGCAGCAGGACTTGTAATCATATCAAGGCTTGTTGGACCACTTGAACCCTCGGCCGCCATGGTTACTGCAGGTAAAAGTGAAGATAATAGTATGGTTAAAAGTGAAAGTGTTAACTTAGATAATAAATGCATAAATCCCCTTTTTTATTGCTTTAAGAAAAAACAATTATATATTCCTTAGAAAGCAATGACAAGTAAGAGAACACAATTAAAAAAAACACCTATATATATTTTTTTTCTTAAAAAACAAATTCCACAGAATTTTAAAAAAATACCTTTAGAAGATTTAACATCATACTCTGTTTCAAAAGACGACGATAAAATTATCCTAAATTTAGAAAAAATTTCAAAGCTTAATACTCTTCAAAAAAACTATAAACTTTTCTTAATTGGTCAAGCTTTAAATAAATACTGTAAATCTGGTGATTTCTTTATTGATTACTTTGGATGCGAACAAACTGATGTAAAAAACTTCATTTTAGGATGGAATTTAGCTAATTATGATTTCAATAAATTTCAGTCTAAAAAATTCCAAAAAAAAATTCCAAAAATTTTTCATGAATCTAACAACGAAATCAGTCTATTAACCGAATCCTATTTTTTTATAAGAGACTTAATTAATACACCTGCAAATATTTTAGGTCCGAGGGAAATCTTTAATGAGGCAAAAAAATTTTTAAAAAAATTTACTCTAAGCAATTTTGTGGTTGGGAAGAAACTTGAAAAAAACTTCCCTCTAATATCAGCTGTGGGCCAGGGAGCTGACGATTTAAAAAAACCAATTTTTTGTGAATTCAAATTCAATAAAAAAAAATCAAAGAAAAAAGTATTTTTAATTGGAAAAGGTGTTTCCTTCGATACAGGAGGGTTAAATATAAAAACTGGCTCAGGAATGTCATTGATGAAAAAAGATATGGGTGGGGCTGCAAATTGTATTGGTCTAGCGAAGTTAATAAGCGATTTTAATCTTGACGTAGACTTGAGACTGTTGTTGTGTTTAGTTGAGAACTCTGTTTCAAAAAAATCAATAAGACCGTCAGATATTATTAAAAGTAGAAATGGTAGTTTTGTTGAAATAGGTGATACAGATGCCGAAGGAAGACTGATTCTAGCTGATGCAATAACCTATGCATGTGAAAAAAATGCTGATCTTATAATTGATATGGCAACACTAACCGGAGCATCTCGAGTGGCAATGGGTATAGATGTTCCAAGCTTTTTTTGTAACGATGATGATTTGGCTATGAAATTGATTGATCTATCACAAAAAACTGGTGATCCACTATGGCAGTTACCATTATGGGAAAATTATTCAGGTCAATTAAACTCTGCACATGCTGATTTTAAAAATATAGGAAATAGTATGTTTGGTGGAGCAATTACAGCTGCGTTATTTTTACAAAAATTTGTAAAAGATATTCCGTGGATACACATAGACCTAATGGCTTGGACTAGGGCTAATAAATTTTGTTCCTATGAGGGTGGAGAGGCAATGGGTATAAGGGCACTTCTGGAATTTATTAAAAGATTTTAAAAGTAAGCTGAACCAAGTAACTGTTTTGTGTATTTATTTTTAGGTTTTAAAAAAATCTTATTTTTTTCTTCAAACTCAATTATTTTACCCGACTTCATAACCATTATTTTATCTGATAATGCCTTAACTATTTTTAAATCATGACTAATGAATATGTAAGTTAGCTGTTTTTTTTCCTGTAGATTCAAAAGTAAATCAACTATCTGTGATTGTACAGTCATATCAAGTGCACTGGTCGGCTCGTCAAGAATTATTAGTTCTGGGTTTAAAATAAGAGCGCGAGCTATCGCAATCCTCTGACGTTGTCCACCTGAAAATTCATGGGGGTACCTAGAAAGCATTGAAGAATCAAGACCAACATCGCTGATTATTTTTTGTGTTAAACTTTCCATTTCTTTTTTTGACTTTTCTTTATTATGCACCTCTAGCCCCTCGCTTACAATATCCTGAACAGTGAGACGTGGACTAAGAGAAGCAAAAGGATCCTGAAAAATTATCTGAATATTTTTTCTGTAAGACCTAAAGTTTTTTTCGGTAAGGTTTGAAATATTTTTATCTTTAAAAAAAAAGTTTCCCTTAGAATCTATAAGTTTAATTAAAGCTTGGGCAATAGAACTTTTTCCAGAACCACTTTCCCCAACAATTCCAAGAGTTTCACCTTTGGCGATCTCAAAGCTAAGATTTTTTACAGCTTGAAAATCGTCGTCTTTATTTTTAAAGAAAAAACTATTTGTATTTTTGTAATAAACACTTAGATTTTTTACAGATAAGATGATTTCATTATTTTTTTTTTTTAGTTTTTTCTCTCTTGGTTTTGCATTAATAAGCTTCTTGGTGTAAGTGTGTTTTGGTTTGTTAAAGACTTTAGAGGTCGTATTTTGTTCTACAATCTTACCTTTTTCCATAACACATACTCTATCAGAAATTTTTTTTACAATTCCAAGATCATGGGTAATTAGTAAAAGAGCCATTTTATATTTTTTTCTTAATTTATCTAAGAGGTCTAATATTTGTTTTTGAATTGTAACATCAAGAGCGGTTGTCGGTTCGTCCGCAATTAGCAAATCAGGATTGTTAGCTATCGCCATTGCAATCATAACTCTTTGTCTTTGTCCCCCTGATAGTTGATGTGGGAAGTGAGACAGTCTTTGTTCTGGGTTTTCTATACCAACTTCTTTAAGTAATTCTATACATTTTGATTTATTTGATTTTTGGTTAAATCCAATACACTCTGTAATTTGTTTTTCAATATTATGAAGTGGATTAAGAGATGTCATAGGTTCTTGAAAAATCATTGAAATTTTTTTTCCTCTTATATCCTGTAAACTTGATTCATCTGAATTTAAGAGATTTTTTTTTTCATATGTTGCACTTCCCGTGATTCTAAGTTGTGAGTTTGACCTTATTAATCGCATTATTGCTAAAGCAGTGACTGATTTTCCAGATCCACTTTCACCAACAATTGCAAGACATTCACCTTTATTTATTTTAAAACTGCTACCATGGACGGCCTGAACAGTTTGTTCATTAAACTCAAAGGTAATACCAAGGTTTTTAATCTCAAGTAAAGATTCCATTCTAAATTACCTTTCTTGGGTCAAATGCATCTCTAACAGCTTCCCCTATAAAAACTAATAAACTTAATTGAAGTGATAAAGTTATAAATGCAGAAAGACCAAGCCATGGGGCTTGTAAATTAGCTTTACCTTGAGCTACCATTTCGCCTAGAGAGGGAGATCCTGGGGGTAATCCGAATCCTAAAAAATCAAGTGATGTAAGTGTAGCTATTGAACCTGACAAAATAAAAGGCATTAATGTTAATGTTGCAACCATGGCATTTGGAAGCACATGTTTAAACATTAGTTTAAAGTTTCTTACCCCAAGTGCCTTTGCTGCTTTAACATATTCAAAATTTCTTGCTCGTAAGAATTCTGCTCTTACGACTCCTTCAAGTGACATCCAACTAAATAAAAGCATTATAAACAAAAGAATCCAAAAACTAGGCTCAATGAAGCTAGAGATAATAATAAGTAAATATAAAACTGGTAGTCCTGACCAAATCTCTATAAATCTTTGACCAAATAAATCAATTTTTCCTCCATAAAACCCTTGAATTCCTCCTGCAAATATTCCGATTATACTAGAAAGGATTGTTAATATTAGACCAAAAAAAACTGAAATTCTAAAACCGTAAATTAGCCTAGCTAATACATCTCTTCCTTGATCATCTGTTCCTAATAAATTTTCAAAAGAAGGAGGTGATGGGGATGGAACTTTTAAATCATAATTAATTGTATCATAGGAATATTCAATTAACGGCATAACTGAAAATCCCTGTTCATTTATTAAATCTTTTACAAAAGGATCTTTATAATCAGCTTCTGTTTCAAATTCTCCACCATAATAAGTTTCTGGTATTTTTTCAAAAACAGGAAAGTGGATGTGACCATTGAAAACAACAATAATGGGTTTGTCGTTGGCAATGAATTCAGCAAAAATAGAAACTAAAAACAATAATGAGAATATCATGGTTGAGTAAAAGCCTCTTTTATTTGCTCTAAAATTTTTTAATCTTCGAATTGTTAAAGGTGAAACGTTCATTAGTTTCCTCTACTTTCAAAATCAATCCTAGGATCAATTAGTACATAAGTTAAATCACTAATTAATCTAAGGAGTAGACCAATTAGTGTAAAAATATATAAACTACCAAATACAACGGGATAATCTCGCCCTAGTGCTGCCTCAAACCCAAGGAGGCCCAGGCCGTCTAATGAAAAAATAACTTCAATGAGAAGAGAAGATGTAAAAAGAATGTTTATAAAGGCTGCTGGAAAACCCGAAATAACAATTAGCATTGCATTTCTAAAAACGTGCCCATAAAGAACTTTTTGCTCACTAACTCCTTTAGCTCTTGCTGTAAGTACATATTGTTTATTAATCTCGTCAAGAAAAGAGTTTTTGGTTAACATAGTAAGGCTTGCAAACCCTCCTATTACCATAGCAAGTACTGGTAGTGCAAGGTGCCAAAAATAGTCAATAATTTTTTCCAGAAACGAAAGCTCTTCCCAATTGTCAGAAACCAATCCTCTTAACGGAAAGATATCTAGATAACTTCCCCCGGCAAAAATAACTATGAGAAAAATGGCAAATAAGAAACCGGGAATCGCATAACCGATGATGATTAAAGAAGAAGAGTACATATCAAACTTTGAGCCATCTCTTACAGCTTTTTTGATACCGAGTGGGATTGAAATTAAGTATACGAATAAAGTAGTCCATAGACCTAATGAAATTGAGACCGGTAATTTTTCTAAAATTAATGATATGACAGTCTTGTCTTTATAAAAGCTTTCACCAAAATCAAAGACTAAATAATTCTTAAGCATTTCAAAAAACCTCTGAAGAGGAGGTTTATCAAAACCGTATTGTTTTTCTAATTCTTTAATTAAATCAGGATCAATTCCTTGAGAACCTCTATATTTACTTTCTTGAGAATTAAAATTTTTCTGGGACTGGTTGTTTGATAGTTGCTCTCCCCCAGATGAAGTAAATCTCTCTGTCACGGATACCTCAGTACCTTTAATTTGTGCAATGGCTTTTTCAACAGGCCCACCAGGTGCAGCCTGAATAATAATAAAATTTACCGTTAAAATGCCTAAGAGGGTTGGTATTATTAGAAACAATCTTTTAATAATATAGTTTAACATCAGCTAGTTTTTCTTTTAATCTTCCACAGAATAAATAATAAGAAAATTAATAACAGAAAATAAATTGTATTGTCTTTTTTATTTTCTTCCTCACTTTTGGGAGAAGAGATTACATCCAAATTTTTTGCCTTTTTTGGATCAAACCACCAAAAATCAAAGCCTAAGTCATATTTAGGGGAAACCTCAGGCCTGGAGATTTTATTCCAATAAGCTACTCTGTAATGACCGATGTGAAATTGAGGAATAAGATAATAATTAAACAACAATATCCTATCTAAAACCTTAGTGTATGTTACAAGCTCTTTTCTGGATTTTGCACTAATAAGTTTGTCAATTATTTCATCAATTACTGGGTTCTTTACCCCTGTGTAATTAGGACTAGCTTTTTGATCTGCTGAAGCTGATCCCCAGTAATTTTTTTGTTCATTACCCGGGGAAATTATTGAACCATAATTCACAACAATCATATCATAATCAAAGTCTTCGAGTCTTCTTATGTATTGAGAATCATCTTGAACTGTTCTAATAGAAACATTAATACCCAATTTTTTAAGATTTCTTTTCATTGGTAGAACGATTCTTTCAAAAAGTGGTGATCTGAGAAGAATCTCAAATTCAAAAATTTCACCCGTTTCTTTATTTATCAATACATCATCTTTTATTATCCATCCTTCTTTTTTTAGAATTCTTCTTGCAGTTCTTAGATTTTTTCTTAAACCATTTTCTTCATCTGTATTTGGAGGAGAGAAGATAGTTGTAAAAACTTCATCAGGAATTTTACCTCTATAATTTTCAAGAATAGCTAACTCTTCCTTACTTGGTAAATTTTGAGATGCAAGCTCAGAGTTATCAAAAAAGCTTTTGGTTCTTGTATAAGCGTCATAAAATAGATTTCTGTTAGACCATTCAAAATCAAATGCATAAGTTAAGGCCTTTCTGACATTTCTATTTTGGAATATAGTTTTTCGCGTATTGAAAGCAAAACCCTGCATTCCACTGGGTCTATAATATTTAATTTCTTCAACTTTTACTTTACCTTCTTTAACTGCTCCAAACTTATATGCTGTTGCCCAGTTCTTTGAAGAGTTTTCTTGTTTGAAATCATATGCCCCAGATTTGAATGCCTCTAGAGCAACGGTTTCATCTCTGTAGTAATCATAGTGAATAATATCAAAATTGTATCGGCCAACGTTTACATTTAATTTATTACCCCAGTAATTTTTGTTTTTTTTTAAAGTAAGACTTCTTCCTGCTTTAACATCTGAAATTAAATACGGACCACTTCCCAGTGGAGGTACAAGAGTAGTTTTGCTAAAATCTTTTCCTTCCCAATCTTTTTTTGAAAAAATTGGTAGTTGATACCCAATTATTAATGGAAGTTCAGGGTTGGGTTCCCCTTTAAAATAAAATTTCACTTCATTTTCACTAATTTCCTCAGCTTTATCTACTTGGCCCCAGTAAGTTTTATAGGTAGGATGACCTTTTGACATGATTGTTTCAAAAGAAAATTTTACATCTTTTGCTGAAACTTTACTGCCATCAGAAAATCTTGCTTCCTTTCTAATTTTAAATGCTACCCACGACCTATCAGGTGGAACTTTTACTCCTTCAGCAATTAAACCATACTGACTAAATGGTTCGTCAAACGAGGATTTCATTAGGGTTTCAAAAAGGTATCCAGCTTGATAAGCGGGAACTCCCTTTAAAATATAAGGGTTTAAATTATCGAAAGTACCAATAGAAAATCTATTTATTTTTCCGCCCTTAAAGGCATTTTCGTTAGCATAGTCAAACTTTTTAAAATCTTTTGGGTATTTCAGGTCACCATGCATTGCTATTCCATGCATGTAGTCAAGGTTATTAGCGTGAATGTTCTCTAATAAACTTACTTGACTAAAAATGGCAATAATTAAAAAGTATAGAAATTTGTAAGACAGTTTATTTAATTTCATTTAATAATCCTAATATAATCTTATGGTGATTGGGGTCATAAGATGCAACCACCTTTCCATTAGAATCTAAATTTAATTCGTTACCATTCCAATCACTTATACATCCACCAAATTCTTTAATCAGAAAAGTCTGAGCCATGTAGTCCCATGGTTTCATGTTTGCTTCTACTATTAAATCTACTTTTCCTGAGAGCAGAAGTCCATAGGCATAGCAATCAGTTCCAAAAACTGAAATTTTTACCTTTTCATAAATTTTCTTAATTTTGTTTTGCTGTTTATCGTTAAACATTAGGAGTGAGGTTGAACACATAATTAAATCACGGAATTTTTTTTTAACTTTTTTAATTTTACATTTTTTACTATTAAATTGTACACCAAACCCTTTTGCACCAAACCATCTTTGGTTCATTATAGGAATATCTATCAGACCGATAATTGGAGTTTTATTTCTCATACAACAAATTAAAGTCCCAAAAAGAGGTTTACCACTTATAAAGCTGTGGGTGCCATCTAAAGGGTCTATAATCCACACATACTCATTTTCATCACGATAATTTTCAAATTCCTCTCCTATAACACCGTGCGAAGGAAATTTTCTTTTAAGAAGGCTTCTAAATTTGGATTCAATCTTCTTATCTATTTCAGTTACAAGAGTTCCGTCAGTTTTTTCTTCAACTTTGAAGTTTTTAAAATAATATTTTTTAAGTATTGATTTACTTATATCAGCAAATGAATTAGCAAATTTTAGAAGCTCAACATTGTTAAGTTTCATTAAAGTTATTTCAGAGATTCAAGGTAAGATATTAGGTCAGCTCTGTCAGAGGGTTTTTTTAAACCTTTGTAAATCATTTTTGTACCTTTTATATAATCTTTGGGTTTTTCCAAAAAGTAAAAAAGTTCCTCTCTGGACCATGCTTTTTTAAAATTAATAAGGGCTTCTGAGTATTTAAAATCACTAATACTTGCCGCGTTTCTGTTTACAATTCCCCATAATGGAGGACCTACTTTAACTTTCAGGCTATTGTCAACGCTATGACAAGCCACACATTGTTTTGCAATCTTTTCTCCACCATCAAGACTTGCTTTAGTAAAGAGTAATTCAAAATCAATCTTTTCTTCTTTTACATCCGATTTATCGTCAGCTACAGTCACTTCATCATCATCATCTTCTTGCTCAAGAATGATGTAGCCTTTTTTTTGATCTTTTTTATTGTTGAAAATTTCATCTGAAACTTTGAATGACTGAAACAGAATTAAAATTGACATTAGTGATAAAAAATATTTATTCATATTAAGATCTTAAAGTTTACATCAAATATACTATTATAAGTATAGTAAAAGTGATCAACAAAAAAAACAAAAGTTTATTAATAATAATACCAGCAAGGCTTGATTCAACCAGATTAAGCAAAAAATTGATGAGAAAAATATCTGGTGTTCCAATGATTATAAGGGTCGCTGAATCTGCTCTTAAAACAAAACTTGGTGACGTACTTGTTGCAACAGATAGCAAACAAATACAAAATTTATGCAAAAATGAAAAAATAGATTCAGTTATAACACCAACCGACATTAAGAGTGGTACTGATAGAGTTCACTACGCTTATAAAAAAATAAAAAGAAAATATGATTTAATATTAAATCTTCAAGGTGATTTGCCAATTTTTACCAAAGAAGTTATTGAAAAGACAGTTGGTTTGTTTAATGACAAAAAAACTGAGATTGGTAGTGCAGTATGTGATTTACATACAAGTGAATTCGAAGACAAAAATATAGTTAAGGCAAAAGTTCTCTTTAAAAATAATAATGAAGGTTTTGCAATTGATTTTTGTAGAATTATTAAGAATCATAAATTTTTTTATCATCATATAGGGCTATATTTATATACTCATGATTCTTTGAATAAATTTATAAAATTAAAGCAGTCTCAAAATGAATTTAAAAGAAACCTAGAACAGATGCGTGCAATGGATAATAATATGAAAATCAAGCTCGTGAAAGTTAAAGAGATTCCTCCAAGTGTTGATACACTTGAAGATTTGAAAAAAATAAGATTGCTTTTTAGAAAAAATAAATAATAGTTTATACAATGAAAAAAAAAGTTATTTCATTTCAAGGTTTACATGGTGCCTATTCAGATTTAGTTTGTCGCAAATTTTATAAAAGTCTAAAAACTCTTCCATGCAATACCTTCGGTGAAGCTATATTTGCTGTTGAAGATGGTTCTGCAGACTTGGCTATGATTCCAGTTGAAAATAATATTGCAGGAAGAGTTGCTGACATGCATTTTCTGTTAGAAAAAATAAACCTTAAGATCGTTGCCGAGTTTTATCATAAAATTGAGCATCATTTAATGTCAATAAAAAAGACTGACATAAAAAAAATTACGAAAGTTTACAGTCACATTCATGCATTATCTCAATGTACCAAAAATATTAAAAAGCATAAATTAGATGCTATTAATTTTATCGATACAGCTGGAGCTGCTAAGTTTGTTTCAGAAGAAAAAAATGAAAATTTTGCTGCAATTGGTTCGGAATTGTCCTCAAAAATATATGGATTAAAAATTTTAAAAAAAAATTTTGAGGATTCAAAAAATAATATTACAAGATTTTTAGTTTTTTCAAAAGAGAGCAGAAATATAAGTACAAAAAAAAAGGTCATTACATCTATTGTGTTTAATACCAAAAATTTGCCTGCCTCTTTGTATAAAGCATTAGGTGGTTTTGCTTCAAATTCCATAAATCTCACAAGGTTAGAAAGCTTTTTTGTAAATAAAGATTTTAAACAATTTTCATTTTTGATTGATGTAGAGTCACACCCGGACACTAAAAATTTTAAAAATGCTTTAAAACAACTAAAGAAATTCGCATCAAAAATAAAGATTTTAGGATTTTTTGAGGCGTCCTCTTTTAGGAAATAAAGTAAAATAATATGTTATTTTAAATTGAGTTTTAAAATGTTATTTTTGTTTTTGGGAGTTGGTTCTGGACGATAGTTTCGCCAATCCGGTCAGGACTGAAAAGAAGCAGCCGCAACGAATGCTGTTGGGTCAGTTTCCAGCTCCTTTCAAGGGAATTAAATGTCAAAGAATAATAACTACATAGTTCTAGCAAGAAAATATAGACCAAAAAATCTTAAAGACGTGATCGGACAAGAGGATATATGCTCGGTGATTGAAGGCTCAATTAAACTTAACAGGGTAGCTCATGCTTTTCTTTTTTCAGGTACACGTGGAGTTGGGAAAACAACCTTAGCCAGAATTCTTGCAAAAATTCTTAATTGTGAAAAACTTGAAGTAGAGAATATCGAGGCTTGTCACAAATGTGCAAATTGTATTTCTATAGAAAATGAAAGTAACATGGATGTTATTGAAATAGATGCAGCAAGTAGGACGGGTGTGGCTGATGTTAGGGAGATAATAGAAAATATAAATTATAAGCCCGTAAGTAGTAAAAAAAAAATTTTTATTATAGATGAAGTTCATATGCTTTCAAAAGCAGCTTTTAATGCATTACTAAAAACACTTGAAGAACCGCCAAGTGATGTAACTTTTATATTTGCTACAACAGAAACAGAAAAAATACCTGTTACAGTTCTTTCAAGATGTCAGCACTTTTCTTTACAAAGAGTAAGTCTTGAATTAATTGCTAAACACTTAATTCAAGTGTCAAAACTGGAGGGTTACGAATTAGATTTTGAGGCAAGTAAACTAATAGCTCAGTGCTCTGAGGGTTCGATGCGAGACGCTTTATCTATCTTAGAAAATGTATTTGCAAAAGGTGAAATAATAAATATTTCGATTGTAAGAGAAGTTTTAGGTATAAGTGATATATCCGCAGTAATTATGTTATTTGAGAATTTATGTAAAGGTGATGTAAATTTATCTTTTGATTGTTTTGAAAAGTTGTACAGACAAGGTGTTTCAATTGATAAATTAGCTAAATCTTTGATGAATCTTGCCTATAACCTCTCTCTTGTCAAATCAGGTATAAAAAATACTAATGAGTTTTTCGATGAGCAATCATCAAAAAAACTTGAGGACATCTCAAAAAAATTTGAGATGGATTTTATAATAAGATTTTGGGAGTTGATGCAAAAGTATGTCAATGAGCTTACAGATGTTTTTAACGAAAAACAATGTTTTGAAATGATAATAATGCGTCTTTGTTATGCTTCTTTACTTCCTACACCTTTTGAAGTTATCAAAAAGAAAATTGATATCCAAAGTAAAAAAAAAAATGGGGAGATTCTTGAAGATAATAAACTAGATCAAAGCAAAAATATGAATTTTAATTCTAGCACAGACGGTGATATAAATGATAATTTAGCCAGAAAAAAAAATATACTTAAAGAAAGCACTGAAAATAAAAAGGAAGTTGAGTTAAAAAAATTTTCAGAAGTGGTAAGTCTTATAGAAAAACAATCCGAAATGCTTGTTGCATATCATTTAAAAAACTCTTTTAGGTTAGTTAGTTTCTCTGAACCTAAATCTCAGACAAGTGTTGGTAATATTGAACTTCAAAGTATAAACGACAACCATGAGTCTAAAAAAATATTGTGGAGTGCATCTAAAATTCTTGAGTTAATTACAAAAAAAAGGTGGATTCTTTCTATTTCAAATAAAATTGGTTTAAAATCCCTTCAGGAAGTTGAGGATGAAAAAAAAAATAAGAATATTGAAAAACTAAAAAATGAAAAATTAATAAAAAAAATTCTTGAAATTATTCCTTCTTCTGAAGTAATTTCAGTAAAACCAATAAAAAAAAATATACAGGAAGAGTAAATGACAAATATTTCACAAATTATGAAACAAGCAAAAGAAATGCAAGAAAAGATGGCAGAAGTTCAAAAAAAAGTTGAGGAGGCCGAAGTTCAAGGTAGCTCAGGAGGAAATTCTGTAATAGTAACAATGAACGGAAAACATGAGCTAAAAAAAATTAAGATTGAACCAAGTCTTCTTGATAAAAATGAGGTTGAGGTATTAGAGGATTTAATTGTTGCTGCTATGAACGATGCAACAAAAAAAATTTCAGAAAACATGAGCACTGAACTTGGTTCTTTGTCATCTGGTATGGGTTTACCTCCTGGAATGAAGTTGCCTTTTTAAATTAAATGTCTGCTTTAAGCGATCTAATAGATCTTTTTTCCAAACTGCCTGGTCTTGGTCCTAGATCAGCTCGTAGAATTGTTCTTTATTTATTAAAGAATAAAGAACGAATAATTCCAAACATTACTGAAATGCTTGAAAATTTGAAGACTTCAGCTATTTTTTGCCAAATTTGTGGTAATATTGATACAAGTTCACCTTGTGGTATTTGTTCTGAGAAAAATAGAAAAAGTGAAAAAGTATGTGTTGTTGAGGATATCGGAGATCTTTGGGCAATTGAAAAAAGTAAGGCTTACAATGGCCGCTATCATGTTTTAGGTGGTGTGTTATCAGCAATTGACGGAATTGGTCCGAATGACCTAAACCTGATCTCTCTTTTTCAAAGGATCAAGAATGGTGAAGTTGGAGAGCTTATTATTGCAACTAATGCAACAATGGAGGGTCAAATTACTGCTCAATTTATTGCTGATAGTTGCAAAGATGACAACTTAAAAATTACTCGGCTTGCTCAAGGTATGCCAATTGGAGGTGAATTAGACACTTTAGATTACAATACTTTATCAACAGCTTTTGACTCAAGGTCTGAAATAAAAGCTAATCATTAGACTCTAGTTTTATAAGTTTATCTTTTTTATTACTAATTTTTTTTGTTGTAATCAAAATATCATTCAAGTCGTTTTGTGCATTTGAAAAGTGAGAGTCCATTTTTTTTACTCTTCCCTCAAGTCTTGAAATTTCGTTTGTTAAATCTTTAAGATGTTGATAAATAATTTGAGAATTTTCGTTGATTTTATGGTCTTTAATTATACTGACCATATAGTTAAGAACAATCCATAAAGTTGTTGGGGATATAAGGAATGTTTTATATTCGTAAAATTTTTCTGTCAGATCAGGGATTATATTGAAGATCTCTAAATAAATTTGTTCGCTAGGGATAAATACGAGGGCTATTTCAGATGTTTCTCCTGGAATAATATATTTGTTTTTTACGTCTAATATATGATTCGATATATCAGACTTAAATATTTTAGTATATTTAAGTTTATCTTCCTTACTTTTAGATTTAATAATTTTTTCATAGCTTTCTCTTGGAAACTTAGCATCAATACAAAGGTTATTTAAATTTCCATTTGTTTTTAAAATACAATCGACTCTACAACTATTGGAAAGAGTTTTCTGAAACTCATAATTATTTTTAGGAAGATAATCACTTATTAGTGTTTCTAAAATTATTTCGCCAAACCTTCCACGCTGTGAAGTATTTGAAAGGATATTTTTTAAATCTATAACATTATCCGTAAGTCCAGATATGTTTTGTTGAGCTCTATCAATTATGGAAATTCTTTCTTTTATTTGATGGAGATTATTGGTATTTTGGTTTGAAGATTTTTCAAATTTTGAGTCAATAACATTAAAATTTTTTTCAATCATTTCCAAAAGAGACTTTTCTAAATTTTCCTGTCTTTCTAGAAGAAACTTAAGTTTTTCTGAACTACCAGAATTTGAAAAAAAAAATTGAAAACATAACATTATTAAGAGTATGCTAAATAAAAAAATGATGATGTAATGTTCTAAACTCATCTAAATAATTTGAAATGACTATATTAAAGATTTTAACTATACCAGACCCAAGATTGAAGCACAAATCTTCTGATATAGAGGTTTTTAATGAAGAGTTAAAAAAAACAGTTAAAGATATGTATGAAACTCTTTATGCATCAGGCAACGGAATTGGACTTGCTGCTCCTCAAGTTGATATAAGAAAAAGAATTGTTGTAATAGATTTAAATGAGGACGGAAAGTCATCTCCAATCACTTTTATAAACCCAAAGATAATTAAATTTTCTGACGAAAAGTTTATTAATCAAGAGGGCTGTTTATCTGTACCTGAATATTATGCAGATGTTGAAAGAGCAAAAGAAGTTGAAGTAGAATGGTTTGACGACTCTGGAGTAAAGTGCAAAAAAAAGCTTTCAGGTCTTTTGTCTATATGCATTCAACATGAGATTGATCATTTAGACGGTATATTATTCATTGACCATTTATCAACTTTAAAAAGAAAAATGGCAATTCAAAAAATAAAAAAAACCAAAAAAAATATAAGTAATAATGAATGATTTGACAGGAGTAAAAATTGGTTTTTTTGGTACACCTGACTTTGCTTTAAAATTTCTTAATTATTTATATGAAAATAATGCTGAAATATCGTTTATAGTAACACAGCCAGCCACTGTATCCGGGAGAGGAAAGAAAATTAATCCTTCACCCGTTCAAAAATGGGGACTAGAAAAAAATTTGAAGGTTTATTCTCCGATAAAAGTAAATGATCCAAACTTTCGAAAAAATATAAAAGAGCAAAACGTTGATTTTATAATTATTGTCGCATATGGAAATTTAATTGATGATTTTATAATCAATTTCCCAAAATTTTTAACAATTAATGTTCATGCCTCCTTGTTACCAAAGTGGAGAGGCGCTGCTCCAATACAGAGATCTATTCTTAACGATGATAAAGAAACGGGTATTTGCATTATGAAGGTAGAAGAAAAATTAGATGCAGGTCCAATAATAAAATTAAAAAAAATAAAAATTAAATTTGATGATAATGCAGGTTCCTTATATCAAAAAATGATTTTAGTTGGTCTACCTTTACTAGTCGAGGCGATAAAAGAGATTATGAAAAAAAATTATAAAATGACTTTTCAAAAAGAAAATCTCTCGACATATGCAAAAAAAATAAAAAAAAGTGAGACTAGAATTAAATGGGAAGAAAACGCAAAAGAAATTAATCTTAAGATAAGAGCATTTAATCCATTTCCAGGTGCATGGACAAAGATTAGGGGAGGTGATAAAAGAATCAAAATTTTAAAGTCAGAGGTAGTAAAAAAAAAAATAGTAACGCAAAAAAATTTAGTTATTGGAGGTGTTTCAGATAATTTGGAAGTTAAATGTGGTAATGGATCTTTAAAAATTCTTGAGCTTCAGCTTGAGGGAAAAAAAGCACTAAAAAATAAAGAGTTTTTAAATGGATATAAAATTAAAAACCTAATATTTGAATAATGCCAAGAATTAAGCTTAAAATAGAATATGACGGTACCAATTATGTGGGATGGCAGGTCCAAAGAAATGGTGTTTCCATCCAAGGTGAAATTGAAGATTCACTAAAAAAAATTTTCAATCAAGAAATTAAACTTTATGTGGCTGGTAGGACTGATGCAGGCGTTCATGCGTTAAGTCAAGTTGCCCATTTTGATATAGAAAGATTATCTATTAACACTGAAAAGATTTTTAGGGCCTTAAATTTTTTTTTAAAAAAGAAAAAAAATAAAATAACAATTTTAGAATCAAGAATTGTAAATAAAAATTTTCATTCACGCTTTTCTGCTAAAAAAAAGTACTATCTTTATAAAATTTTAAATAGAAACACCCAGTCATTTATTCACGAAAATAAGGTATGGTTTATTCCTCAGAAAATAAATATTGAAAAAATGAAAGACGCTTCAGAATTTTTTTTAGGAAAAAACGATTTAAATGCATTTAGATCAGTTGACTGCCAGGCAAAGTCATCAGTAAGAACAGTCGATGAAATAAAAATAAAAAAAGAGTCAGATTTTATTAAACTTAGAGTATCGGGAAGATCATTTTTACATAATCAAATTAGAATAATGGTTGGAACTTTGATACAGGTAGGAAAAGATATTTTTAAAGAAACGGATATAAAAAGAATTATTCAATCTAAGGACAGAAAAAATGCAGGCCCAACAGCACCACCCTCTGGACTTTATTTGGAAAAAATAATCTACTAATTTTTAGATTTAAATACATTATTTATAAAATATAAATAAATTTTTGATAAGTCCTCTAAATCTCTAATATTTATATTTTCATTTATTTTATGCATGGTTTTTCCTACAATTCCAAATTCTATAACGGGACAAAGTTTTGATATAAATCGAGCATCTGAAGTTCCTCCAGATGTACTTAACTTTGGTGTTTTTGTTGTTACTTTTTTTATTGAATGAATTAGAGGCTCAACAAGCTTTTTAGAACTATTATGAAAAGATTCCCCAGAAACTTTTATATTTAGTTCATAGTCACTTTTGGTTTTATTAAGTCTTTGTTTAATAAGTTTGACAATATCTTTAGATTTATGTTTATCACTAAATCTTACATTAAATTTAATTGTTGCTCTATCTACTACCAAATTAGTCACTTCATTCCCCACATCAATTGAAGTAATTACTAATTTAGAGGGTTGAAATAATTTAGATCCTCTATCAATAGGTAGTTTAAGTTGATCACAAATTTTTAAAAGATCATCAATAGGATTTTTACATTTTTCAGGGTAAGCAACGTGACCTTGTATACCTTTAACAATAATCTCTCCGTTAAGACTTCCTCTTCTACCTACTTTTATCATCTCTCCGAGATAATTTGGGTTAGTAGGTTCTCCAACCAAGCATAAGTCAATTTTGTGGTGTTTTTTTTTCAACCAATTCACCACACTTTTTGTTCCAAAGTCTGCTTCACCCTCTTCATCTGCTGTTAACAGAAATGATAAAGATCCATTAAATTTATTTTTACAACCAGATAAAAACTCTAAAGATGCATGCATAAAAGCAGCAATCGCTGTTTTCATATCGGATGCTCCTCTTCCATAAAGTACACCATTTTTTATTGTTGGTTTAAAGGGGTTGGTCTTCCAATCTTTTAAATTTCCTGCAGGAACTACATCAGTATGTCCCGCAAAACATAAATTTGGGCCTTTTCCCCCTTTGATTTCGGCGTAAAGATTTTTTATTTTTTTGTTACCAAATTCAAGAAGATGACATTTAAATTTATTTTCTTTTAAAATTTTTTCTATAAATTCCAGGGAGCCAGCACTATTTGGCGTAACACTTTTAAATTTTATAAGATCTGATGAAAGCTTAATTAAATTCATTAGGACCTTAATAGTTCATTAATTGAGGTTTTAGACCTTGTTTTTTCATCAACCTTTTTAACAATAACAGCACAATAAAGATTTAAATCCTGCGAAAAGTTTTCTGGTTTATTTGTAGATATAGTTCCAGGAACTACTACGGAATAAGGAGGTACTTTCCCAAAGAATGTTTCTCCAGTTTCTCTGTCAATTATTTTTGTAGACGCTCCAATATAAACTCCCATTGAGATTACACTTCCAGTTTCAACTATAACGCCCTCTGCAATTTCAGATCTAGCACCAATGAAACAATTATCTTCAATTATAACTGGATTTGCCTGTAGAGGCTCCAACACTCCTCCAATACCTGCACCACCCGAAATATGAACATTCTTACCAATTTGTGCACACGATCCAACAGTAGCCCATGTGTCGATCATGGTACCAGAGTCAACATATGCGCCTAAGTTTATAAAACAAGGCATAAGAACTACATCTTCTGCAATATGGGAGGAATACCTTACAACTGCTCCAGGCACTGACCTAAAGCTTCTCTTTGTCCACTCATCCTCAACCCATCCTGAGGTTTTTAAGTTTACTTTATCAAACCAAGTATACTGTCCTCTTCTTGAGTTTGATATTCCACTAGAAAATATGGAGTTATCATTTACTTTAAATGACATTAGTATTGCTTTCTTTATCCATTCATGAGTAATCCACTCTCCATTATGTTTCTCACATACTCTTATTATGCCTCTGTCAAGTTGATCTAAAACAACATTAATTGTTTTAGTTAAATTTGTGTTACCAGAGTTTATTGATTCTTTTTCATCCCAAAAATTTTCAATGACTTGTTTAAGTTCTGTTTTTTTCATATTTATGCCTAGTTGTATGTTTTATTAATAGTGTGTAAAGCCTCTAATATACTCTTAAATCTAAAATCAATGAATGGTTGAGTTGTTTTTTTTTTATTTATTTTATCCTCAATATGAACAGTAGTTATTCCATATTTATGGGCATTCTCAAGGTTTTTTTCAAGATCTTCAAAATATACGCAGGTCTTAAGGTTAATATTATTTTTATTTAAATAAGTAATTAAAGGCTCAACTGACGGTTTAGGAATATATTTACTTTTTGTTATATCCAGAATGTACTCAAAAAGACTTTCTACACCCAGTGAATTGAGAACTTTTTTTGCATAATCTTGATCACCATTGGTATAAATAATTTTTCTTCCTGGCAGCTGATTAATTTCCTTAAATAGATCAGAGCATTTTTTTAATTTGCTAAGATCAACATCATGAACGAATTTTAAAAATTCATTTGGTTGTATTTGATAATGCTTCATTAACCCAGAAAGAGTTGTTCCATATTCATTGTAGAATTTCTTCTGAATTTTGAATGCTTCTTCCTTCGATATATTTAATCTCGAAGAAATAAACTGTTTCATCCGAAGGTCAATTTGATCAAAAATCTTCGACTTGGGGTCATAAATAGTATTATCTAAATCAAAAATCCAAAAGTTTTTTTTCTCAAAATTTCTTTTTAGCATTTAATTAGTAATTAGTGTACCAACACCATGTTCAGTAAAAATTTCTAGTAATATTGAATGTTCTAGTCTCCCATCAAGAATGACTGCTGCTTTAACTCCGTTTTTTACAGCCTCAACGCAAGTTTCAACTTTTGGTATCATTCCTCCTGAGATTGTTCCATTTCTAATCAATTTTTCAACTTCGTATACTTTAATTTGAGTTAATAAGTTTCCCTTTTTATCTAATACCCCCTTAACATCTGTTAGAAGAATAAGTCTTTCTGACAAAATAGATGCGGAGATAGCTCCGGACATCGTGTCAGCGTTGATATTGTAGGTTTCAAATTTTTCTCCATAGCCAATTGGAGATATAACTGGAATAAAATCTGTTTGAATACACCATTTTAAGAAGTCGGTATTAATTTTGCTAGGCAAACCCACAAAACCTAAATCTAATATTTTCTCAATTTCACTTGTAGCTTTTTTTTTTTTGAATTTTTTGGTTTTAACTAATAAAGCATCTTTTCCTGAAAGACCAATAGCCATGCCCCCTTCTTTGTTAATTTCCATAACTATTTCTTTATTAATAGAACCAGTTAAAACCATTTCAACAATATCCATAGTTTCTTTGTCTGTAACTCTCAAGCCATCAACGAAAGAACTTTTAACTTTTAATCTATCTAACATTTTTTTGATTCTTGGACCTCCTCCATGAATGACGATAGGGTTAATACCAACCTGCTTAAGTAGAACAATATCTCTTGCAAAACTTGAAGAAAGCTTATCTTCACCCATCGCCGAGCCACCGTATTTAATTGTTATATTTTTACCAGCATACCTTTGCATAAATGGCAATGCTTGAGACAAGATTGATGTTTGTTTAAGCCAGTCGCCACCTTTTGTTCCAGAAATTTTAATCATGAATATTTTGAGATTTGAATAAAAATTTTTTTAATAAAACTATCCCATTACTCTCCTTAATACTAGTATTAAAGATATT
The DNA here is from genome assembly GCA_902618535.1 of uncultured Alphaproteobacteria bacterium. Taxonomy (GTDB): domain Bacteria; phylum Pseudomonadota; class Alphaproteobacteria; order Methylaequorales; family Methylaequoraceae. The sequence goes on along the minus strand of CACNAV010000005.1, from coordinate 33,102 downwards.
TTTGTTAAACTTCTTTCTTATGAGATTAAGAGATTCCGTATTTTTTTTTAAAAGTTTTAAATTTTTAATTTTATCTTTTTTTGTGAAAACAAAAATAATTTCTTTTTTAGAAATTTCCTCAAGAAGTTTTATTATTGACAAATCAATTGGTTTTAAGAGATGTCTAGAATCAATAAGTAGAAAAATTTTTTTAAGATTCTCTCTTTTTTGAAAATATTGATCTAATAATAAATCCAACTTAAAGATTTGACTTGGAGAAATTTTTGAAAAACCATAGCCTGGAAAGTCAACAATTCTTAAAATATTTTTATACTGAAAAAAAACTAACGATTTAGTTCTTCCAGGGGTCCTTGAAGTTTTTGCAATCTTTTTTTTTGTCAAAGAATTTATTAGGGAGGATTTTCCAACATTAGAGCGACCCCAAAAAATAAATTCAGGTATTTGATCGGATGGTAGATCTTTAAATGAGTGAACTTCTTTAATAAACTTCCAATCTTCACTCACGAGTTATTCCAAATTTTATTTATTCTTTTTTTTGTTTTTTTAATAAAATATATTGTTGTCCTATAGATAAAACATTATTTACAGTCCAATATACAACCATTCCAGAGGGAAAGGTTGCTAATAAAAAAGTAAAAATAAAAGGTAACATCATGAAAATTTTTGCCTGAATAGGGTCGGGAGGTGGAGGGTTTATTTTTTGTTGCAAATACATTGTAAGTCCCATTAAAAGTGGCCAAATTCCTATTGTTAAAAATAATGGTGGATCCCAAGGAATTAACCCAAAAAGGTTAAACAAACTTGTAGGGTCAGGAGCTGACAAATCTTTAATCCATCCAAAGAAAGGGGCATGTCTCATTTCTATTGAAACAAATAGCACCTTGTATAATGCAAAGAAAATTGGAATCTGAATCAAGATTGGAAGGCATCCTGCTGCAGGGTTAATTTTTTTTTCTCTGTAAAGAGCAAACATTTCTTGATTCATTTTTTGCCTGTCATCTTTATATCTCTCTCTTACCCTTTGAATTTCTGGGGTTAAAATCCTCATTGAGTTCATTGATTTAAAGGATTTATTTGCGAGAGGAAATAAAATAATCCTTATAAAAATAGTAAGAATTATAATTCCAATTCCAAAATTTTCGAATTTAGTGGATAAAAAATTCAGAGCATAAAAAAGAGGTTTTGTAAGAAAATAAAACCAACCAAAATCTACTGATAGATCAAGCTTATTGACATTGAGTTCTTTTATGTAGTTATCAATCAGTGGTACTTCTTTAGCACCTGCAAATACATAAGATTTTGTAACTAAGTTTGAATTTGGCTCAACAGATTTTACATTATTATTAATAAAATCTATTTGAATTGAATTACGTCGATCATTTAATGTTTTAAACCTTGCCTTAAATGATTCGTTGGTATCAGGAAAAATTGCAACTTGCCAGTAGTGATCGGTGTAACCAATCCATCCATTTTTTGTAGATTCAACAATTTCTTTATTTTCATGAAGCTCGTCATAGGAAACTTCTTTTAACGTATCATTGAAAACTCCAAGTGGTCCTTCGTGGAGGATGAAAAACTTATTTTCTGGTTCATAGTTTTTTCTTCTTAAATAGGAGAAGTTTGTTAAATCAATTTTGCCAGATGTACCATTTATAACCTCATCGGTAATGGTTATCATAAAATTTTCGTCAAAAGAGATTTCCCTTATAATCTTAAGTCCTTTATTATTGTACCATTCAAGTTTAATTTTTTCGTTATTAAAGTTTTCTTTATTAGCCTTCCAAAGACTATTTTTGTCTGGAAGCTCTATAGATTTATCTGTTGATGCCCAACCCATTCTTAGAAAGTATGGAGAGTTACTATTCTCTTGTTGAAGAACCTGGATTTTTTTTTTTTTTTCAATTGTTTGGAAATAATCGCTTAAAATTATGTCGTCAATGGTAGCTCCAAATAAGTTTATACTACCTTCGATCCTATTTGCTTTAAATTTTATTCTTTTTTCAGAGGATTTAATTTCATTTGATTTTTTTATTAAAGAGGAATCAATGGAGGGTGTGTTCTTATCTAAGGTTTCTTCAGAGATATTTTCATTTACTTGAACTTTATTAACTTCACTTTTTTTGGGAGCAAAAAAGAAGTCGAAACCAATTAAAATAACTAGAGAGAATACGACTGCGAGTAATAAATTTTTTTGATTATCCATTTTTACAAAATATACTAATATAAGAAACTTAACTTACTTTCAATGATTTTAGAAATTCTATTTATTTAAAGTTTCCTTTATATCTTTTTCTATTTCAGTAAAGGAGCAATTTAAAATTTTTTTCTTAGGTATTATTTCGAAAGAAATAGAATTTTGGATACTTTTCCAATTATTTCTTATTATTGATCTAAATATTCTCTTTAAGTAATTTCTTTTAACTGCATTTCCAATTTTTTTGCTTACAGTTAATCCATATTTTGTGAAATTTGAACTTTTATGAATGTTGATGATTACAAATTTACCATGCAACGTGGTGCACTTACTACGTAAACTAATAAACTCTGACCTTTTTTTTAGTCTATTTGACTTATCAGGCAGATAAAGTTTTTCTACCTTTTTGTCTTCTTCTGATGAGTACTTTTTTTCCACCTGGCGTAGACATTCTGGATCTAAATCCGTGTCTTCTTTTTCTTACAATATTACTTGGTTGAAAAGTTCTTTTCATAATTCATTTTTTATATCAAATTTGTAAGGTTTGTAAAATAAAAATTATTTTCCTTTTACTGTTCCATCTCTTCTTGAATCAGCAACACCTATATAAAAATCATTTTTTTTCTTAATAATTGCAAGCCCACTTGTTAGATTCCTAATTTTTCCACTTTCTGATGAAATTTCATTTAATATTTTTTTTTCAAAAAAGTTTTTTCCATTAATTTTTATAAAGTTAGGTTTTTCGACTATTTCTCTAATTTTATAGTCAGAAAAAAAATCCTCACTTATAACCCTAAATACATATGAAATTATAGCTTTACCTCCAGGTGAGCCGACAGTCATGTAAAAATTATCATCCTTGTCGAAAATAATTAACGGAGACATTGAACTTAATGGTTTTTTATTACCCTGTGGGATATTTTTGAGAACTTTCCCATTTGCATCTGTTGTTTTAAACCTGAAATCAGTAAGTTGATTATTTAAAAAAAACCCATCTGTAAAAAGTCTTGAGCCAAATGAACTCTCAATACTTGATGTAAGAGAAATTACGTTTTGGTATTTATCTACTAAAGTGAAATGACTTGTTGAATTAAGAATTTCGTCAATGTTGTCATTCACAGCGTTAAGCTTCAGTTTTTTAAATAAATTAAATTCCTTTAAAAGAAAACTTTTATTTAATAATTTATCTATGTCTACAATATCAAAATTATCATCTCCAAGGTATTTGTCTCTAAGGTAATATACAAAATTTATTATAGATAGTTTCAATCTAAATTTTTCTTTTGATCCTACTATTTTATTTTTATGTAACAAACTTTCATAAAGCTTTAAGGCCTGAAGTACACAAATTGTTCCTGATGAAGGTAAACTAGGTCCACAAACTTTAAATTCATTTTTTAATTTATGACATAATGCACTTTTTTTTTGAACTTTATAATCGGATAAATCTCTCTTAGTCATGAAACCTGGATTTTTAGAGCTTTTTATTTTTTCAACAATATTTGAGGCTATTTGACCATTATAAAAGTCCTCAATATTTTCTGATATTTTTTCTAATGTATTGGCATAGTCTAAATTAAAAAACTTTTTATTTGGGTTATTTAGTATTTCTTTAAATTTTGAATTAGGTTCTACTTCAAATAAGTATTTCTCTTTTTTTAAAGCACTAACAAGCCTTTTTGGCGGGATAAAACCCTCTCTAGCTAGGGTAATGACTGGTTGAAGTAAATATTTCCACTCAATTGTGCCATAGTCTCTGTTAAGCTCATATAAAGCCTTGAGTGTTGCAGGTGTTCCAACTGACAATCCTCCAACCACTGCAGAAAAAAACTTCTTTGGTTTTTGATTTTCATCAAGAAATAAATTCTGATTAATATTTTTTGGGGCAGTTTCTCTACCTTCATATGTCATAACTTTTTTTGAATTGTTATCAAAAAAGGTAATGAATAGACCTCCTCCAAGCCCAGATGATTGAGGTTCTACAAGACCTAAGGCTATTTGAATAGAAATAGCTGCATCAAAAACAGTCCCTCCATTTTCAAGAATTTCATATCCAATTTTTGTTGCATAGTCATTAGCTGTAACTACAATTATATTTAACCCTTCATAATATTTGTTATTATGGGTTGAGTCAGTTGCATAGGGTTCAGGATCAATATAGATATCATCTGAATATGAGTTTGAATGGATTGTAAAAAGTAAAAATATTAATAGGAAAATTTTTATTCTCTTTATAATCATAAAATATGCTACTTTAAAAAACCTAATGCTAATCTTATAAAAAAAAATTTGCTAATGTTTTTTAAAAAAAAAAAAATATTTGAGAAATTTAAAAAAAAAATACCCATTATTTGTATTACATCATACACAGCACCAATTGCTAAAATTGCTGACAAATATGCAGATATAATTTTAGTTGGTGATTCTGTTGGACCCGTTCTATATGGATTCAATTCAACAAGAAAAGTAAGCATCGATTTAATTTCTCAACATGCAAAAGCTGTTGTGAAGCAAGCTAAGAGAGCGATGGTTGTTGTAGATATGCCATATGGAACTTACGAAAGGGATGCTAAATCAGCTTATAAAAATGCCAAAAAAATTTTATCAGAAACTGGAGCGGACGCTGTTAAACTAGAGGGTGGAGAAAATTTTTTTGATACAATAAAGTTTCTTATTAAAAAAAAAATTAACGTTATGGGTCACATTGGTTTATTACCACAACAACATAATGGTAAGTATCCAGTTTATGGAAGAAAAAAAAATGAGAAAAAAAAAATATTGAATGACCTTGTTTCCTTGGAAAAAGCTGGTGTTTTTGCAGTTGTAGTTGAGTGTACGATTGAGCCAGTTGTTAAAAAGTTGATGGAAAATTCAAATATTCCTATAATTGGTATTGGAGCTACTTCCGATTGTGATGGACAAATTCTTGTTGCAGAGGATCTTCTGGGTTTAACAGATTTTGACGCTAAATTTTTAAAAAAATATTCGAATTTGGATATGATTATTTCTCGGGCATTTCAAAAATTTTCACTAGAAGTAGTTAAAAGAAAATATCCTCAAAAAAAAAATTATTATAAGTAAAATGATAATACAAACTATAAAAGTGTTAACAGAAACTTTAGAAAAAATAAGGAGAAAAAAAACTATCAATTTTATACCCACAATGGGAAATCTTCATGAAGGACATTTAAGTCTTATAAAAAAATCTCAAAAAGAAGATTATGTTTCACTGGTAAGCATATTTGTAAATCCACTCCAATTTTCTGAGAAAAATGATTTTAAGAATTATCCTAGAACCTTAAAGAAGGACTTGGAACTATTAAAACAACATAATGTTGATTTAATTTTTTTACCCAAAGAAAATTTTGCCAACACATCTTTATCGATAGATATTGGGCAGTTAGGAAAAAAACTCTGTGGTAAAGATAGACCAGGTCATTTTTCGGGAGTTGCACTAATAATTTTGAAATTTTTAAACCTAATTCAGCCTCATTTTTTGATCTTAGGACAAAAGGATTATCAACAGATTTTAGTGATTAAAAAATTAATCAAGGATTTTTTTTTTAAAACAAAAGTAATTATTTTACCAACATTTAGAGAAAATAATGGTTTAGCCATGTCTTCTCGCAATCGATTGATTAGTGGTAAAAAAAAACATCTTACTAAAATCATATTTGAGACCTTGAAGGCAATTGAATTTGATATTCAAAACTTTGGGTTTAAAAAGAAAAAATTAAACTCAATCAGACTAAAACTATTAAAGCAAGGTTTTGAAAAGGTAAATTACATTGAAATTCTTAAAGAAAAAAACTTATCTAAGCTAGACAGTAAGCCGTCCAAAAGTAGAATATTTATCTCAATAACGATTGATGGGATAAGACTTATAGATAACATTTCTATAAGAAAGAAATTAGTTGAGCAAAAAGGTTTGATTAAAACTATGAAATAGAAGGATAATTAATTCTTAAGGTAAATGTGGACTTCTTCAGCTTGTGCTGAAGTGCTATTGGAAGATGCCAAGGAAACTCTTTCGGATGGAACACCCATTTCCACTACTTTGTTGAAAACTTCGGATGCTCTCTGTCTGGCTTTTTCAGCAAAGCTTGCTCCACCAGTAGGACTAACCGCTACTACCTCAAAACTAGCTGAGGGCATTTGTTCAAGAGCGTTAGAAATAGATTCAAAAAGAGCTGTTGAATAGTCGAAGTTAGTGTCATCGAATTTTATTACTAATATGGCGTTATCATAATTTAGTGGAGCGATTTTAATTGTGTCAATCGATCCTTGCTCTTCAATTTTTTGTGTGCCTGTGGATTGAGAACTTCTTGTTGGAGGAGCGGAAACTCTTCCACCGAACTTACCCACTTCAACATCTGCAGATAACTCTTTCATATATTGTCTCTCAGCGTTTAGTATTTGGATTTCTCTAGAAATCTTTTCTTCTAATTCGTCCATTAAGCGGGAATATAAAACTGATGTTCTTTGAACGTCATCGTTGAGTACTTTCAGTTGATTGTGATCTTCATCTATAGCTCCAGAAATAAAGAAACTTGAATTAATTGCATTTTTCAAATGTGTTATAAGTGCAGCATCGGCTGTAACACGGTTATTTACAATTTGTAAATTATTCACATTATTTTGTATGTCTTCGAGTGCCCTTTGTGCATCATTCCATTGTCCAACAAGAATTGGGTTTCCAGGGGTTGTGCCAATTTGTAATCTAGAGCGGATAGCGCTTGAAAGACCTTGATAAACAGAGGTTTGTTCATCAACAAGATCTTTGAATCTTAAAAAATCATTGTTATGTGATGACACAGCGTTTTGAATGCTTGATAAATCAGCTCTAAATTGATTAATTTTTCCTCCTACAAAAGTACCGGTGGGCCCAGTATCATAAGCAACTTGTGGTTGACCTACTGGCGGCTGTGCATATTGTGACGGTGGTATTTCTTGAGTAGGAGACTCAGCGGATTCAATTGTAGCTGGAACATCCTCTAAAGCAGGTGGAGCAACTACTTCCTCATCTGATAAAGATGGAAAGACAACGTCCTGAACTCCTGCACAAGAGTAGGTTGAAAGAAAGAATAAAAAAATTAGGGGATTAGTGAGATTTTTCATATATATATGTTTGTTCGACTTAATTAGTTAATATCATAAAATTTTGTTAACAAATAACAATAGATATATCCTATTAAAAATCTAAAATAAACAAAAAAATATTAATTATTGATACGTTAGCTTTCTATCTTTTTTTTTTTTGAATTTTTTTTTACCAACTTCTTTGTATAATTTTTTTAATTAAGCGCCCGTAGCTCAATTGGATAGAGCATCTGACTACGGATCAGAAGGTTGGGAGTTCGACTCTCTCCGGGCGCGCCAAAAATCTTTTTACATACTAGTAGTTGACATTATTTAAACATTTATTACTATATATAGTGTTCTTAAAACTTTCGTAGGAAATTATTATGCAAAACCAGACTTCTCTTAATGTTCTTCCTTTGGATAAAAAAATCCAAACGTTAAATAAAAATGATATTAGAGAAAAGTCATTTTTAAAGCCCAATTATTCAAGAGATGAAAACTTAACAGATTTTGGAAAAGCTACACTTTTGGACAGGTATTTACTTCCTGGCGAAAAATTTCAGGATATGTTTTTGAGAGTATCAAAATGCTATTCTGATGATGATAATCATGCAAAAAGAATTTACGACTATATTTCAAAGTTATGGTTTATGCCAGCGACGCCAGTTTTATCAAACGGGGGTGCAAAAAGAGGTCTACCAATTTCTTGTTTTTTAAATACTGTTCATGATAGCCTTGATGGAATTCTTTCAACATGGAGTGAAAATGTTTGGTTAGCTTCAAACGGAGGCGGAATCGGTACCTATTGGGGAGAAGTTAGGTCAATTGGAGAAACTGTAAAAAAATCTGGTCAAACATCTGGTATAATACCTTTTGTTAGAGTAATGGACTCTCTTACTCTTGCTATATCTCAAGGTTCTTTACGAAGGGGTTCGGCGGCATGTTATTTGGACGTTCATCATCCCGAAATTGAGGAATTTTTGGAGATTCGAAAACCGTCTGGAGATTTCAATAGAAAAAGCCTTAACCTACATCATGGCATCAATATCACTGATGAGTTCATGGAATGTGTAAAAAATAATAAGGAGTTTTCATTAAGAAGCCCTAAAACCAATGAAACTTTAAAAAAAATTAATGCTAGAGAATTATGGCAAAAAATTTTAGAAACTAGAATGCAAACTGGTGAGCCATATTTAGTATTTATTGACACGGTCAATAAAAACATGGCTAAACACCAAATGAAAAAAGGGATGAAAGTTAAAACATCTAATTTGTGTAGTGAAATAATGCTCCACACAGGTCTTGACCATCATGGTAAGGAAAGAACGGCAGTTTGTTGTTTGTCTTCGGTCAACCTTGAAAAATGGGATGAATGGTCAAAAGACGAAAATTTTATTCAAGACATTATGAGGTTTCTCGATAATGTTTTAGAGGATTTTATTAAAAATGCTCCTGACTCTATGAAACATGCTGCATATTCTGCAAAAATGGAAAGGTCAGTGGGGTTGGGTGCCATGGGGTTTCATAGCTTTCTCCAGAGTAAGGGAATACCATTTGAAAGCGCATTAGCAAAAAGTTGGAACATGAAATTCTTCAAACATTTAAAGCAAGAAGCAGATAAAGCTTCAGTGATTCTTGCTATCGAAAAAGGTGCATGCCCTGATGCGCAAGAAATGAATGTGAAAGCAAGGTTTAGTCATAAGTTAGCTATAGCACCAACAGCCTCAATAAGTATTATTTGTGGAGGAACAAGTGCATGTATTGAACCTATTCCGGCAAACATTTACACTCATAAAACATTGTCAGGATCATTCACAGTAAAAAATAAATATTTAGAAAAATTATTTGATGATAAGGGAATAAATAACGAAATCACATGGCAAAGTATTTTAGAAAATGATGGATCTGTCTCACACATTAAGGAATTATCATCCGAAGAAAAAGATTGTTTTAAAACAGCATTTGAAATTGATCAAAGATGGATAATTGAAATGGCTTCTGACAGAACACCATTTATATGTCAAAGCCAATCAATAAATCTTTATCTGTCGGCTGACATCGATAAATGGGACTTAATGATGCTTCATTGGAAGGCTTGGGAGCTTGGTGTTAAAAGCCTTTATTATTGCAGATCTAAGTCTATTCAACGGGCTAGCTATGCAGGTGTGGAAGGTGATAATACCAGTAATTGGCCTGAAAAAAATATAACTGAAACAAAAACAGATTATGAGGAGTGCTTGTCTTGTCAATAGGCTTGAAGGAGAAAAATCATGGATGGATTTAAAGAGAAAATTGAAGAAAAAGTAGGATTGCTTACTTCCTCACATTCATATAAACCCTTCAGATATCCATGGGCCTACGATTTTTGGAAGAGACAGCAACAAGTTCACTGGATGCCTGAGGAAGTTCCATTAGGTGAAGATTGTAAAGATTGGGCAGTAAAGTTAAATGACAATGAAAGAAATCTTTTAACACAAATATTTAGATTTTTTACTCAATCTGATGTTGAGGTAAACGATAATTATATGGAAAGGTATTCTCAAGTTTTTAAGCCAACTGAAGTAAAAATGATGATGTCCGCTTTTTCAAACATTGAAACTGTGCATATTGCAGCATACGCACTTTTGCTAGAAACAATTGGCATGCCTGATACAGAGTTTTCTGCTTTTTTAAAATATAAAGAAATGGCAGATAAACATGATTATATGCAACAATTTACTGTTGACTCAAACCATGAAATAGCTAAGACTGTTGCCATGTTTGGAGGATTTACAGAAGGTTTGCAACTTTTTGCAAGTTTCGCCATGCTTCTAAATTTTCCAAGACATAATAAAATGAGAGGAATGGGACAAATTGTAACATGGTCAGTAAGAGATGAATCTCTTCACTGTGAAGGAATGATTAAACTTTTCCATGAGTTTGTTAAAGAAACAAAATGTATGACTAAAAAGTTAAAAAGCGAAATTATTGAATGTTGTGAAAAAGTTGTAAGCCTAGAAGATAATTTTATAGATCTTGCTTTTGAACTTGGGCCAGTTGAGGGCATGGAACCACATGATATCAAAAACTACATAAGATACATCGCAGACTGGAGATTGAAGCAATTAAAACTAGAACCAATCTTTGGTATTAAAAAACATCCTCTTCCTTGGTTAACTGAAATACTGAACGGAGTAGAACACGCTAATTTTTTCGAGGCTAGAGCCACTGAATATTCCAAAGTCGCAACAAGAGGTTCTTGGGAAGGAAAAAACGGTGTGTGGGAAAACTTTGATAAAAAATTAATGAGTTTTTAGAGTCAAGGCCTCTCTAATTTTTTTCGACATATATTGACTGCGATGGGAACGCAAAAGCCCCCCCTCTTTTTTCTACTATTTCTTTGATATCAACAGCAAGCTCATTTTTTGCCTCAAGAAGTTGATTATAGTCATTTGTTTTTGTAAAGCATCTGACTAGGATATTTATAGAGCTATCAGAAAACTCAAAAATTTTTACTATAACTGGCGTTGCTTCGTTTACACTAAAATTCTTTGTTCTACTAATAATTTTATTCTCTATATCATTGCAGATAGTTTTCAGTTGTTTAGTTGTACTTTTATATTCAAGACCAATAATCCAATTTATTCGTCTGTTTGATATTTTAGTAATATTGGTCACTGCTTTCTCAGCAAATTGATTATTTGGAATAAAGCAAAGGGATTTGTCAAACTTCCTGATTGCTGTCGATCTAAAACCAATTTTTTCAACCGAACCCTCTATTGTATCTTCGACAATAATCACATCACCTTTTTTAAACCTTTTTTCTATGAGAACGAGAACACCTGATATTAAATTTTTGAAGAGATCTTGAGCACCCAAGGCAACAGCAACCCCCAATAAACCAAGCCCAGCGATAATAGGCCCAACCCTTATGCCCCATAATTCAAGTACTGCACAAAAACCTAAAATAAAAACTAATATTTTTAGAAAATTAGTAATCCATTCGATTAAATCTTTAGTAAGGATTTGTTCAATTGCTTTAACTTTTGAAAAAAACGGTTTAATTATTTGGCTTAAAAACCAAAAGGTGACGATTGTAAAAATAGAAACGTTTATTTTATATATAAACTCGCTTACTTTTTCATTTTCTGTGAGGAAGGTTGAGGCTAAAAAAATTGCAAGTCCAACAACTAATAAATTTAGTGGTCCATAGACATTCTTAGCAAATTCTTCATTTTTTTTATTAAAATTAAAAAAAACAAAAAATTTCTTAGTAAAAAAATTAATTAAAAAGTTTTTAATAATTATAAAAAATAGAAATACAATTAAAGAGTATAAAATATCTGATACCTTAAGACCAAAAAAAGTGTTTCTGTTTAATTCTGCTAGAAGATTATTTAAAGAGTCAAGGGTAATCATAAAAGTTCAATTTCTTTTTTAGAAAATTTAGTGATTTATTATATTCAAAACCCATGTTGATAAATTTGTAATGTATTTTTTTAAAATCATTTTTTTTTTGAGCATTATTAATAAATATTTTTGATCTATTAAAGAAATTTTCCATCAAATTATAATCTAAGTTTTCATTGGAACGCAAGTTGGACATTGTTGAGTCTAATATTTCCCTATTGAAAGCTAACTTTATCAATGTAGCTTTAATTTTCTTTAACGAATACCCTTTTTCAACTAAGAAATTAATTTTTGATTCTATCAAATTTTTTTCATTAAAGCATCCATTATTCATTTGATGCTTAATTATTAGAGGAATTTCAGTAATATATTGATTCTTTTCCTCTATTGAAATTTTTTTTTGAAAATAGTCTTTTGAGATTTTTCTTTTTAATATATTCTCAAATTTTTTTTTAGTAACGGAGTATCTTGTTAAATAATAATAACTGTACTTTTTGAGGTATTCTGAGATCATATTTAATTAAAATATTTATTATTAAATTATTGTATGCAAAAATTTGTAAAAATTAAACACTTTAGAGGTTTTAACTGGTATGGCTTTTATACACTTTATATTAAAGAAGTAAAAAGATTCTTTAGTGTTTTTGCTCAGACAATCTTAGCGCCTGCAATTACAACTTTATTATTTTATGTAATTTTTACAATCTCAATAGATAGGGAATACCTAAATACAAACAACTATTCATTTTCTGAATTTCTTGCACCAGGACTTATTTGTATGGCAATAATGCAGAATTCTTTTGCTAATACCTCTTCTTCAATTCTTATATCAAAAGTTCAGGGAAATATTGTTGACGTTCTTATGCCACCTCTATCTGAGTATGAGCTAACTTTTTCATATTTACTAGGTGGTGTTACAAGAGGTCTGTTGGTAGGCTTTTCAGTTTCATTTGTTATTTTTTTGTTTATTCCAATAATGATAAGTAACATTACGATTATTTTTTATTTTGCATTTTCTTCCTCATTTTTACTTTCAAACCTTGGAATATTGTGCGGTATCTGGTCAAAAAAATTTGATCACATGGCTTCAATAACAAATTTTATAATCCTGCCATTAACTTTTCTTTCCGGAACATTTTATTCGGTAGAAAAGTTACCTGAATTCTGGCATTTTATTGCACATTGGAACCCATTTTTCTATATGATTGATGGTTTTAGAACTGGATTTATTGGATATGGAGATAGCAATATCTCAGTCGGTATTCTAGTACTGGCCTTGATAAATTTGTTCTTTTTATTTTTAACAATTTTTGTATTTAAAAAAGGGTTTGGTTTAAAAACTTAGTTATGAGTGTTTTAAAAGTTTATAATCCAATTGATATTGAGGTTGATCATGGTGATGGTGTTTATCTTTATGCTATAGATGGCACTAGATTTCTTGATTTTACAAGTGGAATTGGAGTTAATTGTTTGGGCCATAGTCATCCCTCACTAGTAAACGCTCTAAAAAGTCAGGGTGAAAAAATCTGGCACTGTTCAAATCTCTTCAAAGTAGTTGGACAAGAAACTGTGGCTGACAAGTTAGTTAAAAATTCATTTGCCTCTGATGTTTTTTTTTGTAACTCAGGTTCTGAGGCAACCGAAACAAGTATTAAAGTTGCCAGAAAATTTTTTTATGAAAAGGGCTATACATCAAAAAATAGAATCATCACATTTGAAGGTGCTTTTCATGGAAGAACATTAGCATCTCTTTTTGCAGCTAAGAACCCTGATCATACCAGAGGATTTGGTCCAGATGTTGAAGGATTTGATCAGGTACCTTTCGGGGACCATGAAGCTTTAGAACAAGCTATAAATAAAGATACGGCTGCAATTATGGTAGAAACTATTATGGGAGAGGGAGGTATTAGAGTTATTCCTGAGGATTGCTTAAAAGGGTTAAGAAAATTATGTGATGAAAGGGATATATTGTTAATTCTTGATGAAGTGCAATGCGGTTTGGGAAGAACTGGAAAGTTTTTCGCTTTTGAATGGGCAAAAATAAAACCAGATATTGTTCCAATTGCGAAAGGTATTGGAGGTGGCTTTCCTCTTGGTGCGTGTTTAATGAATAAAAAAACTGCAAGTAGTATGACCCCTGGTTCTCACGGATCAACCTTTGGAGGGAACCCTCTTGCAATGTCGATCGCGACAGTTGTATTAGACTATATATTGAATAAAGATTTTTTAAAAAATGTTATAAAAGTTGGTAATTATTTAAAGAGTAGATTAGATGAGGAGGTTATAAAAAAATATCCCACTTTAGTCTCAGGTATAAGAGGTAAGGGATTAATGTTGGGTATAGAATCAAAAATTAAAAATGAAATTTTAATTAAAGAGATGATTAATCATAAATTATTAACAGTCAAAGCTAGTCAAAATATCATAAGAATTTTACCTCCTTTAATTCTTGAAGAAAAGCATGTTGATGAAGCAATATTAAAAATAAACAAAGCTTTTAAAAACTTATAAAAAAAAATATGAGACACTTTTTGAATATAAATAAGCTCTCAACAAAAGAAATGTTGTTAATTATAAAACAGGGTCATTTTCTTAAAAAAAATTATGGTAAGAAGTTTTTAGAGGAGAAGAAAATTCTTGCAATGATTTTTGAAAAACCTTCGACTAGAACAAGGGTTGCTTTTGAAGTGGGAATGAAAAAATTAAATGGAGATGTAGTTATTTTAGACCAGCACGAAAGTCAGTTAGGGCGTGGGGAGTCTCTGCAAGATACCATAAAAGTTTTAGGTAGATACGTCGATATAATTCTTTACAGAGGGTCTGATGAAAAAATATTATATGAGATTTCAGAGTTATCTGATGTTCCCATAATCAATGGACTGACAAATAATAGCCACCCTTGTCAAATTGTTGCTGATATAATGACATTAGAAGAAAAATTTAAGGATATAAATAAATTAAAAATTTCCTGGATAGGTGACGGAAATAATGTTTGTAATTCCTGGATTGAAGCAGTAAACCATTATGATTTTAAACTAAACATTTCATGTCCTGAAGGTTGTTTCCCTTCAAAAAAAACTCTTAAAGAATCTAAATCATCCCATGTCAACCTCTTTGACAAACCATCTGAAGCTGTAAAGAATGCTGATGTTGTAATTACTGATACATGGGAATCAATGGGAATTAAAAAAGATAAACAAAAGCTTAAAAAATTTGAAAAATTTAGAGTTGACTCAGAACTGATGTTAAGAACAAATAAGAATTCTTTTTTTTTACATTGTCTTCCAGCTCACAGAGGTTGTGAGGTAACTGATGAAGTTATTGACGGAAAAAACTCACTTGTATGGGATGAAGCTGAAAACAGATTGTACGCTCATCAATCAATTTTATTATGGTGCCTTGAAAATTTCTAATTTTATTTCTTCCATAACTCTGGAGAAAATAAAATTAACAGTGGAAAGAGCTCAAGTCTTCCAACAAGCATTCCAATTGAGAGAAAAAATTTAGAAAAACTAGACATGAACGAATAGTTTCCAGCGGGTCCAATCATTTCACTTAAACCAGGACCAACATTGGCTAAAGAGGCAGCTGACCCAGATAAGGAGGTTATTAAGTCGTGTCCATCAAAAGATAATAAAAGAGTTAATATCCCAAAAATAAGTAAGTAAAGAAAAAAATATCCTGTAACAGAATTTAATATTTCTTCACTTATTTCCGATGAGTTGTAGGTTGGAATGAAAATTCCCCTAGGTTGAATAATTTTTTTGATAAGGGTTATTGATGATCTAAGAAGAATTTGAATTCTAAAAACTTTTAATCCACAACTTGACGAACCCGAACATCCTCCAATGAGCATTATGAATAAAAACAAGGTGGTTGTAAATGTACCCCACAAACTAAAATCATATGTACTAAAACCACTTCCTGTTGCTATGGAAACCACAGAAAAGGAAGCTATTCGAAGTGACTCAAGGTAATCTACTTCATAGTTTTTTTGCAGCCATATCATTACAAGAAAAATAACAACTATATTTAACCCTAAAAAAAATTGTACTTGTGAATTATTAAAAAATTCTCCGTTTCCTTTTCTTATTGATTGAAATATTAAAATAAATGGTAGCGAAGAAATTATCATAAAAATCATAACAACAATTTCCGTACTAATGGAATCGAAAAACCCAATTGACATATTTTTTGTTGAAAAGCCGCCAGTTGCAATAATTGTCATTCCATGAGCAAGACTATCAAAAATTGAAAGTCCGGTAGAATACAAAAAAAAGCTACATAGAATTGTCAGAAGAAGATAAATCAAACCAATAGCAGCTGCAATTTGTGTGGTTCTAGGAAGTACTTTTTCATTTTTAGAACTAAATTCAGTTTGAAACAATTGCATTCCTCCTATTTTCAAAATAGGAAATATTGCTATTGCTATAACTATGATACCTATTCCTCCAAGCCATTGTAACATTGCTCTCCAAAGTAGAATTGATTTAGCTGTATTATCCAAATCTTGAATGATTGTTGCCCCGGTTGTTGTCAGTCCGGACATTGATTCAAAAAAAGAATCAACAAATGAGAGATTCGGAGAGCCTGAAAAAAAAGGGATAGCAGCAATGATAGTTAAGATTATCCATGATATAAGTGTTAATAAAAATGCTGATAATACCTCAACATCTTGATTTTTTTTTTTAAAAGTAAATGAAATATTTAATCCTGTAAAAAAACAAACAATAGAAATAACAAAGAAAACCACCCAATCAGATCCGTTTAAATAATAGTCATACAATCCTGGTATCAGTGAATATATTGAAAAAAATATCAATAAATTCCCAATTACAAAAAATGATGATTTTAAATTATCTATCACCAGCTAGTTTAACTTTGTATTATTATTTGGAACATCAAGAGAAAAAGGTGGTATTAAAACTTCAAAAGACTTTCCTTTAAAATCCTCCATTTGATAGCTCCCGTGCATTAACCCCGAGCTTGTTTTTAAAGGAGTTCCACTAGTGTATTCGAATTCATGTCCTGGATGAATAACTGGTTGTTCCCCAACCACTCCTTTTCCTTTAACTTCACGATAACTTCCATTAGAATCAAATATTTTCCAGTGTCTACTAATAAGCTTAATAGTATCATTACTATTATTTTTTATTTTAACTGTATATGCCCATAAGTATGAATCTTCAGCGGGGTCTGAATGATCTTCTAAATATGTAGGTTCAACTAAGATTGTTACTTTATATTTGAGGTTCATTTCTTTTCAGCTTTCTTAAGTGCGTTGTCTATATCTTCAATAATATCAATAGAATCTTCTAATCCAACAGATAGTCTAACCAAATTTTTCGTTATGCGTAAACTAATTTTTTCATCTGAAGTTAATTTATGATGTGTAGTAGTATATGGATGAGTAATAAGTGTTTTAGAGTCACCTAAATTGTTAGATATTTCTGTTAGTTTTAGTTTATTTAAAAATGAAAAAGTAACCTTTTTTTCTTTTTCTTTCAAAGTCTTGAGCTCAAAAGAAATAATTGAACCACCATCTATCATTTGTTTTTTGGTAATTTGTTTTTGTAGAAAACCTGAATCTGTTGGATAGTAAATCCTGCCTATTTTTGAACTTTGTTTCAGATATTTAACTATATCTTTTGCACTTTTGGTTTGGCGGTTTACTCTAAGTTCTAAAGTCTCAATACCTTTTAATAGTATCCATGCATTAAACGGGCTAAGCGATGGCCCTGTATTTCTGATGAAAGGTTTTACATAATTTTTGCAAAACTTTTTCGATGCTAAAATAGCTCCTCCCAAAACCCTGCCCTGACCATCTATATGTTTTGTTGCTGAATACATAACAATATCTGCTCCATGATTTAGAGGTTTTTGTAAAATTGGGGTTGCAAAAACATTATCAACAACAACTAAGGCGCCTACTTTGTGAGCAAGATTTGAAACTTCTTTAATATCAACAAGATCAAGACATGGATTAGAAGGCGTTTCAAAAAAAACAATATTAGTTTTTTTTTTTAAGGCTTTCTCCCACTGATTTAAATCCGTGCCATCCACAAGGACAGTTTCTATTCCAAATCTTGGGAGAATTTTAGTAACAATGTGATGACAACTTCCAAAAAGTGCTTTGCTTGATACAACTCTATCACCAGCTTTAAGATATGACATAAAAATTGTAAAAAGTGCTGCCATTCCTGTTGCAGTTCCCCAACATTCCTCGGCTTCTTCCAAGATTGCCATTTTTTTTTGAAATGCTTCGACAGTAGGGTTACCAAACCTTGAATACATAAATCTTGTTTTTTCTTCTTTAAAAGATTTTTCTGCTTCTTCGGCAGACTCATAAATAAATCCTGATGTAAGAAAAAGGGGATCGCTTGTTTCCATAAATTTGGATCTGTTAATTCCTGCTCTGATTAGATTTGTTGAAAGTTTTTTTTTATTCATTTTAACTTTTAGATTAACATTTATTAAAATGTATTTATAGTGAGTAAAATTATGAGAGCAAAGTTCTTTTTAATTATTACAATTTGCATTACTTTTTCTTTTCCTTTTTTTGTGGATGTCAGAGAATTATCTATACAACAACTTGAGGAAAGAAAAAAAGCAGATGAGGAAAGAAAGAAACAGAGAGAAAAGCGTGGGGAGAAAAAATTCCAAAAAGAAATTATACTTACAACTGATATTGTTTTTGTTTCAAAAGAAAGAGAGTTACCACCAGTTCTATCAAATTTAGATCCTATTTTAGAGGATGAAGGATTTTATGGTGTTAAACTAGCAATTGAAGATAACTTAACAACGGGAAGGTTTTTAGGTCATGATTACAAAGTTGAATTTCATAGAATTTTATTAGAAGAGAATTTAGAGACAGAATTTGGAAAACTATTGCAAAAAGGAAAAAAATTTTTTGTTGTAGACCTTAATGAAGAAGAATTACTGTCTTTAATGAAAATTCCAGAAATTGATGATGTTATAGTTTTTAACATCAGGGCAAAAAATGATTCCCTAAGAAATGAGAATTGTAGGAAAAACTTCTTTCATATCCCACCAAGTTATTCTATCCTTTCAGATGCACTAACTCAGTATTTAGTAAAGAAAAAATGGAAAAAATGGTTTTTGGTTACTGGGCCTGATAAAAATGATCGGATTTATTCCGATGCACTTAAAAGTTCTGCCAAAAAGTTTAACATAAAAATTAAAGAAGAAAAAATTTGGGATTTTACAGCAGATTTAAGAAGAACAGCTGGAAAAGAAGTTCCAATTTTCACCAAAGGTGCAAACTATGATGTTCTTGTTGTTGCTGATGAAGATGGAGAGTTTGGAGAATATCTTGCATACAGGACATGGGATCCTAGACCTATTGCTGGCACACAAGGACTGAAACCAAATTCATGGCATCGTACTCACGAGCAATGGGGTGCAACTCAGATGCAAAATAGATTTAGAAGAGAAAGTGGTAGGTGGATGACAGAAGTTGATTATCATGCGTGGACAGCAGTTCGAGCTATAGGAGAAACAATTACAAGAACTCAAACTAATGATGTCGAAGAGGTTCAAAAATATTTATTAGGTGAGAAATTTGGTTTGGGGGCCTACAAAGGAGTAAAAGTATCTTTTAGACCCTGGAATGGTCAGTTAAGGCAGCCTGTATTATTAGCCGCACCAAGATCAATGGTCTCTGTTTCTCCTCAGGAGGGTTATATTCATCCAGTAAGTGAGCTTGATACTCTGGGAAAAGATCAACCCGAATCTACTTGTAAATTTTAAAAATTTTAATACATTACTCTAATGATTAAATTTTTTTTAACACTTGTATTTTCTATTACAATGAGCTTCTCGAGTACTCGTGCTAACCTTGCTTATATCACTAATGAAAAAGATAATACTGTAAGTGTAATTGATATTAAAAAGAAAAAAGTAATTAATACAGTAAAGGTTGGACAAAGACCTCGAGGAATAATTATGTCTAAAGATGGTAAGTTAGTACTTATTTGCGCATCAGACGATGATAGGGTTGAGGTTAGAGACGCAAAAACAATGAAATTGAAATATCATCTACCATCAGGCCCAGATCCAGAACTGTTTATATTATCTCCTGATGACGATACTTTATACATAGCTAATGAAGACGATGCAATGGTTACGGTTGTTGACATGAATGATAAAATGATAATTGATGATATCCCAGTTGGTGTAGAACCTGAAGGAATGGGATTAACGAATAATGGAAAATTGTTAGTTAATACCTCCGAAACCACTAATATGGCTCACTTCATAAACGCCGAAACTTTAGAGATTGTAGAAAATGTTTTGGTTGATGCAAGACCAAGGGTCGCAATGTTTACACCTGACGATAAAGAAGTTTGGGTTTCTGCGGAAATTGGAGGCACAGTTAAAGTCATTAACCCAAGCTCCAAAGAAGTTACCCACACTATTGGGTTTGAGATTCCTGGAGTTAATGAAGAAAGTATTCAGCCAGTTGGCGTCAGACATACTAACGATGGTAAATATACATTTGTAGCACTTGGACCGGCTAACAGAATTGCAGTTATCGATCAGAAAACAAAAAAAGTAATTAAGTATTTGCTTGTTGGTCAGAGAGTATGGCAGTTAGCATTCACTCCCGATCAAAAAACCTTACTAAGCACAAATGGGGTTAGTAACGATGTTTCATTTATTAATGTTGATAAACTTAAAGTTGAAAAGTCGATTAAAGTTGGAAGATTTCCATGGGGTGTTGTTATAGGTCCAAATTAGATTCTTCCAAACTAAATCTAGAATAATGACTGTTGCATTAGAAATAAAAAATGTATCACACAAATTTGGTGAATTCACTGCACTTGACGATGTTAGCTTAAATATTAATTCTGGCGACTTCACAGTACTTCTTGGATTAAATGGTGCTGGTAAAACCACTCTTTATTCCTTAATTACAAGACTTTATAATAATAATTCAGGTTCTATTCAGATTTATGGATTTGATGTAAGGGAAGATTCAGTAAATGCTCTTAAAAACATTGGTGTTGTTTTTCAACAGCCAACACTTGACCTTGACTTAAGCGTGAGAGAAAACCTTCAATATCATTCGTCTCTTCATGGAATTAGTTCTTTAGATGCTAATAAAAGGATTGACAATGAGATTGTTAGAATCAAGTTAGAAGACAAGATAAAAAACAAAATCAGATCGCTATCAGGTGGACAAAGACGAAGGGTTGAAATTGCCAGATCACTGCTTCATAAACCAAAACTATTATTATTAGATGAACCGACAGTAGGTTTAGATATAGGTTCAAGACAGATGATTTTAAATCATGTAAAAACATTATGTAAAAAAAATAATCTAGCAGTTCTCTGGGCAACCCATCTGATTGATGAAATTGACAAAGGAGAGAAGGTAATCATTATAGATAAGGGAAAAGTTCTTGAGTCTGGAGATGTATCAAAAGTTATTAAAAAAACTAAAACAAAAAACATACGGGATGCGTTTAACAAATTAGTTGGGATTAAATAAGTATGGAATTAATAGTATATATTAGGTGCTTTAAAGGTATTGTTTTGAGAGAAGCCTTGA
Organism: uncultured Alphaproteobacteria bacterium; assembly: GCA_902618535.1. GTDB lineage: Bacteria > Pseudomonadota > Alphaproteobacteria > Methylaequorales > Methylaequoraceae. The sequence goes on along the minus strand of CACNAV010000005.1, from coordinate 11,863 downwards.
GATTTGTTCATCAAAAAGAACGCTTTTTTTCTGCCCTAGTCAGACCACTAGTTTGGCTTGGAATTTTTGCTGCAGGTTTTAGGTCTGTGCTTGGAGTCGCTATTATTCCTCCTTATGAAACCTATATACCCTATGAGGTTTACATAGCACCGGGCTTGATCGCTATGATCCAATTGTTTAATGGTATGCAAAGTTCGTTGTCCATGGTTTACGACAGAGAGATGGGAAGTATGAAAACCATGTTAGTAAGTCCTATACCAAGATGGTTTTTATTAATATCAAAATTACTTGCTGGTGTTTTTGTCTCCATTCTTCAAGTTTATGCTTTTTTAATTATTGCTTCGTTTTGGGATATAATACCTCCAATTTCTGGATATTTTACAATCCTTCCTGCCTTAATAATTTCGGGTTTGATGCTAGGATCTTTGGGAATGTTCTTATCATCTGCAATAAAGCAATTAGAAAATTTTGCAGGTGTAATGAACTTTGTCATCTTTCCAATGTTTTTTGCCTCATCAGCGCTATATCCTTTATGGAAAATAGAAGAGACAAGTGAGTGGTTATATTATGTTTGTTTTTATAATCCTTTTACGTACGCAGTAGAATCAATTAGATTTTCTTTGTATTCACAAATTAATATAGAGTACACTATCGGTATTCTTGTATTTACATTTATATTTTTATTTTTGTCAATTTTGGGATATGATCCTGCTAGAGGAAACCTTCAGAAAAAAGGAGGAAAATAACATGACCAACTTTTTTAAATTTTTTTCTATAACTCTTTTTATCTCATCATTAGTTTTGGCTAAAGGAGATCTTGCAATTCGAGCAAAAAAATTAGAACTAAAACTTGGCTCAGACACAAGTGATTACGATATGTCGCAAAAGGTTTTTGAAATGGAGACTGGAAAAGCTTATAGACTTGAAATTTCAAGCATGGGTTTTAAAGAATATGAAATTGAAGCTGAGGATTTTTTTAGGAACATATGGGTAAGGTCTATCGAAATAGAGGGAATAGAGTTAGACGTTCCAGTTATAAATGAAATTGAGTTAGAAAGAGAGGGCGAGGTTGAAATTAAATTTGTTCCTATTCGTCCTGGAAACTATGAGTTTGAAATAGAGGGCTTACAAAGTAAAGGAATGGTTGGAAAGTTTATAGTTAAATAACTAAATAATAAGGAGAAGAGATATGAAATATAATTTTTTTAAAGTTCTTATTGGCGCTGTGATTTTGACGTTTTCTACAGTAGTTTACGCCAACGCACCCGAAAAGCCGCCAAAAAAGTGGCCATGCGATCAGGTTTATAACCCTAAACTTAATCTAACAGCGATTTGGCAAGGTCCTCCAATTGAGCAAGAACTTAAAGATTGGTGGAAGGATGATGATGTGATTGAATATGTAAATAAGCTTGCTGATCCTGTATTAGAGGAAACTGTGGGAGTTGAACTTATTGAAGAATTCGCAAAAAAATATTCCTATTTTGGATTAATTAAAAAACCAGAACAAAAACAAAAATTAACTTACTTATTTGCTGGTCTTTATCAAAAAGCTAAAGATAGAAGAAACAGACAATATATCGGAATAATAAAGTTCGTTGACAGGCAAGAATCAATTAGGAAGGCGATAGGCTCATCCTCAAAATTGATTAGAAAATATAGAAAAGCCAAATTAGATGAAAAAGACCCAAAATTTGTTGAAGCATCTGCTCAGCTTAAGTGGAATACTAGAGTTTTTGACCAGCGCACTAGATTAACCGAATACATATGCGAAGAGCCTGTTTTTAATACCCAAAGGTTGGGTTATCAGGCGAGAAAAATACTTTCGTACTTGCAATAACTTAGATTGGTTCTAATAAATGAATCTAATATGAATAATCGAATCAGATTATCTTAATCTTTAATGAGTATAAATGTTCCAACTCACAATTATGTGAGTTCCAAACTATAAAAGGAGTAAATTATGGCTTGGACTAAACCAATGATTTCTGAGATCTCTGTAGGTCTAGAAATCAACTCTTACGCTTGCGCTGAGAAGTAATCTTAGCTTAAGCAAAAGATAAGCCCCTTGAGTCTAATTAGCCTTGAGGGGCACTTTTTTAGTGTTAAATTTTTTTTAAACCTAAATTTATAATGAGGAAATAATTTTATGCTTAAAGTTCTTGTCTTAGGTTCTGCAGCAGGTGGTGGTTCACCTCAATGGAATTGTAATAGTCACGTAAGTAAACTTGTAAGACAAGGATTAGATGGCACCACCCCTCGAACACAATCATCCATTGCCGTTACCTCAAATAATAAGGAGTGGTTCCTTTTTAATGCCTCTCCTGATCTAGGTTCCCAAATTTTAAAAAACAAACAAATGCATCCCCAAAAAGATCTTAGGCACAGTCCTATAAGCGGAGTTGTCTTAACAAACGGAGACGTTGATCATGTCGCTGGTCTTTTAACTCTCAGGGAAAGACAAAATTTATCTGTTTATGCACATAAAAGAGTTCACTCTGTGCTAAAAGAAAATTCAATTTTTAATGTTTTAAACCCTGATTATGTAGATAGAAGAGAGATGTCAATGAACACAAATTTTGAATTAAAAAACAAAGATAATGTTGGTTCGGGTATTGAGGTTGAAGCGTTTGAAGTTCCCGGAAAGATTGCCTTATGGTTGGAAGATGAATCAAAGGGGGAAAACTTTGGAACTCAAGAGGGAGACACAATTGGTTTGAAAATATCATCCAAAGATGATGGTAAATTTTTTTTCTACATACCAGCCTGTGCTGAAATGACCAATGACTTGGCTGATAGAATAAGTGGCTCAGAAATGATTTTATTTGATGGTACTTTATGGAAGAATGATGAAATGGCAAGTTCAAAAGTTGGAGAAAAAACTGGTCAAAGAATGGGACATATGAATAACTCAGGAGAAAATGGGTCTATGCATGCACTTAAAGATTTAAATATTAAAAATAAGATTTATATTCATATTAATACAACCAATCCGATTTTAATTCCTAATTCTGATGAAAGAAAAATTGTTGAGGAAAATGGATGGGAAGTAAGTTATGATGGAATGGAGATAAATTTATGAATAATACAGCAATAAAGCTTAAAGATGAATTAACACCAATGACTGACAAAGAGTTTGAACAAAAGCTTAGAAACATTGGAAAAGAGAGATATCACGATAACTGTAAGTTTCACCATTTGTTACATAGCGGGATGCTCAACAAAGGACAAGTTCAAGCTTGGGCATTAAACAGATATTACTATCAGATTAATATTTCAATAAAAGACTCTGCGCTTATGTCTAGAATAAAAGACCCGGACCTCAGGAGAGTTTGGATTAAAAGGATTCTTGATCATGATGGAAGAAAGGACGATGAGGGTGGAATTGAGCGATGGTATAAGTTAACAGACGGCTTAGATTTAGATAGAGACTATGTTAAATCCACAGAAGGAATACTTCCTGCTACTCGTTTTGCTGTGGATGCTTATGTTACTTTTGTTAAAGAGAAATCTTTACTGGAAGGTGTGACATCATCATTAACAGAACTTTTTGCACCAAAAATTCACAAAGAAAGAATTGTGGGTATGCTTGAAAATTACGATTTTATTAATGATGTTACAATGGCATATTTCAAGAAAAGAGTTGATCAAGCAACTGATGATGCCGATTTTGTTCTAGGTTATGCAATTGAACATGCAAAAACTAGAGAGGAACAAGAGTCTGTATGTGAAGCGTTGAAGTTTAAAACTGATGTTCTATGGGTTATGCAAGATGCTTTATATCATTCATATATAAATGGGCATGTTCCACCAGGTTCCTTTATGCCAGAAGATTTCAATGACAGATATACTGAAAATAAATGAGAATATTATTCCAAAATTTCCTAAACATGTTAAGTTTAGGTTCAATAAAGCAAGAAAAGAATGGGTTATTCTTGCTCCGGAAAGACTTGTTAAACTGGACCCGATTGCAGTTGAAATTCTCCAATTGGTCGACGGAGAGAAGACAGTGAAAATTATTGCAAGCGAACTAAGTAAAAAATTTAATGCGCCAGAGGAGACTATCCTCACAGACGTAAAAGAAATGCTACAGGATTTATCAGATAAAGGCTTTATTCAAGAAAATGGATGACATAAATAAAACAAAACTTAAAAAAGCATCTGAACACGGTATTCAGGCTCCACTCGCATTATTAGCGGAGCTATCCCATAGATGCCCTTTACAATGTCCCTATTGTTCAAACCCCGTTCAACTTGAAAAAAAAACAGGGGAATTGACCACGGATGAATGGAAGTCAGTAGTTGATCAGGCAGTTGAAATGGGCATGCATCAAATACATCTTTCAGGAGGAGAACCTACTGTAAGACACGATCTTGAAGATATTGTTGAACATTGTACAGAAAAAGGACTTTATACCAATCTAATTACCTCTGGTGTACTTCTAAATTTAGATAGATTAAAAAAACTTGAGAAATTAGGATTAGAACACGTTCAGCTATCTTTTCAAGATACTGATACAGAGAATGCCGATAGGATAGGTGGGTTTAAGGGTGGTCATGAAAAGAAATTAGAAGTTGCAAAGTGGGTTAGAGAAGTTGATTTGCCTTTAACTTGTAACTGCGTGGTTCATAGACAAAACATTGATAATTTAGAAAACTTCATTCAAATGGCACTCGACCTTGACGCTGAAAGAGTTGAAATTGCACAAGTTCAGTATTACGGGTGGGCGCTTAAAAATAGAGCAGCTTTTATTCCCACCCCTGAACAACTTGATCACGCAACTGAAATAGTTGAAAAAGCAAGAATTGATCTAAAAGGTAAATTAGTAATAGATTACGTAATTCCAGATTATTATGCTAAACACCCTAAAAATTGTATGGGTGGATGGGGAAGAAGATTTCTAAATATGAACCCTAAGGGAGATGTACTACCTTGTCATGCGGCCGAAACAATTCCCCATTTAAAATTTGATAACGTTAGAGAAAAAAGCCTGAAATGGATATGGGAGAATTCAGAGGCCTTTAATCTTTACAGAGGCACAGATTGGATGCCAGATCCCTGCAAATCATGTGACAGAAAAGAAATAGATTGGGGTGGATGCCGTTGCCAGGCAATGGCGTTAACAGGAGATGCTAAGAATACAGATCCAGCTTGCTCAATTTCTCCTTTACATAGCGAAATATTTTCAATGGCTGCAGAGGAAGCAAGAAGAGCTCCACCAGAATTTATTTACAGAAGATATGGTGTAAGATTTAATTCTCCTATATAGGAATTTTTTCATTCGTGCGTGATGAAAGCCATTTTCATTGTGATTGACAAATTGAGATTAAATTATTAAATAATTGTTAATAGAAATAATTAATAGAAGGATATAATATGAAAAAGCTTTTCTTAGCATTTGTTTTTGCTGTATTTTCATCAAGTACATTTGCTGCAGACCTAACCATTGAAATGTTAAACAAAAACCCAGAGACAAAAAAAAGAATGGTCTATAGCCAAGAAGTTGCTAAGATCGACGCTGGCCAAACCATTGAATGGGTTCCTACCGATAAAGGTCACAATGTTGAGATGCTTGCTGGTCCAAGTGGCTATGAGCTTCCAAAAAAAACTAAAATGAACAAACCAGTAACTATGACTTTTACTGTCCCTGGAATTTATCTGTATCAATGTTCCCCTCATGCAGCAATGGGTATGATTGGTTTAATCGTTGTAGGCGGTGACACGTCTAATATGGATGCTATAAAGTCTGCTAAAGTATCAGGCGGTAAATCTAAGAAGAAAAGAGATAAACTATTAGGAAGTCTCTAAATTATTAAACGCTCTGGTCTAATATAAAAATTAGACCAGACAATTTTTTCTTTACCGTTAATTATTCTTTTCCTTAAATAAATCTAACATTCTATCACTGAATTAAGTGACCCACTAAGTGGGTCAAATAACTTTGGTTCTATAAATTCAGTTTATTAATTTAATGGAATTTTGATTTTAAATAAAATCATTGTACAGGGGCTCTACCTTTAATCAAAGCATCTGTAGTACTATCTTTCTTTTTTCTCTTACCAGGATACAAACTGAGAGTTGGAATTTTATGTTTCAAGAGGATTTTATCAATATCTTTTTGATTTTCTTTAATAAATCTATTGAGCTTTTTCTTCCAATCTGTTTCACCTGCCCTGACGCCCATAGTGGTGTAATAATCCATTCTTCCCCAACCTTGATCAGTAGTCTCTAGTGGGATAAATGTATATTTAGAGCTGTCATAACCTTTTTTTTCTAAATAGTAAACCGCAATTGGCCCTGACATAAAAACAATATCTACAAGACCATCTATTAAATCCTCAACCATAGATTCTCCTATAACAGCTTTTCTAGGGTCAAATGTAAGTTGGTAGGGTCTAACTTTACCCATAAGGTTATACCTTTGTAATACAAAAGTAGGCGGGGTACCTGCTTGCACACCTATGCTTAAATCTGCAAGCTGTGGATGGTTTGGTCTATCAACTTCAATGCCACTATCTTTAAGAAATACCATACCATACGACCACCTCATGTAGGGCACCGTGTTTAATACTAATTCATTACTGGCAGTAATTCCGATAATTATATCACATTTTTTTTTATCTAAAGTATTTCTTACATATCCGATAACTTGAGGGAAAAATTCGTAAACTACGGGTATGTTAAGCTTTTTTCCGAGTAGCTCGGCAATGTCATTTTCAAAACCTTCTCCATTCTCGTTAGAAAAGGGAAGGTTTGACGGGTCTGCGCAAACCCTGAGGTTTTGAGTATCAACAGCCTCGATTGCAGATTCTCTGGCATTGGCTTGAACATTAAAAGCCAATGCAAGAATCAATAATAGAATATACATAAGTGAGTTTTATTCAGCTTCTTTAAATTTTGGTAGTTTAGGTAACCTTACACCTCTTCTAATCTTACCTTCAGCTCTAGCTTTGACATATCTATACATGTCTTCAACGTGAGGGGCAACATTAGTATTAGCACCGAAAGCAGGCATAACATTTCCTTTTTGTGCTCCTTCAGCTTCACCTCTACCGTTCATGATAACATTAAAAAAGTCATCATAAGATAAGCCTTCCTGCAATGATACCATCAAGGAGGGGGCATAGGTACTGCCCATTGCATCAGGTCCATGACAAACATGACACTCAGCGTGATAGGCTCTCCAGCCTTTATAAGTAGCAAAATCCATCCATCCATATTGCATTTCAACAAGACTGTCGTCAGCTCTGCATTGTTCAAGATCTTCTTCAGAAACCATATCAACAGCTTTATCTTTACATTTAATTTGAATTAAATTAAGGGGGGTTCCGTCAGCTTTTAATCTGTCACCTTTACCGTACTTAATTACATATGTTGGATTATCATCTTTGTCAAAAGCCGGTTCCACAGCTTCGGGTGTAGGTATGGCTTTAGCGCCAAAACCAACCATTAGAAACACAGCTATTGCAAGTATATTAAAGTTTGAGTTCATAATTTCATCCCTATTTATTGATTAAATCTATTTATATTATTTATATTGTAAATTACTGGTAAAACGCAACACTTTATTGATTTTTTTTTAACAAAAAAAAAGCCCGGACAATATAGTCCGGGCTCTTTTAAACAAGTTTCTATCCTGCTACTACGGTAAAGCAAAGACAGTTAATACACCACCTAGGGCAGTGTGGTTACTTAGTGCAGAGTATGCACCAACAGCACCTAAACCTGCAGTTGGATCAGTAAGACCAGCAGCTAGACCAATTCCAGCCCATCCACCAACACCTGATAAGATACCAACATATTGCTTACCTTTATGAGAGTAAGCCATGAAGTTACCGATAATACCAGAAGGTGTTTTGAACTTGAATAGTTCTTTACCAGTTTTACTTTCAACAGCTTTAGCATAACCTTCTAATGTTCCATAGAAAGTAATTCCGCCAGCTGTAGCCAACGCACCACTCCATACTGAGAATGGCTCTGGGTTAGACCATACGATCTTACCTTTGTCAGCATCCCATGCAATGAAGTTACCTAAGTGAGTACCGCCTGGAGCTGGGTACATAGATAATGTAGCACCAACGTAAGCGTTACCAGCAACGTAGTCTACCTTGAATGGCTCATAGTCCATACAAACGTGGTTTGTTGGAACCATGAATAAACCAGATAGTCTATCGTATGCAGCAGGCTGTTGGTCTTTTGAACCTAAAGCTGCTGGGCAGATGTTAGTAGTGTTAACATCTTCACCTTGGTGTGCAGTTGAGTATCTGTCAACAACTTGTGGACGACCTGTTTTCATGTCAACGTGAGTTGCCCAGTTCACAGCAGGATCGTACTTCTCAGCTACTAATAGCTCACCAGAAGCTCTATCCATTGTGTAAGCAAAACCGTTTCTGTCAAAGTGTACAAGTGCTTGACGATTTTTACCTTTTACTTTCATGTCAACAAGAATCATCTCGTTAACACCGTCGTAATCCCACTCATCATATGGAGTCATTTGGTATAACCATTTAGCCATACCGTTGTCTGGGTTACGAGCGTTAATTGTCATAGACCATTTGTTGTCACCTGGACGAACAACTGGGTTCCATGTAGATGGGTTACCTGTACCGTAATACAAAGTATTCAAGCTAGAGTCATATCCGTAGAAACCCCAGATTGAACCACCACCAATTTTCCATGCATCGCCTGGCCAAGTTTTCAATGAAGAATCTTTACCAATTGGTTTTAGCATAGAAGTAGTTTTGTTTGGATCAACAAGCATGTCCTTATCTGGACCCATGCTGTATGCTCTCCAAAGTCTTTTACCACTGTTGATATCATACTGTGTCCAGTTACATCTAACACCGAACTCAGCACCAGAACAACCTACACCAACCATGTCTTTGATGATGAAAGGCTGACCTGAACCAGTAGAAGCTGAAACACCGTATTTACCAGTACCAGCGTGTAGGTTTGTAGTAACCCACTTCTCTTTACCAGTTTTAGCGTCTAAAGCAATTACTGAAGTATCAGCAGCATGTAGAACGATAGTACCATTTGGGTGATAGTTAACACCACGGTTTACGTTATCACAGCACATAACTGAAATAACTCTATCCATAGTTTCACCACCTGGATACTTACCACCTTTTACAGGGTTGTATTTCCACATGATTCTTTGGTTATCATTAAGATCTAAAGCGTACACGATGTTAGGAATGGCAGTATGTACATACATAGTGTCACCAATAACAAGTGGACCACCTTCGTGACCTCTAAGAACACCAGTAGAGAAAGTCCATGCAACTTTCAAGCTACCAACGTTACTTTTGTTGATCTGATCCAAAGCAGAGTAACGATGTCCAGCATAGTCACCAGACTGTTGTACCCATTGGCTAGGATCTTTCATCATTCTTTCAATTTTAGAATTAGCACTTACTGCAAGAGGAAGAGCTAACGCAGCTGAAGCAATGATGCTTTTTTTCAAAATACTCATAAAGTATTTCTCCTTTATTACGGTTAATAAATGGGTAGAAACTACCCGGTTACATGGGAATCAATACCAGAACAAAGAAGTTCTTAAGTGTTTGATTTCCTCCCAGTATACATATTATTTGTGAATGTCTCATATTCAAGTCAAAAATGAATAGCACATGAACAAAAAATCTAAAAATTTACCGTTTAATGAAAATCATTATTAATATCAGTAACTTAAGTTTTAAAATAATTGTGAAAAAAACTGTGGATAAATGTCATGTAAATGAATGCTAGATGAACGTTTCAGAAAGGAAAAGTTCAGATTTAAAAAAAAAACAATGATATCAGTAACTTATGATACTAAACTTTTTAGACATTGATTTGTTTAAGTTTTACAATTACCTTCATATTATGACGACAATTTTTAAACTAAAAAATTCATATTTTAATTTGTTTTTTGCTGTGTTGTTCGCATTAGTCAACTTTAGCGCTGTTGCCAAAGACAAATCTCCTGAGCCTGTAACCTGGAATACCTATTTAAAAGAAGCTGTTTTTGGGGAGGACATTATAAATGATGGAAGTCACATGTTTTCTCTAGATACACCATACAGAGCTTTAGATGCAGCAATAGTTCCAATTTCAATTAACTTTAGTACGCCTCAAAGTGAGGAGTATTTTGTAAAGTCATTAACTTTAATAGTTGATGAAAACCCTTCACCACTAGTTTCAAAATTCAACTTTACACCTAAAAATGGAAATGCAAGTCTAACAACTAGAGTTAGAATTGATAAATACACATATGTTAGAGCTGTTGTTGAAATGAATAATGGAGAAAAATATATGAATTCAAATTTCGTTAAAGCTGCAGGAGGTTGCTCTGCGCCAAGTCTGGCAGACAAAGATGCTGTAATGGCAAGATTAGGTAAGATGAAAATGAAATTTTTCGAAACCGGTAATAGTAATTCCCTAAGTAAAGCTCAGTTTTTAATAAGTCACCCTAACTATTCAGGCTTACAATTTAATCAATTAACAAGAGCTGAAATACCTGCTCATTTTGTCAATTACATAAAAATTGAACAAGACAATGAATTAATATTAGAAGCTTATCCAGACATTTCTTTATCAGAAGATCCTGCTATCACATTTCATTTTCATGATTCCGGTAGTCCACTTAAAGTTACGGTTGAGGATAGCGAAGGAAAAAATTACGCTGGTGATTTTCCTTTATCAAGTGTAGCTTCGAAAAAGTTCTAAAAACATTCAAGCTCTGAAGCAGCTTGAGCCTTAAACAACTTATCCATTCTTTCTTTTGAAAGACCTACACTTTTAAACGCCTCTTCTCTCGGACTTGCTCCTTCCCATAGTCTTGCGATGGCCTCAGCTTGTGCATATTCATCGTAACTAATTCTTTTAGCAATTTCATCAATAGCACACGAGCACTTAGCCATAAAGTCTCTGTTAGATTGGTTTGAACTCATGCAGGCAAAAACAAATTCTGATTTAGCCAAAGTTGGGAAATCATTGGCTTTTAATGTTATAGAGAAAGTTGTCATTATAAACGAAATTAAAATTATTTTTTTTAACATTAGCTTTCATCCTTTCTTTTTTTATATTCATCTCGAAGTTCTTTGTTTGTTCTAACTCCCTGATACTGTAAAATTTCTTTAACCATATCACTAGGATCATCTAAATCTTTAATGTAGGTTTCTATTTTAAATATAAAACCAGGTATATTTTCTGACATTGTTAAAACAAACTTTTTGGTTTTGTATCTTGAAACTCTGTTTTTCAATTTAGTTTCGAGAAAAGGTTGAAAAGAAATTTGTTTTCCGGAAAATTTATCACCTTGGAATTCTAATTCTACATCTTTAATTTCTGTAGCTGCTATGGTGTGTCTAATTCTGCTTCTAAAAAACAGTGCATTCCCGCCTGTAAGTCTTTGCATATCTCGTGCATCTCTCTCAAAAAAAAGCATAAAAACAGGGTTACCCTTAGCTCCAATTTGTGGTGGGAATCTTACTTTGTTTCTTCCTTTAAGATATCTAAAAGTTATGTGTTTTGTGTTATCGTCTTCGACTTTGACGATATTTAAAACAACGTTTCCTGTAAAACTGTCTTCTCTGGTAGATTCTTTTGAAAACTTGTAATAAATACGAGAAGGTTCAGTGATAGTTTTTAAATGTTCGTCAATAAAGAGTGCAATATTAGCCGAAGACATTTCTTTAATGAGTTCGAGTTTAAATTCGTCAGTCCCCCATTTTACTCTTTTTTCTTCAGCATTTTCTGCTTTGCTAAAATCATTTTCTGATGAATTTTCTTCTTGTGATTTTACAATATTTGTAGATAAAAATATTATTGATATTATAAATAAAGAAATTTTAAATATATTTGATATTTTATATCTTACGG